>NZ_NIJK01000033.1 GCF_002836975.1 Shewanella indica | reverse complement strand
GCTGATTTGAGTTCGGCGAGGGCGCGGCATAATAACCTCCTTGTTAAATGCTTAAACAAAGCATAGTCGGAGACTAACTAGCGCGCCATTAATGCTGGGTGTCCATTTTTTATCCATTTTTTACTGCCAATCACCTGCGGTGCGTCTTTCGTACTGGCGATCCTATGACACGGCGAGAGTTGCGCAGCAACATGCTTTCGAGCGCGAGTCATGGATGACGAGCTGGCCGTTAAACAGGGATGTTGTTGTGAATACGTCCATGTAGCCTCGACGAAAACATCTGACCTACAAGGACGTAGGAAATGCCGAATTTGTCGGGAACAAAATTCGGCCCTGTTTTCGACGGTCACAGTTTCACCTGTGCCTGGAAATGAGGTGTATGTCTGCGGACACTTCAAATGTTTCAAGCTACTCCATTCCCACAGAATGCACCAATTCCCCCTTCGGAGCCGCCGAGGGCCATTGGCGCAAATAACGTGGCTGAGGGCATGGCCTTTCACGGCATTGGGACTCTATCCCGCCGATATGCCAATAGCTGAAAAGTTCAAACGATGAAAAACAGATACAAAAAAGCCCGTCTATGACGGGCTCTTTCGTTGAATATGGCTGGGGTACCAGGATTCGAACCTGGGAATGCCGGGATCAAAACCCGGTGCCTTACCGCTTGGCGATACCCCATCAGGGTCGGTATTAACCGATACGAATCTTAAGACTCGTGAAGACCAAGTTTGCTGCTAAAGAAACATGGTAGCTATGGCGGGACTTGAACCTGCGACCCCAGCATTATGAGTGCTGTGCTCTAACCAGCTGAGCTACATAGCCACTGTATTTTTTCTCTTTAGCGTTTATGGCTGGGGTACCAGGATTCGAACCTGGGAATGCCGGGATCAAAACCCGGTGCCTTACCGCTTGGCGATACCCCAATATATAAACTTGGTAAAGATGGCTGGGGTACCAGGATTCGAACCTGGGAATGCCGGGATCAAAACCCGGTGCCTTACCGCTTGGCGATACCCCACCAATAATCAAAGCTATTTCAATAAGAGACAGATATGGTACGGGAGGAGAGACTTGAACTCTCACACCTTGCGGCACCAGAACCTAAATCTGGCGTGTCTACCAATTTCACCACTCCCGCAGTGTCTCTTGTTTTGACATCCCAAGAAGGATGGTAGCTATGGCGGGACTTGAACCTGCGACCCCAGCATTATGAGTGCTGTGCTCTAACCAGCTGAGCTACATAGCCACGATAACTTTGCTGTTCCCCGTGCCGAGGAACGGGGCGTATTATGCTTATTCAGGTTATTCAGGTCAACAGCTTTTTTAGGCTAAATCCCGCCGCCCCCGCCGTTTGCCTATAAACCCATCAAACTGGGCAACAGATATGCAAATCCGTGTTCTATCGCCCATTTAGAGTCACTTTATACGTTAAACAGGAAGTGCATCACATCGCCGTCTTTGACGATATAGGTTTTCCCTTCCACCCGCAACTTACCTGCTTCCTTACAACCGGCTTCGCCCTTGTACTGAATAAAGTCATCATAGGCCATAACCTGAGCCCGAATAAAGCCACGCTCAAAGTCGGTGTGAATTTTACCGGCCGCCTGCGGTGCGGTAGAACCTACGCTCACAGTCCAGGCACGAACTTCTTTCACCCCGGCAGTAAAGTAGGTTTGCAGTGTCAGCAATTCGTAACCGGCGCGGATCACC
Organism: Shewanella indica; assembly: GCF_002836975.1. Lineage (GTDB taxonomy): Bacteria > Pseudomonadota > Gammaproteobacteria > Enterobacterales > Shewanellaceae > Shewanella > Shewanella indica. The sequence continues at coordinate 54,650 of NZ_NIJK01000033.1, read as the reverse complement.
CGATCAAGCCCTGGCTCTTCCAGGCCCAGTTCTTCGAGGAACTCACTGCGCTCTTCCTCATCCATTTCCGCCAGATCTGACTCGATTGCGGCGCACACAGGCACCACAACGGCATTTTCTTTTTCGGCAATGGCGCGCACTGTATCCAGATGCGGATTATTAATGAAGCCATCTTCAGAAACGTTGGCAATATACATGGTTGGCTTGAGCGTCAGCAGGTTCAGGTAAGCCACGGCTTCCAGTTCTTCCGGGCTCAAATCCAGAGTGCGCAGCATATGGCCTTCGTCCAGTACCGGCTTGAGTTTTTCCAACACTTCGACTTCAAATTTGGCGTCTTTATCGCCACCCTTGGCACGTTTTTGCTGACGCAGTATGGCGCGCTCAACACTGTCGAGATCCGCCAGTGCCAGTTCGGTATTGATCACTTCAATATCACCGGCTGGGTCAACCTTGTTGGCCACGTGAACAATATTGTCATTCTCGAAGCAACGCACTACATGGCCGATAGCATCGGTTTCACGGATGTTGGCCAGGAACTTGTTACCCAGACCTTCGCCCTTGGATGCCCCGGCAACCAGACCGGCAATGTCCACAAACTCCATAGTGGTCGGCAGAACCCGCTCAGGCTTAACGATTTCAGCCAGGGCGTCCAGACGAGCATCCGGCACTGGCACCACACCAGTGTTGGGTTCTATGGTACAGAAGGGAAAGTTTGCCGCTTCGATGCCAGCCTTGGTTAACGCATTGAACAGAGTTGACTTACCGACGTTTGGCAGACCAACGATGCCGCATTTAAAACCCATGATGTTTACCTTTCTCTCTAATTTGAGCCCGGCGCACTCGGCCCCGGACAGGATAATGAAACAGGCGTCTGACGCCTGGATAATCTTAGACCGCTTTAAAGGAGTGCAGCCTGTGCATCGCCTTGGTCATATCCTCGGCAAAGAGGATATCTGTGGCGCGCACCGCTTCATCTACCGCGGCATCGATCAGCGACTGCTCAGTACTCGGCGCCTTGCCAAGCACATAGCCACTGACTTTATTCTTGTCTCCGGGATGACCTATGCCAATCCGCAGACGATAAAAATTCTTGTTATTGCCCAGCTTGGCAATAATGTCCTTGAGGCCGTTATGGCCGCCATGACCACCGCCAAGCTTGAACTTGGCCACACCCGGCGGCATGTCCAGCTCATCGTGGGCCACCAAAATCTCCTCCGGTTGAATACGGAAGAAGTTCGCCAATGCCGCCACCGACTTACCACTCAGGTTCATATAAGTGGAAGGGATCAGCAGGCGCACATCGCGGCCCTTGAGCGTAACTCTGGCAGTCAGGCCAAAATACTTGCTGTCGGCACTGAGCTGGGCACCGCAACCTCTGGCCAGCTCCTGCACATACCAGGCACCGGCATTATGACGGGTCTGGGCATACTCGGCGCCGGGATTGGCCAGCCCGACGATAAGTTTAATCTCTGTCATCAGTCTCTATTCTGTTTATTCAACGAGAAGTTCTGCGAAGGCCAGAGGTGGCCAGGCAAATATTCACCGCTCTTGAAGCTTGACCGTTACAGGCCAAAACCCGGCATAAAAGCCAATGAAAAATGCCGCATTCTTATAAAAACGCGGCATTTTAGCACTCTCTTGCGACAATCAACAAATCGACCGGGGTTATCTCAGCCCCAGCGCATACTTGAGCACTTGCTGCTTAACCGGAGTATTGATATCCGCCAGCTTAAGGCCGGCGTTACGCAGCAGTTTAAGTGGCAACAGATCGTTACTGAAACCGGCATAGAAGAGATCCATGCCAGTCATCATCAACTGATTGTCAAACCAGCGCTGCTTTTGGAACCCCTCAAGCACTGTGGCCTTTGACCAGTCTTCGCCCTTTTCCAGCGCCTGGGTGATTGTCGCTATCAAGGCTTCGACGTCTTTGAAGCCCAGGTTAACCCCCTGCCCCGCCAGCGGGTTAATGGTGTGAGCCGCGTCCCCCAGGATCACCAAGTTATCGCGATAGTATTGCTGCGCATGGCGCCGGGTCAGCGGAAAACTGCCCTTGGCCAACACTTCGAAGTGGGGATCGAGCCTATCGGGGAAGTGATTGATGATCGCCTGCTTCAGTTGGCTGTCGCTTAGCTGCATCAAACTGCGAATTTGTTTGGCATCGTCATACCAAACCAGGGACGCATTTTTGCCCGGCAATGGCAGCAAGGAACGCGGCCCTTGCGGAGTAAACTGTTGCCAGGTCACATCCTGCTCTTCGCACTCGGTGGCGATATTGATCAACATACAGGACTGGGAATAATCCCAACCGCTGATACCAATTCCGGCCCATTGGCGCACTCTGGAGTTGGCACCATCGGCCCCCACCAGCAAGCGGGCATCGAACACTCGACCATCGTCCAGGCTAACCTCGATGCCGGCACAGGAGCGCACCATGCGCCCGACCCGCGCCGGACAGCAGAGTGTCAGATTGGGGTAGTTGTCGAATTCCTGCCACAGGGCCAGCTGCACCAAACGGTTTTCCACTATGTGGCCCAGACGCTCGGCCTTAATCTGACTGGCATGAAAACGGGTTATGCAGCCTTCCATCTCCCAGGTTTCCAGGCCACGATAGGCCACATGGCGCATACCGAGCAGAGTATCGAATGCCCCCAAACGCTCGAGTAGTGCCTCCGATGCGGCGCTGATGGCCGAGACCCTGACATCCAGAGGTTGCGAGGCATCAAAGGCCTCGGGTTCAAAGGCCTCCACCAGCGCCACTTCCAGCCCGAGTTTGGCCAACCCCAGCGCCGTCGCCGCGCCCACCATACCGCCACCTATGATGACGATATCCTTGGTCTCATGTTGTTCTGTCACTATGCCTTTCCTGCTGTCTATCTTCTCTGTCGCCTTGGCCACAGAGTTGTGTTCAATGGTAACTGTTTTGGCTTCAATCATGAGCAAATGTTGCTGCCGGCCCTCCTGAAACACCTGCTTACAAGCCGACACACGAGTCTTGGCAACCATAGGCTAGCCTCAGTGTGTCCAAGCAGTATCTGTCATGGCCAACACCGCATTGGCGGTTGTCGACATCAACAAGTGAGGATACCATGTGCAAACTTACCAACAGCCTGATAGCCGCAGCCCTTATCGTCCCGGCCGCCTTTACCTCTGGTCATATTCTGGCCGCCACCACGGCAGACCAGATGGAAGTGATAACTGTAACCTATCGCTCGTCGCTGAATTATGCCCTATATCAACAAATCACGGAAACCATGGCCGGCTTTCATATAGAGGTACTGGAGGATATCTATCTTCAGGCTCGCGCCGGTACCCAACAGATGGCTGAGCAGTTTTATCAACAGCAGGACATTCAGCTGGCCGATAATCGCTTACCCACATTGTTTGAAGGGGTACTACAGTCACCAGAGTAATTCTCAGTCCTGGCGTTCAAAAGCTGGTCAGCGGACTGAACAGCGGGTAAAATGGCGCGCTATTTTTTAAGTGGTTCCGAAGAGCGACGCAAAACTGATGAGTAAAAAACTCCATATTAAAACCTGGGGCTGTCAGATGAATGAGTACGACTCATCCAAGATGGCCGATCTGTTAAACGAATTTCAGGGCTACACCCTGACCGAAGAGGCTGATGAGGCAGATATTCTGCTGCTCAATACCTGTTCTATTCGTGAAAAAGCGCAGGAAAAGGTATTCCATCAGCTGGGCCGCTGGAAAACACTCAAAGACAAGAATCCTGAGCTGATCATTGGCGTGGGTGGTTGTGTGGCTTCGCAGGAAGGCAAGGCGATAAAAGAACGCGCCCAGTGCGTGGATATTATCTTCGGCCCCCAAACCCTGCACCGTCTGCCAGAGATGATCAACCAGGTTCGCAGCGGCGACCAGGCGGTGATTGACGTCAGCTTCCCTGAAATCGAGAAGTTCGACCGTCTGCCCGAGCCCCGCGCTGAAGGCCCCACCGCCTTTGTCTCCATCATGGAAGGCTGCAGCAAGTACTGCTCTTTCTGCGTGGTGCCCTACACCCGCGGTGAAGAAGTCAGCCGGCCACTGGATGACATCATCCTGGAAATCGCTCAACTGGCCGAGCAAGGGGTGCGTGAAGTCAACCTGCTGGGACAAAACGTTAACGCCTATCGCGGCCTGACCCATGATGACGAAATTTGCAGCTTTGCCGAGCTGCTGCGTTATGTGGCCACCATCGACGGTATCGACCGCATCCGCTTTACCACCAGCCATCCGATAGAGTTCACCCAGGACATTATCGACGTCTATGAAGACACTCCTGAGCTGGTAAGCTTCCTGCACCTGCCGGTGCAATCAGGTTCAGACCGCATTCTGACCCAGATGAAGCGCGGCCATATGGCAATCGAGTACAAGTCAATCATTCGCCGTCTGCGCAAGGCGCGGCCGGATATTCAGATAAGTTCCGACTTTATCATCGGCTTCCCCGGCGAAACCAAAGAAGACTTTGCCGACACCATGAAGCTGATTGAAGAAGTGGGCTTTGACCACAGCTTCAGCTTTATCTACAGTGCCCGTCCCGGCACCCCGGCGGCCGACTTGCCGGATGATGTGGATATGGAAGAGAAAAAGCAGCGCCTGGCAATTCTGCAAGACAGAATCACCCAACAGGCGCAGCGCTACAGCCGCCAGATGCTGGGCACAGTGCAGCGTATTCTGGTGGAAGGCCCATCGGTCAAAAATCCCATGGAACTGCGCGGCCGCACCGAAAACAACCGGGTGGTCAACTTCGAAGGCCAGCCCAAGCATATAGGCAGCTTCGTGGACGTGGAAATCGTCGATGTCTACACCAACTCGCTGCGCGGCAAGTTTGTTCGCGGAGAAGATGAGATGGACTTGCGCAAGAGCCTGCGCCCCAGTGATATTCTGGCCATGCATAATCAGGAAGACACCCTGGGCGTGACTCAGTTCACCCCGTAAGCGCCGAGACTTCCACGGCGGCCCGGCTCTTCGGACCCGGGCCGTTTTATTTTAGGCTCGATTTTCCGTTAGCATTTATGCCTTCACGCTCGTAAACTGATCAAAGATGACATCAACAGGAGTTTTTGTTTGTCTCACAAATTAACCACCATGAATCTGTATCTCGAACCGGCCGACAGCCGCCGTCTGGCGTCTCTGTGTGGTCCGTTCGATGACAATATCAAACAGCTCGAGCGCCGGGTGGGCGTCGAGATAAGCTACCGCAACAACCATTTTCAGATTGTCGGCCAGCCGCGTAACTGCCTCACCGCCAACAACCTGCTGAAACAGCTCTATGTCGAAACCGCGCCGGTAAAAGGCTCGACTCCGGATCTTGAGCCCGAGCAGGTGCATATCGCCATTCAGGAAGCCATTGCCCTGGAAGCCGACGACAGCGGTGCAGAACCCAAAGAGCACTATATCAAGACCCGCAAAGGGGTGATTAAGCCGCGCAATCCCAACCAGACCCAATATGTGGCCAACATAGTGCGCCATGACATCACCTTCGGCATAGGCCCCGCCGGTACCGGCAAGACCTATCTGGCTGTTGCCGCCGCCGTGGATGCGCTGGAACGTCAGGAGATCCGCCGCATTCTGCTAACCCGCCCTGCGGTGGAAGCCGGTGAGAAACTGGGCTTCCTGCCCGGCGATCTGAGCCAGAAGGTAGACCCTTACCTCAGGCCTCTGTATGACGCCCTGTTTGAGATGCTCGGGTTTGAGAAGGTCGAGCGACTGATAGAGCGCAATGTTATCGAGGTCGCACCGCTGGCCTATATGCGTGGCCGCACCCTCAACGATGCCTTTATCATCCTCGATGAGAGCCAAAATACCACGGTGGAACAGATGAAGATGTTCCTCACCCGTATCGGCTTCAACTCCAAGGCGGTGATCACAGGTGACATTACCCAGATAGATCTGCCGCGCAACGCCAAGTCCGGCCTGCGCCACGCCATTGAAGTACTGAGCGAAGTAGAAGAGATCAGCTTCAACTTCTTCCAGGCCCAGGACGTGGTACGCCACCCGGTAGTCGCCCGCATAGTGGAAGCCTATGAAACGCACGATCAGCGCCAGCAGGCGGCCAAGGCCCAACGCGACAGCCAATATCAACTGACAGAGGCCGGCGCCCATGAGTCTTGATCTGCAACTGGACCTGCAACTGGCTACAGAAGCGCAAAACCTGCCATCCCAGAGCGATTTCGAGCTCTGGGCCCGTACTGCCATAGGCAATAGTATGGAGCAGGCCGAACTGACCATACGTCTGGTGGACAGCGAAGAGAGCCAGCAGTTGAACCGGGACTATCGCGGCAAAGACAAGCCCACCAATGTATTGTCATTTCCGTTTGAAGCGCCACCGGGAATAACCCTGCCATTACTCGGGGATCTTGTCATTTGCGTTTCAGTCGTTGAAAATGAAGCCGGTGAACAGCATAAACCGCTACAGGCGCACTGGGCACATATGGTTGTGCACGGTTGCCTGCATCTGCTAGGTTATGATCACATCGAAGATGCCGAAGCCGAAGAAATGGAGTCGCTAGAGACCCAACTCATTGAAAGCTTAGGTTTTACTGACCCATACAAGGAGCAATAATTGCCAGGGTTCGCCCTGTCATGAAGAACACTATGAGTGACGATATCCCCCCGAGTACCAGCGCCCATAAGAAAGGCTGGTTTGACCGTGTAAGCCAGTTATTCCAGGGCGAACCTCAAAATCGCGAAGATCTGGTTGAGGTGATCCACGATGCCGAGCAGCGTGAGCTCATCACAGAAGATACCCGCGAGATGATAAAAGGTGTTTTAGAGGTATCTGATTTGCGTGTAAGGGACATAATGATCCCCAGAGCGCAAATTGTCGCCATCCAATTCAATGACTCTGTTGAGGAACTGCTCAACACTGTCATCAACTCTGCTCATTCCCGCTTTCCTGTGGTCAATGAAGACAAAGACCATATCGAAGGCATACTGCTGGCCAAAGATCTGCTGAAGTACGGCTTCAACAACAGTGAAGAACCCTTCTCACTGGAAAAAGTGATCCGCCCGGCCGTTGTGGTGCCCGAGAGCAAGAGAGTGGATGTGCTACTCAAAGAGTTCCGTTCCCAACGCTACCATATGGCGATTGTGGTTGATGAATATGGTGGTGTTTCCGGCCTGGTCACCATTGAAGATATTCTCGAAGAGATTGTCGGCGATATCGAAGATGAGTTCGATCACGACAACAGCGACGAGTCTGAAATCCGTAAAGCCGGTAACCGGGTTTACATGGTCAAGGCACTGACCGAGATTGAAGATTTCAACGAAACCTTCAACACCCATTTCAGTGATGAAGAGTTCGACACAGTCGGCGGATTGGTGTCCCACGCCTTCGGTCACCTGCCGGAGCGCAACGAGAAGATCGTCATCGACGGCATTGAATTCAAAGTGATCAGTGCCGATACCCGTCGTTTATTGCAACTCAGGGTGAAACTACCCGATCCCAACGATACTGAAGACAGTAACGACCAGTGAAGTCCACATTAGCGGCGCTTAAACGCCATCCCAAGCTGCGTCTGGTACTGGCCTTTTTGGCCGGTGCCAGTACGGCACTTTCCTTTGCCCCCTACGATCTCTGGCCCATCTACCCGCTGGCGCTGGCCTTTGGCCTGTGGCACAGTGATAAGCTTTCCCCCAAGGCCAGTTTTGGCTATTGGCTCAGCTTTGGCTTTGGCGCCTTCGCCTTCGGGATCAGCTGGGTGCATGTCAGCATGGACAGATTCGGTGGCTTGCCGCTAATTGCTTCCATGGGCCTGATGGCCCTGTTGGCCCTCTATCTGGCCTTGTATCCGGCGCTGGCCGGTGCCCTGCTGGCACGACTGGCGCCCAAGCGTCATAACTGGCAACTACTGGGGCTGTTTCCGGCGCTCTGGACCCTGTGCGAATGGCTGCGGGGCTGGGTACTCACCGGTTTTCCCTGGCTCTGGGGCGGCTATAGCCAAACCTCTGGCCCCTTGAAGCCACTGGCCTCAATGATAGGCACTTTGGGGCTCAGTTTTACGGTAGCGCTGTTGGCAGCAAGCCTGGTGCTGCTGCTCAAACGTCGCTGGCTCAGCCTGGTGGTGAGCTCGGCACTACTCACCCTGCTTGTATGGCAGGCGCCGCGATTTTCAACGGTTGAGCGCACCGGCGAGACCCTCAGCGTGGCGCTGGTGCAGGGCAATATTCCCCAGAGCATGAAGTGGGAGCCGGACGCGCTCTGGCCGACTATGCTCAAGTATATGGATCTCTCCCGCCCGCATCTGGACAGAGACTTGGTGATCTGGCCCGAGGCAGCGATACCGGCCCCCGAAAGCATGGTGGCCGAGTTTCTCGACAACGCCAACAAGGTCGCCAATCTGCGGGATGCCGCCATCATCACAGGTATCATCAGCCAGCAAAATGGCGACTTCTACAACTCGCTGATCGTGCTGGGAAATCATCATCAGAAACAGCAACAAAACGCCAACTATAGCGCGGCTGGCGACAATCAGTTCCGTAAGCATCACCTGCTGCCAATAGGCGAGTTTGTGCCCATGGAGTCGCTGCTGCGGCCCCTGGCCCCCTTCTTCAACCTGCCCATGTCCTCATTTGCCAGAGGCAATTATCAGCAAAATAATCTGACGGCGTTGGGTCATACTCTGGCACCGGCAATCTGCTATGAAATCGCTTTCCCCGAGCAGCTCAGGGCCAACGTCGCCGAGGATACCCAGGTGTTGCTGACCGTCTCCAACGATGCCTGGTTTGGTGAATCCAATGGCCCGTTGCAACACATGGAGATAGCCCAGATGCGCTCGGCCGAATTGGGCCGACCTCTGCTGCGGGCCACCAACAACGGCGTTACCGCCGTGGTGGATGAATTTGGCAATATCAGTGCCAAACTGCCGCAGTTTGTAGAAGGTGTACTCACCGCTGAAGTGCCTCTGGTCGAAGGCCAGACCCTGTTCAGCCGGGTCGGTCAATGGCCGGTACTGGGGCTGAGTGGCTTGCTGCTGCTTTTGGGGCTGTTGTATTGCCCCAAGCGACGAAAGAACAATAAAAGCTAAAACCAACTCATTGATTTTTATCTAATTGATAAAATATTAATGGACACATAAGTATTTCTTAAGACTGCTTTTCTAGGCTTTGGATACTGGTTAACAGATCCGGAGTATCTCTATGGTCAAGCAGTTTCCCCTGTCTGCCCTGGAAAAGGACGTCCCACATTCTGCCAACCCGCCTCATGTGCTTCCCGAGTGTCGCCTGTTCCATGAACAGGCAGAGGGCCGCACTGAGGTCGAAGACTATATCGCCGCCAAATACTTTCAGGTGCATGGCGCCAGGCTCAAGGAGTTTTTGCCTTTCTTACTGCAACTGACCATTAAAGGTCAGCCTCAGGGCGCCTTCGGCCTCAGGGCCGGGTGTTACTATCCCTTGTTTCTGGAGCAATACCTAGAAGCCCCCATAGAGCAACAGGTGGCACTGCTGGCCAAACGCCCGGTGGATAGGGCTTCCTTGGTGGAAGTGGGCAATCTGGCACTCACCAATAAGAGTTCAGGGCCCCTGCTGCTGGTACTGCTTGCCGCCACTCTGGCCAGAGCCGGTTTTGAGTATATGGTCTTTACCGTCACAGAGCAGGTGGAAGCGCTAATGAAACTGCTGGGCTTTTCGCCCATGCTGCTGTGCAGCGCCGATCCTGAGCGACTGGAAGGTGACAGCGCCATCTGGGGCAATTACTACCGCAACAACCCCAAAGTCATGATTGGCGATCTGCGCCTCGCCCAAGAAGTGATAGAAACCAGTCCCCGCTTGAGACGACTGGCACAAAGGCACGAATCGGATATCAACACCATGGCGGCCGAATTGGCTTATGCCAGAACCCGGGAATCAAGCCTATGACTCCATCACCTCAATTAAATCAAGCCAATATCTCTGAGTCAGGCACCGGAACCAACCTTGATTGGGATGTCCTGGGCAAACTCAACGGCGAAGATCAGGCCATTGCCCTTAGCGATGCTGGGTGGCAACTCAGCTACCTTGAACTGAAAACAGAAATCCGCCGCTACAGTGATTTCCTCAAACGCCTCAATATCCGTAGCCTGGCACTGCATGCCGGCAACAGTGTGCAGTGGGCGATACTGGATCTCGCCTGCCAGCAGGCGGGAGTTCTTTGCCTGCCCTTGCCGCTGTTTTTCTCCCAAGAGCAGTTGGCAAACTGCCTTGAACAAACCTCGGTTGAGCTGGTGCTGAGCGAAAGCCCACAAATTCAGCCTTGTTTGCCAAAGGGCTTTGCGCCGTACCAAGGTCTCAGTGAACTGGGCTGCAATCTATACGGCTGGCATTTATACGGCAGACAGTTATATGACGAGCGGCTATCTGAGGGACAGCTCTGCGACGGGCATCCGGGCCAACAGAGTGTTTGCGCCGAGAGTAGGACGGCTTTTCCGCAAGCCCCACAGGGCACAGCCAAAATTACCTTTACCTCAGGCTCTACCGGTAACCCCAAGGGGGTGTGTCTCAGCAGCGAGCATCAATGGCGGGTGGCCGAATCGCTTGCAAAAGTCACGGCCCTGCCCAGCCCCAGGCATCTTTGTCTGTTGCCCTTGAGCACCTTGCTGGAAAACATCGCCGGTATCTACAGCCCCTTGCTGTGCGGCGGCACTGTGCTGCTGCCCTCGGATAAAGCCCGCGGCATGCACGGCAGCTCAAGACTCGACAGCCGGGCGCTGCTGCAGACCATAAGCCGAGCGCAGCCGAGCAGCATGATCCTCATTCCTCAGTTGCTGACACTGCTGGTCGGGGCCTGCGAGCAAGGTTGGCAAGCGCCAGATTCACTGCGCTTTGTCGCCGTTGGTGGCGGCAAGGTCGCTCCCGAGTTGCTAATGCGAGCCAGGGAGCTTGGATTGCCGGTTTATGAAGGTTACGGCCTGTCGGAATGTGGCTCCGTCGTGGCGCTCAACACCCCGGACAAAGACACTCCCGGCTTTGCCGGCACTGTGTTGCCTCACTGCAAAGTCACCATTCGCGGCGGCGAAATCCATGTCAGCGGCGCCAGTCACCTGGGGTATCTCGACCAACCCGAGACTTGGGGCCAGGGAGAAATCGCCACCGGCGACCTTGGCCAACTCGATAAAGGTGTGCTCACCATTAGCGGGCGCCGCAAGCATCTGCTTATCAGCTCCTTTGGCCGCAATATCAGCCCTGAGTGGGTGGAGTCGGCGCTGATGGCCAGACCGCTGTTGAGTCAGTGTATGGTCCTTGGCGACGCCAGGCCCTGGCTCAGCGCGCTACTGTGCGCTCCGCACCAAGTCAGCGATGAGCAACTCCAGACCTGGCTGGATGCGGTCAATGCCATACTGCCCGACTATGCCAGGATCAAACGCTGGATAAGACTGAATGAAACCGAGCTCAAGCTTCACACCACCGCCAATGGCAGGGTCAAGCGCGCCTCACTGCTGAGCGCCCTGGCCGCTCAAATAGAACAGCTCTATCTATCTGAAACCCTATATCTTGAGGGAACCTTATAATGAATTTCTACGACCAATTACAACAAGCAACCCAGAGCGGCCGCGAGTATCTGCAGGCCAGTCCCATCATAGGCAAATGCCTGCAAGGAGAGATAAGCCTGGAGGACTATGTCGCCTTCCTGCACCAGGCCTATCACCATGTGAAGCACACTTCGCCGCTGCTCATGGCCACAGGCGCCAGACTGCCGGAAAGCAAGGAATGGCTCAGGGTGGCGGTAGCCGAATATATCGAAGAGGAGCAAGGCCACCAGGAGTGGATCCTCAATGACATAGCCGCCTGCGGTTTTGACAAGGAAAAGGCCAGACGCAGCACGCCGCTGTTTGCCACCGAACTCATGGTGGCTTACGCCTACGACATGGTGAATCGGGTAAGTCCGCTGGGCTTTTTCGGCATGGTCAATGTACTGGAAGGCACCAGCATCAATCTGGCGCTGCTGGCGGCCGAGAAAGTGCAATCGCGCCTGGGGCTGCCGGATTCGGCCTTCAGTTATCTCAAGTCTCACGGCGAGCTGGACAAGCAACATATCCATTTCTTTGAAGGGCTGATGAACCAGATTGAGGATCCCGAAGAACAAGCCTTAATCATTCACGCCGCCAACAACTTCTACCGCCTCTACGGCAACATCTTTCGCGAGCTGGCGCCGGCCCAGGCCTTGGCGCTGGCCTCCTGAAAACGGTGACCAATATGGAACTCAAACATTTGAATGTCATCATCACCGGCGCCAGTGGCGGCATCGGTAGCGCCATCGCCAGGGCATTGGCCGCCAAAGGCGCCAGGCTGCTGCTCTGCGGCCGGGATCAAGCCAAGCTCGATGCCCTGAAACAGGGCCTTGCCGGAGAACATCACACCTTAAGCGCCGATCTGACCTGCAGTGGCGGTCAATGCCAGCTGCGCCAGGCCGCCGGGGTGTTCAGCCCCAAGGTGTTGATCAACTGCCTCGGAGTCAATCAACTCAGCATGTTGGAAGCCAGCGACACCTGTGATACCCGCGCCATGATGGCGGTGAACCTGGAGGCGCCCATCAACTGTTGCCGCACCCTGCTGCCCTTGCTCAAACGCCAGTCCGAGGCCGCCATCATCAATGTCGGCTCCATTCTCGGCAGCATAGGCTACCCGGGTTCCAGTCTTTACTGTGCCAGTAAATTTGGCCTCAGGGGCTTTACCGAATCACTGGAGCGGGAGTTGGCCGACAGCAAGATTAAGGTGCTCTATTTCGCCCCCAGAGCCACGGATACCGAACTCAACACTGAGTCGATGCGCCAGCTCAATTCGGCGCTCGGCAACCGTCAGGACAGCCCTGAATGGGTGGCCGACATCCTCTGTCGCGATCTGGCCGATAATCGCCGGGGCCGCCGTTTTATCGGCTGGCCGGAAAAGCTGTTTGTGCGGATAAACGCCCTGCTGCCTGGCCTGGTTAACAATGATACCCGCAAGAAACTGCCACTTATCCGCCAGTTTTGCCAAAGGGCCATGCCAACACAAGACACGGCCAACCCCATCACCGAAGGAGAGAAACATGAAGCCATTTAAACTCTTGTGCCTGAGCGCAGCGCTGCTGGTGAGTCCTTCGCTCTGGGCCAATGACGCCAGCGATCTGGCTGTCAAACAGTTGCAACACGACTGGGCCATCAACAACTATCAACTCAGCGGCGACGAGCAGGAAAAAGCCTTTGTCAAACTGCTGAAGCTGGCAGATGAGTCGGTGCAGTCCCACCCTCAAAGTACGGGCGTGCGCATCTGGCACGGCATTATCAACTCTACCTATGCCGGGGTCAGCGGCGGCCTCGGTGCCCTCAAATATGCCAAGCGGGCTCGTAGTGACTTTGAGCAGGCGCTTAAGCAAGATCCCACCGCGCTCAAGGGCTCTGCCTATACCAGTCTCGGGGTGCTTTACTACAAGGTGCCCGGCTGGCCGCTGGGCTTTGGGGACGATGACAAGGCCGAGGAGTTGCTGAAACAAGCGTTGGAGCTCAACCCCGATGGTATAGACAGCAACTACTTTTACGGCGACTTCCTGTTGGAAGAGGACAGGTATGACGAAGCCCTGCCTTTCCTGCAAAAAGCGCTCGAAGCCGCCCCAAGGCCAGGGCGCGAGCTGGCAGATGCGGGTCGCAAGCAGGAAATCAAGGCTGCACTCGCCAAAATCGCCGCCTATCGCGATAACAGCTAACGTCAGTCAATTTTTACCGGTAAAGATTGCATTTGATGGACATGATTGGCGCTTGATTTCGAGCTCAGCCCAATATCAGTCAGCCAATACAGGCTGACTGATGGTTTTGTTATCCGGGCAAGGAACTGTTACAACTTATCCCCCTGCGCGAAGGGATCGTCAATCGACTTAGCCGGCTGGGTAAACCAGCGTGGCCCCTCTGCCGTCATATAGAAGTGATCTTCATGGCGAACGCCGAACTCGCCGGGCACACAAAGCATGGGCTCATTGGAAAAACACATACCAACGGCCAGTGGGGTGTTGTCGCCATCAACCAGATAGGGCCACTCATGAATATCCAGGCCTATGCCGTGGCCCGTTCTATGGGGCAGTCCCGGCAGTTGGTATCCAGGCCCGAAACCGGCCGCTTCCAACACGGCTCTGGCCGCCTTGTCGACACCACTGCAGGGCGCACCTAAAGCCGCCGCTTCAAAACCGGCCCGCTGCGCTGCCTGCTCCAGTGCCCACAATTGCCGCTGCCGCTCGCTTGGCGTACCAAATACATAGGTGCGGGTAATATCCGAGTTGTAACCATGCAGCTGACAGCCTGTGTCTATCAACACAGTGTCGCCCGGCGCCAGCGTCTTGGGCGACTTGACTCCATGGGGATAGGCACTGTCTTCACCAAAGAGTACTATGCAGAAATAGGAACCATTGGCACCCACGGCTCTATGGGCCTTATCGATAAAATCTTCCACCTCGGCGGTACTGATCCCCGGGCGTAATATTCTGGCGGCGGCCTTGTGCACTTCGAGCGTCATATCCATCGCCCGCTGAATCAGCCTCAGCTCGGCGGGCGATTTATGCATTCGCAATTGGGCGCTAATCTTGGCGCCGTTGACAAAGGCAAGCTCGGGGCAAGCCTCACGCAGGCCATCAAACAAAAAGAAAGGGGCCGATTCATCTATAGCCAGAACGGCGCCCGGGCGCAGACAGCCCATGCGCTCAAGCACATTGCGGCACAGCGCATAGGGACTCTGGTGCTCATGCCAAGTGTTAACCTGCCCAGGCTGCAACATAAAGCCTTTGAGGGTGTCGAGCTCAAATGCCGGCGCCAGGTATTCCAGCTCACCACGACAGGGCAAAATCGCCCCGACCATACGCTCACTGGCATACCAGCGCAGGCCGGAGAAATAGTAAAGATTGGTGCCGGCATTGAGATAGAGGGCATCTATCCCCAACTCTTGCATCAGCGCCTGGGCATTTTGTTGCCTGGTTTTGAATTCGGCGGCATCCACCGCTGTGACATCCCGAGTCATATCCACCAGCTTTGCCAACTCCTGCTCCGGGGTTGAGCCACCAACGCCTGTGCTCATAGACTTCTCCTGCTTGATTGTTTTTATTAATTGGGTACTAATCTGTTTCGGATTTTTAATATATTGTATGCAAATATTGCATGCAAATTTTAAAGTACAAACGAAATTACCAATTTCCGGTGACCGCTGATATGCTGCTTGCGCCAAACGCGGGAGTACAATATGCAGGATCTTGCCAACTATATTCTGGCTATAGAGGGACGAACAAGCTGCACTGAGCTGTTGGAGTCGGTGCAAATTCACACCACGGACGATGAAGGTTTATGGCAATATCACTTTGCCGATGGCGCCATTATCGAAAAACAGCAGGAGCTGGAACAGGAGCCAAACCGGTCCAACATCGGCGAGCTTTGCGAAGATAACTGGACCCGTTATCGGGTGCTGAAAGGAAACGATATCAGCCCAAAACAAAAAGCCTTCAGCAACCTGTGCCAAAGGGCCTTCTGGTTGAAGATGCGTCAGGCCTGCCAGGAACCAGCTTGAAGGGGGATGTCTCCCCCCTTGAGCCAGAGTATCAGGCCTGTTGCATCAGCATTACTTGCAGGCCGCGGCAGACCAAGGTCTCCATATCGTCGACCCGACTTATCTGACACTGACTGACAGTGGCTGGAACCGCCAAGTCTTTAACACCGCTGACACAGCCCTTGTAGTAGTCGGCATTGGCCAACATGCTACCGGCGAGCCAGAGTTTTTGCGGATTGAGCAGGTTAACCGCCCAGGCTATGCCCATCCCCAAATAAGCCCCGGCGCGGTAGAGTTCCACCGGGTTACGCAAGCGTCGACGCCGTACCGACTCGCCGCTGGCCAACTGTTCGAGGCTGAATTCCCCCGACTCCGTCATCACCCGGCAAGCGCCAAGCTCACCGCCCAGGCCATTGGCACCGCTGAACACCCGGCCGTTGAGCGCCAGTGACATACCGATCCCTGTGCCACACATCACCAAGAGTTCACACTGGTGTTTTACGCTGGCAATGGCGTGCAGACCGGCGTGGATATCATTGCTGATGGCCACCAGTTCACCACGGCTACTGAGCTTTTCCGGGTTAAGCCCCACCAGTGCAGGCAAGGCTCGGCAGGATATCAGTTGGTTGTCTCGCACCATGCCGGGGAAGGCCAGTGCCAGACGGTAGTTTGCAAGCCCATAATCAGATTCAAGTTCAGCCAATTGCCGATTGAGATCTGCTATGGTGAAATTCTCTCCGGTGGGGATTTTATATTGTTCTGTTGTTTCCCCTTGCCGCAGCTGAAACAGCGCGGTTTCAGTCCCCACTTCGATCGTTAATGTCGACATCAATAAACCCCTTTTTACCGTACCGCCAGAGGCGGTAGACGGCCTAAGATGTTAGCACAGTGCTGCCGGCACCGCACCTAATCATCAAGGTTCTGTTATTTGTAACGCTTTGCTTTTACTTAACTTCCACCATGCTATCAGGATAAGTTGGGTCGCAATGGCGGGAATACAGATCACCAATAGCAACTGCCAGCCAAGCTGATAAATGACCCAGCCGGCCCCCAGAGAGGCCAACGCCTGAGAGCCAAATACCAGAGAATCGTTGAAAGACTGCACAGTAAACCTCTCCTCGGGGCGATAACAGCCAGGCAACAGCGAAGTGCCGGCAACAAACAGGAAGTTCCAACCCACACCCAACATCACCAGCGCACTCCAATAGTTGAGCAGGTCACGCCCCGCCAGCGCCAGAGCCAAGGTCAGGCAGTAAAGCGCCAGCCCGGCCAACATGATGCGGGTATGCCCCAAACGGGCTATCAGGTAGCCACTTATCAGCGAAGGCAGATACATGGCAATCACATGGCTCTGGATCACCCACTTGGTATCCTCAAGGCTGTGATGCTCTATGTGATGCATATGCACAGGGGTCGCCGTCATGATAAAACTCATCAAGGCATAGCCTATAACTGCAGCGCCGCAGGCAACCCAGAGTCGGCTTTGACGCAAAATAACCGACAATGGCCGAATATCCATACGCTCAATCTTGGAGGCTTTGAGTACCGGGCCGTCATCTTGATAAAACAGCAGGCATACCAGCGCCAGCACACCGACCAGAGTCACCATCAAAAAGGCCCCAGAGTATGTTACCGGCAAAATATCCTTGGCCAGCAAGGCCAGTTCTGGCCCGAGGAAGGCGGCGAGCAAACCACCAAGCAACACCCGGCTGGCGGCCTTGGCAGACAGAGTCGGCGCCACTGACTCCATGGCGGCAAACCGGTATTGCTGAATAATGGCGCCACCGCATCCGAGCAGCAGACCGCTGGCACAAAATCCCCAGAACTGGGCATACCAAACACTAAGCGCCGCCATAACACCCGCCACACTGGTCAGCAGGGCGCCACCGATAAATACCCGTCGCCGACCCAAACGCTGCATCAAGATATTGATGGGCACAATCGCCACAGCAACTCCGACAACCATCATGGCGATAGGCAATGTCGACAGCGAGGGAACCGGGCTCAGCTCTGCCCCTATTATGCCTCCGAGCAATACCATGATAGGTGTGGCACTCATGGCAAAGGCCTGCGCCAACATCAACACCCAAACATTTAGCGGCATAAAGGCATCCTTGAATAAAAATCGAGACAGATAAAAACCTTGAACAGGCTAATAAATACACATAGAGTTAACCTAAGATAATCAGTTTTAACATTTTCATTCAAGGAAGAACATTGTGGGAAAGCGAAACTGTATCAGAGTGCTACTGTTGACCTTGCTTCTGGGCATGGGGGCAGGCTGCAGTAACCAGCCTTACTCCCCTTCTCAGGATCTCTATGACAACGTGGCCGACAATGTCGAGCAGCGCAATGAAAAGCAGGTGCGGGATCAACAACCAAGCGATGACAGAGTACGCAGTGAAGATGTCAGTAAAGGCGTAATGGCAACTCTGGTTAGCTCCTTTCTGGTGGGCATAGCGACTCTGTTTGGCAGCAATTGACTTGGACCCCCTTTACAGCTGCCACAAGGATTTCCTCATGCAAGCCCTTGCGAAGCGACTTCAGGGCTTGCCATAATCCGCTATCACTCATAAAGACAAGGTCGGTCAAGAGTAGCCAAGCCGACCATCAGCGGAGCCCCTATGTTGCAATCACAATCCCCCAAGAGCCCCCATATCGCATTACGGCTTAATGCCGTGCGCAGCGAAATGGCTAAACACCAACTCGATGCCTTTATCCAGCCCCGTGCCGACGAATATCTCGGCGAGTATGTGCCGGCGCACAACGAGCGTTTGCATTGGCTGACCGACTTTACCGGCTCGGCGGGGATGGCGATTGTGATGAAGGACTGCGCCGCCATATTTACTGATGGCCGCTACACAGTGCAGGTGAGGCAACAGGTGGACTCGACCCTGTTCAGTTATGAGAGCTTGACAGATATGCCCCAGGCACAATGGTTGGCAGAAAAGCTGCCGGTCGGTTGCCGCATTGGCTACGATCCCAGGTTGCATACCCTGGCCTGGCAGCTGGATGCCGAAGCCACGCTGAGCAAGGCGGGGATGACACTGGTGGCGCTTGACGACAACCCGGTGGATTTGCACTGGCAAGGCAGACCCGTGCCGGAAAACAAGCCCATTATCCTCTTCAATGCCGAGTCTGCCGGCAAGAGCAGCGAACAGAAGCGCAGTGAAATCGGCGCCCTGGTGAAAAAGGCCGGTGCCGATGTGGCGCTGATAGCGGCGCTGGACTCCTTCTGCTGGTTACTCAATATCCGCGGTCAGGACGTGCCCAGGTTGCCCGTGGTACTGGGCTGTGCCCTACTGGAAGCCAATGGTGAGATGACACTGTTTACCGAGCTTGCCAAGTTACCCCAGGGGATTGAAGCCCACGTAGGGGCCGGTGTCAGCTTCCGCGCCGAGGCGGAACTCGCCGAAGCGCTGCAAGCGCTTGAAGGCAGAAAACTTTTAGCCGATCCCAATAATGCCAACGCCTTCAGCCAATTACAGGCCAAAGCCGCCGGCGCCAAACTGATCGCCGGACTCGATCCTGTGGCACTGCCCAAGGCCTGTAAAAACAGTGCCGAACTGCAGGGAATGCGCGCCAGTCATATCCGTGACGGCGTTGCCGTGAGCCGTTTTCTGGCTTGGCTGGATGCCGAAGTGGCTGCTGGCCGACTCTATGATGAAGGCACTCTGGCTGATAAGCTCGAGAGCTATCGCCTTGAGGATCCCCTCTACCGCGAGCCAAGCTTTGACACTATTTCCGCCACCGGCGGCAATGCGGCCATGTGCCACTATAACCATCTCAACGGCACTCCGGCCATGATGGAGATGAACAGCATCTATCTGGTGGACTCTGGCGCCCAGTATTTGGACGGCACCACAGACGTTACCCGCACCATAGCCATAGGTGAAGTCAGCGCCGAGCGAAAGAAAATGGTGACCTTGGTGCTCAAGGGGCATATCGCCCTGGATCAGGCCCGCTTCCCGCGGGGCACTACGGGGCAACAACTGGATGCCTTCGCCCGTCAATACTTATGGCAGCACGGTTTTGACTACGACCACGGCACGGGCCATGGTGTTGGCCACTTCCTCAGCGTTCATGAAGGCCCGCAAAGAATAGGCAAGAACCTCAATGCCATCCCCTTGCTGCCCGGAATGGTGCTTTCCAACGAGCCCGGCTATTACCGGGCAGATGCCTTCGGTATCCGTCTGGAAAACCTGGTGGAAGTACGCCCCTGTGAAGCGCTCAAAGGGGCCGAACGGGAGATATTCGAGTTCGACGCTCTGACTCTGATCCCTATGGATAAACGCTTGATAGACAAGAGTCTGCTTACTGAAGCTGAGCTCAATTGGTTCAATGACTATCACAGCCGCGTTTATCAGACCCTGTCACCGCTGATGAGTGGCGAATCACTGGCCTGGCTCGAACAGGCTACCTCGCCGCTGTAACGCCCAAGGGCGCCGTCAATGGCCGGCGCCCTTTGTCAAACTCTCGGTGCTATTCACGAGAAGATCCGCCCCTTGAATTGGGATATAATAGCCGCCATATAGCTGTTATTATTTTGCCATGAGAATCTCAATCCCATGATAAGTACCACCTTTGATCAGTATCTGGAGTTTCCAACCTCCTTCCCATTTAAAGTGGTTGGCGATGCCAGCGATACCCTGGCCGACCGCGTAGTCGAAGTTGTCCAGAAGCACGCCCCCGGCGATTACAGTCCTACCACCAAAGCCTCCAGCAAAGGCACCTACATCTCGGTGACCATAAATGTGAGAGTGACCAGCAAGGAACATATCGAAACCTTGTACACTGAACTTGCCGCTATTGAAGGCGTTCGCCGGGTACTCTGATACCTGGCACTCGGCAGAGAAAGTGTGATCTGTATTACATTTTTCCTGCCAAAGCGTATAATACCTGCCGGTATCAGAGAGTGAGCACAGCTTGATACTGATTGCTATCATCTCAAACAGAGGGGGAGACGTTGCCCTTGCCAGACAATACATTGCATATCCGCCACTTGGGTAACATGGATTATGAGACTGTATGGCATGCCATGCAGCACTATACCGACACCCGTGACGAACACAGCCCGGATGAACTCTGGCTGGTGGAGCATCCACCGGTTTTCACCCAAGGCCAGGCAGGTAAGAGTGAGCATCTACTCAACACCGGCGATATCCCGGTGATCCAGGTGGATCGCGGCGGCCAGGTAACTTACCATGGCCCGGGGCAATTGGTCGCCTACCCTCTTATCAATATCAAACGGCGCAAGCTTGGGGTAAGACAGCTGGTTACCGACATAGAACAAAGCCTGGTGGAGCTGCTCAAGCGCTTCGATATTCCGGCCTATGCCAAGTCCGATGCGCCGGGTGTCTATGTCGAGGAGCGTAAAATAGCCTCTTTGGGGCTGAGGATCCGTAAGGGATGCTCATTCCACGGCTTGGCGCTGAATGTCGACATGGATCTCGCTCCTTTTCGTCGTATCAACCCCTGTGGTTATGCCGGACTCGAAATGGCCCAGTGCAAAGCACTCGGTGGCCCCCAGAGTGTCGAGGAGGCAGGCCAACACCTGATTGAAACTTTTAGCCAGCGTTTGGGCTATGAGCAAACAGTGCATCACCAAGGATTAGCAGAGTCATATGAATAGGCCAGAAAGATTACAGCCCGGCGTGAAATTGCGGGACGCCGAAAAGGTCGCCCGTATCCCGGTCAAAGTTGTGCCATCAGAGCGCGACACCATGCTGCGCAAGCCCGATTGGTTGCGGGTTAAGTTGCCATCTTCCAATCAGCGGATCCTGGATATCAAACAGGCACTGCGTAAAAATGGTTTGCACTCAGTGTGTGAAGAAGCCTCCTGTCCAAACCTGGCCGAGTGCTTCAACCATGGTACAGCCACCTTTATGATCCTCGGCGCCATCTGTACCCGGCGTTGTCCCTTCTGTGACGTAGCCCATGGCCGCCCACTCAAGCCTGACGCCGAGGAGCCTCTCAAGCTGGCACAGACCATCAAGGATATGAAGCTCAAGTATGTGGTGATCACCTCTGTGGATCGTGACGATCTGCGTGACGGCGGCGCCCAGCACTTCGCCGACTGTATCCGTGAGATCCGCAAACTCAACCCTGAGATCAAGATAGAGATCTTGGTGCCTGACTTCCGCGGCCGTATCGATCAGGCGCTGGATATTCTGGCGACCGAGCCACCGGATGTATTCAACCACAACCTGGAAACGGCTCCGGCTCACTATCGTAAGGCCCGTCCCGGTGCCAACTATCAGTGGTCACTGGATCTGCTCAAACGCTTTAAAGAGCGTCATCCGGATATCCCGACTAAATCGGGGATCATGCTCGGACTCGGTGAAAGCAATGAAGAGATTGAACAGGTGCTCAGAGATCTGCGCGCTCACAATGTCAACATGCTGACTCTGGGCCAGTATCTGCAGCCATCCAAATTCCACTTGCCGGTGGAGCGTTACGTGACTCCCAAGGAGTTTGACGACTTCCACAACCTGGCAACCGAACTTGGCTTTACCCACGCAGCCTGTGGCCCGCTGGTTCGCTCAAGCTACCATGCAGACCTTCAGGCCCAGGGGAAAGAGGTCAAATAGACCAAGCCCAAGCACCTAAAAAAACAGCGCCCACAGGCGCTGTTTTTCTATTTATGGGCACAATTTAAAACTTTAGGGTTAGCGGCAAAAGCTCTGACATAACAGCCTCTAGCCATATTAGCCGGGATGCTCTAAGAGCCAAGGAGAGCTAAGAGGCGTGAAGAGACAACTCCATCAACAGAGCATCTTCCCGGCCCTCTTTGGCCTGATAGTAATCGGCCCTGGAGCCGGTCTCAATAAAGCCCAGGCGTCGGTACAAGGCGATAGCGGCAGCATTACCCACCCTGACTTCCAGCAATAGTCTCTCCACACCAGTCTCTTTAAGCAGTTCGATTGCCGCCTGTAATAGTTGCCGCCCCAACCCCTGACCTTGTGTGGCAGGAGCGATACAGATATTCATCAGGGTCGCTTCCTCGAACAAGACCTGCAGCAAGCAAAAGCCTTGAAGCTCTTGTCCTAGATATAACCCCAGAGCGCGGTAAAAACGACCAAAGCAACTACCCAGAGTCGCCTCACTCCAGGGAAACTCGTGGGCCAGTTGTTCAATTTTCATCATCTCGTCGAGGTCATTGGCCTCCAAAGCTCTGATTGCGATAACCTCAGTCACTTCGCCTCCAATCTGTGCCAAATCTGTTGCCATAGGGCGCGCTTGCCCTCACTGCCTGACATTAATTGCGCCGGCTGCGATGAGTGTAGCCAGGCCCCTTCAACAGGCTCAGGGAACATATTCCATATCACCTCTTGCCCAGCCACAGGCCGATTACCGACGCTGCACTGCCCTGCCTCCAATCCCAATAACGCCAACACCTTAAGCACCAGGGGATGTTGCAATACACGCTCGTCAGCATCAGGCACCAACAGCATGAAAGGCACCTGGGCGGGAGAGTCTTGTCTACTGCGCCACAGCTCTATTCCCATGGCGTGCAAATATTTATTCATGGTGATTGCGCTCCGCTTTAACGCAGTTTGAAAATGTCGCCCAAAACCCATAGCGAGGGACGAACAAGAAGGGCAAAAATGACTGAAAGAAACCCGCAACAGAGCTTCCAAGTTAAGCGCTTTAGAATACCAGCTTGCTCAGCAACTGTCTGTGACCTGAGAGCAAATCCCCTGGCAATCCACTCAAACAAAATCGATTGCAGACATCTATTCTATTCACTTTAACTAATTAGCTTCCGGAGTAATATAGAAAACAGCTCATTTACGGAGGTTATATTATGAATATCAATATCGGGATCAACCAAGCCGATCGCCTGGAAATAGCCAACGGTTTGAATCGCTTACTTGCTGACACCTACAGCCTTTATCTCAAAACCCACAGCTTCCACTGGAACGTGACAGGCCCCATGTTC
Organism: Shewanella indica; assembly: GCF_002836975.1. Classification (GTDB taxonomy): domain Bacteria; phylum Pseudomonadota; class Gammaproteobacteria; order Enterobacterales; family Shewanellaceae; genus Shewanella; species Shewanella indica. The sequence continues at coordinate 31,237 of NZ_NIJK01000033.1, read as the reverse complement.
ACCAGCCTACACCAACTGTTTGAAGAACAGTACACCGAATTGGCTGCCGCGGTAGATATCATAGCAGAGCGGGTCAGAGCCCTGGGTGAAAGAGCCTTGGGCTCCTACAGCGCCTACGCCGCTCAGACCGAAATCAAAGAAGACTCAGGCATCACAGATGCCAAACAGATGCTTGAGGAACTGCTGGAAGGCCAGGAGATCATTATTCGCAACGCCCGGGCACTCTACCCTCTGGTGAACCAAGCCAATGACGAAGCAACGGCAGATCTGCTGACCCAGCGTATTCAGCTGCATGAAAAGACCGCCTGGATGCTGCGCAGCTTGTTAGTGCAGTAATCTGGCATCACTTTGATACGGCGTTCAGAAACGGTATGAATTAGCGGCTAATGCTGAAACAAACTGAGTATCAATCTATACGGCTTACGCGTGTTGCGTGAGCCGTTATCTTATTTGGCACCGGGCAGGGTTTAACCCTGTAACAGTAGTTTTAAAGATATCTGCAAGCTGACAGTGCTAGGTGGTAAATAAACGGGTCCATATCGACCTCAAGCACTTTATGATATCTACAAAAGGAAAACGGCCCGCATATTGCTATGCAGGCCGTCTGGAATGTGGCAGGGGTGGCAGGACTCGAACCCGCAACCGTCGGTTTTGGAGTGAGTTATTTAAATCATAAAAATCAATTGGATAAGATTTTCCTTAGAAAATNGCCGTCTGGAATGTGGCAGGGGTGGCAGGACTCGAACCCGCAACCGTCGGTTTTGGAGTGAGTTATTTAAATCATAAAAATCAATTGGATAAGATTTTCCTTAGAAAATTAAACTAGAAAAAACATCGAATAAACACATGATTTTTAATGTTTTAAATTGCTAATTTCTAACTATTTTAATCACAAAAAAAGGATACCTATTCGCGCATACTTAACTACTACACTTTTATGGTAGTCCCCGAAAAATAACCATATCCATCGTTCAGCACTCTTTGTCCTTTTTATGATTACTCAAAAAATAGTCACTATGCCACTACACCCACTATCTCTGATGGCGACCTGCTTTTTAGAAAAATAACATACTACATGTGAATTGAAAGCATTTCTGATTGATTGTTAGCTCTCTCAAATCATTGAATAGTCAAAAAATGACTCTGAGCGTGTAACCTCATTTATGGACAATTTCGAGTTAAAGCATTAACTCTAACTCGTCTGCTTCGGATAAAAATATCTATGGGTTAACGTCCACATAACCGGACGACTTGAGCGCAGCGAAAGACGTTCCGCGTTAATGCGCTTGTTAGCAATATTTAGCCCGCCTTAGGCTTGGGTAAAGATTGGAACGAGTTTTCAAGCCATGCATCAAATTTTTTACCTTTTTCATATAGCATCACATCGAACATTTCAGGGGCAACGACTTCAAAGTGCTCACGAAATAGGCTTAAATCGAACTCATCCATTTTTTTCTCACGTTTAATACGCTGAAAAATTTTAGTAAAGTCCTTTGGCTTATAGCCGATATTTTTGCGCCCCAACTTAATTGGCTGCCCATTTTTAGTAAACCCTAAACTTTGAGCAATACGAAATGCTTCTTCCTTTACCTTGTAAACCTTGTCATGAAGAGCCAAACGAATAACTACATCTTGTCTCTCACGACAATCTATAGATTTGATCTCTTGCAATGCCGAAAGTCTCTTTTTCCAACTGGTTTTGCAATTCGCTGCTTTAACTAAACCTTTGATTTTACTTTCCAAGCCATTGTTTTCTGTCATTTTATATCCTCATTTTTAAACCTTGAAGTTGAATAATATTGCTAACGCCTCAATCTAGGGAATCCCCAGATAATTCCCTTTTTATTCAATTCAGTAGACACGCATGGTGTTGATTGATCTAATTGATTTCGCCAAAAAACTACCAGATCCAACACCATGCGTGATGTCCATATCTTACACGATTTACTCAAAAAGCAATGCCCGCAAATACATCAAAAACGGCTTAATTCTCTGATGGTTGCTACAGAAGCATTACTTGATGGCAATCAGTTGTCACTCACTCAACTTGGTCGCAATATCTCTGGTGCGGTGGCGCCAAAGCACAACATCAAACGGATAGACAGGCTACTCGGCAACCCGCATCTACACTCTGATAAATTCGCTATTTATCAATGGCATGCCAAGTTACTCTGTGCAGCTAATCCCATGCCGGTAATCCTCATTGATTGGTCTGATGTCCGTGAACAATTGCGGATGATGACATTGCGAGCCTCTGTCAGTGTGCAAAGGCGCTCGGTTACCCTGTATGAGCGTACTTTCAAGTTTGCCGACTACAATGCTCCCCGCAGTCATAACGCCTTCTTGGCGGAGTTGGCACAGATGCTGCCGTCCCATGTGTGTCCACTGATTGTCACCGATGCGGGTTACCGCAATACCTGGTTTCGGGAGGTGGAACGATATGGTTGGTTTTGGCTTGGCCATGTCCGTGGGGATGTCGGCTTTCTCCTGGCCAATAATGCCCAATGGCAGTCGAATAAGTCGCTTTATCCCTCCGCCACGGCGAAAGCCCGGCATATTGGTTACGTAAAACTGGGACGAAAATCGCCTATGCGCTGTCATTTACATCTGTACAAGGCTGCGCCGAAATATCGAGCCGACAAGCGGTCATCCAAAGCAGGACGCAATCATACGACACAACAAAGTTACCGTCTTGGCAGTAAAGAGCCTTGGTTACTGGCAACCAACTTGCCTACGGAGGCGTTCTCGTCAACGCAGGTGGTCAAACTTTATGCCAGACGGATGCAGATAGAAGAAACCTTTCGCGACCTCAAAAGTCCCCAATACGGCATGGGACTCAGACAAAGCCGCAGTCGTTGTCCGCGCCGTTATGATGTGTTGTTGCTGATAGCTTTGTTGGCAGAAATCCTGCTTTGGTGCATCGGTCTGGCAGCCAGGCATCTGGGATGGCAGCGGAGGTTTCAAGCCAATACGATACGTGACAGAAACGTGCTATCTATACTCCGGCTCGGCAAAGAAGTGAGACGACGTCCGGAATACTCAATCAAAGAATCGCATTTTCGCTGGGCTTGGGGTGAATTTCTTAAACTGGTTAACATCTCTGGGAGGCCAGAATTATGAGGGGATCCTCCAGCGCCTCAATAACCGGCGCAGCTTAGCTGCGTCCGGCGCCGAAGGCGCGTAGTTGATTGACTTGTTAAGCACTTACACCTTCAGCCAATTTAAGTAATTCGGTTTGATCTGCTGTGATTTTACCCCTTTCTACAGCATCATAGTATAAATCAACAAGGCTCTTTATATCGTCATCGATCAATAGCCCGTTCTCTTTTGCAGATCTAACTGTTTCAATTATTTTATTAACAAGCAATTTTGACCGAATATTACTTACCCTTTCAATGAGAAAGAAAGCTTGCGCATTAGTTGGGTTTTTCTCTGTATTACCCCAGAAGTGATTCATGGCTGCGACAACACCAAAGCATCGACGCTCGAAGCGCACGGACGAGATATAAATATCTAGAATTAGATCTTTACTAAAAACGCTCGTAATCCACGGTGCCAATGCCAACTCAATAAATTTACGCCTTTTTGTTTTGCTTAAATCTGTAATAAATAGCGTTCGCACAAGCTGCTGCACAATGGTTGAACCTCCGGATCTTGGCTTAATATTAATCAAGCCTAATAAACTTCGAGCAAGCGATTTATAGCTAATTCCAGAGTGACTATAGAAGTCTTTATCCTCAATGAAAACGAGAAACTTCTTGATATTTATGGTAGATATTTTGAGCCTGTCAGTTTCATAGACTGCCAATTTAGCTCGATATGCGATGTACTCAGTATTTTCAGTTAATGGCAGCCCTATGATTCTAGATAAGAACTTATAAAATAGAAGCCGAGATGTTTCATGAGTATCTAACAAAGATAACCGATAGATAACCATTGCAGTTAAAAACCAGAGAAATCCCATTAACAAAATAAAAATTGAATTAATTTCCTTTGGAATAACACCAGGATTCTGTTTAATAAAGTAGGCGCTCAAGAATAATACTACCGAGCTTGAAATAATTGAAATAATCCAGAAAGGGTAAGCCGCATATGTTAGCCAACCGGGGAATAATCTCAGAGCAAGCGGCTGATCCGCTCCTTCGATTCTCCAGTTGGGCAGCAAGAGCTGGACATTTCCGTAACTTAACCCCAGCATTCGCCTCAATATAATGACCTTTCTTCCGGAAAAAACAATTGCCCTTTGTCGGTCAGAAAAATACTTTAGACTTATAAATGAGAACCCAATAATTATAGACAATAAAATTAATGAAATAATGTACGGTGGAATTACTCCACTAAAAACGCTTATTAGTTGGCTTGAAGAACCAACCAATAACGACCCTAATGCAGCCGATGAAACAAGCGTCACATTTGATGCGTTTAGAAAAACCCTTTCTTCTGATTCTAGGTTCTTGGCTGAAACCTTATACTCCTCTAAAGCAATATCGCGATCATCAAAATGGTAAGTAGGAAAGTGCTGTCGCCATCCTTGTTTATAGTCTTCTTCGATCAATGTACGATTTCCATTTTATTGCTTAACATTTTATTAGTGCGCATGCGCGTTTACCTCGTTGGACCAGTGAAAACGCGCACAGTTAACTATTTGTATGTAATGAACTTATCAGCATTTTGCTAAATTCACCATCTGGAAAAACGCGCATGCGCGTTTCCCAAACCTATTATCCAACCTAAGGTTTTTTGTAATTACATGATTTTAATCATATTTATTTATCTTTAAATGTGAAAACACGCACAAAGTTGGGATAAAAATCGTCATGATTGCAATATGACTGTATGCCCGTCCAGCGTTTAGGCTTTTCAACGAAAGACAACATTTGAGTGAAATGAATGAAAATTTGTAGGCGAGAAAGTCTGCGTTTGACTTCGCCACAGACAACGACTCAACTCGTTTGGGGGCATAACTTTCTTCGCCTCAACTTAGCCCTGTTCATAAGCTTTAAAAACCTGAGTTTAGCAACAGTGCAACGTTCCCATAGACCTCCTAGTTAACCGTGCAACGGCCCCACATACGCTCTCAGACCAACGAAAAAGTCCGCATACAAGTGATTTGGCCTTCATTTTGTTCAGTAAACGCCCCCAATTGGGCTTTGGGTAGTCCCTATCGTGCAGCCATCCCATAGGTTTAAGGGGTTAATCGTGCAGCCAACCAATATATCCAAGGCTTAAACGTGCAATGTTCCCACATATGCCCTTGCAATGGCGTTACATGTCACATTTTACATTCGTGACATGTAACGAAATATAAATATCTTTTTAAATTCATTTATATACGTTCAACCAGTAACACCAACCTAAGTCAAAATCTGGAAATTTCCTTCTGACTCTACAGACAAGACATTTGTCCAAATTGGGCAGTTTGGCGTGCCAATCTCGGCAATTATCAGCGGGATAATGGCTCCGTTCACTAAGCACGGAGTTATTTTTATGAAGTTAAATGGCATTGAGCTGCTCCACCTAGTTGTAGCACATGAGCTAAGAGAAGTTTGGGTCGTCAGGTTAGACCCACCCGATCAGCCCGGCAATCGGGGGCCAGATGGTGACCTGCTCTGGCCGGAGGTTTTGCTGTGCAAGAGTTCTGAGGATGCAACTCATTTGGCTGAGTACCTAAGCAAAGCAGCCTTTGATGATTTTTCTGATTTTATGGCCGCAGAAGAAGATGGGGAAATCCATTCAGTACCTCAGGATGCAGATCAGTACATAGTTACGCTCTGTAAAAGCATTCAAAGGTACAGATACGCATGGCTGGTAGAGCCAAGCATCAAAAGCATCTCACAAATCACATTGCTCAAGGAGGCTTTTCAACATGATTAAAAAGTCATTGAGTTTGCTGGCCTTTGCATTAATTGCATACTCAAACGTTACACTTGCTCAGGAAAGCGCCACTGTGGGTCAAAAATCCTCACAAGAAAAGCGCACCCAAAGAGAAACCACACTGAACGATGAGACCAGCATGGAGTTACAACGCCAAAAAGGAGAAGAAGCAAGAAAAGGTGAGGAAAAACGAGACACGACCTCCACATCAATGCGTGATGCAAACGAAACATCATCTAGGCAGCAATACCAAAAGGCTAACCGTCTTTCTGTAAAAACAGCCCCACTTTCTATTCTTGTAGAGCTATTTGCCTATGTCGAAAAAGGCAAATCTGTAAGAGGGAAAACAGCAAACGTCATCAGAAATTGTTCGCTCATTACGAACCCACAAGCGCCACAATTTCCAGAGTTAGAACCCAAACCCTTAGTTACAAGCGTTCAGGCCTGCATGGCCTGGAACAAAGAAAAAACACTGGGACAATGCCAAGTTGAGTTGCAACAGGCAGCTTTCAACTGGGCGACCACTGGCATGCCTTCATCTATAAGAGTTCCATCTGAACGACTAAAAAGAGAAGGTGTTTGCTGGGCAGTCTACGGACTTGTAGCAGAAGCAACGCTGGATGAAATATCAAGCGGGATTTCGGTCAACGGAAGTGGCAAGTCAGCGATAAAAATGGCGCTTGCCAAGGCAATGAGTAAACAGCTCATACGTAATGACTTACCAGAAAAGGCCTTGAAGATAGTAGATAGACAATTTGGAAGGAACTGCGTAGTGCCATCGACACGAGGGTATCAGTATGAAGGAAAATACGAATGGTCATGTGGCTCTTTTTCTGCTGATCCAAAAAATCTATCAGCTTCAATTGGCGAGTTCACTGTCTTTGGCCGAGGAAACTCACTCTTTGGAGAGTCATGGGAGCTGGAGACATCATTAAATCACGACACTCTTTTTTCATTATCGACTACCAGAACTAACTCAAAAGAAGCATCAACGTCTAATACTCAGTATGCAAGCACCGACAACCGCTCATCCAAGTCCCGAAACCTTTCAATGAGAACGTCTGAACGATTACAAACTGAGGAAGCATCCAATCTCAGCAACTCCACGGAGGCAAGCTTCACAGTGTCTCAGCCAGGTATAAAAGGGGGTAATTAAAAATGAAATCTGTACTGTATGGCATCATCATTGCCTGCCCAATCACAGCCATTGTGATCTACTTTGCCTTAACTGGTAGGCAGGAAGTTCTTATCCAACAAAAAACACATGAAGTTCAGCAACAAATCCGCTCGGAAGAGTTTCATCGTGACTTCTCTAAGGCTTGGGCTGAGTTTGATCTACCCAACCAGCATGATAAGGCCCTCCTCTCGTCGGAAAACGCTGAACGGAACGAGCGAATAAAGCAACTCAAAAAACTTCGCTCTCAGTTGGAAGCGGATAGCGGTGAGTCAATGGATGACCTCAAAGGAGACTTAGCTGAGATGAGAAAAGCATTGAAGGAGGCAGAGCAAGAAAAATAGTTTTATTACTTAGCTTAGCATTCTTCAAATACAGATAAAAAGGCAGGATTTCCTGCCTTTGTTTGTATTTTTTTCAGTTTCCTCATTTATTTGAATGTGACTTCAACATTTAGGGTTTACGCTTTATTCCTTGGCCTCCACATTTTCAAACCTGGTGCATTGTTCTAACTTGCTGCCATATGCCGAGCGCAGGCGTTGCCCTACTTCCTCCCAATTAGCCTGTGTGACCTTGGCAGGATCGTAGACGAAACGACAAAGAGGCTCGCCGTCACTAGCTTTCTCGATGGTGAACATTACGCCATCCACTCGATCAGGGTTCGCAGCACACCCAGCCAAAGAGAGCATAGATGCGATTGCCACTGCTAAGATTGCTTTTTTCATTTCAGTTTCCTCATTTATTTGAATGTAATTCTCAACGACCAATTGACTGTTTTTTGTCGCGGTCGATTCTTTTTTCACTGTGTTGTTGGTGCTGAATTGACGATGCAGCTTGGCGTTCTTTTTCTCTCGATTGAGCCTGGGATATAGATTTTTGATGTTCTGGGCGAGGTTGATATTGGCTGTACTCTTTCTTGGCAGAGTGAGATAGCTTGTTATAGGTACTAACTATCAGCTTATCCGCCTCCTTCTGTTGGCCACTTTGCTCTAGCCGTTTGGCATTGCTTATGGCATCTGACATCAGTCCATGCCGCTGTTCTGTTTTTACCTCTAGTTGAAGGCGGGATAACTCAACACCAAGGGCTTTTGTCATTTTCCCAATATCTTTTTTTAGTTCCTGGGCAGCTTGTTGTTGCTTAGCATTATCTGGCTCAAAAAAGATTTTCTGGATAGCCTTTGCAGCCATCCAAACCATGGCTCCCGCTGCTTCAGTGAAAATATCGTTCTCCAGATAACCTCTTTGATAGTTAGAAAGCGTTTTAGAAAGCCAGTTATCTTGGGTTGGTTTATCGAGCCCCATGCTTTCAACCTGCTTCATTAGCAACTGGACAGAATCAACAATTTTCATCTGCTGCTCAGATAGCTGTCGATACTGCTCATTCATGTGAGCATGCTCAAAAACGCTAGTTTTAATCTGCTCATCTTTAATAGGATGACTATTCATACTCTGCACAATTGACTTAGCCGCCGATTCAAGCTGCCCAACCAACTTGTTAGGGTCGGAGACATCAGCTTTGCTAAGTTCTTGATAGAGCGCCGCAACTTTCGCTTTTTCGTTCAATTCCATTCCAATTACCTCTTAATGACGATGTTTTACATGTAGGTTTCCATTAACCCACTCTGCGCTAATGAAATTATTGGGCTCGGTAATGTGTTCAAAGTGGCTAGCTGACGCCTCTATATCTGCATGAAAGCGCTCGATCTCAGCCTGATAAGTCCGCATTTCAGCTACAAGGTTGGATAGTTGAGAGTACAGATCTGGCTTGGGCTCTCTTCTGAAGATTTTTCTGAAAATACTGGTAATCATTGAGTGCCGCCTTGATACCAAGAAGCAATAGGTTCGAAGTGATCTCCCCACTCCATGATCTTCAAAAAGTCATCGGTGTTATCGACTCTGGCGAGTCCACAATATGTTTTCGTGTATCGACCATCGAGGCACTTCAATACCGTGAAATGAAGAGGTTCACCAGATTCTGCTCTTGCCGCAGTTACACCTCGTCTTTGATGAATGTGAGCGTCATTTATTGGAAGTACTAATCCGTTAACTTGAATCTCTGCCGCCATAGTGTCCTCATTTATCTTTACTCTCTTTGAGCTAATATTTTCTCAGGTGAGCAAGCTTTAGATGGCACGCCAAAGTGCCCAATTTGGACAAAAAAGAAAGGGGCCTGAGCCCCTAAAAGAATGAGTGGAGAAGTTGAATTCGATGATCTAGCGTTTGTGTTCGCCAGCTTCTATCTGTTCGCGAGAAAAGACTGTGGGACAACGTGACAGATCCGGTTTTCCATAACCATTCACAGCCTCAGACCTGCTACATATGTAGGCATCAAACCGACCTGCCGCTTGCATCATTTTTTCTTTGGCCTTCATTGACTCGCTTGCCTTTTCTAGGTAATCACAGGCAGGATAAGACCAAGTTGCGAGTCCTGAATGACCTGCCGCATATGTAGAGCAGGTTTCCCGCTCCATGACTTTTTCTTTGTAACTTGCAATACCACTTCCTTTTTTCTGGAGTTGAGTCTGAATAGTTGAGTCGTGCTGGTACGGACCGGGATAGCTCCAATAAGGCACCTGATAGTTGTTGAATGCAGGAGAGTACACCGACATAAACCCACGAAGACCCTCGCTTTCGCCAGCAATGTAATCAGCAACACGTTTCCAGTTACCGTCTGTCCATTTCAAACAATGGTAACCTCCATCCGCTTGGCGAGGTTTAGCTCCCAGCGCGATAGCGAGCTCATCAATTTCGATGTCACTATCCTGGCTGCTATTATCTGTACCAAACGCTGCACACATACCACCCACGTGCATTACGGATATGACGCTGGAGCGGCCTATGGCGTACGGTTTGATATCAAACGCATCAAAGTATCCAGTTCGTTGATAATTATAGAAGTTGGCAGCAATCATATTCATTGCTCCAGATCTGGATTGCATGTTTAACACATCTCGAGACATTTTAAGCGCACTATCCCAACCAACTCGCGACGCCGCTGCCGCAATAAGGCTGCCCATCACATCATTATCATGAGACGAGATAGTGTATTGAACAGATGAAACTGGAGTCCGCACTGCACAGTATTCGTAATATTCATTAAAGGCTAGATCCTTACGCGCTTGTGGAGCGGCTGTATTGTGGTTCACCAAGAATTTATCCAAGCTCAGTTCCTGACCGTTCTCCGTACACTCACTACCTCCGTTGATTAGACAACGCTCATAAAGTTCAACCGTGCTTTTGAAAGAGGCAACGTTGGTAAGCGCATAATGGTCGATAAAATCGTCTACTGAGAACATTTGACCAGAATCATTGAAGCAATCATGGAATCCGTACTTCATGGCCTTATCTGCTTCATCGGAATAGCGATCTATTTTTGAAAAATTCACCTTCCTTTCTTTTTGGCGTCGCTCATCATTGGTTGTACGAATGCGCTCCAGGGCTGCTGATTGATAACCAGGCTCTAGCAACGCCTCGGTCCAAGAGTTAAAGGTTTGCCACTCGGCACCTAAATTTGCCACCATCTTAGCTGCCGAGTTGAATGCCTCCTCACTGCCGAAGTCTTCCTGTCTGAATCCAACGAGTTTCATGTCGGCTAGTGCCGCTTGTATGTCCGGATCTATTTTTTCAATTTTTTGGACCGACGTATCTGTCTTAGTCGTGTCGGCGATGTTAGGCATGGTCGCGGAGCAACCTGCCAGTGCAGTCATTACAACGATTGACGTAAAAAGAACTTTCACTTTTAGATCTCCCTTTAAGTTCTGTATCCATTCCATTTTTAAATAAAAGGGCAGTCTAGCTAGTACGCCAAACTGCCCTTTTTGGACAATGGACTGCAATTATCTTGTTAGACTGCGTTCACTGTCGCCTCTTGATATACCTTTAGCCTGAGATTTACCAGTTGTCTGCGTTGACGAGCGTCCTGACTCTGGTTGTTGCCATAGCTTATCAATCAAGTGATCCAGCGGTTCCAGAGACTGGTAACGGCTTTCCTTAGCCGTCTGTTTTTGACCTGAACGCTGCTCCACAGCTCGGACAAACCCTTCCTTTGAATCGGTGTATAGATACACGCGGTCCTTTGCTCTTGATATCTGCACGTAGAACTGTTCCGTGTTCAATAAAGCTTCCCGGTTGGTTTCGGCGTGCACAAACACGTTCTGGGCTGTCTTACCTTGGGCAGCATGAACCGTCATGGCGTAACCGTGATCCCAATGGGAATTAGCCAGTTTGGACATGTCAAACTCACCAGTTTTACCATTTGAAAGTCTGAAGGTTACGTTCGTGCCTTCTATCTTCTCAACTGTGGCCGTGTCATTGTTCAATCGTCCAGTTGGCTTATCATTATCACGCCACACGATCTTCTCACCAACGGCCAAACCACTTTCAGTTAGGTTGAACATCTGGATGTTCTTGGCCGCATAGCGTTCAGGGGAGAAGCGAATCAGCTCAGCCTGCTCATTGGCCCCGAACTTCTTAAGCAAGATATCGTGGTTATCTCGACCAACAACCTGATAATACAGGCCCTGCTTGATGCCCTCACGCTTGAAGCTACGCGCAAACCGGACGATTTGCCCATTTTGATACGATGTCACCACACGCCGTTCAGCTTCGGTTGCATCGACTGGTGATAGCTGGTTAGTTCGGAGCTCTTCGCCCAGAGCACCTTCTTTTTTAAGGGCATCACGAACTAATTCATTGGTGCGACGACGGCCCTCTCGACTTGGTTCGAGGATAATACTTTTGGCTCGTTCCTGCGGCGCAAGAGCCATGTAGTCCGTCACAAGCTCTTGTCTGCGGGCTTCACCGCTTTTGTCATGGTCGATCTTTCCGCTTTTTTTACGAGAGACCATTTCCTTTATCGTGCTACCGCTCTCCTCTAATCGACTGAGAGCGTGAGAGGCATTCTTCATAAGGGAGAGATACACCGCATCCCGAGTACCTCGGTTCGTCTGCCGAACGATTTCTTCCAGATGGTAGGTTTCCATCCCATGGTTCTGTAGCTGCCGAAACGCTGCGCCAGCCTCAACTGAGGCGAGCTGCCGGACATCACCCGTCAGAATGACGCGAGCGCCCACTTGACCAGCCCGCTGTAGCAGGTCACGCATCAGCTTAGTTCCCACCATACTGGCCTCATCGACCACCCATAGCTGCGGATTTTTTTGCAGGCCCTTGGTAAGCTCCTCCCACTCTCCCTGCAACTCTGTTCGTTCGTAACGGAGTTCGTCGAGCCGTTTTTGATAGAGCGGTGAATTTTCGGGAATACGAACCCCATTTTTTTCATCCACATACGGATTGGCGAGGGCTTTTTCGATTTGCTCTAACCGCTTATTAATTTTGTCGATCTGGGCACGAGTTTTCCGTTCTTGAACCCACTCGTTGCGGTTTTGTGCTAGAAAAGATTGAATCGTTCCAGACTGAATTCCAGCACCCTCTATCAGACTCTGACCAGCAGAGTTCGTAGGTGTGAGCCCCCTCACGTCATACCCCATCTCCCTCGCTGTATCAGCTACGGTTCGTAAGACGGAGGTAGTTTTAGCCGTACCAGCGAACCCTTGCGCTCCGACGATCCGGTTCTCGGTAAGCAGAATGCCCTCCGTGGCTTTCCTTTGGTCAGCATTCCACTCATATCCAAGTTCATTCGCCTTCTCCTCGGCATTAGAAATGGCTACAGTCGCCTGCTCCCGGCTGCAAAATGCCTGAACGCGGTCGCGGCCAAGGTATTCCTCCTTGAGTACCTCATCCTCGATTTCGATGGCCGCTTTCGACGTATATCCCCGCACATCAATCTCTTGCTTGCTGACCTTATCAAAGGTTCTAACCGACTTCTCTATTAGCTGACCACCGCCGATTGCAGCATCAATCGCATTCTTTACATCAGAAAGTAGCACTCGCGATCCGGCATAACGGCTAGCCACTTTAACTAAATCGTGGTGCGTCCAAGATGTGTCACGCTCCCCAAGGTGTTCAGTCGCCCACATGACGGCTTCGTTAGCTAATTCAACCCGCGCCAAAATTGCCTCGGATTGCTGCTCTAGGCTTGGAATGTTTTTCCGTGACAGAGCTATTACTTCTTTCAACTCGGTCAGCTTCTCAGAGCTGATTTCAGCATGCCAGCGTTCAAGAAGTTCACCCCGTTCTGCCTGAACCTTTCTATCCCGAGTGTCTAGAGTAGCAGCCTCTTTCTCGGCGGCTGTAGCCGTGTCTCTGGTTTTTCCACGGGCTTCCAAGGCATCCCCAATAGCCTCTGAACGCTTCGAGAATTCATGGACAACATCTTTATCAAGGCCTGTAATTTCCCAAGTTCCATCTTTTGCATGATCCAGGCTATACCCCAAAGAGCGCACCTCTTCAGCGAGATATTGCCGATAAACGAGGCCTAAGTGCTTCTGATCAACAAAGAGGGGCTTGTTCTCAGTGGAACGCCACTGCCCATCACCGCGCTGTGTTATGTTCATCAGGACGCAATGAGTATGGAGTTGTGGGTCGAGGGCGCGACTGGTTGTGTGCTTGAAGGTGGCGGCCACCATCGAGCCGGTTTTTTCGTACTTGACTCTATTCTCGGTTCGGTTACGGTTCCTAGTAACAATATATTCCTGTTCTATATAGCGCAGAGCGGCGTGCACGGCCTTATCGTGGGCGCTCAGTAACCTTTGATCACCAGCAATTTCAGCCAGGATAGAAACACTCTTGGGCGCTGAGAAGGTCACATCCGTTCCTGGTTGATGCTTCCACTCACCATCTCTGATAGTTCCAACTCTCTGCCCATCGGGAAGCTGGCCTTCCAAAAGAGATTTGAAAGTTTCTCGCTGCACGTCTCCTGATAAACCCAGCGCTTCTGCTCCCGAACCAACCCACTCAGACGGAGATAGGCCATCGACATAATAATCGTCTTTTTCAAAGTAATGACCTGCCTGCGAGGCACTTTTTATTGCTTTGGGTGACATCATGATTTTTTGCCTCCTTTCCCAAGCAGACCAAATACCAAATCATCATCCATTCCGACAGTTCCCAATACTGAATGTACTTCCTGCTCAATGTCACTTGGGCTTGGCACTTGCTCTTTAGGCTCATCAGTAGCCCGCACGTTAGAAAGTTCTTTCGGAACAAAGTCAGTATCAGCTTCCATTTTCATTGCTCTTGCGGCATTGAGCAGGCGCATACCAACAGTCTCATTCTCATCACCTTGATTAAAACCGTCAGCGATCTTTGGAAGTCTCAAGAATGGAATATCAATACGGGCTTTACTCTCCACGCCCCAAATTTTGGCAAAACAAGACAAATCAGGCAGGTCCATGATTTCACTGGGAAGAACAATTTTTCGGTTTTGGCGTTTAGAACTGACCCGAACACCGTCTCGAATGTCATCGGCGGAGTAGTTTAAGTCTTCATCAACTTCCTCACGCTCAGCTTCACCAAGTACTTTGGAGACCCACTCAGCAGTGTCGGCATTATTCAAACGAAAATGAAACTGTGTGGAGCACAGGCCAAGTATGGTTTTAGAGGTATTTTTTCCAAACTCTTCCTCTAGCTGGTTTATTTCCTGAATACCCAAAACAACAGCCGCACCGAAGCCCCGCCCTTCGGCCATCAACATTGAAAGAGCAGGAATTTTTTTGAGGCTTGGTAGCTCATCGACAACAATCCAAAGAGTCCGCTCGTTATTAACCCCACGCGCCATCAACCCTTTGGCCGCAGCTTGTATCCACGTTGAGATGAGAGGTTTCTGTATTTCTATTTCAGATTCACGTACTGGTAAGAATAACCAACTATCATCGGCATTAGGTTCATCGCCTTCTGCTATCCAATCTCTTATAGAAAAGAATCCCTTTTTATTCTCTTCTTTCAACAGGCGAAGTGGACGAACACCATCTACGATGGTTGAACGGATACTTTCGAGAGTTCTCTCGTTATCTTCATTGAAATATGTCGCTGCTGGAGTACCTGCAACCAGTTCTTTGAGTAACTCAAGATCATTCCACGCTGTCGCCCGAAGAAGTGAAAGCAATGACTTCGGTCCGTCTAGATATAAATTCTGAAGTGCGGCAGAAACAACTGCTCTGGCAGCGGATGTAAAGAATTTCTCAGAACCGCTATTACTATTAGAACTAGGTAAAAGTGTCTCAGATATCCAGTCCGCATCAAATGGTGATGCCATTTCTTCCCATGGAGTCCATTGGTGTGAGCGGCTATCTGCCGGATTGAGTATGTGATCAACTCCGTCCCGGTAGAACATCTCTACGAACTCGCCTTTCTTGTCATATACCACGGCTCGGTCTCCACGAGCGCGAATAGCTTTAAGCAAATGAGTTAGTGCAGTAGATTTACCGGCCCCGGTGGTGCCACTAATCAAGGTATGCTTTTTTGAAAATCCTGTGGGTAAAGGGAAATCGCCGAGGGTTAAATCAGAAACACCATGCTTTTCTACGATTTCTCCTTTCACTTTTTCGGCTGAAACAAGTTTCGCCCCTCGAATATATTTGTCTTCTTTGATTTCCTTACCTCTTTTAACGGCCTTAACAACAAGATAAACACCAATAGGCAAGTACAATACAAAGAGCGAACTGAAAGCCCATCCAAAGGATTTGATAAGCTTAACAGCAGCTTCCTGGAATAGTGGTTCATTTATCACCACAGAGGATGGCAGAGAGTCGCGCCCATCTAGGGCAACACAGGTTCCTATAGTCACGCTTGAAAATGGTTGTACTAGTGCCTTCAATTGTGCCCAAAGATATGTACTAGCGTTTTGCAAGACACATTTATCGGCGTCTATCCCGATGTATAACAGGCCACCGACAATCGCCAACAAAACACCAGGCAGAAAGATCCAAATCCCGCTGAATAACAACATCTGCTGGCTATGAAGCCATGTGTCCGCACCACGAACAAAGTCACCGACTCGACCTTTTCTAATCGTTGCCATTATCGTCCCCTCCAATAAAGTGAGAACGCAGTGCATTTGTGCGCGCTGAAATGACCTGTTTAGCCTCAGCCATTTCATCCTCAGAGCAGGTCTTTTTGAGCAGAAAATCTGTGGTTGCCACGTTGATCGACAACAGGTTAATTAGCTGCTGATAAATCTCTTTCTGATCCACTTGTACATTTCTGATTTCGCTTAATGTTGAGTCATTATTTAACGCCTGTTCGATCAAAGACACCGCCGTTTTACTAACCGTTTGCCCCGATTCTTTAGCTAATTCCTTCAACAAAATATGTACTTGTCTAGGTGGATATATTTGTACGCGATACGCCTTAGAAACTCCCATTGTAGTCCCCCTTATCCCTGATTCTCTTGTGTGCAACTCCCTTGCAACTCTGTGTGTACAGAGGTACAGGGAGTCCCCTCAGAAGGCGCTACTGCGCCGGATGAGACAGACCACTCGCGGTGAGTGGGGTGTGGAGAAAAATCCGGGCAAAGCACGGTTTTTTCTTGCTGTGAGATGGGGTCCCCGAGCGCTAAGCTCGGGGTGATTGAAGAAAATAGTTCCGCTAGTTTTCTGGTAGAATATTCGCGTCGCTCTGCTGCCAAAAATGCCAACTGAGAAGCTATGGTATTGATTGCATCAACGGCGGTACTAGATTCAGCAGCAATCTCTAGTATTTTTAGATAGCTGCTACCACAGCAATGCTGGCAAGTATAAGGATTGTTAAGGCTAAACTGATTAGGCATCACTTAGCCTCCTGCCATCGGATATCAATGGAATCACAGTTTGGTAAATTGAGCTCCGCCATTGATTCATAAGACCGACTGACAGCAGCTCTCTCAGCTATTAGCTCCGGGTTATCTTTACCTTTATTTTTAGCTTTTAATGCTACTGAGCAAACGGGTTTCTTACCTCGATTATCCCAATAAAATTCAACTCCAGGATTAAACTCCCAACCATAAAGCTCTATATGGTCACACTGATGCTCGTAAATGGTCTTCCGAAGCTCACCAAGATCTTTCTTATATTCATCCCAATTAGTTGTAAAGTGAGACAGAAAACATAAGTTATTTCCGTTTTCATGAGCAACGGTTAGCTGATGGCGAGTAGTGGTGTATTGTTCAACCGTGCTTGAATTTCCAACATAGCTAATGCTTTGGGTTGTACAACCAGCCAGCATACCGACAGCGACGAGCGCAGTAGTTAAAGTGATCAATTTCATTGCTTTATCTCCTGATTGATTAAAATCAGGATTATTTTTACTTAGAGGGGAGTCATTATTGGCACGCCAAACTGCCCAATTTGGACAAATCAGAAACTGGGTAAAAATAGGCAGGTATCATCCAAAAACCACCTGTTGATGGCTTTCTGATGTAGCGCAGCCACAACTTTCCTTGGTCGTAATCGAAAAGCGACCTATTGATGGTGTTTTGGTGGTATTCAGTAGGGTTTAGGCCGTCTCATCCCCTCAGTGTCATCGAAAAGCCACCTATTGGTGGTATTTCAGTGGTTTTTGAGATAAACAACGAATGCAGGTGTGTTTTTAGGGGTCAAAAAACAATAGGTTGGGCTTAAGGAATGCACACAAGCCTAAGGGTAGATAGATTTAATCTTCAGATCATAGGTAACGAGATTCAATGTAAGGTAGTACACCATTCAGTTCATCACTTTTCCTCTGCCAGTTCACCAGGGAGAAATGATGGTAAACATCTTATCGCAAACACGCTTTTGCCCCAAACTTGTTTCGCATGACTGAACCAGTTCTGCTTGGTACTGGATTTTAGACCTAATTTTCGTAATGCTAGTAAGTGTCTACGATTTCAGTGGCGATGAATTTATTCGCCGCTATTTACTGCATGTTTTACCGAAAGGATTTATGCGAGTGCGGCATTTTGGCTTTCTGGCCAACGCGTGCCGTCGTAAAAAACTCGCGCTCATCAAGCCACACTTGCATCAATCTCAGCCAGCCATCGCGAGTCCAGCGGTGAAGGAGCTCTATACGTGGCTCTGCCCAACATGTCAGCACGGTCATCTGCAATTCCAGGGGATAATAAAGCCTGCTGAGTTACTGATAAATACAGCTCAGTTTGCGTCGCCTCGCGCCGCAGGGTTGCCTTGAACTAGAGGATAACGTAAGCGGTAGTTAACGTGTGAGGGATGAGAGCGGATGGCGTGATGCCGATGCAGGGGAAGAGTCATGTTTGACACTTGAACTTACGGGCCAACACGCGCCATCGGCAACACTAAACACGGCCAAAACCGTTGCAGAGGAGGTTAAAGCACAAAATAATTCAAGCAATTAGTCCTCAATCGGTTAAAGAACCCCCTACCGTAAAAAAGCAAATTCCTATAGCATGATTAATACCAAATAGTACGGATGTGGCAGCGGCCAAGTCCAACAATCGATTGATGCCCAGCAAACAGCACAGGGCATCAATACTAAGACGTTATGTTCAAAAAGGAGAAATCGAGTGGCACTCGTAAAATGTAAAGAATGTGGAGAGCAGGTAAGCACAAAGGCGAAGTCATGTCCTAAGTGTGGAGCTAAGCCACCGAAGAAAACGTCTTTCCTTACATGGGCTGTATTAGCCTTTATCGTCATTACTGTTTATGGCGCATATCAGCAGGAGTCGAATATGACTCCTGAGCAAAAGGCTGCGAGAGCAGAGAAGCGAGAAGTCGAAAAAGCAGAAGAAGCGAAGAGAGATGCTGAGAAGAAAGCAGCTCAAGATGAAAAGTACAAAGAGTACGCTTGGATTGAAAAAGGAAAGGATGCTGTACTTGCCAGGCTCAAAGATCCAAAATCGGCAGAATTCAAGGACGTATATTTCTTTCGTGGTGCAGACAATGTTCCAATGACCTGCGGCCAAGTTAATTCTAAAAACTCATTTGGCGGCTTTGTTGGGTTTCAGCATTTCGTTTCGGGCGGTTCACCAGATATGACCTTCTTGCAAAATGAAGTCGATGATTTCGCATCAGTGTGGAACAAGTTCTGCACCAAATGAACAATTTGCTGCACCGGACAAACCTACGCTGCGCTTCGTTTTTCCGGTGAGCAAGGCGTTAGCCCAAAATGGAGAATCACATGATCAAAAATATTTTAATAGGAACGGTTATTGCGCTCGGAATGACCGGCTGTACTAGCATGGCTGACACTATGTCTAAAGCTGCTGGCCTTGGAGTTGTGTCGCAAGAAAAATCAACTTTTGATAACGCGACAATTATTTCTGTTTCCCCAACATTTCTTTATACAAAAGGCTCTTGGGGAAACAGCATTAAGCTTGGGGCACGTTGGTCTAGCAAATCACCGGAGTATGTTGCCTTAATTCTTGCATATGACTCCAGCATCACCAGTAGCAGCACGGCATACCTAAGCCTTACTGGCATAGACATTAACATCGACGGAGAAATATCTTCACACTCCACGGGAAGCCCAACAAACCTTGACAGCAGCGGCTACAACTCTGTGTCAAAAAACATTTACACATCCAGCCAAAATACCGTTGTCATTCCGTACACTCTTCTAGAGCGCATGGTTTCAGCAAAGGACTGCCGCCTCCGCATACAAACAGGCAAGGGCTATGAAGACTCAGAGTTTTCTATTGAGCGTATACCGGGCGGCCAAGGCACAGCAATTCTGTCAATAAAAGAGTTTATGGCCAAAGTTTCTGCGACAAGGGGCTAACAAAAGCAAGCAATGGGATTGTCAAACGCTACGCGTTTGCCAATCCCTGTTGCTGGCGTTATCGCCAGAGAAATTTTAATCCGAAACTCAAAAATTAGAGTTGGGGTTCTAACTCATTTATGTCCAATTGGCATTTAAAGGCGGCTACTTACCGCCCTTCAGCATCCTTTTCAACCGTTCGATGTTCTGCTTGGCTACTTCTGATTCTACTGGCCGTGGTGCAGGCCGTGGCGGCAGTGCCTTGGGGATCTCTACATTAAGATCTTCACCAGCAAGGACGCGCCGGACAGCAATTTCATAGTTCCGCTCAAAAATCGGCCAAGTTTCTGTTTCTTTGCGATTTCGGATGTCAAACGTCCCTGTATTTTTTAAAGCAATGTACACCGCAGGGTGGCTCCACTCATCATTTGTCATCTCTGCGAGGCGATGCGCGTTACGGCAGGCCTCCAGGTATGCTTTCCTTGTGTCTGGCAATCCATAGTCAGCAGGGTCTGGGTGGCACCAAGCGATGAACTGACCTATGCTGGGCCAGAAGGGGGACTCTGAGCGCCGAGCCTTTGCCAATCCACATTTTAACTGCGTTTCAGTAGTGATTTTCGCTTCAACCAATCCGCGAGCCCAGGATCGCTTGGCTGCATCGATGTCCGATTTGTATGTGAACGTCTGTCGCCAGGCCGGAAAACAAGCTTGTAGCTCAGCAAATAGTTTGTTGATGATGCCTGCCGCCTCCTGGAGGCGGTCAGGATGTGGCTGATGTTCTTTGCGAGGACGTTTAACAGTCTCCTCATTTTGCCCAAACTTCACGGTTTGGGCATGACTATCCAAGGAAATGATCTCCGCGATGTTTCTTGCTGCCATTACCAACCTCCTTGCGCCCAGCTTGTATCGTTCAGGTCTTCAATAAGCGAACGATTTTGAGGGCTTCGGTTACTGGGAGTCAGCCAATCTGCCTTAAGGCCAGCCCACCCCCTCAGAACACACGTTTCAATCGCGTCGCCTAGGCAGATGCCAACTTTCGCCGCCTCCCGCTCTACCAGCAGCACAGCGTCCTTTGTGAGAGTCGCGCGTTTTTTCTTGCGGATTGCTTGCCACTCTCGGGCGTGGACCGGATCTACTCCCCGAGATACAAGAGCATCAACAAAATCAAAACGCGTCTGAGCGTGGGTATTATTAATATCTTTGTAGCTCTCTGGGATCTTTTTGGAATAGTTTGCTGAAACCTCGCATTCTTGTGTGCGACAACCGTGCAAACTAGTTTGCGAATAATCGCTATCCAGGTTGCGATTTTTCGCAGACTGGATTTTTTGTCCGCAATCAGCAAGAAATCGTAAGTACGCATCATGATTTACACGGTAGTGAAGTCTCGCTGGCACACCTGAACGTTTTTCTTCCAGAAGGTGCATATCACACAGCTTGCGGCGAATTTTCCTCAGTGCATCTCTCTGAATTCCGAGGCAGGCTTGCCAGCTTCCGAGCTCTGAAAAAATATTGGTAGCCTCTGGATCTGGCTCCCCTTCAGCGGGTAGATCGAACCATCCACCGGCTTCTGCCTTGAGACTGCTTAGAAACGACGCCTGTTGTAAAAATGCAGCGGCTTCCAGCCCAAGCGCTTGAATTGATGCACGTGGTATCGCGATGCGTGGGCCGTCAATTGCTCTTGCGAGATCAACTGAGTTAAGAGAACTGCTCATTTATCTCCTCCAGCGACGCAGACGGGGCTCATAACAAAACGACGATTAATTTCAGCTTCTACTACTGGATTTATAGCGGTTGGATGCAGTTTGGTGAAATGTGCAATGGCCAGGCATACATAAGCACGATGAGAAGAATAGCCGCTTGCAGCCGCCACATCGAGCATCAATGAAAATGGTTCCGACGAAACAATCTTGCGGAAATAAGAAGGGTGAATTTGTACGTTCATAACAAACCTCAACGAATAAAAAGTTGAGGCACTGCGCTCGCGGCTTAAATTTCAGCGCTCAGCTCCACCCGTGCCAGCTTGATGGAGGTTGATGGCGAGACGCTTTAACCAAGTAAGCAGACTTGAACCTACAAGGTCGCTCTGGACTAGAACTCGCGGTGGAACTTTTACATGTAAAAGTTTTCCGCTTACCAAATCAATTAGTATGCTGTTTTTATATAGCGGCCAGCTACCACAAGCGATTAAAAGCTGGATACAATGATTGCTGACACAATCTTGCCAAAAATTTTAGTAATGTCCACTCCAAGCAGACTTGCGATTACTAAGCCAGCAATTACCATTTCAATTTTTGTAATTTGTGTGTACATAACAAATCTCCTCAAAACAACGGTTGTTGGTCACCAGATTTAGGGCGGGTAACAATATGTCCAGGACGGTGATCTGCTTTGGGATGCTCCCAATTACTCTTTCCACAAGTAGGACAGCATTTACTGACAACTTTATCTCTCAATCCAGGCCCACTAAAAACTTCACTCTGACAATGTACACATTCAACAAAAAAAGCCTCACCACTTTTTATTTCTTTACATGCTTTGTAAAAGCCAGATATATCAAAGTCTTTTTCACTTCTTAACCACTCAGATGCTTTTACAACAGCTTCTACATGAGGCATTTTTTCACTCAGCTCACAGTAAACATGAATTGCTGCCGAATATTTTATCCAATCCTCCTTTGACAGAATATCCTGTCCGTAAACCGCTCGGCGATGTTCCTTAATGGCTAAATCTTCCCTTATTTTTCTAATTTGCTTATGAGTAAAGGAGGTCTCTTCCATAATAATGGAAGTAGAAAACCCTTTTTTCACAAGAAAATAGCCAAACGCCCATCGATTAAGGTGATGGTTACCTGGCAGGAACGGTAGTAGTTTGAATACATTGGAACGCATAAAGCCCCCTGTTCAAAGTTTAAAACAATGAACAAGTGAGACCCCATGCCTTACTTGGTGTCCTAATCACAAATTGTGAATAGGCTATTTGAATGGGCTGAGTTGAACTCAGCTAAAATAATATGCTGTTTAAAGGCCAGCTACCTATCTAAATAATAGCAAGAAGAAGGGAGTTGTCAACAACTCCAAACCCAAAATTATTCAGTTATTTCACTCAGTTAAGTTTGTTTCGTCAGAACAAATCTTAATTACTGTAATTATCATAATTACGATAATACCGTAATTTTCGTAACCCTAATCTTTTTTCCATTTTGTCCAAAAAGGGCAGTTTGGCGTGCCTAAATATCTGCCGCCCACCCGCAAAATTCTCCATGCGAAAACGCATTTTCTATTCAACTGGAGATACAACAAATGCAAGTTTTTAAATACACCGCCCTGTCAGTAGTTATTTCCCTATCGTCCGCCGCTGCTTTTGCTGGTACAGGCACGGGAACTTCTCAAATCTCGGCAACCCCGCCAGCTTTGTCTGTGGCCGAAGTTCAGCCGTACACAATGACTTTGGAACGCAAGCCGGGAGCCGCTCCAACTGGCGGGTTCTCTTTAAAAAGTTGGGCGACTTATTTGGCGCAAAATCCGGAGGACACAGTACAGCCCGGCTGCTTAAAAGTGACAGGAGATATGGATAAATCGGTCGGGATTACCATCACTAACCTGTCAAATCCCACAGCTCCAGGTGGAGCAGCTTTAAGCTTTTCGGGAACACCGAAAATTAACCTAACTACTTCAACTGTTGACTGCTCAGATGCGATCTCAAAAACGAGTACAGGCGTGGGAGTTAATGCAGCGCCAGTGGCAGCAACCACATCAGCTTCTGGTGAGCTCTACATAGCCTGGTCGTATCGTCAGCCAGCCACGGCAAGCACCGGATACATGCAGCTCAGCACGTGGGAGGAAGGGATCTTTTCTGGAACCGTCGATCTTCAAATCGACTACCAGTAATCACTCGTTTAGGGACTGACCAAGTCAGTCCCTAGTCCTTTGGAGGTCCCTATGAAGCCCCTTATTAATTCAATCATGATGGCGACGCTAGCAGTTCTTCTATCAGCACCTGCGACTGCATTTCAACTTAAAGCCCATGACGTAGAGATCAGTCGTAAGTCAACGACTGAAATCCCAGTATCAAATACCCTAAATTCGCCAATAATAGTGAAAATCACCCCACCAGATGGGGTACAAGTATTTCCCCGACGCTTCCAACTGCTGCCAGGAGAGCGGCAAGTAGTAAAAGCACGAGAGAGAGATGGGAAAGTCTTATCTCAAAAAGCAAAGATGGCATTCTCATATGCCGTACAAAGCGAAGAAAAACAAGGCGTTCACTCAAGAATCACGCTGAGACTCCCGGTGAGGGAGGTTTCTCGATGAAGAAAAAACTTTCACATGTGAAAGTTTTTGTGCCCACAGTCTTGTTGGCCGCAGCTTTCACACTCACAGCTTCACCAACTCGTGCGGATGACTACCTGATGAAGTTTGTCGTGAACGGACAAAACAAGGGGGAATACCTTGTTTCTCGTGAAGTAGATAGTGCCATTGCTGAACCAGGACTATGGCATGCTGCTGGTGTAAACACAAAAGAGCAACTTCCCTTGGAAAGGTTAAACAATCTTGGTCATGTCAAAATTGTTTGGTCAGAACAAACCATCTACTTTTACCCTCGTAACAGCGTAGCCAAAGCCAGAAAGGTCACCCCAGATGTTACAATTGAGCCAGACGTATCCAGTCTGGAT
This sequence comes from Shewanella indica, assembly GCF_002836975.1. Classification (GTDB taxonomy): domain Bacteria; phylum Pseudomonadota; class Gammaproteobacteria; order Enterobacterales; family Shewanellaceae; genus Shewanella; species Shewanella indica. The sequence continues at coordinate 6,935 of NZ_NIJK01000033.1, read as the reverse complement.
GTAAAATCCTTTGACTACTTTCTCACCTATCAAAGCAAAGGTGATATTTCGGGTAGCATCACGGGAACAGGCCGAGTCGGAAACCTCGATGTAGATATTAGAGCTGGACTAGGAGGGCAAGAGTCATATTTCTCCAGCCAGTGGCACGACGAGGAGAACAGCAACGTCAAAGGCATTGAAGCCGGTCGTGTTCAGCGTTACGGGCTGGATGGTTTCTCACTCACGAATGAAAGTAGCCTTGCCACTGGATCATTTTCTAATGACCAAATTGAGCTTTATTGGCCTGTTGGAACAAGGGTAGATGTTTACCGTGACGGAACCTATTTACAATCTCTGGTTCTGGATAGCGAGCCGTTCTCTTACAAAATCGAACTGGATTACAGCAATAATCAATATAAATTTGACGCTGTATTGCCCGATGGCACAACGGACACCAAAACAGTAGAAAGAGCCATTTCTGGACGACTTGCACCCGTAGGAGGGCTCAACTATCAATTGGCTCTAGGCAAGTCTCCAACCACGGATGAAAGCAAACTAATTGGACACTTAGCCTACGGCGTGACTAATGAATTGTCACTTTTCGCTGGTCAGGATGAGCAGGAAAGACAGTATTTTTCCGCTTTATATTCAAGTGATAACTTTTCATTTGAGCCTGCTTGGTATGGCAATAGTGGATACGCTCTGAGCGGTTCTTGGCAGGATGACGATCTTTCGATCTTTGGACAACTAAGTGATTTAGACAACTATCAATTACGCTCTGTTAGTGTTTCATCACGCTCTCTGTTTCAACCAACTATTCAGTACTCTTCCCGCACGCACGACGGCTATGAAACTCAGGAAACGACGCTACGCACGTATCACAGCACGCGCATTGAGACACTGAATACATCAATATCTTTATCTCCATACTATTCGAATCGTTTAGCCAATGGTGTCAGATCCAACATCTTTGGAGGGCGGATGCTTGCTAGCATGGAAGCGGGTTGGCAGGTTTTGGCGTCTTATGAGCGTGAAAATAAAGATCTTGATGGTATTGGAGATATAGAACGCTTCAGTGGAGAGGTATCAAAACGATTCAGTTTGGGGCGGATCACCTACCGCTACACGGCAAGCAATTTTGGTCATGGGTGGGAAGGTCAGCAACAAAGCTTGCGTGCTGATCTTTGGAGTTGGAGGTTTGCAACCCTGTCTGCTTCGTTCAATCATTCGCCTAGTGCTGGTAATAACATTACTTTATCAATTGGTGGTAGCTTTGGCCGCACCGGATTCCAGCGAACTCCCCAGAGAAGTCAAGCCACGCTTGTGTTGTCCACATGTCGGGATCTTAATGCTGATGGTATTTGCCAAGAAGATGAACCGGAAGTTAAGGGGGTTGTTGCTAGTTTGGATGGTCGCCAAGTGAAAACTCCAGCCATTATTGATTCTCTGACTCCGTACCGTCGGTACGATATAGAAGTATCTGGAGATTTTGGATTGTCGCCTCGATACAATTCCATTCAGTCAGGTCGGCTAGTTCGTGGAGGGATAAATCATCTTCGCCTGCCTTTGTCTGAAGTTAGGGAAATTGAAGGCCAGCTTGATCGAGACGGAATTAGAGTTGCTCTTGTTGACACAGAAACGGGAGATTTTCTGGAGGAACAAACCACTGAATTTGGGGGATGGTATCTGTTTTATGCACCGGCTGGACGCAAGGTCAAGGTTGTGGAAGAACCTGAGTTAAAACCGGCTAAAAACTTTCACATGTGAAAGTTTCCATATCCGCTTGCTGCTTCACAATACCCTATATCAAAAACCACTTTTTGCGCCCTAAAAGGGCAAGTACAGAGGCGATGATGTAGACATAATGACAGTAAACTGAGCCATCTCTATTAAATATATAAATGGAAGGATGAATTACATGGCAAAAGTTAAGATTCCACAGCAGCTCGCCCAAGCGCTATTGCCCGACAACACAGAAGACATCCTTGGCAAAGATGATCAAAAGAAAGTCGCAGATGTTGCGAAGAAAATCATCGTCGATGCGATAGAACAGGGGATCAGGCCGAAGATGGATGCCCAGAGCGATGAGGGGAGTGTCGCATTCCACTACAACCTGACGTTCCCCCAACAAGTCAGCGCCAAAATAAGAACGCTGATGCGAGAGCACAAACAGCCTGAGGGGCTACTGCTTTTTTATATTTTGAGCGCTGGGATCGAAAAGGAGCTCTACGTCAATCACCAGCTTACCTCGGAAGAAAGTGAGCACATGATGGACGTCTATCTGAATCCCCTTGCGATGAGGCCAAGAAAGGAGCAGCTCATCTTGGCGGATGCGATAAATGACACCCTCGCCAAAGGGGGCATCGGCATGGTCGAAGGTGGAACAGGGATAGGTAAGACGCTGACCATCCTTGCCAGTGCTAATCAGATCGCCGCTGCAAAAGGGCAGCGCTCTGTTATCGCAACAAACACCATAAGCAACATCCAGCAGATGGCTAAGACCTATGAGCGACTGGTGGCGGCTGGTGTGAAGATGGTTCCGCTTAGGGTTGTGTTGGGAAGAAACAGCTTCGTGAGTGTGGACAAACTGCGCCGGTATCTGGCCGATGACGAGATCCCTCAAGAAGTCCTCCATGCTGTCGAACGATGGATGCAAACTGGCCTGCTTCAAGAGCGTGAAATCGACGCCGCTCCCGCATATTTGCTTGATGAGCTGGTCAGCCTTTTCCCCAATGCTGCTACGTCTGAGGTCGTGCTGGGGGTGGACGCATCGAGCGAAGACCCAGGGTATCTGGCCTATAAAAGTCAGTTCGTGCGAGAAGATGTTTACCCTGAAATCGTGCTCTGTACCCACGCAATGCTTGCCATAGATGCTAAAACTCGACGCATCAGGATCGCACAGAGCGAGCGTGACTTGACTGACGAGCTAGCCCAAGATGTGTATAAAAATGATGAAGATGTGTTGCCTATATACCAATTCCTTTTTATCGATGAAGCGCACCTCCTTGAGGAAACAGTGTCCAAAATTTTTGGCGACAGTAACCTCACTCAAGCTTGTATGGAGGGAATGTGGCAACAGGTGTCAGCGGCCACTTGCATCAGTGATACACTGTATCTTCCCAAGTTGGGGGGGTTCACATGCAGTTACTTCGCAAACAACTTGTTTATCCCCGAACGTCGGCTCAAAACCTATACGCCTATCACTCCGCCGTGGCTGAAAAATAACGTCCATGAAATTTGCCTGCCTCCAATGGAGCTCGACAAGGCCCAGCGTTTTGTGCCGGTAGGTCGAAAGCAAAGCAATGATACGCCTGAGAGCCGAGAGAAAATGCACAGCGCCTGGCTGGACAACATTGCTGAGCAAATCGTGATAGCTCACGGCCAAGGTGAAGGGGGAACGCTGGTCCTGATGACGTCGTTTGCCGATGTAAAAGGCATCTCAGAAAGGTTGGGTGAACTAAAAAATCCGCTTGTCAAAGCGAATAGGGACATTACAACCGAAGCGCAGAAGGTTGCCTATCTGAATGCTCTGAAAGCTGGTGAGAAGCCGTTATGGCTTGCATTGGGCGGCGCATGGACCGGCCTTGACATCAACGGCAAGCATATTGGGCTGAGCGATGAGGAAATCGCAGAGAAAGATAATGTGATCGCCACGCTCATCATTCCGAAGCTACCTTTCGGCCTGAACCGTTCATTGTCTTACCACGCACGTCTGGCTCGCTCCCGCAAGCAAGGGGCAATGGACGTCATGGAAACGGTTATCCGCTTCAAACAAGGCCTTGGACGCCTGATCCGCTTGGAGAACCAGCCTAAAAACCGTCGCATACTGGTTTTGGATGGCAGGCTGAGGATGCCAGAATACAAAGGATTTCTTGGGCCTTTCATGCGTGAGATTGAGTCCTATCCAAGAGTAAGGTCGATCTGACAGCTCAACTTTCACATGTGAAAGTTTTTTGTGCCTACTCCATCGTCAGCCGTCTGATTTATCGTCAACGGCTGACTCCTCAGCCTTCTCATCAATATCCTTCAGAATTTGCGCAGCCTTTTCATTGGCTAGCAAAACCACCTCTAGTTTTTCTTGCTCGATGATTTCATCTAACGATCTTGCCATGATGCCCTCCTTCTAAGTTCGAACTATTATAAACTGTATTGAATAACGAGAGGAATGACGGATGACGCCGTTGATCTGGGGAGTCTTGGGATTATTTGCCTTCTTTACAATAGTCACTATAGGTAGTCTGTACCTTTACAGTAAGCGGGATAAGCACTGAGCTAAATAACGCTCAATGTGTCCGTATTGGGCAGTTTGAGAGTTCATCACTTGAAAAAATGAATGAGAAAATAGTCGCAAATATATTGGAGCCAAAGGATTAATAATTCTTTGCTCAAGCATTATGGATAACTAATATGGCGACCATTTTAAACGAAATGCTAACGGAGCAACAATTAATAGAGCTAACCGGCTATACGAAAGCAAGCGCCCAAATCAAGCAGCTAAAGTTACAAGGAATACATTATCACTTACGTAGTGACGGTAAGCCTGTAGTAACGTGGACGGCGGTAAACTACCCATTTACACATCGAGTGGTAGCAAATGACAATCTTCCTAATTTTGAGGCAATAAGCAATGGCTAAACGCAAACCAGAAGATGCATGGATGCCAAAAGGCGTATACCTGCATAAGGTTCGCGGTAAGCCTACAAGCTACATTATGAAGAACGGCAAGCGCACAATTACTTTATGCTCGGCATCTTCAACACGCGCAGAGGTTTGGACGGCATATGAGGCAGCTATTGAGAAATCACTGACCAAATACACATTCAAACGCATGGCTGACGAGTACCAGGCATCTGCAACATTCAAAGAATTAGCACCTCGCACTCAACGCGACCGCGAACGTGAGCTTGCGATGTTCAATAAGGTATTTGGGGAGATGGAGCCTGATACAATTAAACCCCATCATATTCGTCGTTACATGGATATACGAGGCAATACAAGCCGTACACAAGCCAACCATGAACTATCAGCTTGTAGCGTGGTATTCGGATGGGGTTATGAACGTGGACATTGCAAACACAACCCAGCTAAAGGCGTTAAGAAGTTCAGAAACAAGTCACGAGATCGTTACATCACAGATCATGAATTCAAAGCACTCCTTGAATGCTGCGAACTTCGTCTAAGGCTAGCTTGCGAAATCAGTTATCTATGTGCTGCACGTCAAGCTGATGTTCTCTCACTGAAGTGGTCACAGATACTGGATGAAGGGATCTTTATTCAGCAAGGTAAAACGGGCAAGAAGCAGATCAAAGCATGGTCGCCGCGCCTGAAAAAACTCATGAATGAAGCAAAATCATTGCACGAAGGTGTAGCCAGCATCTTTGTGATCAACAAAACTGGTGGTGGCAAATTAACCTCTGATGGTTTGCGCAGCAGTTGGCGCCGTGCAATGGATAAGCTCGCCGTTACTCATCCTGACATTGAACGCACATTCACGTTCCACGATATCAAGGCAAAAGGTATATCAGACTTTGATGGAAACATTCACGACAAACAGCAATTTAGCGGACACAAGACCGTTGGACAGGTGAATGTCTACGACAGAAGAACAGAAGTGGTGCCAACAATTGGCAGTGTTAAGAAGTGAATCATTATTCAAAATGCAGCTTAGATATTTCTAACAACTTTTCTAACACAAAGGAAAACGGCCCGCATATTGCTATGCAGGCCGTCTGGAATATGGCAGGGGTGGCAGGACTCGAACCCGCAACCGTCGGTTTTGGAGACCGCTGTTCTACCAATTGGAACTACACCCCTGTGGAACGAGGGGCATTATGCAAAAAGCCTTCCTAAAGGTAAAGGACTTTTTGGTACAAACCCCGCTGATTGCAGCTTTTTCAGGCAAAGCTATGGCATTGTAGGTATCCCGGAGTTTCTGGGGACAACGTCAGTAAGGTAAGGTTGCTGTAAACAACAAATTATCTAGGTTCACCAAGCCAAAGACTTTGCATGCTTCCCCCAAAGAAGCACCCATATAAAACTCAGCATTATCCTGCAAGCTACTTACAGTGTGATGGTCAATGTATACTTATTACTTAATGCACTTGATTTCAGTCGGATAACCAGCCGTTCAAAACACCCCAAGCAGTCTGATGAAGCTCAAACGGCTTTTAAAAAACTTCCTGATGGAAACTAACCTTCACACACCTATCCATATACGACCACCCCAGATTGATATTTGGTTTCAGGACGAAGCCAGATTTGGTCAGCAAAATACAACAACACGACTCTGGGCACCGAAAGGCAGTAGACCCAGAGCGCTAAAACAGCAGCAGTTTGAATACGCGCACCTCTTCGGCGCAGTCTGTCCCGCAACAGGAGAAACTGAAGCCATCATCACGCCGTTTGTTAATAAGGACATCATGCGCCAGCACCTGGAACTGCTCGCCAACCGAACTAAACCAGGATGACATGCTGTGGTGGTAATGGATGGTGCAGGGTGGCATACCAATGACATTGCAGTTGATATCCCCAACTTGTCGATATTCAAATTGCCGTCCTATTCCCCGGAGCTAAACCCCATCGAACAGGTGTGGAGTTGGCTACGCCAACGTCATCTCGCTAATCGCTGTTTCAAAGGATATGAGGACATTGTGGATGCTTGCTGTCAGGCTTGGAACAGGCTTGGAACGACTTCGTCAGCAGTACAAAGCGAGTGATAAAGATGTGCACCAGAGACTGGGCGAAAGTGACTGAACTTTAATGCGGAATGGTATCACATGGGGGCGAAAGACATCTGCTCATCAAGCACAGCTTGATAGATGGCTGGAGCGCGAAGCAGCTTGGCTGCAAGCTAAGGGGTAAACACTGCGCCAGCAGCTTTGGGCTGCATGTTAAGTCGTGCTCGCTGGAAGCGAGACAAACAAAAAAGCCCTAGCATTCAGCTAGGGCTTTTTTGT
>NZ_NIJK01000018.1 GCF_002836975.1 Shewanella indica | reverse complement strand
ATCTTCACCACACAAAAATGCCCTTCTCACGCAACGGTTAATCACGTGGTAAAAGGGCGTACTTTCTGCATCTATCAACTGACGACGAGCTGTGGTCATAACCAACCTCGACTGAGCTTTGATGGGTATTTCAAAGCCTAGTCAAGCCTGGGCGAAACATCAAAAAGATATGGCTGTCCTGTCTTTCGGCGTCTATCAACTGACGACGAGCTGTGGTCATAACCAACCTCGACTGAGCTTTGATGGGTATTTCAAAGCCTAGTCAAGCCTGGGCGAAACATCAAAAAGATATGGCTGTCCTGTCTTTCGGCGTCTATCAACTGACGACGAGCTGTGGTCATAACCAACCTCGACTGAGCTTTGATGGGTATTTCAAAGCCTAGTCGAGGCTGTGCGAAACATCAAAAAGATATGGCTGTCCTGTCTTTTTCTTGAGCACCAAATGGTAGTGATTACTCATAACCGCATAAGCGCAAACGTCGATGCAGAATATTGACGACAACTGCCTGATTTTATCCACTATCCAGCCACGTCTATGCTCGTAACTGCGCCCCGACAGTGCATCTTCACCACACAAAAATGCCCTTCTGACGCAACGGTTAATCACGTGGTAAAAGGGCGTACTTTCAGCATCTATCAACTGGCGACGGGCTGTGGTCATAACCAACCTCGACTGAGCTTTGATGGGTATTTCAAAGCCTAGTCAAGGCTGTGTGAAACATCAAAAAGATATGGCTGTCCTGTCTTTCTGTCTTTTGAGCGGGGATTTCGGCTACGTTGGGGTGTCCTTGAGGATACAAGGGACTTTGAATAAGCAAAGTCCCTTTTGAGTTACTCCGCCGTCGTTGGGTCGATTGAACGTTTCACCTCATTGACGGCATTGATAGGAAAACCGCCCCTTTCCGCATGTTCACGCACCAGTGTCTCATTGGGGGCTATGTAAACGCAGTAGATCTTATCTGGGGTCACAAAGCTCTCTACCCACTGGACCTTCGGCCCCATATCTTCCAACACGGCACAGGACTTTTGTGAGATTTCACGAAACTCTGCCGTGGATAAACCTCCGGCTCCGGGTAAGTCTCTTTCAATGATGAATTTAGGCATAACAACCTCCTTACGGGATCTTGCTGAGTATAGTTCCTGAAGGGAAGCTCTTCCGCTTGGCTAGAGCTTTGGTCGCTGTGATTCTTTGGCATGCCGGTTTAAATGAAAACCTCTTAGCTCAGTTGATATATCTGCTTTATTGGCCGAGGAAAACTCAATGTTAACCACAGATTTTGCAAATAGCGGCGGCTTATTGCACATTAGGGGTTCTTCAATGGCATCTGAGTTGGAAAGTGCATGCAGCTGTGGCAGATATTGGCGACATTCCTGTTGTTGGGCGCCCTGAGTGGCTGTTCCGGTCGTCCCGAGCCTGTTTCCGCTCCGGCTACAGTGGCTAAGCCCCAAGTGGGCACAGAGTCCGAAGCCAAGCGATATGAGCAAGTGCCCCTGTCACAGCAGCGGCTGCTGACGATGCAGCGAGAATGGCATGGGGTTCCCTATCGTTTGGGAGGCATGAGCAAGCGAGGTGTCGACTGTTCGGGCTTTGTCAGCCTGACTTACCGGCGATTGAGCGACATCATGCTGCCGCGCACAGTGGAGGAACAGCGCAAGCTGGGGTTCGCGGTCAAGAAAAGCCAGCTCAAGGTGGGCGATCTTCTGTTCTTCAAGACTGGCTGGAGTAGCCGCCATGTGGGGATCTATATAGGCAACAATGAGTTTATGCACGCCTCTACCAGTCAGGGGGTGATGATCTCATCGTTAGATAACAGCTACTGGAAGCAAAAGTATTGGCAGGCCAGGCGCCTGCTCTAGTGTCGGGAGAAGGGAGATGGATAGCCTGTTACTCGCCAAAATAGCTACCGCCATCATAGCCGTGGTGGGCCTGTCGCTGGTGGCTGAGCGGGTCAGCCCCAGAGTGGCGGGTATTTTGTCCGGCTATCCGCTTGGTACGGCTATCGCACTGTTTTTTATCGGCATTGAATTGGGTGAACCCTTTGCTGCCGCCAGTGCTACCGCGGCCTTGTCCGGTTTTATCGCTTCGTTGCTGCTGATTTGTGGTTATGCCCTGGGTATTCGTCTCGGCGGTGGGCGGCCACTGCCGTTAGTGGCACTGCTGGGGTCAGGCCTGGGATTGCTGGCCTTTGGCCTCAGTGGCTATCTTCTGAGTCTGTTGAATCTTAATCTCCTCGGCGGAAGCCTGGCGCTGCTGCTGGCGATTGTGCTTGTGGGTTTGGTGCTTGCCAAAATACCGGACGCTACAGTAGCCAAGCCCGTTCGACTCAGCCCACTGGTATTGCTGCTTAGGGCTGCGGCAGCCGCCATAATAGTGCTGTTGGTCACGGCAGCGGCCAAACTGCTGACGCCGGCTCAGGCCGGTATTCTGGCCGCCTTCCCCATTACGCTTTATCCGTTTTTGTTAATCATTCATCTGGCCTATGGTGCGCCGCAGGCGCAAACCATTATCAAGCATTATCCCAGAGGCCTGGGGTCGCTCATGTGTTATGTGATTGCGGTGAGCTGGCTCTATCCGCGGCTCGGCATTGTCTGGGGAACTGTGCTGGCGTTTGTGGTGGCAACCCTGTATTTGCTGGCGTTGAGCGCCTGGCACCGCTTGAGAACCAAGCCTCTTGAGACTCCCGACCCCGAGACGACAAAATGCTCCCGCTGATGGGGGCAGCAAAGCCTAATTGTGGTATGTTAGGCGCCACTGCAACACAAGTATTTTTGCCAAGGGGAACAGCATGGCCAAAGCCAAAATCGGGATAGTAACCGTTAGTGACCGTGCCAGCGCCGGAGTCTATGAAGACATTTCCGGTAAGGCGATCATAGAGACTCTCAATGCTTATCTCACCAGTGAGTGGGAAAGTGTTTATGAAGTGATCCCGGACGAGAGGGCGGTGATTGAAGCCACCCTCAAGCGGATGGCCGATGAAGACGGCTGTTGTCTGGTGGTGACCACAGGGGGCACAGGGCCGGCCAAGCGCGATGTTACGCCCGAGGCGACCGAAGCCGTGTGCGATCGTATGATGCCTGGCTTTGGCGAGCTGATGCGCGCCGAGTCACTCAAGTTTGTTCCGACAGCGATTTTGTCACGGCAAACCGCCGGGTTGAGAGATGACACCCTGATAGTCAACTTACCGGGTAAGCCCAAGTCGATTCGTGAGTGCCTGGATGCGGTATTCCCGGCGATTCCTTACTGCATCGATTTGATGGAAGGCCCCTTCCTCGAATGCGACGAGACAGTGATTAAGCCGTTTCGTCCCAAGGCGAAATAAGCCAACCCGGTTTTTACCCGGCCGATACCCTTGGGTTTCGGGGGACGGGTTTCGGGGTTTCGGCAATCGAAAGGCAAGCCAATATTGAATCTCGGCTTGCCTTTTCTTTTGCGGCTTGGGAGGGAATCAGAGGCCGAACACCACCTTTTCGCTCTTGAGTGAGCGTTCCAGTCCCAGCACCAGGGCGGCGGCGATTGCCAACGTCAGCAAGCTGGATACCAATAGCTGCAGCAGCGGCAACTCCTTACCCTTGATAAAAGCCATCAGTGCCTGTTGCTGCCCCGAGACCGGCAACCACTGCAAGGTGTCCGGTGCTATGTCGTAGCTGGCGGTCATTGCCAGGGCCAAGGGCACGAACAGTACTATGGTCAGATAGGACTGGGCTTCCTTGAAGGTCTTGGCCAGGAAGGACACAAACAGCTGCATGCTGGCGGCCAGCAGGGCGACCGGCAAGCCTATTAACAGCATCAGGGCAATAAACTCGGCGCTGATACTGATGCTGAAGCCGAGCTCCTGCCAAGGCACCATGGGATAGGCAAACTTGGAGATCAGCAAAATCAGCATCAAGCCCAGCATGGCAAACACAGTTACCGCCAGCAGCTTGGAGATCACCAATTGCCTCGGGGTGACAGGGTGACTCAGCAGTAGCGCCAATGAGTTGCGTTCACGTTCGCCGGCACTGGTATCTATCGCCAGATTCATCCCGGAAATAAATACCGAGTAGATCATGGTGAAAATGGCGATCCCGAGGATCATTCCGCCCTTGGAGTCTGGCGTGGCCTGATCCTGCAATTGCACCTTAATCGGCTGCATTATCCTGGGATCTATACCGCGGGCCAGTAGGCGCAGGCTGCCCATTTCGGAGGAATAACCCTGCAGCGCCCGCTCCAGACGGCGAATCGATTTCTGCAGCTTTTCATCCGAGTTGTCGGCTATCAGGATCACCTCGGCCCTTTCGCCTTTGGCCATCTGCGCCCGATATTGCTCGCTTATCTGCAGTATCAGAGCGCCTGCCTGCTCGCCGCTGTCCTGATTTATCCCCTTCTGGCCGAGATAGCGCACCAGATCCGGCGCCTGTTCGGCGTTGTCTATGCGAATTTGCAGATCATCCGGGCTGGAGAGCTGACCAATCAGCACCACAAACAGACCGCACATGATCAACGGCGTGCCTATGGCATAGTAGAGACCTGCCATTACAGAACGCTTGTCGCGGGCGGCATCCAGCAGTTCCTTGCGAACCAGTGTCAAGAGTCGACTCATCATGCGGCTATCCCCTCATCCGTGCCTATCAGTTGTATAAAGGCATCTTCCAATGACTCCTTACCGGTTTGACGGCATAGATCGGTCGGGCTGCCAACGGCCACTACGCGTCCCTGGGTCATGACTATCACCTTGTCACAGAGGGCGGCGACCTCCTGCATCACATGGCTGGAGAACAACACACAGTGGCCCTGGCGTTTGAGATCCAACAGCAGCTCCCGCAGAACCCGGGTGCTCATCACATCCAGCCCGCGGGTGGGTTCGTCGAGAATAATATTGGTAGGTTGATGCACTATGGCCTGAGCCAGCGCCGTCTTCATCCGCTGCCCCTGGGAAAAGCCCTTGCAGTGGCGGTCGGCAATATCGTCCATCTTGAGTTTGCCGAGCACATCGGCAGTCGCCTGCTTGGCGGCCTTGCTCGGCATGCCGCTGAGTTCGGCGAAGAAACGAATATATTCCCTCGGACTCAGGCGTTCATAGAGGCCGAAGGGATCCGGAAACAACCCCAGTTGCTGCTTGGCCGCCAGCGGATTGCGACCGACATCTATGCCGTCGACTTCGGCTATGCCTTCGTCCGGTTTCAACAGGCCAAACACAGTGCGCAGGCAGGTAGTCTTGCCTGCGCCATTGGGGCCGAGCAGGCCGGTAATCATGCCATCTTCGGCGCTGAAACTCAGGCCATCCAGGGCTTGAACCTTGCCAATGCGCTTACTCAGATTGGTCACCTTGATCATTTTGTTCCTCCTGGAATGGCTTCCACTGTGCTGGCGTTGAGATAGAAACTGCGACGCACATCTTTGTTGAGACACTCGCCATCCAACTTGTCCGGCGCCGTGCCCTTGACCAGCTCGGCGATCAGCTCATTGGCGCAGGACTGGGCGGCAACACCATGGGTGGCATAGGGGGAGATCAAGTGTCTGGCGTTGCTCAACTGGGCCATGGCCAGCTCGCCCCAGGATGGCGGCGTGGCGGGGTCCTTGGCTCCGGAAAGCAGCAGGGTGGGGATATCGCTGGTTATCGGCTCGGCAAAGGTGGCCGCCGCGGCAGGGACATTCCAGATAGGGCAGCTTCTGTCCAGGCTGCTGAGCATCTCTTTGCCTATGACGCTGGCCTCGGCCTGTTGACGCTCGGCGGCGGTCAATCTGGGCCAATCTTCACCGCAAACCACGGCGGCGTGCATGCCCATGGCGATACCTGTGCTATCGACACTGAGAGCCATCAGCCCCAGCAGGGGTTGGTATTCCTCCATTGCCGCCCGGTGGATGGCGTAGGGCAGCAAGGCTCTGACCGAGGGGCTGTAGAGCGCCATTCTCAGGCTGCCGAGCAGCTTGCTACGGGTCAGGGTCAGCATGGCGATATCGCCGGTTACCGGATGAGGCACCTTCTTCATCACCGCATGTTGCCCCAGGCGCTCGGCCAGTTGGTTCAGTTCCTGACGCAACTTTGGGTAGGTTTGAGCGCACAAAGCGTCCTGCTCACAATCGCTCAGCAGCAGATCCTGGGCTCGGCCAATGGCGGCGCCTATGGCCAGCACACTCTGCTGCATAGGCACGACGCCATCTAGGGTCACTGTCTCAAGGACCTCTGGATAGTGGCGCATATAGAGCTGGGCCATGCGGCTGCCGTAGGAGATGCCATAAAGGTGCAGTTTCTGATAACCCAGATGCCGGCGAACCGCTTCGAAGTCGTGCAATGCTTGCTCGCTGCCGTATTGGCTGATATCGGCATCCAACTTGCTCAGGCAGTTACGGGTTTCCTGTTCGACATCCAGTGCTTCGTCGTTATAGGCCAGGGTTTGTTCCAAATCCAACGCTGCACATTCAAGGGCGTTGGACTGGCCGGTGCCGCGCTGATCTATCAGCAATATGTCCCGGTTTTGACGCACTTTGCTTAAGATCAGGTTGAAGGTGGCGGCATTTTCGATGGCCGACTGTCCCGGCCCACCTGAAATGGCCAATACGGCTTCATCGGGGGCGGTATTCTTGATGGCCGGCAAGACGGCATAGTGGATTGCCAACTGGCGGCCATCGGGTTTTTGCGGATCCTCCGCGACTCGAATTGTGCCGCAACGCAGACGCTCAGATAGACCGTCGATATAACAGCCCGTGCTTTCGGAAGCTGTCTGTGCCTGACTCAGCGGCGTCCAACAGAGCCCCAGTGCCAACAACAGCATGCTGGTTACGGCAGGCCAGTATTGTTGGCCAAAGTTCCTTTGCTTCATGCTTGTGTCCCTTTTTGGCATTCCTGCCGGATTGTGTTAGTTTAATTACTGTATCAATGTATTAATACAGTGTTTCAAGGCTAATGTTAGAACTATTGAATGTCAACCCCAGCAGCGGCGACCCCATCTACCGCCAATTGAGCGAGCAGATTATTCATCTGATCGTCGGCGGTCAGCTGCCCGAGGAAACCGTATTGCCCTCGGTGCGGCAGATGGCTGAGCATCTGGCTGTAAACCCCATGACAGTTTCCAGGGCGGTGCAGCAGTTGGTGGAGCAGGGATGGCTGGAGCGGCGACGCGGCCAGGCAACCCGGGTAGCCCTGCGTCAGGCTCATCAGAGTCTATCGGCCGAGGCCATAATAACGCCGCAGCTTGAAGACTTGTTGGTGACGGCGCAACAGTTGGGGTTGTCGCAGCAGGGGCTGCAGCAGCTGGTAGTCAAATATTGGCCCCAAACCAAGGAATAACAGGGAAAAAGTATGGAACAGCCAGCCGGGTCATTATTGTGTTTCACTAAGGTCGACAAGAGCTTCGACGGCAAATCTGTGTTAACCGCGGTAGATCTGCAGTTGGAGCCAGGGATGGTGGTAGGGCTGCTTGGTGCCAATGGCGCCGGTAAATCGACCCTGATGCGTATTGCGCTTGGGATCATTCCCTGTGACAGTGGCCTGGTGACGACTCTGGGACAGGCGCCGCAGCAGCTGGATTCAGGCCGTAAGCAGCGTTTGGGCTATGTGCCGCAGCAGCCCTTCGGTTATGAGGGGTTCAGTGTCGAGCGGGCGCTGGCCATGCACAGCAGTTTCTATCCTCAGTGGGACATGGAGTTGCAGCAACAATGGTTGCAGCGTTTCGGTCTGGATCTCAAAGCTCAGGTGCAACGGCTTTCAGGGGGACAACGTCAGTCTCTGGCGCTCATTATGGCAATGGCCTATCGACCTCAGTTGCTGGTGTTGGATGAGCCTGTGGCCAGTCTGGATCCCGTTGCCAGACGTCGTTTTATGGCTGATCTGTTCGAGCTGGCGTTGGAATCAGGTTCCGCCGTACTGTTTTCATCACATATCACTTCAGATCTGGAACGGGTCGCCAGTCATCTGGCGTTGCTGAAAGCAGGGGAATTACTGCTGTTTAAGGAGATAGATGCGCTCAGGGAGGAGGTGCGTTTGTTGAAGTTCGCTGCAGACAGTGACATCCAGTTGCCTGAATCCATGCGGCTGTTGGCGACAACCCGTGCCGGCTGTGTGGTGGATGGTTATCGGGGGCAGGCCTTGCCCGGCATGATAGATGCCCGCCGCCTGAATCTGGAGCAGCTGTTTATGGAGCTGCATCCATGAGGCTGGCTTTTTTCCCTGCCTTATGGCTTAAAGATATCGGCAGTGTCAGCTTCCTGATAACGGCCGGGCTGGGCTTGTTTTTGGCCCTGGTGATACAGTTGAGTGGGGATAGCGACAAGACCGGGATGTTCCAGGCAATGGCAATTCTCTCTGGATGTGCCGCCTTTGCCTGGCAATCCAATCGTCTGGCCGCCTGTGAATGGCTGGTATTGGTGCCGGGTTTTAAAAAGGCGCTACTGCTGCAGGCCACAGTGCTGGCGATACTGGTTCAGCTTATTTGTTTGGCGATTTCACCTGCGAATTTGGCTATTCAAGGTGTTGCCTGGAGTCTGGGGCTGGCGTTTGTACTGGCATGTTTGCGCTATCCCAAGTGTTTTTACTGGTCGGTACTGCTGTTCTTGGTCTTGCCAATCAGCGAGTCCATTGCCCGTCTGTTACCCGCCTGGAGCTGGTGGTTGGTAACGACAGTGTTATTGGTCATGCTCGCCAGACAGTTACGCTTGCTTTGCTGGCACCCACAGGCGCGTAGCATCTATCTCAATGGGCTGGAGGCGGGTTGGGTTTTAGGCCCAAGGCTGGGGATATGGCCGCCGCTGCTGAGGTTGGAAGCCTGGCTGCATCCGGTCAATTTTTTCATCGGCCCCACCTTGAGCTGGTTGCTGATCCTGCTGCCGGGCAGCAGTCTGCTGTTGATACTTGTTAATTTAGGTTGGCATAAACAATTGCCGGTGATTTATATCGCCGGCCAGTTAGCCATGCTCATCTGCTCCCTGGTGCACTGGAGTCGGCTGCAACGCTGGCGAGGGGCTGAGTTATTGCTGTTGCTGCCCGGGCATACTGGACTTGCTGGGTTGACGGCCGCATTTGCCCGCGGTCAAACCCGATTGCTGGCGTTGTTGGGGCTGATGTTAACCTTGATCCTGATGTTGGATTGGTTCGTCGGCGAAACCCAAGGCTTAGCTAGAGTGCACCAATTGCTGGCGGCTCTCTGGGGCTCGGCGCTGCTCCTGGCGCTGGGAAGTATCAGCCACCAGAAAGGCTATCTGGCTGGCGTCATGCTGCTGTTTATTGTCAATTCTACTTGGAGTTCCGGCCTGGCACGGGGGTTACAACAAGGTTCGGGCAGCGTTGTTTGGCTGAGCCTTGACCTGATTATGCTGGTATTGGCGCTAGTAGTGTTTCATCGTTGTAGCCGTAGATTATGGCGTACAGGAGTCGTTGAACCTTGATACCACAACTGGTCTGATCTCTATGGGGGAAGCGTGATACTGTACGAAACTAGAGCAAAAGCTCTTATGTTTACTTGAGCCTTGGGGTAGAATCGCAAAAAGCGGAACAGCTGTAAGCTAAAAAGGTAAACCGAGTTATGTCTCTAGAGCAGTACAGAATCACCCATCTCTTGCGTCAGCAGCTTGAAGCGCGTGCAGAGGATATCGCCCTGGAAGGCTTCGAAATAGCTGCGCCTTGGGATAAGGTCAGCTGGAACGAATTTGACCGCATCAGTGCGGCTATTGCCGGAATCCTGATTGCCAATGGCTTTGAGGTTCAGGATCGCGCCGTGATCCTGTCCCATAACTGCCCGCAGTGGACTTGCGCCGATGTCGGCGTCGTTCGTGCCCGTGGCGTTGTGGTGCCGGTTTACCCTACCTCCACCCTGAAGCAAGCTGCCTATATCATCAATGATGCCGGCGCAAAAGTTTTATTTGTGGCCAATAAGGCGCAGTATCGACTGGCTTGTCAGTTAGAAGCAATGTGTCCGACATTGGAATTTGTGGTGGTGTTTGACAAACATGTTACTTTGGAAAAACTGCATCATCATCATCTGGATGTATTACTGAACCAAGTTGTATCCGAAGAAGCACGCACTGAGTTGGCTGTCCGTGAACAGAATGCCACTCTGGATGACCTGCTGACTCTGATCTACACCTCAGGCACCACCGGCGATCCCAAGGGGGTGATGCTGGATCAACGTAACTTTGCTTCGGCTATGCGCCAACATTTCCAATTGATCCCCTTTGAAGCGGATCAGGTTTCCTTGGTATTCCTGCCTCTGAGCCATGTTTATGAGCGCGGTTGGACCTTCTATGTACTCAGTCGTGGTGGCAGAAATGTCTACCTGGCTGACACTCATAGGGTAAAGGAAGCCATTGCCGCCGTGCGTCCTCACACCTTGTGTGTGGTGCCCAGATTCCTGGAGAAGGTTTACAGCGCAGTACAGGATAAAGTGACCCGGGCCGGGAATGGCAATCGCAAGTTATTTGCTTGGGCACTGGCTGTGGGCGAACGCCAGTTTGAAGTGATGCAGGGCCGGGCTCAACCCAGTAAAAAATTGTCATTGCAGTGGTATTTGGCTGACAAGTTGGTTTATCGCCGGCTCAGAGCGGCTCTTGGCGGTCGTCTGCGGTTGATGCCCTGTGGTGGTGCCGCCTTGGATGCTAAAGTGAGTGCATTCTTTGCTGCCATTAACCTGCCGGTGCTTTGTGGTTACGGTATGACAGAAACCACGGCAACCGTCACCTGTAATACATTGGACAATAGGGTGACAGGTTCCAATGGTCGCTGTATGCCCGAAGTGGAAATTCGTCTCGGGGCCGAGAATGAGATTTTGGTTCGCGGCGATACCGTGATGCGCGGTTATTTTAACCGTCCCGAAGACACCGCTGAAGCCTTCGAGGATGGTTGGCTCAAGACCGGGGATGCCGGTTACCTGGATGAACAGGGTAATCTGTTTATCACCGACAGGATCAAAGAGCTGATGAAGACCTCCAATGGCAAGTATATTGCGCCACAGCGGGTCGAAGGCAAAGTAGGTTGCTGCCCCTTCATCGAACAGGTGGCGGTAGTCGCCGATGCCCGTAACTATGTGACGGCACTAATCGTTCCTGCCTTTGAAGCTCTGGAGGTTTGGGCCAGACAGAAGGGGATCCGTTATGAGTCACCGCTGGAGTTGATACGTCACGGCCATGTGGTGGAGCATTTTGAAGAACGGCTCAAACACCTGCAACAGGAACTGGCGGGTTTTGAGCAGATTAAAAAGTTTACCCTGTTGCCTGAGGCCTTCTCTATGGAGGCGGGTTTAATCACCCCGACCCTCAAGCTCAGACGCAAGATGATCTATCACAAGTATTCCCGTGAAATTAACGCCATGTATGGCGGTTAAGTCCGAAGAAGGCTGCTTGGGCAGCCTTTTTAATATCCTGATTCCTTTAGGTTCAATCTTGGCTGTTGTAGTATTGGCGCCCAAGATTGACCTTGTTGCCGAGGCCATTTCTCAAGGACGCAGTATATGGAAGGACTATTCCAACAGGGCTGGCTCACAGGCTTGTTTCTCCTGATGTTCTCATCATTTTCACTCGCCTCTGAACTGGCTTACGCCCCCCGTGGACACCTCAAGTGGATGACGGCGACCGGCAAGATGGTTGAGCCAGGTGCCATGAATGGTAAGCTGAAGGCCGACAAAGACAAGTGCGAGTTTTAATCAACAATAATAACAATAGGATACCCTATGGAAGCGTTAAGCCTGGATATTCAACCCAGATTCAATGAAACCGATGGCCTGGGCCATATCAATAACACTGTGCTGCCCGTGTGGTTTGAAGCTGCCAGAGAGCCTGTGTTCGAAATCTTCAACCCAGGTCTGGATCTGGCTAACTGGAACCTGATTGTGGCCGGATTCACCATCGCCTTTAAGGCGCCCACCTATTACGGTAAGACAGTCAGAGTATTGACCTCGGTCAGCCGCATAGGCAACAGCTCGTTCGAAGTATTGCAACAGAGTTGGCAGGGAGAGCTGCTGACCGCCGAAGCCAAGACCACCCTGGTACACTACGACTACAGCTGTGAGCAGAGTCGACCTATTCCTGATGAGATCCGTCAGCGTCTGCTGCCTTTGCTGCATGAGTGAACCAGCACTTTTCGAGCTCAGCCACTATTGCCATTAGGCCAGCGTCTTCTACGTTGGCCTATTCTGGCTGCGGTATTGGTGAGGTGTTTGGTTAAAGAGTCCTTTGAGGGAACAAGTAAGGCAGAGTCGAACTGATACCCCGGAAGAGATCCGTCAGCGTCTGCAGCCTTTGCTGCGGGAGTGAGCCCGGCGCCGCTATCACCGGGAGTTAGTTTTAAGCTCAGCGTCCCTCAAGAGGAACGCTCAAGCGCTTTGCTAAGAATGATTGCCGAAGCGTTGGAAATACTGCTGTTGGTCGAGCAGTTGCAGTTTATCGACCACTTGCTCACGTATATCCTCCAGCTCTGGTTTGCCAAGCCAAGTAAACCAGATATCCAACCAGCGTAAGTACTGCTGTTGTCTTTGCTGTGGGGTCGCTGATGGCAAAATATCGGCAAAGTCGGCGGCATCTTCGTCATCACTGTCGAGTAGCTCGTTGGCCATTTCATAAGTCAGTAACCAAAAGTCATGGATTATCTGTTGGTTGGATTCAACCCAAACGCAGTAATCCACTATATGCTGATGTAACAGAGGGGCATGGGCCTGACTGGCGGCGAGTATCTCCAGCGGCCGTTGTGCCTCCAGAGCCTGAGGGTGACTGCCATCTTGCAGATATTGCCACAAGGCTTCTCCCTGGGGTTGCGCCAATACCAGAGGCTTGAATTGGCGTAGCATCTGTCCGGGGCGATAATCCTCATTGTCGTCGGCATCTTGCTGCCACCCCTCGGCCGGGCAAGCCAGAGGGCCATCGGCCTGGCGTTCAAGTGATGCGCGTAGCGTATCTATTTCATCTTTGAGCCGAGCCTGAATAAAGTGGCTCTGTAATAGCGTCTCCAGACCTTCACTCTCCTGGACGTCAAACCAGTCGATAGCGGCAGGGAACATGCTGATAAAAAAGAGTTGCACCGGATCGTCAGTCTCCGTTGTGCGCCACTCGGTTGCCAGCAGTTTGGGACAACTCAGTAAACGTTCACTCAGCAGTTGTTTGAATTGGAGATATCGCTGCGGATTTTGCTTGAGGAAGTCGGCCAGAGCCTGATGGCTTTGCATGCCGGTTTCATCCGAGTAGAAAAAGCCCTGGCGCAAACGGTCACTGTCACACCAGACAAAGGCTCGTAACATCTCCTCACTCCAGCCATTGAGGTTGAGCAGCCTCGCCATGAATTGCTCATAACCATTGCTGTCTTCATTATCCCAGTTGGCAACCAGAAAGTGCGCCAACCGCCAGGCCTGTTCAGGGGCTCGCCGAGCCAGCAGGAATAGGGCCTCAACGCCAAAGATCCGAGTTTCATCCAACCACATGTTGTACACATCGTTGTGCCAACGGGCGAAGGCTATCATGGCATCGGCGGTGGCCAGCAGTTCGGGGGTCAGGTGAGGGTGTTGCATGGCAATGGCGAACAGCAAAGGTTCAGAGAGGTAGAGGTCACACTCGTCACTGATGAGTGGCGGCAGCGTGAATACTTCGCCATCCGGGCCCANCGGCGGTGGCCAGCAGTTCGGGGGTCAGGTGAGGGTGTTGCATGGCAATGGCGAACAGCAAAGGTTCAGAGAGGTAGAGGTCACACTCGTCACTGATGAGTGGCGGCAGCGTGAATACTTCGCCATCCGGGCCCAGACTCAGGGCTTCCTGCAGCAGGCTGCGCAGTCCTGAATCTTGCAGATCATCGATCTGCAGGCGGCGGTTGCCGCTGTCTGTCGCGGCGACAAATTCGATATCGAACATCCCTTTACGCAGAATAGTGCTTTGCTGCAATTGATGTCGGTATTGAGTCAGGGCTTGCGCTATGGAGAGGGGATTTTGGGGATCCAGCGGGATAAGTGTGTGCTTTTTAAATGACTGCATCTTCCTGACTCAGTTACTGTGCGGGCTAGACCCTTGAAATAGTGGCGGCGATGATAACAAGCCTGTTTGCCGGATACATGCTCTCATATTCAGAAGTTTGAAGGGGAGCGGCAGAGACCATTCGATGCAGAGTCTCTGCGCGCCCTTCACTGTTTACCATGGGTGACAGTTAGACTAGTCCTGCCATGGCATCTCTGACCCGGCGGGAGCCATCGTTGGCTAGCGCCGAGAGCAACTCGGCCGCGTCGGGATAGTCGCCTTCCAGGCAATCGATCAGCTCGATTTTCTCATTGACAGTCAACTGAGTAATAAGGGGCGTCAGCGTGCCGTTTCTCAGTTGAGCGACTAGCCAGTCACAGGGAGCCTCATATTCCCCCTTGCCGAGGCAAAAACGCAGCAGTTTCATCGGCTCAAGCCGCAGCGGCTCCAAGGTTTGCAGCAACCAGCTCAGCGCGGCTTCCTGCAGCTCATCGCTGTCCTGGTATCTCCTGTCTATGTATCGCGTTGCTGGCCAGTCGCCGCGGCGCACCTTGTCGGCCATAAAGGCCCGCAATAGCTGCTTATCGAACAGTTCAAATCCCAATTGGTAGCCAAGCAGGAGCTGCAGTAGTCGCTGCCGGGTTGGGGTGGGAAGCAGCCACAGGCACTGCTTGAGGTCATAACGCTCGAAGGATGAGTAGATACTCAGCTCATCAAGGGCGAACAGGCGTTGCAGGCAGGCTTGCATGGCTGCCAGCGGCAGTTCACCACTCAGGTATGCTTGCAGTCGAGCATTGACCAAGGCGACCCTGGTATCGACCGAGTACAGGGCCTTGAATGCCGCCAAGATCTCCTCGGCGCTGACACTCTCGTCAAACAGCAGCACCTCGCCCGGAACACCTTGGGGTAAGCCCTCCGGCGGTATCGCTTGGGTCAGCAATAATGCCTGCAACTCTTCACCCTGACGCCGAAGCAGGCTGACATTGAGCCAGTCATATCTGTCATCTTGGGCCTGCTCGCAAACCACAAGTTGCGGCGCGGCAACCACAGGCTGCTTTATGCCCCGCTCCAGCAACTGGCAGCGGCCATCAAAGTCTTGAGCCAGTACCCGCTGCCAACTCTTGAGGTTGTCGCGAATAAAATACTCGAGGCAGAGTGACCACTCCCGCTGCAGCTCAGGGTGTTGGATAAAGCCTTGCCCGGGAAATTGCAGCTCCAGCAGTTCGAAGGCATTGAGCTTCTCTCTATCCGGCAGTCGTCTCAGTGCCTGCAGCAGTGGATCTGCCTGGCTCGATGAGGCCTGGGTCAATGGGCTCAGCTGCGCTAGCGCGCGCAGGGTGTTGGCGCCATCGCCGCTGCTCAGCGACAGTTGGAAGTCAAACACTGTCAGCAGGGCTTCACTGACGCCGAGTGATTGCATGCTGCTGACAAAGCCCTGGCGCTCGG
Source organism: Shewanella indica (assembly GCF_002836975.1). Lineage (GTDB taxonomy): Bacteria > Pseudomonadota > Gammaproteobacteria > Enterobacterales > Shewanellaceae > Shewanella > Shewanella indica. The sequence goes on along the minus strand of NZ_NIJK01000018.1, from coordinate 79,134 downwards.
TATCAGAGTCAAACTCAGGGTCGAAATTATCGTCACTGTAAGGCATGGCGGCATAATGCAAGAGCTTGAGTGGCGCCAGTTCCAGCAGCCATTGCCACAGGCGCCGGGCCAGTATGAGAGCCGGTGCTTGCGGCTCATTTGGCTGAGTCGAGGAGTGAGTGAAAACGTGCTGCGAGGCCAGCAGGAAATAGCACAGCATGGCACTGCGGCGAAAACCGTCTTGTTTGTCGAACAATAGGTATTTGGGCTGGAAGTCACTGATGGGTTCCAGGGTCAATTGGCGGCCAACATCATCACGCCCTCTTCGATAGAGCTGGTCTTGTGCCAGTTGCAGCGCCTCAAGCTCACAAAGAGATGACTCGGGCCGACAGATAAACGCCTTGAGCGGCTTGGCATCGTCTGCGGCCTGCTTGAGCACTTGCCCGGCAAGCAGTTCCCAAGGGCTATTAGCGTTTAATCTCTCGCTCAGCGCCCGGCTGGTGGCGTCATGGCACCCAGCCAGACAGTCCTGTTGCCAAAGGAAGGCCAGCAACACATAGTGGCCGAGCTCCATTTGGTTCAGTGGCCAGTTATCCGGGTTGGCAAGCTGCCGGTGTTGCCGGAATAAGGCCAGGGTCTTGTTCAACAAGGGGCGGTTGTAGACCTGGCGCTTGTCGTTCCATTGCTGCAGCAGTTTAGCCAGTTGCGCCTCGAGCAGCGCCTGCTCACTGGTGTCACTGAGGTTGCCGTAGCGCTGCAGATATTGGACATCATCGAGCAGTCCTTCATCGTCGACCAGGTTTTCGCGGATCTCTTCCAGCTCGGGTTTGCCAAGCCAAGCGAACCAGATATCCAGCAGGCGTAAATACTGCTGTTGCCTTTGCGGTAGACTCTTTGATGGCAAAATATCGGCAAAGGCTTCGACATCTTCTTCATCACCATAGAGCAGTTCATAACGGCTATCGCTGAGAATACTGCTCAGCTCTTCGGCAATATGTCGATTGGATTCTGCCGTAACGCAGTAGTCGACTATATAGTGATAGAGCCCCAAGGCTTTGGCCTTACAGGCGGGAATTAATGCTATTGGTTGCTGAGCCGCCAGCGCCTGGGGTTGGCGGCCATCATGCAGATATTGCCACAATGCCGCGCCTTGGGGTTGCGCCAGTACCAATGGCTTTAACAGACGCAGCAGCCTGCCCGGCCGCTCATCGTCCTCATCCTGATAGCTGCCCTCTTGTTCATCTGCGTCGGTTTCGGCGATCTCGGTTTTGCCGCATCTGTAACAGGCCAGGGCGCCACTGGCCTGGCTCTCTATGGCGGCGCGCAGGTCGCTTATCTCCTCTTCGAGACTGACGCGAATAAACTGGCTTTCAAGCAGGGTATCCAGCCCCTCGCTCTGTTCAACTTCAAACCAGGCAAACTCAATCGGGTACATGCTGACAAAGACATGCAGCACGGCATCGACTCTGCCAAGTGGGCGGTCTTCGGCGGCGAGCAGTTTCGGGCTATTGAGTAAACGCTCGCTCAACAGCTGTTTGAATAGAGGATATTGCTGTGGATTTTGCTTGAGGAAGTCGGCCAGTGGCTGATGACTCTGAATGCCGGTTTCGCCGCTGTAGAAGAAGCCCTGGCGCAGATGGTCACTGTCGCACCAGACAAAGGCCCGCAGCATATCCGGGCTCCAGCCATTGAGCTCGAGCAGCCGTGCCATATATTGCTCATAGCCATTGCTGTAGACATTGTCCCAGGCGGGGATCAGGAAGCGTGCCAATAGCCAGGCCAGTTCGGGTGTGCGCCGGGCCAGCAGAAACAGGGCCTCGACCCCGAAAATGCGGCTGTCGTCCAGCCACATGCGCTGCAGATCATTGTGCCTGCGGGCGAAGTCTATCATGGCCTCGGCGGTGGCCAGCAGTTCGGGGGTCAGGTGCGGGTGTTGCATGGCAATGGCGAACAGCAAAGGTTCTGAGAGGTAAAGGTCACATTCGTCACTGATGAGTGGCGGCAGCATGAATACTTCGCCATCCGGGCCCTGACTCAGGGCTTCCTGCAGCAGGCTGCGCAGTCCTGAATCTTGCAGATCATCGATCTGCAGGCGGCGGTTGCCGCTGTCTGTCTCGGCGACAAATTCGATATCGAACATCCCTTTACGCAGAATAGTGCTTTGCTGCAATTGATGTCGGTATTGAGTCAGGGCTTGAGCTATAGAGAGGGGATCTTGGGGATCCAGCGGGATAAGAGTGTGCTTTTTAAATGACTGCATCTTCCTGACTCAGTAACTGCTAAGGCCAAAGGCCTTTAAAAGGTGGCGGGATGATAACAAATACCGACATGGGGGCGACCGCGCAAAAGTAAAAATCTGTGCGGGGTCACCGGCGGTTTTGAATATTAACGGGCAGAGAGCAATGATTGACGCTCTGTTTGCTTTTGTTGTTTATAGTCCAGAGCTTCTTGGGGAACCTGACTGATTTTGCCGGTTTCCAGCCACTTCTTTAAGCGGTTGGCATCGGCCAAATGGCTTAGCTTGCCGAAGGCGTCCAGCACCACAAAGGCGACTTCCCGCTTGGCCATTTGGGTCAGCATCACCAGACAGCGGCCGGCGTCATCGGTATAACCCGTCTTGGAAAGCGAAATTTGCCAGTTTGGTTTATTCACCAGCCGATTAGTGTTGTAAAACGCCAGGTTATATCTGGGTTTACGAAAGGTGACGCTGCGATTGGGGGCCGAGCTCAGCTCGCCTATCAAGGGATACTTTTTAGTCTCTTGCAGCAGTTTGACCAAGTCCCTGGCACTGGAGACATTTTGTTCCGACAGCCCCGTTGGTTCAACAAAGTGACTGTCTGTCATCCCCAACTCTTCCGCCTTGGCATTCATCGCCTGGATAAAGGCCGGATAGCCGCCGGGATAGTGATGCGCCAGGGTCGCGGCGGCGCGATTTTCCGAAGACATCAATGCCAGCGCCAGTGCTTCTTTGCGTTTTAGCTCGCTGCCGATACGGATACGAGATACCACATTTTGCATGACTTGGGTTTGGCTGACATCCACTGCAATTCGCTCGTTGAGCGGCAACTTGGCATCCAGCGTCACCAGCGCCGTCATCAATTTGGTGATGGAGGCGATGGGTTGTACCTGCTGCGGGTTGTCCTCATAGAGGATTTCACCGGTTTTCATGTCCACCAAGATAGCGCTGGCCGAGGCCAGTTGCTGTTCAGGAGAAGAAGTGGCTCCGGGTGCAGATTTGACCTGGAAGCACATAAAGCAAGTCATGAAGAGCAGCAGAAAGAGTCTCATTGAGGGGCTTTTCTCTTATTATTGTGTTTATTAATAGGAAAAAAGTGTAATAGAGACTCGCTCGAACACCAACTTTATTCTTGGTATTCCTTGAGAACTGCCAGCAATTCCTGCGGTAATTTGGCCTTGGTGCCTTTCTTGAAATCGTACATGACGGCGACAGAGCTACCTGTAGTGGTAATGGCTCGCTGTGCCTTACTGTACGCCTCGTAATGCATGGTAAACCTGTCTTCACCTATATCGCTGATTTTGACCCCTATCAACAGGGTATCCGGGTAGGTAACCGGGCGCTTGTACCTGGCCTGGTTTTCGCTTATTACCGGCCCCATTCCCTGTTTGTACATCTCTCCCAAGGGAAAGTGGCGGTTGAAGAAGTCGATTCTGGCGCTCTCAAAGTAGCGGAAATAGACTACATTGTTGACGTGTTGCAGGGCATCCATTTCGCCCCAGGCCACCGGGATTTGCGAGTGCTGTGGGTAACGCTGAGTAAAATCTTCCATATTTAAACGACCGTTTTATTTTGGTTGGCTCAGGATAACAACAGCGCCTCTCTGTCTCAAGAGGGGAACAACATTCCGTACAGGTGTTGATTTTCCGGGATAAGGAATAGGTGTTGTAAACAATAAGGGGAGCCATTGGCTCCCCTTGATTCATCAGTTAACTTAGGCGGTTATCAGTCAATCTTCAGCTCGGCGAAGCTCTTTACCTGCCGGAAATCACCTGTGCGTTGCCCGGCTTCACGTACCATCTGACAGGTGATCAGCCCGGCAGCGGCAGCGGCCTTGAGTTCGTCCAACATGTCCGAGACAAACAGTATCTGCTTCGGGCTCAGACTTATGGTGTTAATAATGTTGCAGTAGGCTTGCTTGTCGAGTTTGCCGCCGGTGCGGGTATCAAAATGACCGTTGAACAGTTCGGTCAGATCGCCGCCATCACTGTGGCTGAATAGTAGCTTCTGGGCTTCCACTGAGCCGGAAGAGAAGCTGTATACTCTGAGTCCCTGAGCCTTGTATTCCTTGATGGCTTCAATGAAGTCAGGATAGATGTGACCGGTGAACTCGTTCTTGGCATAGCCCTGTTTCCAGATCAGGCCCTGCAGCGTCTTCAACGGAGTGGCTTTGCGATCTTCTGCAACCCACTGCTGGAGTATTTCTATTACCCGCGGCAGATCGGCATCAGGTTCCAATGCCATCTCCTTGGTGTCGCTGATACAGTTTTCTACCAGAATATTATCTTGATAACGTTCTAAAAACTCCGGCAATGCCTTGGCCGAATAGGGGAAAAGCACATCCTGAATAAAGTTAAGATCTGTCGTAGTGCCGGCGGTGTCGACGACTATGGCTCTGATACCCATAAGGTGAATTACTCCAAAAAGTGCTGTTTTCTGTGCAGATCCTAAGCTTTATTGGCGCGCTTGACCAGCTTCTTTAACCCTTTGTTGCCCACCAATTTTACATTTTGGGCGGAATGACAAGTCCTAAAGCCGGATGCGAACCTAACAGGTGTTAAGTCTTTGAAGCTCCATATAGAAGTGGTTTGCAACAGGCAACAAAAAGCCCGGCATATCAGCCGGGCTTTGAGGTGACAGGCGAATTATTTGGCCTGTTTTCGCAGTTTGCGCTCTTCACGCTCACGCTTACTGAACATGCGCTCTACCACCACGAAGAAGAGTGGGATAAAGAAGATACCCAGGAAGGTTGAGCTGATCATACCACCCAGTACCCCGGTACCTATGGCATTCTGACTGCCTGAACCCACACCTGTACTGACGGCCAGAGGTACAACCCCGAGACCGAATGCCAGCGAGGTCATTAGAATTGGCCGCAAACGTACCCGTACTGCGTGCAGGGTGGCGTCGACAAGTTTGGAGCCCTGCTCATAGTATTCCTTGGCGAACTCCACGATCAGAATGGCGTTCTTGGTCGCCAGACCCACAGTGGTCAACAGACCCACCTGGAAGAAAACGTCGTTTGGCAGGCCACGGCCATTCATGGCGATTAGGGCACCGATAATACCCAGAGGCACTACCAGAATTACCGCGAAAGGAACGGACCAGCTTTCATACAGAGCCGCCAATACCAGGAATACCACCAGGATAGACAGCGCGTAGAGTGCAGGCGCCTGGTTGCCTGACAGACGTTCCTCGTAGGAGAGGCCGTTCCATTCGATACCAAAGCCTGGTGGCAGCTGGTTAACCATGTCTTCCATGATGTTCATCGCTTCACCGGTACTGAAGCCCGGAACTGTTGCCCCCTGGATGTTCATCGCCGGTAGACCGTTGAAGCGTTCCAGACGCGGTGAACCATACTCCCAGCTGCCGGTGGCAAAGGCTGAGAAGGGCACCATGTCTCCCTGGGTGTTACGCACATACCAGGAATCCAGATCTTCAGGTTGCATCCGGTATTTGGCATCGGCCTGAACATAAACCTTCTTCACCCGACCACGGTCGATGAAGTCGTTGACATAGGAGCCACCCCAAGCGGCAGAAAGCACGTTGTTGACATCACCTATGTTGACACTCAGTGCCCGCAGCTTGGCATGATCTATATGCAGCTGATACATGGGCGCATCTTCCTGACCATTGGGGCGTACACCCACCAGGTTGGGATTTTGAGCCGCCATGCCCAGCAGTTGGTTACGGGCTTGAACCAGTTTTTCGTGTCCTTGACCATTCTTGTCCTGCAGGAAGAGGTCAAAACCGTTGGCTGTACCCAGCTCAATTACTGCAGGTGGTACGAAGGCAAACACGAAGGCTTCTTTCATCTGGCTGAATACCGCCATGGCGCGGCCTGCAACCGCCTGAACATCACTGCCTGGAGCTGTACGTTCAGACCAGTCTTTCAGCCCGACGAAGGCGATACCCATGTTCTGCCCCTGACCGGCGAAACTGAAGCCCGCCACACTCAGAACCGATTTGACGTTTTCGTCTGCCAGGAATTGATCCGAGACCTTTTCCAGTACCTTCATGGTACTTTCTTGAGTGGCGTTGGTTGGCAGTATGGTCTGGGTAAACAGCATGCCCTGATCTTCGTCCGGCAAGAAGGCGGTTGGCATGCGGATAAAGATCCAGCCTACGGCCACAACCAGTGCCAGATAGACGGCGCTCATACGTACTGAACGCTTAATAATCGTCGCTACAGTACTTTCGTACTTGCCGGTCATGCGATCGAAGTTACGGTTAAACCAGCCGAAGAAGCCGGTTTCGGCATGGGTATGCCCCTTCTTCAGTGGCTTAAGCATAGTGGCACAAAGTGCCGGAGTCAGTATGATTGCCACCAATACTGACAAGGCCATCGCCGATACGATAGTGATGGAGAACTGACGGTAAATAACCCCGGTAGAGCCGGACATGAAGGCCATAGGTACAAACACTGCTGACAGTGTCAGACCGATACCTACCAGTGCACCGGTGATCTGGCCCATGGATTTCTTGGTCGCTTCCTTGGGGCTGAGCCCCTCTTCGGACATCACCCGCTCAACGTTTTCCACCACCACGATGGCATCATCCACCAAGAGGCCGATGGCCAGTACCATGGCGAACATGGTCAGGGTGTTAATCGAAAATCCGGTGAAGGACAGGATGGCGAAGGTACCCAGCAATACTACCGGCACCGCAATCGTTGGGATCAAGGTGGCACGGAAGTTTTGCAGGAACAGATACATGATGACGAACACCAGTACCACGGCTTCCAGCAGAGTATGAACCACACCTTCGATGGAGTTCTTTACGAAGGGGGTCGTGTCATAGGGATACACCACCTGCATGCTGGCCGGGAAGAAGGGACGCATCTCTTCTACCTTGGCGCGCACGGCTTCGGCGGTATCCAGTGCGTTGGCACCAGTGGCCAGCTTGATCGCCAGACCTGTGGCAGGGCGTCCATTGTAGAGTGATTCGATGGAATAACTCTCAGAGCCCAGTTCAACCTTGGCGACATCACTCAGATAGACATTGGCACCCGAGGGGTTCGACTTGAGGATAATGTTGCGGAATTCCTCAGGCGTTTGCAGACGGCTCTGAGCCGAGATAGTCGCATTCAACTCCTGGCCTTGGACCGCAGGGGCACCACCCAACTGACCGGCAGAAACCTGAGCGTTCTGTTCTTTAATCGCAGCGATTACATCCAGAGTGGTTAGGTTGTAGTTGGTCAGCTTCAGTGGGTCGACCCAGATACGCATTGAGTACTGGGCACCGAACAGGGTGGTTTCACCTACACCGGGTACACGACTCATGGGATCCTGAACGTTGGAACCCACGTAGTCGGCGAGGTCGGCCTTGGTCATGGAGCCGTCATCTGAAATAAAGGCGACTACCATCAGGAAGCCGGAGCTGGATTTGTTAACCCTTACACCTTGAGCCGTTACTTCCTGAGGCAGCAAAGCCATGGCGGCCTGCAGCTTGTTCTGTACCTGAACCTGGGCGATGTCGGGATCCGCCTCGGCGTTAAAGGTCAGAGTGATTTCGGCGTTACCGAAGCTGTCACTGGTGGACTTGATATAGCGCAGATGGTCGAGACCTGTCATACGCTGTTCAATCACCTGGGTCACAGAATCTTCAACAGTTTTGGCCGACGCACCTGGATAGTTGGCTGCAACCACAATGGTTGGTGGCGCAATATCCGGGTACTGGGAAACCGGCAGGGCCTTAATGGCCAGGACACCCGCCAGCATGATAATAATCGCGATCACCCATGCGAAGATGGGGCGATCGATAAAGAAACGTGCCATAACTTCCGCCCTGTTATTGCTGGTTTGCTGTCATGGGTTTAGCCGTCACAGGCATGCCGGGACGGATTTTTTGCAGCCCTTCGACAATCAGTTTGTCACCTGGCTTGAGTCCTTCTGTTACCCGCCACTGGTGATTGATGACATCGGCAGTCTTGATCACCCGAGCTTCTACCTTGTTTTCGCCATTCACCAACATGGCTACAGCCTCACCCTTAGGACTACGGGTAATGGCTTTTTGCGGTACCAGAATCGCTTGAGGATCGACACCTGTGTTGAGGATGGCGCGCACATACATACCAGGCAGCAGCGTATGTTCCGGGTTAGGGAACTCGGCTCTCAGCGTCACAGAGCCTGTACTCTGATCGACACTGACTTCGGCAAATTGTAAGCGACCCTTATGATCATAAGTAGAGCCATCTTCCAGTAGCAGAGTCACTTCGGCATCATCGGAAGCCTGCAGTTTACCGGCCTTCAACATGCTCTTGAGACGCAGCATTTGGGTACTGGACTGCACTATATCCACATTGATGGGATCCAGTTGTTGGATGGTCGCCAGTGGCTGAGCCTGGTTGGCGGTCACCAGAGCGCCGGCCGTGACGCTGGATTTACCGATACGACCTGAGATAGGCGCCTGTACTTCGGTATAGTTGACGTTAATGGTTGCAGTATTGATGGCCGCCTTGGCCACTTCCACCGCTGCCAGCGCTTCTTTATAGGAAGCATCTGCCTTATCGTATTCTTCTTTACTTATGTATTTGGTTTTGACCAGTTCCTGATAACGGGCCTGAGTTGCCTTGGCCGATGCCAGAGCCGCTTCGGCGCGGGCCAGATCCGCCTTGGCGCTCTGTAGAGATGCCTTATAGGTGGAAGGGTCAATTTGATACAGTGACTCACCCTGTTTCACATCGCCGCCTTCGGTAAAGCTGCGTTTCAGAATGATGCCGTTGACCTGAGGCCGAACTTCGGCTTCAAGGAAAGCTATGCTGCGCCCAGGCAGTTGCACTTGCAGTGCCTGCGGAGCCGACTTGACTTCCAGGACACTGACTTCCATAGCGGGGGCCGCCTGATTGCTTGTGGCTTTTTCAGTTTCCGACCCACAGGCCGTCACCCATAACGCCATACTTACAACTGAGGCAACTTTTAATACATGCCGCATGATAACTCCTAATCAGTATCTGCTTGCCGGGAAGGGAAAATGTCTCGTACGACAGGCTTCCTGGCGCAGTTCGCCAGCAAAATTTTCGAACCCATATTTATCGCACAAGCATTCTGTCTCAACAAGCTACAGGATAAGCGAAAAGTGTAAATGAATGAAAATTTTTTAATCAATAAACGACACTATTGCCATTTATTTACATTTAGTTGTGAGATTTATGAATTCAACAACTTATGTATCCAAATCTCGTTTTTGCCTGTATAGGAGATATACTGTTTTGCTCTGGAGGCAAAGACAGCTTTCCCAACTGCTGCAAGCGTTTTATGGTTGGGTGACCCAAGGCTAAACTGCAGAAATTTCTCTGCACCATGCTGGATCCTCCACCGCGAGGCGAGTATTCTACTACTGTCACTATAATTTGATTAGTCATATAGAAATAAACCCACTGTCCCACAGGTGCAACAATAAATGGATCTAAACAGGGTACAAATATTTGCTCAAGTTGTTGAACAAGGCAGCTTTACCGGCGCGGCCAAGGCGTTGGGGCTAACCAAGACTACCGTCAGTCGCAAAGTCGCAGAGTTGGAAAAGGCGACCGGTGTTCAGCTACTGTTCAGAACCACCAGGGCATTGAGGTTAACCGAGGCCGGCGCTGAGTATTACAACAAGATCACCAAGATTTTGGTGGATCTGGAAAATGCCGAGGCGCAGCTCAGTGCCAATCAACAGCGGGTCAAGGGCAATCTGAGAGTAGTCTGCCCGATTGAGATGGGGCAGTTATTCCTCGGCCCGGTATTTGCTCGTTTTCTTGAAGCATACCCGGATATTACCATAGAAGCTGAGCTGACTAATCGCAAGGTGGATATGGTTGAAGAAGGGATAGACATACTGTTTCACCTGTGCGGCATCGAAGACTCACGTCTGCAGCATTATCAACTGGTGAAGACCAGCACCACCTTGATGGCAAGCCCTGATTACCTTAAGCGTCATGGTACTCCTCAGTCCCCGGATGATCTTTGGCACCACAAGGGCATAGAGCAGGGCGGGATCCAGCTTATCAATGACGGTTGCTGGAAGATTTTTGATGGTAATGAATGGCAGGTAATCACCCCTGAGGTGCAGCTTAAGGTCAATAATATCACTTTAGCCCGGGAAGCGGCCATTGCCGGCTTGGGGATCACTTGTCTGCCGCCGATGATTGCCGATGAGGCCTTGCAAAAGGGAGAGTTGGTGGCTGTGCTGGAAGACTTTCCCATGGAACACAACACCTTGTTGCTGTCTTATCCAAAACGGGCCTACTTGCCTCGTAAATACATAATTTTTATAGATTTTATTTATCAGGCTTTGTTCGGTTACTGGGGTAACATGTTGCTGGAGATCCCCGAGTATGTGAAGCGTCCAGAAGGCTTCGAGTAAGTCGCCATGACTGCGGCTCCGTCGCAGTCATTCATAATTGTTCACATTTATTCCTTCACGGTTCATTCACCTAGATAACCCTGTTCATAACTTCTTCTTACTATCCGGGCTAACAATAATCATGCTCTGGTGGATAAAGATGAACCCAACTCATAAGCTGTTTTTATCAAGTTTGCTGCTGTGCAGCAGTTCAACGCTGCTGGCAGACGAAGCTCCCCGTTTCGCCGGTGGCAGTTTTGCCGGCAATCTGACCTTTGCCTCTGACTATGTGTTCCGTGGCGAATCGGAAACCCTGGATGGCGATGTGCCTGTCGTCCAGGGCACATTCAGCTGGAACCATGATGCCGGTTGGTACGCCGGGGTATTTGCCTCGAACATCAAGTTTGCCGACCCCAATCTTGAGATAGTCACTGCGCCTTTCATCGGCAAGAGTGGTGAATTGGGTGATTCAGGTTTCACCTATGATGTCATGTTGTTCTCTTATCTCTATCCAGGCGCGTCCTACTCCAACTACACAGAGCTGTGGCTGAAACTCGGCAAGTCTTTCGGTCGGGCCCATCTGCAACTGGAAGTGACGCCGACTGTGGATGATTGGTTCGGTGTCGATGGTTGGCACGGGGTCAACTATGCGCTGCACCCAAGTTATAGTTTCGAGAACGGTATCAAGGTTTCCGGTTCTGTCGGTTATCAAGACCTGAGCGGCAATGGTGCCGAAGGATGGGGACATTGGAATCTGGGGGTCAGTAAGGAGTTCTATGGTTTCAACCTGGATCTGCGCTACCACGGCAGTACGGTTGAATCAGATCACAAGGTTTATGGTACCCAGACTGAGATCTTCGATGACAGGTTAGTGATAGGTATCAGCAAAGCGTTTTAAGAACTGCTTCCCTGCAGTCTTTGTGAGTACGCCATTTGGCGTGCTCTTTTTTTAGGTAAGGTGCGAACAAGCCCCATCTATGTTCTGCGTCGGCTAACAGGCTTGGAGGCAAGGCGTGGTTTGCAGCAAATGGCCCAAGTCCTTTGCAAGACTTCCTTAGAACATGCTCTTTTCAAGATAGAGACGGTTGTCGGCAATATGTCCAGGCTCGGCGCGGAAGTCCACCACCTGATACTTATGGCTGATCAGCATATTCAGCATAGAACGGAACTGATTGCGGGTCTTGACCTGGATCTGCTTGTAACCGGCTTGAGTGGCCCAACGCTCCTGCGCTTCCAGCATGCTGCGCGCCAGCCCCAGGCTGCGATAATCAGGTAATACTCCGCCTAACCAACTGTAAAAACACTGCTCGTCCAGAGCATAACCCAGCTTGAATCCCGCCAATTCACCTTCCACAAAGGCCAACAACAACAAACAGGCATTGCCTGTCAGCCGACGTTCGAACTCTTGCTGTTGGTAGCTGGAATCAAACTCGGGGATCTGAGCACTCAAGGCCATGATCTCGTCGATCTGTTGCTGGTCTATTTCAGTAATAGCTTTGATTTCAATGGAGTACATCATTATTCTCTCAACGGGCCGCAACGTGTCACAGATTGCGGGATAAAAACTGGCCAAAATTATAACAGGTCTGGCCAGTTGAATGCATCAGGAGAATTGCTGCTGGTTTTCTGTCTGCAAGATCTTGTCCTGTAGTACCCGCAGCAGCACACCATAAGCGGGCAGGAACAGCCCCAGACTAACCAACAGTTTAAAGCTGTAATCCACGGCGGCAATTTCCGGCCAGTTGGCGGCCATAAAGGGGTCGCTGGAGGCGAAGAAGGCGATACTGAAGAACACCAGAGTATCCACCAGGTTGCCTACCAGGGTTGAGGCTGCCGGAGCGACCCACCAGGCACACTGGCGGCGAATTCGGGCAAATACTGCGATATCCATCAGCTGGCCCACCAGATAGGCGGCGAAACTGGCAAAGGCGATACGGAATACAAAGGTATTGAAGTCCGACAGGGCACTTAGCCCCTGAAAGTTACCTTGATGAAACAATACGCCCATGGCATAGGAGATTAACAAGGCCGGCAGCATGGCCTTGAAGATGATCTGCCGGGCGGCAGCTTGGCCGAATATCCGTACCGTTAGATCGGTTGCCAGATAGACAAAAGGAAAGCTGAAGGCGCCCCAGGTTGTATGGAAGCCGAATAGCTGAAACGGAAGTTGTACCAGATAGTTACTGGCACTGATAATCAGGATGTGAAAACTGACCAAGAGGATCAGTGCGCGTTTGAGCTGCGCGCCGGTTAACATTAACATATTGTGACCTTTTTAGTTGGCTGGGCGGGGTGAGGGAACCCGCATCTTCGGTTAGACCGAAAGGGCGCACATTATAGAGCCCATAATCCGGCTGACAAGAGGGAAGTGTAAAAAATGTCCAACCCATCTAAGGAAGTTCCTGTATTTGGGCGTTTAAGTCTATGCAGGGCAGGCATGGGACTTGTTCGCACCTTCCTTAAAGCTACTCTACACTGAAAGGGAAGACAGGAGAGTTAAATGAATCGAATCTGCTGCCTGCTGCTGGCCTTATTGACGTTTGTCTGGCCGGCCATTGCCAAACCGACCAAGATCCAGATAGCTACCGCCAGTTGGGGTGGCTATACCGAAACCAATGGCGAAGGCTATTATTTTGAGCTGTTACGAAGGGTCTTTCCCGAGCCGGAATGGCAACTGGAAATCCAGTTTGTTCCCTTTCCCCGCTCCCTCTACATGCTGGAGCGTGAACAGGTGGACATGGTGTTGGGACTTTATCTGGGGGATATCTCCAAGGGGATTTTCAGTGCTCATAAAGTAGAAACCGAGGTGATAGATGCCGCAGTAACCCCTGAGTTGGCCAGTGTATGGCAGGGCATGGTGTCTTTGACCCATAGAAAGGTTCGGGCTTTGATCGCCTATCGTTTTTTTACCCTGACCCAGGTACCCATGCTCTATCAGGAAAACAGCAGCCTGCTGGAGATGCTGCGCAAGGTGAATGAAGGCAAAATCGATGCCGTGCTCGACTATAAGCCGGACATCTTGCCGCTGTTGCCACAGTTGGAACAGCCCAGAAGATTGGTGCTTATTGAGGATGTGCTACGGGCAGATGTTTATTTTGCCTTCGCCAATAATCCCAAAGGGCTCGAGCTGAAGGCCTTGTTCGACCAAGGCTTTGAACAGTTGGAGCGTTCCGGGGAATTGGCGGAGATTAAACAGCAGAGCCTGGAGCAGCTGCAACTGAGGATACAGGAACAGCCATCACCCTAGAAATCCAGCAGAATCGACATTATGGTGGCGAGCTTGTTTTCCAGCTCCTGCCATTCGGCTTCCGGGTCTGAGCCTGCGACTATGCCGGCGCCGGCAAACAGATTGATGCAGCCAGGCTCCAGCAGGGCGCAGCGGATGGCTACCGCAAATTCACTCTCATATTTATTCAGATAACCGCAGGCCCCGGCATACCAGCCGCGCATATAACCTTCCCGTTGGCGCAGAAAACTGATGGCCGATTCCCGTGGCAGGCCGCCGACGGCCGGTGTCGGATGCAAGGCCTGCAGCAGTTGAAAATCTTTTACCCCGTGCCGTAGCTCGGCGCGAATCGATCTGTGCAGATGCTGAATATGGTTGAGTTTGAAGATGGTCGGTGTCTCATCGGCACCAACATAGCGGCTCAGCGGAGTCAGTGCCTTGACAATATGCTCCCTGACCAGCTGATTCTCATGGCTGTTTTTGCTGTCATCCAATAGCTGCTGTGCCAGTAGTTCATCCTCTTCCGGGCTCAGGCCGCGAATGGTGGTGCCCGCCAGTGCTTCGGTATACAGCTCTTGCTGATGGCGGCGATAGAGACGCTCGGGCGAACAGGAGATAAAGCTGCGCTCGGGGCTGAATTCGAAGCCGAATTGAAAACTGTTGGGGTTGCGCCCTTGCCAACTGGCCAACACCTGCCAGGGATCCGGAGTGTCTTTCACTTGCAGCTGAGTCAGGCGCGATAGCACTACTTTGGGCGTGTCCTGGTTGAATCTGGGGGCGGTCACCTGTTCCACCAGTGTCTTCCAGCGTGGATAGTCGGGCCTGTCATTGCGTGACAGCTGTTCTGTCTTGGTCGGTGGCGTCATGGGGCGGGCCGGGACCAAGGCATCCAGCGCGGCTTGTGCCTGGGCGATTTCCGCTTGCCTGTCAGCCTGGCCCAGATTCAGGTTAACCAAGAGGCGGAAATGATCTGAACTGCGTCTCAGCTCTATTCTGGGTAACAGGAATCTGGCGCGGCCAAACTCGGGCCAGGAGGCGATTTCGCGGTCGAAGGCGACGCCGCCGTAGTAGCGGATCTCCTGATTACTGGAGTAGGCGCGCTGCTTTTCATAAATTTCGGCCAGGGCCTCGTCTGTGACTTCATCTTCGAAGCGGAAATCCAGGCAGCAGCCGATGGCGGCAACCTCCTCGAGTCTGTCTCTTCCTTGCCAATAAATTCTGGGATAGCTGGGTTGGGAAGCCAGCCAGGAGATCAGTGGAATTGCCTGTACCTCGGCGGCCAATTGGACAATAGGCTCTGCTGGCGTCAGCTTGGCCAGTTGACACAGCTTGTCTTTGAGTGACGAAATGGCCTGAGGCAGGGTAAGTGCAGACAAGGGGAGCTCCGAACATCCAAACAAAGGGATCCGGAAGCAGAAAGCGTCCGGCTAACAGTATCTTTAACACAAACTAAAGTTCCACACCTTGAGTGTCAAGCCGTCGGACTGGCCTGTGTGACGTGTAGCATGATCCCATTAATCAGCTTAGGTTAATGTGACACGAGTGGACATTTTTGCTCGGCAAATTGTCTTGATGGGACAATCTGTCCGCGACAGACTCTGTTATCTACTCCCTTTGTATTAATTTGTCGATCTGTATTGGTTTTTACCGTCACTGAGCTTGTAGCTTTTTTGGGCGGCGCCAGAATAGCCTGGATAATCCCAATCAGAAATGACAGAAGAGCCTTATGTCCCATATCCCGGTAAAACTCTCTGCCCTCGCACTGGCGTTGGGCTGTGCCATGCAGGCCAATGCGGCCTCTATCGAACGCGATCCACTGGTCAACAATGCAATGGACGTCATAGTGGTGCACGGTGAGCGTGCCAACGCCACTGAAGTTGCCACTACAAGTTGGAGCATTTCCGAAGATGAAATCAAGGCCTTGGGTGCCCAAAGCCTGGATGAAGTGCTGAAAAATGTTCCCGGTGTTTACGTACGTTACGGCGGCGAGGGTACGCCAAGGGTGGATATCCGTGGTTTCAAAACCCGCCACGTGACCCTGTTGGTCAACGGTGTACCGGCCAACAGTGCCGATGATGGTCAGTTTGATCCCAGCGTGATCCCAACCAGCCAGATTTCCAGAGTCGAAGTCTCCGTTGGCCCGACTTCAGTACTCTATGGCCCAGGCGGCGCCGGTGGTGTTATCAACATCATCACCAAGCGTGGCGACAGCGCGCCGGCAGTATCCGGCAACCTGGAATTGTCCAAGGACGATACCTTCAAGGGTGATATCAGTGCCGCCGGCTCGGGCGACAACTGGCAGGGACTTATCAGTGCCGGTTATCAGCACACTGATGGTTTTCCCATGTCTTCTGACTATCAAGTTACTGAATATCAGGATAAATATCAGCGCAACAACGCAGATAAAGAGCTGACCAATCTGTACGCCCAAGGCAGCTATTGGCTAAGTGACAATACTCAACTCATTGCCAATATGGCGCTGCGTTCAGGCGAGTGGGGCAAGCCACCAAGAGATGGCAGCGGCAGCGGCCGGGTGAAGTTTGAGCGTGTCGATGACTATGATTCACAGACTTTCCAGCTGGGTCTGGCACATAAGTTCAATGATACTTTCACTTTCCGGGGTTTTGGTTATCACAACCAGAGCGACACCTATGAAACCGTGTACGGTGACAACAGCTACGCTGAGCTGACCCAGTCTCAGGACGGCCGCTCCAAAGTACAGGGGGCAAACCTGCAGCTGATCACCGACTTCGACACCGCGGGTATCCTGACCACCTCTGTGATTGCTGAAAAGCAGAGCTGGGAAGCGGTAGCCGAAAGCTTAGGTTCCTCCAAGTCCGGCAGCAGCAAGGTTGCAGCAGCCAAGGGCTCAGGTGGTGGTACTGGTTCAGGCGGCGGTAACGGCTCAGGTGGTGGTACTGGTTCAGGCGGCGGTAACGGCTCAGGTGGTGGTACTGGTTCAGGCGGCGGTAACGGCTCAGGTGGTGGTACTGGTTCAGGCGGCGGTAACGGCTCAGGTGGTGGTACTGGTTCAGGCGGCGGTAACGGCTCAGGTGGTGGTACTGGTTCAGGCGGCGGTAACGGCTCAGGTGGTGGTACTGGTTCAGGCGGCGGTAACGGCTCAGGTGGTGGTACTGGTTCAGGCGGCGGTAACGGCTCAGGTGGTGGTACTGGTTCAGGCGGCGGTAACGGCTCAGGTGGTGGTACTGGTTCAGGCGGCGGTAACGGCTCAGGTGGTGGTACTGGTTCAGGCGGCGGTAACGGCTCAGGTGGTGGTACTGGTTCAGGCGGCGGTAACGGCTCAGGTGGTGGTACTGGTTCAGGCGGCGGTAACGGCTCAGGTGGTGGTACTGGTTCAGGCGGCGGTAACGGCTCAGGTGGTGGTACTGGTTCAGGCGGCGGTAACGGCTCAGGTGGTGGTACTGGTTCAGGCGGCGGTAACGGCTCAGGTGGTGGTACTGGTTCAGGCGGCGGTAACGGCTCAGGTGGTGGTACTGGTTCAGGCGGCGGTAACGGCTCAGGTGGTGGTACAGGTTCCGGTGGCGGTAATGGCTCAGGTGGTGGCAGCGGTGAGTCTTTCGATGATTCGGCCTGGGTTTATACTGCGGCGGCCGAGTATCAGTTCCAGTCGGAAGGCGATTGGGGCTTTACTCTGGGCGGCGCTTACCACGATATGGACAAGACCGAAGGCAACGAGAACGATTACTCGGCGCTGGCCTCAGGTTTCTGGCAAGCGGCTGACGATACCCGCCTGAGCCTGAGTGTGGCTCGGAAGGTGCGTTTCCCATCCATGCGCAACCTGTACTCCCTGTCTTCAGGCAATCAGGAACTGGAGACGGAAATCTCCAAGCATGTTGAGTTGGGACTGGAGCAAGGCCTGGGTATGAATACCGAGCTGCAACTCTATCTCTATCACACAGATGCCGATGATTACATTGCCAAAGATGCCAGCGGCATGTATCAGAACATGGGCAACTATCGCTTCCAGGGTTTGGATACTGTGCTGTCCAATAACAGCATAGAGAATCTGGATCTGAGCCTGAGTTACAGCTATCTGCATGCCGAAGACAGAGACAGCAGCACAGGTTTTGATGGTCTGGACTATCGTCCCAAGCACCAGCTGCGCTTCCAACTGGGTTACAAGCTGCCTACCGAGACCCGAATCCACCTGAATGTGGAACGCATCATGGATCAGAACTACTACGAGCAGGAGAAGATCGGCGGTCAGAAGGTGTGGCAGGAGAAATCACTGGATGATTACACCCTGGTAGACATCAATCTGGTACAG
This sequence comes from Shewanella indica, assembly GCF_002836975.1. Taxonomy (GTDB): domain Bacteria; phylum Pseudomonadota; class Gammaproteobacteria; order Enterobacterales; family Shewanellaceae; genus Shewanella; species Shewanella indica. Next base: position 61,077 of record NZ_NIJK01000018.1, on the reverse strand, counting down.
CCTTTGCTTAAAGATAAGCTAGAGCTCTATTTACGAGCCACCAACCTGCTGGACGAGAACTACTATCAGAGCGATTCTCTGCCTCAGGCAGGTAGACAAGTCTTTGTTGGGATTAACTGGCAGATCTGATAATGCGCTTACTCGAACTCGAAGGGATCAATTTCAATCATGGCTGTTTGCAGCCCTTGATATTGAGGGATCTGGATCTAAAAATAGAATCCGGCTCCTGCCACTGCATCAGTGGTCCCACGGGTTCGGGTAAATCCAGTCTGCTGGCTTTGCTTGCCGGGCTGCAACGGCGTCCCTGTGAAGGCGGCATTTTCCGCCGTCAGGGGTTGTTGGTGGGCCTGGTGATGCAAGATCCCCAGGTGCAGATACTGCGCCAGACCGTCGGGGCCGAAGTGGCCTTTGCCTTGGAAAACCTCGGTGTGCCCAGCGGCCAGATGATCTCCAGAGTGCAGCATGCATTGCGCCGGGTGGGGCTGTTTGTCTCGCTGGAAACTCAAGTCAGCAAGCTGTCTCTCGGACAGAAATATCGCCTGATGATCGCTGCCCAGTTGGTGAGTGAGCCTGCGGTACTGCTGTTGGATGAACCTTGGGCGCAGTTGGATGACGCCGGTGTCGATGAACTGCTGGCAGTAATCCGTAACCTGCTGGCGGAAGGTATGGCTGTGGTACTGGTGGAGCATAATCCCCAGGCTTTTTCCTCAGTTGTTGAACACTTCTGGTACCTGGACCAAGGGCGCCTGTTACCCGGCAGTTACCGGGTCGAATCCGCCAGCCATTTGAAACGCCTGGAGCCGGACCGAAGTCGGGAACTGGTCAGTGCCACTTCATTTGAATTTCGTTATCAGGGGCATTCGCCCCTGTTTGTGTGTCAGCAGGGCCTGTCTTTGGGCGCCGGTGAGCTGGTTACTCTGGTGGGTAACAACGGCTCGGGCAAGAGCAGCCTGCTGAAGGCGATAGCCGGTATTCAACCCGCGGTGGCGTCGATGCCACTGCGGGTCTTTGGCCGTAAGCCCAAGCCTGGTGCCTATGGCCCCATGCTAGGCCTGTTGATGCAGCGCCCCAACCGTCAGTTGTTTGAAGCCACAGTCATAGAGGAGATGCAGTTCAGCCTGCGCCGCTTCGACCTGCCGCTGTCCCGGGCCGAGAGCCTGCTTGAGCAGCTCGACTTGCTGCATCTTGCCCAAAGCTCGCCCCATACGCTTTCCTATGGGCAGCAGCACTTGATTGCCCTGGCCTCTATCGCTTGTTTAACCCCCAGCTTGATGCTGTTGGACGACCCCTTGGCGGGGTTGGATGGCAAACATCTGGGGCAGCTTTGGCAGATACTCAACTATCTGCGGGAACAGGGCGGCAGCATAGTGATTGCCAGCCACAGACCCCTGCCGGGGTTACCTTGTAGTCAGCTGTGGCAGTTGCAACAAGGCCAACTGGAAATCGAGTTTGCCCCAGAGGAGGTTGCCTGTGTGGGTTAAAGGACGGCGCCACGGCCGTGCTTCTCCCAAGGGGCTGGATTTAGGTTTGTGGGGCAGTGCCACGGCCTTGTTCTTGGTAGTGACTCTGTCATCGGCAGCCTTTCTCTTGCCTCAGGCGCAGCTTCCCTGGCTGGCGGCCATTAATCTGATCTTGGTGGTTCATGGCATGCTGCAGCGCGGTGCCATAGGCGGGGTAATCCGTTTTGTTCTGCTGCAACTCGGTTTTACTTTGGGGCTGTATGCACTGATGCATGGCGGCGAGCAGCTGGGACAAGGTACCTTGGCGGTGGCCCGTATCACCCTGGCGCTGCTGCCGGGATGGTGGCTATCGGTTACCGTGCGCCCGGAGCGGATCGGTGAGGTGTTATGCCTGGTCATGCCGGCTAAATGGGCCTTCGTGGTGGCCGCTTCTATAGGTCTGCTGCCCTTTATGACCCAGGAGATCGCCGAGATCTACCAACTGCAGCGGCTGCGTGGTGCCCGAATTGCGCCCAAGCAACTGCTCAACCCCCGCAACTGGCCTGAACTGGCCTACTGTGTGTTATTCCCCCTCTTGATCCAACTGCTTAAATTGGCCAAACAGATGGCGCTTGCCGCCAAGAGTCGCCACTTTGGCCACACTTCCAAGCCGACCCATTGGCAGGACAACCGGAGCGAACATGGCAACAAATAAAATCAAAGGATTTCAATTGCAGGATGCGCTCTTCATCGGCTTTTGTGCCACCTTATTGGTGGCAGTCAAGAGTATGCTCAGGCTGAAACTCGGCTTGTCGGGACATTCTATGTTGCTGATGAGCTTTTTCTATCTCACCTGTTACGGCATTGTCGGACGCATGGGCGCCATGACAGCTTGCGGCGCCTTGGCCGGAGTGGTTGCCATGACCTTGGGCGTGGGCAAAGGCGGCCCGCTTATTCTGCTCAAATTTGTGGTTCCGGCTGTGTCGATGGACCTGGCGCTTCTGCTGCTGGCCAATGCTTTCAACTTGCGCTGGCGTTTCATCGCCCTGGCATTGGTGGGCTGTATCGCCTGGGCCGCTAAAGGGCTGGTAGAGGATTTGCTGGTGGGCATGAGTGAACAGGTGGCCTTGGTGCGCTTTGGTCTCAAGTGTTTACAAGGTGGAGCCTTTGCCATAGTCGGGGCCCTGTTGGTGCCTCCCGTTTTGAGACGCCTCAAGGCTCACGATCTCCTCCACAAAGATACCCAGACAGATTGATTAAGGTTTATTGATGAAAGATTGGCTGATTTGTATAGACGATACCGATGATATTGGCACCAAAGGCACCGGCGAGATAGCTGCCGAGATAGCTGAATTGTTGACCCAGCAAGGCGGGCAAACCTCCCTGGTGACCCGGCATCAGCTCTATGTGCATCCGGATATTCCTTACACTTCCCACAATAGTGCCATGTGCTTTGGTTATCGCGGTGAGCTTACCTTAGAGGCGATCCGTGAGTTGGCTATAGCTCATTTGCTCAGGGAGTCTGCCAGCGCGGCCGACCCTGGGTTGGCGCTCTTGTCTCTGGCCGATTTCAGCGGTCAGGACGTGCTGATGGCTTTTGGCCGTGAGGCCAAGCAAGAGGTCAAGACCAAGGAACAAGCCTACGGCTTGGCTAAACACTTGGGTATCAGTCTCAGCGAGCACGGCGGCACAGGGCAGGGCGTTATCGGCGCTCTGGCGGGCCTTGGGCTCAGGCTTACAGGTAATGATGGCCGGGTGAAAGGCCAACTGAAATTGGGTCAGACAGATGAAGCCGCGCCTTTTGGCGTTGCCGACATACTAAAGCGCTCTGAGCTGGATGGCGTATTGACTACCACAGGTGAATGGTTGCAGGAAACCGACTCTGTCTGGCTTAGCGGCAAGGTTAAAGCCGTGTGGGCCGAACACAAGTTTGCCCTCCTGGTCAGCAAACGTGGCGCCGAGTGGCACAATGCCGGTAAACAGGAACTGAAGGAGTTCTGAATGCAGCAATGGTTTGAACTCAAGCAGGGTAAACGTTTGTTTCTCGGTGGCAACAGCAATCTGCAGGCTGCCCGCGAGGTAGCCATCCAATGTGCTTGTTTTGCCGAAGACGACGAAGACGAGCAGATAGACGATATAACCCGCTCCTGTTACAACTGTCAGTATCGCCGTTGGTTGAGTGAAGGTTTTCAGTGTCTTGGCCCTATACCTGAGTGAGATTGGCATCATAAAGGCAAACTTTACCCCCTTAGGTGCATAGGCATTTCCGGATTTGGCTTCTAGAATACGGCAAAGCCGAGTGACATTTTTTGGAGAGTCGTTAACCCCTGACAAACGTTGTTCGGATGAGGACAGAAGCATTTGCCGGAGTGAAAGAATGACTGATGCGGTTCCGACAGCAGCCCTGTTGAAGTTGCCCGTTACCCGATTGGGGATAGGCATGTATGTGTCGGCCATTGAGAACAATGGCCGGTTAGCTGTCGCCAATGCCGGCCAGATCAGGAGCCGTCAGGCGATCACTCAACTCAGCAACAGCGGCATCCGTTTTGTCTGGGTTGATGTTGAGCGTTCCAGCGACAACTGCGGCCTGAAAAAACAGCGCCCCGTTTGCGATAACCATACTCGTAAAACCTCGGTTAATCCTGAATTGGCAAGAGGTCAGGCCAAACAGCTACTGACAGAAGCCAAGGGCTTGGTGCGTAAAGTCCTCAGTGAAACCTTCGAAGGCAAGGCGATAGAAGTCGAGCCGTTTGCGGCATTGGCAGACAATATGATCGAGTCGGTGATGCTCGACTCTGATGCGATGAAGTGCATATCGGCGCTGAGAACCAAAGATGCCTACTTACTGGAACATTCGGTCAATGTTGCCTTCCTGCTGATCACCTTTGGTAAATATCTCAAGCTGGATCGCGAGATGCTCAGGCAGCTGGCCATCGGCGGTATTCTCCACGATATCGGCAAGATCAAGGTGGATAACAAGATACTGCACAAGCCGGGCAAGCTGACGCCGGAAGAGTTTGAGCACATGAAGCTGCACCAAGTCTACGCCATCGAGATTATGGAACAGGCCAAGGGCTTGTCTCAAGTGAGCAAGGATGTGTGCCTGATGCACCACGAAAAACTCGATGGTCGTGGTTACCCACAGGGCCTGACTGGAGATGCATTGCCGCTGCATGGGCGTATGAGCTGTATCGTGGATATCTATGATGCCCTTACCGCCACCCGCTGCTATAAAGAGGCGATGAGCCCGGCAGCTGCCTTTAAAATTCTGCTCAGTCTGACGCCCTTTCATCTGGATGAGAGCCTGGTGTATGAGTTTATTCGTTGTATCGGTGTCTACCCGGTCGGTTCATTGGTGCAACTGTCCGATGGCCGAGTGGGCATAGTCTGGGAATCCAAAGACAGGGATGTGTTGCACCCCATAGTCAAATGCTTCTATTCATTGAAGTTTAAGCGATATACCGATGTGACCATGGTGGATCTGCAAAAGTCGGATCTCAACATAGACAGAGGTGTATCGCCCAGCTCTTTGGATGTCGACCCCAAGCCCTTCTATTGATCTGGCGGTAAACTGGGTAAACTGATGGGCCCGCCGAGTGGTGGGCCTTTTTGTTGAGTTTGTGGAGTGACCCCGATGCGCCGAATTTTACCTATCATGACCCTATTATTGTCGCTGGCCTTGCTGATCCCCGGGGTGACTCAACCTATTTTGACTGTCAGCGGCACGGTAGAAAAGGCCGAGCTGACCGAAGCCGGGTTGGACATGATTGCCGAAGCCGTCAGTGATGGTTCCGGGCGCGACAGTGCCAGGGGAATGCTGGCGATGATTAGCGGTATGTTGGGGCTTAACAACCTTCAAGGTGAAATGGAGGTGTTCAACAAGACCCGCAGTATCTGGGGCACAGTGACCGAGCTGCATCAACACGGCAATAACCTGGTGGCGGCGCTGGTGATGCTGTTTTCCGTGATAGTGCCGGCCTGCAAGCTGGGGCTGATGCTGCTGGCTCAGGCGCCGCTGTCCAGTAAGGTGCGGCAGATCATCGACAGTATTACCGCGGCCATCGCCAAATGGTCCATGGCCGACGTATTTGTGGTGGCACTTATTATCACTTATATGGCCGGCAACGCCTCGGCCGGCATGGGCGATTTGGTTCACACCCACGCCAGCCTGGAGTCGGGCTTTTGGTTCTTCCTCGGTTATTGCCTGTTGGCTATTGCCGGCCAGTATTGGCTTAAACCCCGTCAGTCCTGACCCAGCACGCCGTCTGTCGCTATCGGTACTATCCAATAGCGGCAGGGGTTGTGGCGGCAGACCTCCGCCAGGGTTTGCAGCAGCGCCTGCTGTGACTCTTGCGGATGCATCACCTCGAACTTGTAGAATTCCCGATAACCTTCCACCTGTTCCTTGAGATTGAAGTGGCTGTGCTCGCGGCTGAAGCCACAGATATTGATCAGGCTGAAGCCGGAGAGGTAGTCCAGCGACATCAGGGTGTCGACCACATCGTCTTTTAGATTGTGCTGCACTATCAGCACCAAGAGTTGTTTCATTGGCGTTTCTCCAGGGTTTGATACAGCAGCGGCAACAAATAGAGGGTGGTGATAGTGGAGGTGATCAGCCCGCCTATGACCACGATTGCCAGCGGCCTTTGAATTTCGGCGCCGGGCCCGGTGGCAAAGGCCAGCGGGATCAGGCCGAACATGGCGGTGGTGGCCGTCATCAGAATCGGCCGCAGTCGGCGGGCGGCACCTTGTTCGACCCGTTCACTGAGGCTGGCAAACAGATGCCGCGACTGTTCATAGTAACTGACCATCACCACGCCGTTGAGCACGGCTACCCCCAGCAGGGCGATAAAGCCCACTGAGGCCGGCACCGACAGGTATTCGCCCGAGATAAACAGGCTGAAGATACCGCCCATCATGGCAAAGGGGACGTTGGCCAGGATTAGCAAGGCTTTGGAAATATTGCCGAAGGTGGTGAACAGGATCAGGTTGATCAGCATCAGCGCCACGGGCACCACCAACAGCAGGTTACGGGTCGCCCGTTGCTGGTTCTCGAATTCGCCGCCGAAATTCAGGCTGTAACCGCTGGGCAGAGATAGCTCAGCGGCCAGCTTGCCCTGTAGTTCTTCGACAAAGCCGACGATATCGCGGCCGCTGACATTGGTGGTGACCACGGCAAAGCGGTTGCCTTGCTCGCGTTCAATCAGTATTGGCCCTTCGCGATAGCTTATTTGCGCCAGTTCACCAAGGGGCCTGAGGCTGGCATCCGGCATCACCAATAGCCTTTGCTCCAGTTGCGGCAGGCTGTTGATGCCATCTGCTGCCTGGGCGATCAGCACGGGAGTTCGCTTCTTGCCCTGGATTATCTCAGTTATGGCCAGGCCTTCCAGTTGGCTCTTGAGATATCGACCAAATTCATCGGCACTCATGTTGTAACTGCGGGCCAAACCCTCCTTGAGACGGAGGTTGATAAAGGGGCTGCCTTCGGTCATGGCGGTTTTGACATCCTGGCTGCCGCGAGTGGCGCTGGTCAGGTGTGCTGTCTCGCTGGCCAATCTTGAAAGCGTCTCAAGATCTTCACCGAAAATTTTAATCGCCACATCGCCTATGCTGCCGGTAAGCATCTCGGAGACCCGCATCTGGATAGGTTGGGTGAAGTTGAAATTGATCCCCGGAAACTTGAGCACTTCGGTGCGTATGGCATCAATAAGCTCCTCCTTGCTGGCAAAGCGCCACTCCTCCACGGGTTTAAGTTCCATGAAAACATCGGTTTCATTCAGTCCCATGGGATCCAGACCCAGCTCATCGGCGCCGGTGCGGGCGACCAACTGGCGTATCTCGGGTACAGTGGTCAGCAGGTGCTGCTCTATCTGAGTATCCAGTGCCAGCGAGGCCTGCAGCGAAATCGACGGGGACTTCTCCAACTGCAGAATAATGTCACCCTCATCCAGGGTCGGCATAAAGGTTTTACCCACCTGAGTAAACAGCCCCAGGCTCAGTACCAGTGCCACCAGTGCCGTGGCGCAAAAAGCCTTACCGTGCAGTAACACCCACTGCAGACTGAGCAGGTAGCGCGCCTTGAGCCAGCCAATGGCCTTGGGTTCGTTGGCCGCTTTTTCATTGACCAGATAGGAGGCCAGCACGGGGATCACCGTCAGCGACAGTGCCAGTGCCGACAGCATGGCAAACACTATGGTGATAGCCACTGGGGTGAACAGCTTGCCTTCGAGGCCGCTGAGGGTCAGTAGCGGTGAGAAGACTATGATCACTATCAGGGTGCCGGACACCACAGGCACGGCCACATCTTTGGTGGCGCGGTAGATGAGGTGCAGCCTGGGCAGGCGTTTGCCGCCGGCAATTTGGTTGACCATGTTCTCCACCACCACCACGGAGGAGTCCACTAACATGCCGATGGCGATCACCAGGCCGCCGAGACTCATCAGGTTGGCCGACAGATTGAAGTAACGCATCAGCATAAAGGTGGCCAGCGCCGCCAGCGGCAGCGACAGTGATACCACCAATGCAGCGCGCAAATTGCCGAGAAACAGCGCTAGCAGCAGAATAACCAATACCACGGCCTGAAACAGGGCATCTGAAATGGTGCCTATGGCTGTATCTATCAGGTTGGCCCTGTCGTAGAACACATTCAGCTGGCTGCCGGGAGGCAGAGTTTTTTCTATCTGGGCCAGCTTTTCCCGTACCAGTTTGATGACCTGATCGGTATTGGCATCCTTGAGGCCGACGATCAAGGCCTCTGTGGTTTCTTCACCATTACGGGTCACGGCGCCGTAGCGGCTGAGATGACCTATTTCGACTTTTGCAAGGTCTTGCAGGCGATAGCTGCCGCCCTGATTGGTGGCAATCACCAGTTGTTGCAGGGCCTCCAGCGAGTCGATGCGCCCTTCGGTGCGAACCGTCAGGTTATCTGTCCCGAGCGTGATGCGTCCGGCACCCGTGTTGCTGTTGTTGCTCTCAATACGGGCTATCAACTCTTCCTGGCTGATACCGGCCTGAGCCAGAGCGACGGGATCCGGGGTGATCTGCAGTGTCTTGGCAAAACCGCCGAGAATGTTGACATCGGCGACTCCGGGCACGGTACGCAGCAGCGGCCTGACTTCCCATTCCAGCAACTGACGGCGCTCCAGTAGCGACAGCGAGGGATTCTCCAGCGAAAACATAAAGATTTCACTGAGCGGGGTGCTCATGGGGGCAACGCCGCCTTCCAGATCGGCGGGCAACTTGTCCCATACCGCCGCCAAGCGTTCACTCACCTGTTGTCTGGCCCAGTAAATATCTGTGCCTTCGTTGAAGTCCAGGGTGATATCGGTAATTGCATACTTGCTGGTGGAACGCAGTATCGCCTGCTTGGGGATCCCCAGTAGCTCAGTCTCAACAGGTACTGTCACCTGGGCTTCTATCTCTTCGGCTGTCATGCCGGGAGCCTTGAGGATGATTTTCACCTGGGTCGGCGAGATATCCGGGAAGGCGTCCAGCGGCAGCCCCAACCAGGAATAGGCGCCGGCACCACAGAGCAGCAGCGCTGTTATCAGGGTAAACAGCCTTTGAGTCAGGGAGAAACGGATAATGGCACTGAGCATGCTATTCGCCCCCCAAACCCAGGAGTATGCCTTTGACGGCCGCCACTGAGTCGCTCAGCACCTCGGCACCGACCAGAGTTTCATTGGGTGCCAGGAAGTAGCTGTCGGCGCTGGCACCTATAACCTGCACGTCGGTTGGTCGCAGTTTATTTTGGCTGTGACTCAGCACCTGGCTGCCAGTGCCCCAGGAATAGAGACTCTGCTTGGGCACCACCAGGGCATTGATGGCCTGCAGCGGAATAACCTGCAACTGCTGCCCGGGTTGCAGGCCGCAGCTTGGGGGAACGGCCTGGCTCCAGGCATCGACAAAGCCCTGTTTGGCCAACTGGTCCTTGCGGCTTATCAGCAGCTGGCACTCTCCGGCCATCACGGCATTGACACTGTCTTTCTGGGCCAGGGGTAAACGCAGCTTAAGCCTGAGTTCGTCGGCGGGTAGTATCCCCAGCAGTGGGGCGCCGCTCATCAGCGGTTCACTGCTATCGCCATATTGCAGCAGTCCGGCCATGGGCGCGTGCAATATCAGAGCCTCGGGATTGTTCCCCGGCTTAAGCAATTCACTGAAATGCTGCAGGTGTTCATATTGCAGCAAAGCGTCGAAATACTGGCGGCTTATCTGCGACCAGGTTTCGGCACCTATGGCGCCGTTGGCCCGCAGCTTTTGGTTGCGATCATAGCGTTGCTTGGCGAGCTTGAATGCCGCTTCGGCGGCGGCAAATTGCAGTTGAAAGTGGGCAATTTCGGCGCCCTTAAGTTGCACCAGTGCTTGACCTTCATCGACCCATTCTCCTTCGGCCACCAACCAGCGTCGCTGTTGGATGGTTTCCGGTGCCGTGAGATAGAAGCTGCTGCCGGGCTGAGCCGCCAATATTGCCGGTACAGGGGCGGCCTCTATCTGTTGTACTTGGTTCACTGAGGTGAAGCTGAGTGTCAGCTTGCCGAGGTCAGCAACCGAAATTTCCTGCGCCCACAGCGGGGAGAAGAACAGGGTCGACACCAGTGTGCCAACCAGGGTTTTAGGGGTCATAGGGTAACTCCGAGCGCTTGCAGTTGTTGGGAATGCAGCTGGGCTTGTGCCAGATGGTTGAGCGACAGCCTGGCTTGGGTATCCAGGGCCTCAAGGTGGCGCCGCAGCCAGGATTCATACTGGGCTGGGCCTTGTTCGGCCGTGGTCAGCAGGGTTTGGCTGAGCTGTTTGCTCAGCTGCACGGCTTGTTCCAGCCCTTGCTGCTGTTGTTGTAGTTGGGCTTGGCGCTGTTTGAGTTGTTGCAACTGCAGTTGGCTCTGCAGTAGCTGCTGTTGTTGCTGTTGCTCCAGTTGCAGTCTTTGTTGCTGCAACTCGCCAAGCTGTTGCTGGTTCAGGCCGTTGCCAACAGGCAAAGGGATCTCCAGTGCCAGACCCAGAGACTGTTCATCTTGTCCCAGAGTTGCAGTGTTTTTGGCCGTGACTGAAACCAACCAAGGAGTGTCATCTCCTTCGAGTTGGGTGTTTGTGGTGAGCTGTTGACGTTGCTGCTGCAGCGCCAGCAATTGCCACATGGGATGCCCGGCACCGGCATCATTCGGCAGTGGGGTGTCACTTTCATCCAGCGATGGCAGCTGTTGCAGCCCGGTCAGGCGCTTGAGTGCCTCATTGGCCTCTTGTCGCTGCTGCTCCAGTGGGAGCTTTGCGAGCGACAACTCCAGCAGTTCACGTTTTAATAGCAGTACCGCAGTTGCCGGCATTTCACCACTTCGGCTCAGGGCTTGTTGCCGCTGCAACAGTTGCTGCAGTACTTGTTGCTTGTGGCGCAGTTGCGCCAGTTCCTGCTCGGCTTGTGCCTGTTGCCACCAATACTGACGCAATAGTCCAGAGAGATAGAGGCGCTGCAATTGGCTCTGCAATTCCAGCATGCGTTCGTTAATGGGCTTGAGTTTGGCGTTCTGGCGCTGCATGGCCGGCGACTGAAAAGGCAGGTTGAGCGAGAGCTCCTGCTCATAGTTGTTGTGGCTTTCCAGGCTGCCAAGATGGCTCAAACTGATGCTTGGCAGCCCTGCCAGCCAGTCCGAGCTGTGATATATTGGAGCCAATTGTGCCGAAGAGGTGTGCAGCCTGTTTTGACTTAGGGACAAAAGGGCGTCTCTGTCTGTTTCCGGGGCCGCTCTCAGCTGAAACACCATTAACAGCAGGCTACAGCCCAGGTAGAGGGGGCGGATTTTCATGGGAGTTTCTCTTGGGGAAATATCTGCCGCCAGCCTGGCACTGATTTGGCTTGTCGTCTTCGGCAACATGTATCATATTTGGGCTTATGGGACATATGTACCATAATTTAACTGTATGTTTTTGAAGATTATTAGTCGGGAGTTGTGCCAATGAAGGATCTGGTGATGATAGGGCTGCTCAGTGTGATCATGACGCTGAATTTGCTGGATGTGTTGTCAGATATGCAGCTCGGAGTGCCGACTTATCATATAGTGCAGGAGAGCATTCTGGTGGCTCTTTCTGCCTGTGGTGCCTTGTATATCAGTTTTGATCTGATCCGCCGTAGCCGCGAGATGCAGCTACTCAAGTCAAAGTTGGCCAATGCCGACGCCAGGATCTGCAACATCTCCAGCCGAATGCAAGCCGCCCGCCAGGAATACACTCAGGCGGTACAGCAACAATTTGAACTCTGGTCGCTGACCCGCAGTGAGCAGGAAGTGGCTTTATTACTGTTGAAAGGCTTGAGTTTCAAGGAGATTGCCAGTGTTCGCAGTACCAAGGAGAAGACGGTGCGACAGCAGGCCTCGGCAATTTACGCCAAGGCGGATGTCGATGGCCGCCATACCTTCTGTGCCTGGTTTATGGAAGATTTTATTCAGCCCGTTGCTAGCACCGATGCTTCACAGGCGGCCTAAGACACAATTGGCATCTGTCGTTTTGAAAGCGGTTTTATCCGCGTTTATTGAAGCCAATCCAGTGGCTGCTGAGCGAGTAGGATTAGGCATTTCCCCGGCAACTTTTCTTATTGCTACCAGACTATCGCTGTCACAGAGAGCAGGTCTTCTGCCATAAAAAGGTATAAAAAATTTTTTCTTAGTGCTTTGGGTTATTTATTATCGAGAATCGATATTGGCACCCAGGCTCCACAGACACCAATAATAGCGGCATTATTTAACTGTGGAGGTGGCGGTGAAGCCTGGCTATATCTTGCTGTTTCTCTTACTGGTGGTACTGGCATCGACCCAGACCCAAGGCTTGTTGCGGGCCCTGATTGAACTCAGCGCCTTCGCAGGCTTTTGTTACCTGTTTTCAACCCTGCCAGAGAATATAACCAAGAGACGAACTGCCGATAAACAGCCAGAGGATCACGCCGATAAGTAAGGGCTTACTACCACTTTGCTGTAGTTTCCTGAAGGTGATACCGCAGCCAATCAGGAACAAACACACCACCAGGGCACGCTTTGCCAGCGCAAATAGCTCCTGATAGATAAATTGGCCTTGCGGCAACAAACTGGTGATGGCGATAGCCAGGCAGTAAAACAGAATAAATCCGGGAATATTGAGTTTACCCTTGCCACCAAATAACAAGGCGCTGATAGCCGCCAGAGGCACTATCCACAAGGCACGTGCCAGTTTGATGGTGGTTGCTGTCTTAAGTGCTTCTTCACCATAGGCGGACGCGGCGCCCACCACGGAAGAGGTGTCATGAATGGCGATGGCGCTCCAAACCCCGAAGTCATGTTGACTTAATTGCAGCAGATGACCTATCACTGGAAAAATGAACAGCGCAACCGAGTTGAGTACAAAGACGCAGGCCAGTGCAATGGCGGTTTGTTCGTTGCGGGCATTGATAGCCGGTGCCACAGCTGCGATGGCGCTGCCACCACAGATGGCGGTGCCACTGGCAATCAAGTGACCGACTCGCCTATCCAACCCCAAAACCCGAGTCAACGCCGTGCCCGCCAGCAGGGTCAGCAATATTGATCCCAGGATTAACGGCAAATTGCCTACAGAGGCGTCGATCGCCTGTTGCAGCGGAATGCCAAAACCCAGGCCGACAATGGAGATGGCCAGCAGTTTTTTGGTCAGTTTCCCCAGATCCCAGTCCGATGGCAACCAGCCGAGATTAGCCAGCACAAATCCCACCAAGAGTGCCAGAGGTGAGGAGATGGCGGGGTGTAGGCAGGCGAGGGCAAGCAGGCAAAACAGCCACTTTTTCTGCAGTTGGCTCATGGATAAGAGATAGTAAAATTCCGGGAGCGTTAGTATAAGTGAGGCAAAATGCTAGGAAAACTAAAATTAACTTAATATCCAGCGTAAGTTTTGCTGAATCTCTGACTAAAACAACAGGACCAGGGAAGCCAGTTCCCCGATCCTGAGTCGATGTTATTTCTGGCACAAGTTTCGGGCCAAGTGCCTATGACGCTCTGTTGCGATTAGACCCGTGAAGACAACTGATATTCATGGCCATCTTTAGTGGTAAAGCGCTTGCAGCACTTATTGCTGCGTGGCTGACCGCCATCATTGTGCAACAGGCTAATCCACTCACGTTTGAGTCTGTTGTCCTGACAGCGGCCATCGATAAGACAGCGTTCCAGCTGAATGTCTTCAATGGCGGCGCAGTCGCGGCTGCCGACACAGCCTTGGCGGTCGAAACTTAGCTCCAGGTGACAGTCGCGATCATCCTTGAGCAATATGGCTTCTGGTTCGCTGCGGTGGCCGCTTAGGGCAACAAACTGTTGTGGCTGTTTGAGGCCACACTGGCTGCCATCGGCAAAGCAGGCCAAGAGATGCTGATAGTAGACTACATAGCAAACCACCTCGGCATGTGAGCCGTTTGCCAGTGGGAACAGCCGGTCAAGCAGTTGCTTGGCATTGGCCATCTTGTCGGCGATATGGCGTTCACCGAGTGCTTCCACGGCAAAGACGGCTTCGGCGATGAAAGGGTTGTGCTCTTGATTGATTTTTTGCTGCATAGTGGAGATGTTCATCGTCTCGCCCTCGTGTTTTGCTTTCCTTGACCAGGTGGCACCTTTGCCTCATGGCCGGACAATTCCGGTGAATTGCTTAATTTGTAGGCTAGCGGTTTTTTGATTACAATTTCACAATAAAAATTTTACAGTGTGAATTTTACAAAATGCGCCAAGACCAAAGCCTGATCCGTAAGTCACATTTTCTGGGAACTAAAATAAGAAACCTCAGAAAACGCAATCACTTAACTATGGAAGATTTGTCGGCACGCTGTGTCAGGGTCGATCCTGAGTCGGCGCCGTCTGTGTCATACTTGTCGATGATCGAAAGGGGCAAGCGTGTTCCCAGTGCAGGTATGCTGGCGGTCATAGCTGCAGTTTTTCAAAAAGAGGTGAGTTGGTTTCTGGACGATGCGCCGGAGGAGCAAGCTATCACCCCGGACAAGGGGCGACGCGGTGGTGTCAGTGGTATGCCGCTGGAGCCCGGCTTCCTGTTTTCCAATGATATTCTGCAGATAGCCATTCCCGAGATGCTGTCACAAACGGGGATCAGCGGCCGCCAGTTTGCCCACCTATTGATCCGCGCCCATCAGGAACATCATCAAAACCATTTCCCCGATCTGGAACGGGCCGCCGAAGAGGTGGGTAAGAAGCGTCTGCCCTTGTCGGTAGAAGAGATGCTGGATCTCGCCGCGGCGCAGGGACTGAAGATCCAATGGTTCGCCCGGCCGGCAAAACAGCTGACGGATGCCCAGGGGATATGTACCGGAGAGTTGGTGACCTCTTACATGGAGCCGCCGGGAACGCTATTTCTCAACGAGATCCTCAAGTCTCAACCAACCAGGCTCAAGTACGATTTGGCGGTGCATATAGGTCACTGTGTGCTGCATAACCGCGATGGGCTGAGCAATGTGTTGACCGTGGGCCGCAGTGGTTTCAGTGAAACCGATCCCCAGATCCAGAGTTCGTCTCTTAATGCCCAGGATATACTCCAGGCCTGGCGTGGCTTTGAGGCCAGTTTCTTTGCCGGGGCCTTGCTCTGCCCCAAGGTGGCATTCAGACAACTGCTGGACAGATATGGCTACGAGATAGATGCTCACCGATTGGCGGGGGTTTCTCCCTCGGTAGCGATGCGGCGTATGACCGGGGTTTCACCTTATCCTCACTGGCACTATTTCGATGCCTATGCTCCGGGCAAGCTAAAAGCTGTGTATCGGGGCAACGGTATTCCGCTACCCTGGGGGAATATGCGGGCGGTGGCCGACCCTTGTCAGCACTGGGCGGTATTTCGAATGATCACCGAGCCCAAGGAGGGCAGTTCGGCGCAGATATCCATTCTGGATGTGGAGCAACAACCCAGGATCTATTGTTGTGAATCGGTCAAGGTCAAAGACTTGGCCGGCAATCACCATGTGCTTTGTGCCGGGATAGATCTCAATCCTGCCATAGAGGCCCAAGGGGAAGATGCCTTGTCATTGGCGCAAGATCTTAAACAGGCTTGTGTCGAGCAGGGCGGAGAAGGCGCCATTCCCAGAAAGATAAAACAGCAACTGCTGACGGTTGCGCGGATCCTCAATATCAATTGGGTCGAGCGTGGGATTGCCGGCGATGCCAGATTGATCTGCTCCAGAGGTGCGGTTTGCCCAAGACGCCCCACCTGTTATGGCGAGCAGCCTGAGGTGAGCTTTCCCTGGCCCAAACAATAACCTTGGAACACTAGCAGAACTTTGGGTTGATAAAACAGACCATAGATAACTTATATTCATCTATGGTCTGTTTTGAATGACGCAGTTACTAACGGGTTTAGCTCACTCGAATATAGCCATTACAAAGCCAATAGTGAGTAAAATGGCCATAATAAGCCTAAGGCTGCTCTGTTGTTTCTGATAGCGAATAATCACAGGATCCTGGCTGTTGGCCAGAGTGCCAGAATCCAGCGACTGTTTGACTCTTATCGCTATATTGGGTGAATCATTTTCATCTGTTTGAACCAGTTCAGGATACTGAACCCGTATATGTTTCAATAGCTGCTGCCAACGCCAAAGCTGCAAGACAAAGAAGAGTCCTGCCAGAATAAACATCAGCCAGGCGATATGTGACAGCGCCCATTCTATCTGTGGTTCCATGAATACTCTTTTATTAGCCGAAAGATAGTTGCGGCTATGTTATACCAATCAGCAGCAAGATTCAGGAGTTGCATGTGTACTCAAGGTTTTGCGGGAATGAGGTTCAGTATTCCCAACGGCAGTTGCAAGGCTGCCGTTGGGGAACCTGAGGCTAAACCTTGAAGCGGGCGACTAAGGTATCCAACCTGTAGGCCAGATTATTGAGCGCGTCACTGGCCGCGGCGGCAGCTTCGGCGGTCTGGGCTGTGCGCTGGGTTATCTCATTGATCTCACTGACGTTACGATTAATATCTTCCACTACAGTGGATTGCTCCTCTGTGGCTGCCGCCACTTGGATATTCATATCGCTTATCTGGGCAATTTGCCCCGAGATACCGCTGAGCGCCTGGCTGGCTTCATCCACGGCCTGAACGCCTTCATGGGATCGATTGCGACTCAGCTCCATGGCACTGACGGCTCTGGCGGCTTCGGCCTGCAGCTTATCTATCATTACCTGCACCTCATCGGTTGAGGCGGCAGTGCGGGAAGCCAGGTTGCGAACTTCATCGGCCACAACTGCAAAACCACGGCCGGCTTCGCCGGCCCGAGCCGCCTCAATGGCGGCATTCAGTGCCAGCAGGTTGGTTTGCTCTGAGATGGCACGGATCACATCCAGAATGCTGCCTATCGACTTGGTATGGGTTGCCAGTGATTCGATCACCTCGCCGACCTGAGCCACATCCTGCGACAACTGGTTAATGGTATTGCGGGCACGGGTCACCACCTGTTGGCCGGTGGCCGATTCGCCGTCGGCATCTTTGGCTGTTACCGCCGCCTGGGCCGCATTGGCGGCAATTTCGTTAACGGTTGCCCCCATTTCGTTGATGGCGGTTACCACCATCATGGTGCGGTCTTTCTGATCCTGGCTGTCGCTCATGGTCTGTTTGGCTTGCGCCGAGACATCCTTGGCGGATAGCCCCAACTGTTCGCTGGTGGCGGCCACTTCGACCACAGAGTCCTGTATTTTGGAGATAAAGCTGTTGAAGCCCTTGGCCAGTTGGGCTATTTCATCCTCACCCTCTACCGGCAGACGTTGGCGCAAGTCGCCTTCGCCTTCGCCTATGTCGCGGAACATTTCTGCCACCTTGCTGATGGGACGGCTAACCGAGCCAGCCACTATCACCGCCAGGAAGATGAAGCCAGCGGCAATCAACACTGTCCATAATAAAATTTGATAGGCTGCCTCTTGCAACAGGGCAAAGATTTCCCCCTGAGGAACCTGGGCTACCAGATACCAATCCATTGATGGAATATAGCTACTGGCAACCAGCATGTCGGTACCATTAACTTTGGTTTCGAGCAGCTGGAAGTCGCTTTTATCAAGCAGCTTGCTAAGATTGCCTGGGTAGAGATCCTGCAGGCTGCGCTTGCCTGTCAGGCTCTTGTCCGGATGCAGTTGGATCTTGCCCTGATTGTCGGTGAGGAACACATAGCCGCTTTGCTCTATCTTGAAGGAGTTGAGCAGGCGCACCATATCGTCGAGTGACTTGGCCAGCCCCACCAGGCCGCGACCGTTGGGCTGTTGATAGTTAATGAAGAGTTTGACCTCGCCGTTGGCTTCGGTGAACACATTCAACATGCGTTCCTGGCGGCTGTCTCTGTAGTTGAAAAACCAGCTGTCCTGCTGTTGATTGAGGATCCGCAAAAAGCCGTCCTGGGTGTAATAGGCCGCTGTTTCCCGATCGGCATAGGAAGCTTGCGCCAAGTGATACTGGCGAGTCATGTCCTTGAGTTGTGAGATGACCAAAGGGAGTTCGGCTTCGGGGCGTCCCTGTTCCAACCAGTGCCTGAGCATTTGACTGTGGGCCAGTTGCTCGGCGCCATTCATCAGCGTGCTGATTTCCAGATCTAATTTATTGCGGATCTGTAGCATTAAGCTGGGCAGTTCGGAGTCGAGCATACGTTGTTCAACGACCTTACGGGCACTGCGTTGACTGAGAACACCGACTAAAATCGTCGACATCAGTACCGCCAGAGTCACTGTCAGTAGAATCTTTTGTTTGATGGTGAGTTTGAGTTTCATAGCGACCGCCTATCCATATCCTTATAGTGTGGACAACAGCATTAACTGATTTAACGTTAATTACACTTGAGCATAGTAATTAACGCATTGGCAGGGATTTCCCCGTAAGTCTTTGTAGAGTATAGGCAGGCCAGCTGTTTTATGGGGCTGGATCTTATTGTAGAACCGGGATTATGACCAAAAAGCCTTAATGTATCAATAGGTGCTAATATTGCTTTTGCGTAAATAAAAAACGCGTCTTAAAAGACGCGTTCTTATGGCTTACAGTC
Source organism: Shewanella indica (assembly GCF_002836975.1). GTDB lineage: Bacteria > Pseudomonadota > Gammaproteobacteria > Enterobacterales > Shewanellaceae > Shewanella > Shewanella indica. The sequence goes on along the minus strand of NZ_NIJK01000018.1, from coordinate 42,654 downwards.
ACTAATTACATATTGGGATAGTTAGGGCCACCACCCCCTTCGGGGGTCACCCAGGTGATGTTCTGGCTGGGGTCCTTGATGTCACAGGTCTTGCAGTGAATGCAGTTCTGGCTGTTGATCACAAACTTGGGTTGCCCCTCGTCTTCAACCACCTCATAGACACCCGCAGGGCAATAGCGCTGCGCCGGTTCATCGTATTTCACCAGGTTGACTGCAATAGGGACATTGGCATCTTTCAAGCGCAAATGGCAGGGTTGGTCTTCCTCGTGGAAGGTATTGGACAGATAAACTGAAGAGAGCTTGTCGAAGCTAAGCTTGCCGTCCGGCTTGGGGTAGTCAATCTTGCTGTAGGCGCTGGCTTCAGCCATCTGGGCATAGTCGGGATGCTCGTCTCTCAGGGTCACAGGGAACTTGCCGCCAAACCAGTTTTGATCGATGTAGTTAAAGGCGCCCCCCAGGAAGGTGCCGAACTTGTGCATGGCCGGGCCGAAGTTACGGGAACGGTAAAGCTCATCAAAGAGCCAGCTCTGTTCCAGCCGCTCCTGGAAGCAGTCGAGATCTTTTCCGCCTTCAACTCCGGCGATAAGGCCTTCTGCCAGGGTCTCGGCCGCCAGCATACCGCTCTTGATGGCGGTGTGAGTGCCCTTGATCTTGGCGAAGTTGAGTGTCCCGGCATCACAACCTATTACCAGACCACCTGGGAAGCTCATCTTGGGCAGAGAGTTTAGTCCCCCTTTGGTGATGGCGCGGGCACCATAGCTCAAACGCTCGCCGCCGCTTAAGGTCTTGGCGATGACAGGGTGGGTCTTGTAACGCTGAAATTCATCAAAGGGGCTCAGATGCGGGTTTTTGTAGTTGAGATCGATGATCAGCCCCACGGCAACCTGGTTGTCTTCCATATGGTAGAGGAAACCGCCGCCGCTGGCGCCTTCCTGTAGCGGCCAGCCGCCACTGTGAACCACTTTACCTTGTTGGTGTTGTTCGGCCGGGATCTTCCAAATCTCTTTGAAGCCTATGCCGTAATGTTGTGGTGTCTTGCCGTTATCCAGGTGGAATTTTTCTATCAGCTGCTTGCCCAGATGGCCACGGCAGCCTTCGGCAAACACAGTATATTTGGCGTGTAGCTCCATACCCGGCATATAGCTGTCTTTGGGCTGGCCATCGGCGCCTATGCCCATGTCGCCGATCAATATTCCCTTGACGCTGCCGTCTTCATTGAGCAGCAATTCGCTGGCAGCAAAACCGGGGAATATCTCCACTCCCAGGCCTTCGGCTTGCTCGGCCATCCAGCGGCAGAGATTACCGACGCTGATAATATAGTTGCCATGATTGTGCATGGTCTTGGGTACCAGGCTGTTGGGCAGATGTTTGCCATCTTCGGCCGACTTGAGCAGATAGATTTCATCTTCTGTAACCTGGGTATGCAGGGGGGCTCCCAGTTCTTTCCAGTCACCGAAGAGTTCTTCCAATACGCTGGGTTCAAAGACGGCACCGGAGAGAATATGCGCGCCGACTTCAGAGCCTTTTTCGACCACACAGACACTGATCTCTTTGCCGCTGTCTTTGGAGATCTGCATCAAACGGCAAGCCGTAGCCAGTCCGGCGGGGCCTGCACCAACGATAACAACATCGAATTCCATTGATTCGCGTTCCATCATGTCACCTCTATCCTTCAAAGTCCCCCGATGTAAACGGGTGTTTTATTTTTATCCAGCTCCAACCTTACCTGAAAATCTATTCAGGGCACAGTATTTGATCGGAAAGCAGCCGTTAGTTTTGATGAAATTTATGAGTGAAGCTTGTCACAAAAAGTCCACGCAGATTTGAACCAGATCGGGAAATCCATTTTTAGGGGTATGGTTCACCCCCCTTTTCGTCCTATAATTGGCGCAGACGGTTCTCCGAGCTTTTGGTCCTACGTCAGTGAAGATATGGTCCTTTAGCCGTGGCAATTTTGCCACCGGGGTGAGTAAAGAAATGCTCTCACCTCCCTGACTTGGAAAGGTGATCATGTCCCAATTACAAGACAATTTTGGTCGAAGATTTCACTATTTGCGGATGTCAGTTACTGACGTCTGTAACTTCAAATGCAGTTACTGCCTGCCGGATGGTTATCGCCCGGAGGGCAAGCCCTCTTTTCTGACGCTCAGCGAGATTGAGAATCTGGTTGCTGCCTTTGCCAAAGTAGGTACCCGCAAGGTACGGATCACAGGTGGCGAGCCTACGCTGCGCAAAGACTTTACCGATATCATTCGCGCAGTTGCCGACAACAGCGAAATTCACACTATCGCCACTACCACCAATGGTTATAGGCTCGAGAAGCACGCCAAAGAGTGGTACGACGCCGGACTGAGGCGGATCAACGTGTCTGTGGACAGCCTGGACCCCAGGATGTTTTATCAGATCACCGGCGAGAACAAGTTCGATGAGGTCATGCGCGGTATAGATACGGCGCTGGAAGCCGGCTTTGAGCGGGTCAAGATCAACGCTGTGCTGCTCAAGGATCTCAACGACAAGGACCTGCCACGTTTCCTGCATTGGATCAAACATACCCCCATAGATCTGCGTTTCATCGAGCTGATGGAAACCGGTTTGGGTCACGACTACTTCAAGGCGCATCACCTGGCTGGAGCCGATATCAAGGCCAGACTCGAGGCCGAAGGTTGGCAGTATGATCAGCCCGCGGCCGAAGATGGCCCGGCGCAAAACTTCAGCCACCCTGATTATCGTGGCCGTATTGGGCTGATCATGCCTTATGCCAAAAACTTCTGCGCCAGCTGTAACAGGTTGCGGGTTTCTGCCAAGGGTAAGCTGCACCTGTGTCTGTTCACCGAACATGGTGTCGATCTTCGGGATCTGCTTCAGAGTCCTGAACAGCAGGATGAGTTGATTGCCCGTTTGCATCAGCAGTTGCAACAGAAGAAAGAGACTCACTATCTGCACCAAGGCATTACCGGTGTAACCCAACATCTGGCCTCTATCGGCGGTTGAGGGTGGCGCTCGTCTGGGCGCCAGATACTTATCATCGCCATCTCGGTAGCATTCAGCAGCAGGAACTGACATGGGACATTGCATTCATACCCATTTTGAGCCCTTGAATATCGCCATTCTTACCCTTTCAGACAGCCGGGATCTGCAAACAGATACCTCCGGGCGTTTTCTGGTACAGGCACTGCAGGAGGCTGGGCATAACTTGGTCGAGCGTAAGCTATGCCCGGATGATAAATACCAGATGCGCGCTATCGTCAGCCAATGGATAGCCGCCGCCAATGTCCAGGTGATCATCACCACCGGCGGCACCGGCTTTAGCGGCAGAGACAACACCCCAGAAGCGCTGCGGCCGTTGTTTGATGCTGAAATAGAAGGCTTTGGTGAACTCTTTCGCCACATCACTTACACTGAGCTGGGCACTTCTACTGTGCAGTCGCGGGCATTGGCCGGTATCGCCAATCAAACGGCACTGTTTTGTTTGCCCGGTTCCACCGGCGCATGTCGTACGGCCTGGAGCAAGATCCTCAAAGAGCAGCTGGATGCCCGGCACCGGCCCTGTAACTTCGTATCCAATTTGAAAAAGGTTGCTATAGATGACTAATGCCTTTACCCATATCAATGCCGACGGCAACGCCCATATGGTGGATGTGACCGAAAAGTCGATCACTGAACGCGAAGCCCGTGCCGAGGCTTATATTGAGATGTCAGCCGAGACGCTGCAGATGATCATGAGTGGCAGCCACCATAAGGGCGATGTGTTTGCCACTGCCAGAATCGCCGGCATTATGGCCGCGAAGAAAACCTCAGAGCTGATCCCTCTGTGCCATCCCTTGATGTTGACCAAGGTCGAGGTGGATCTGCAGGCCGAGCCGGAGCAAAACCGGGTCAGGATCACCAGCCTGTGTAAGCTGGCTGGCAAAACCGGGGTTGAAATGGAAGCCCTGACGGCGGCCTCGGTTGCGGCGCTGACTATCTACGATATGTGTAAAGCGGTGCAGAAAGATATGGTGATTACCCAGGTAAGACTGCTGGAGAAACGCGGCGGTAAATCCGGTCATTTTAAGGTGTAACGATATGATTAAAGTGCTGTTTTTTGCTCAAGTACGCGAATTATTGGGAACGGCTGCCATTGAAGTCGAGAGCCAGCCGGGTTTGACGGCCGAGGCGCTGCGTGCCCAACTGGCGGCCACAGACGACAAGTGGGCCAGAGTGATGGCGTCCGACAAGCTGTTGGTAGCCGTCAACCAAACTCTCAGCCCTTGGCATACAGAGATCAAAGCGGGTGATGAGGTGGCCTTCTTCCCACCGGTAACCGGAGGTTGAGATGCAAAGCGATCGTATTTTGGTACAAACCGCCGACTTTGATGTCCCGGCCGAATATGCCCGCATCGCCGCCGATAACAGCGATGGCGCCGTGGTGACCTTTGTCGGCAAGGTACGCGACTTCAACGATGGCAGTGCGGTTACCGACCTGACGCTGGAACACTATCCCGGGATGACAGAAGCCGTTTTGGGGCAAATCGCCACTCAAGCCCGTGAGCGCTGGCCGCTGAATCAGCTGACCATCATTCACCGGGTTGGCACTATGCATCTTGGCGAGCAGATAGTGTTTATCGGTGTCAGCAGTGCCCACCGCAAGGCGGCGTTTGCGGCTTGTGAGTTTCTCATCGATTTCCTCAAGACCAAGGCACCATTCTGGAAGCTGGAGGCCGGTGACAGTGGCCAACACTGGGTTGAGGCCCGCGATGCCGATGAGCAGGCCGCCAAGGCCTGGGAAAAGTAACCGGAGCGTTTGATGGTGCTATTGGAGCGATTGCTGAATTCGACGACCAAGGCCGTGCTGACCGCACTGGCGCTGCTCGGTCTGTGTCTGCCGGCTGCGGCGGCGCAAAGCGTTCATGTGGCTGCGGCGGCCAATATCAAGTTTGCCCTGGATGATATCGCCGAGCGCTATCAGCAACAGACAGGACGCCAACTCAAGATCTCCTACGGTTCTTCCGGTAACTTTGTAGCGCAGATAAAGCATGGTGCGCCGTTCGAGCTGTTTCTCTCGGCCGACGAGCGTTATGTCGAGGCGCTGGCTGACGCCGGCATCACCCGTGACAAGGGTGTGGTCTACGCTTACGGGCGCTTGGCACTGGTGGCTCCCAAGAATTCGCCACTGAAACTGGATCAAGAATTACTGGGGCTGCAACAAGCACTGGCCGCCGGGCAGATCAAGCGCTTTGCCATCGCCAACCCGGATCATGCTCCCTATGGCGAGCGCGCCCGTGCGTTGCTCAAGCAAAAGGGTTTGTGGCAGGAGTTGCAGGCCAACCTCATCTATGGCGAAAACGTTTCCCAGGCGGCGCAGTTTGCCTTGAGTGGCTCGACTCAAGGCGGCATAGTTGCCTTGTCGCTGGCGGTAGCACCGCAGTTTCAGGCGAGAGGTCGCTATCTGGCGTTGCCGGTAGATTCCCATGCCCCGCTGACCCAGCGGATGGTGCTGCTTGAGAAAGCCGGCGACGATGCCAAAGCCTTTTACGACTATCTGCAGGGGCCGGAAGCGCGACAAGTGTTCAGCGCCTATGGCTTTGCCCTGCCCGAGGGAAGCTGAATGGATTGGCAGTCGCTATGGCTCTCGGTCAAACTGGCTGCTATCAGTGTCTTGGTGCTCTTGCCGCTTGCCATCTTGTTGAGCCGCTTGCTGGCCTACCGTGAGTTTCGCGGTAAGTCCTGGATAGAAGCGCTGATCATGGTGCCCCTGGTGTTGCCACCTACAGTGATCGGTTATTACCTTTTGGTAGGGCTTGGCAGTGAAAGCTGGCTGGGCCTATGGCTGCAGCAAACCTTGGGAGTGCAGCTGGTATTTCATTTCTCCGGCCTGGTGGTCGCCTCGGTACTGGTCAATATTCCCTTTGCGGTGCAGCCTATTCAAAGGGCCTTTGAAGCTATTCCACAGGATGTGCGTGATGCCTGTGCCTGTTGTGGCATGAGTCGCACCAAGCAGCTATTCAAGGTGGAGTTGCCCTTGGTATGGCCGGGGATCCTGACGGCCCTGGTGCTGTGTTTCTCCCATGTACTCGGCGAGTTTGGTGTCGTCCTGATGATGGGGGGCTCCATCGCGGGAGAGACCAAGACGATTTCCATCGCCATCTATGACAGTGTCCAGGCATTTGACTTCGCCTCGGCCGGTACCATGTCGCTGGTACTCTTGCTGTTTGCCATCACCACATTGGCATTGACCACAGGGTTGTCGCGGCGGCTCGGGAGATTGAAATGACCCCGACAGATCTGCATGTCAGCGTCCATCAAACCAAGGGGATCCCACTGCAGGCAGACTTTGTTTGCCGAGCCGGTGAAGTCCTGGCCGTGGTGGGGCCCTCCGGTGGCGGCAAGACCACGCTGCTGAGGATGATTGCCGGTCTCAATAAGCCGCAATCCGGCAGCATCCGCTATGGTGATAAACCCTGGTTTTCCGAGACGGTGAACCTGAGCCCACAGCAGCGCCATCTGGGGTTTGTGCCGCAACACTTTGGCCTGTTTCCCAATCTGAGTGCGGTCGACAATGTTATCGCCGGGCTTGACCATCTGCCCAAGGCCGAACGCCGGGCCAGGGCGCTGGATTGGCTGGAGCGGGTTAATCTGCAAGGTTTGCCGGATCGTTTGCCTGAGCAGTTGTCCGGTGGTCAGAGACAGAGAGTGGCACTGGCCAGAGCGCTGGCGCGTGAGCCTTCGGTATTGCTGCTGGATGAGCCTTTTTCTGCCGTCGATCGCGAAACCCGTGAGCGCCTGTATCTGGAGCTGGCACGACTTAAATCGCAGCTGCATATTCCGGTGATCATGGTGACCCATGATCTCAACGAAGCCTTGTTGCTGGCCGACCGCATGGTGCTTATCAGCCAAGGGCAGTTGCTGCAACAGGGTGTGCCCCATGAAGTGTTGGCTAAACCTCGTAACGAGGCGGTTGCCCGGCAGATGGGTCTTAGAAACCTGTTTGACTCCGAAGTGGTGGCCCTGGAGCAGGAGCGGCAACTCACCTGGCTTAAGTTTGGCGAGCAACTGATTGCCTGTGACTATGATGCGCGCCTGAATCCGGGAGATAAGGTGCGTTGGGTCGTGCCTAATCAAGGCGTCAGATTCAACTCCATCAGTCGTGGCCGCCTGTGCCGCAGCTTCAACAAACTCAATGTCAGGCTCGAATCCCTACTGGTGATGGGCGAGTCTGTGCGCTTGCTGGCAGTAATCGAAGGCGTGGATCAGACTCTCAGCGCCGAAGTGCCGTTACATCTGGCACGTAAGCTGGAGTTGGTTGCCGGTATGCAGACTGAAGTAGCCCTCAAATCCGAACAAATTCATATTCTCGAACACTGATAAAGACGGTCTTTATGCCTGTTGTCGGTTAGATGATCAAAACTTAATTTAGCTTCAATCCTGAGTTCAAGCGCTGAAATCTATACTGCAGCCATTGAAACAACCTCAGGAGAGAAACAAGATGCAAAAGTTGGCATATTTACTGGTATTATCCTCACTCTGCAGTGGTGCTGCTCTTGCGGCCTATAGCGGGCCGGGAGTCGAAAATCGGGTCATTACAGCGTCTCAGGTCGAGCAGGCCAAGGACGATACCCTGGTTGAGCTGACAGGTTACCTGGTGAAGAGTCTGGGCGACGAAACTTATCTGTTCCGTGATGATTCCGGCGAGGTTAAAGTCGAAATCGACCATAAGCTGTGGCGCAATATCAATGCCGATGTGAAAGAAAGCACTCTGGTGAAACTGACCGGCGAGGTTGACAAGGAGTGGAACGGCAATGAAGTTGAAATTGAAAGTATCACTTTGATTGGTGACACTGCGAAATGAATCTTGGCTTGTATGAGTAGCTGGCCTTCGGTGCCAGCGCTCGGATGGAGGCAAAATGAGACGTTTATTGGCGGGGCTGGTGCTGTTTTCTTCGGTGGCAGTCGCGGCTCCCTCGCTGCTGGAATTGTTGAATGATAATGACCGTATTCAACCTATAGAGCTGATGCAGCGTATTGAGTCCCAGTTTCCCGGGGTGATCGTCGAGTTTGAAACCGATGTGGATAATGGGGTCCTGGTCTATGAAATTGACTTAATAAACCCGGATGATCACACTACCACTGAGCTGGATATACTCGCCGGTAGCGGCGAGATCCTCAAACGCAAAGTCGATCGTCTGGAGGCTGACGATATGGCCGAGTTGGCCGCGGTCAAACTCTTGGTGCAGAAAAAGCTCAGTTTTTCCCAACTGGTGGCAATGGCGATGCAAAACAGTAAGGCTCATCTGCTGGAGGCTCAGTTGGACAAAGATCTGGGGATTGCTTACCTGGAGCTGAAAGTAATGGATGAACGAGGCAAGCATAAGCTGGCGTTTGATATTGAAAAACAGCGGCCATTGCCTCTACTGAAATGGGACTGACAATGAAGATATTACTGGTCGAAGATGACGTAACCACTCAGGATTATATCGTCAAGGGCTTTCTGGAGCAGGGACACAACATTGAAACTGCGGCCGATGGCCATCAGGGGTTGCTGCTGGCGACCAGTAGTCAATACGACTTGGTGATCCTGGATCGTATGTTACCCGGGCTCGATGGTCTCAAGGTTTTGGCGGCACTTCGGGCCACCGGTAATCAAACCCCGGTGTTGATCCTCTCGGCACTCAGTCACGTTGACGAGAGGGTCAAGGGACTGCGAGCCGGTGGTGACGACTATATGACCAAGCCGTTCGCCTTCTCCGAGCTGCTGGTACGGGCTGAGAAACTGATGTTGCGTGGCCAGTCACTGCCGGCTAAAACAGAGCTCAAGGTGGGTTTATTGGAGATGGAGTTACTGACCCGTAAAGTGACCCTGGACGGCACTGAACTAATGCTGCAACCCAAGGAGTTCCAGCTGCTCAAGTACCTGATGGAACATGCCAATCAGGTGATCAGCCGCACCCTGCTGTTTGAAGCCGTATGGGACTACCACTTTGACCCCAGAACCAATGTTATTGATGTGCATATCGCCAAGCTGAGACGTAAGTTCGAAGAGTTGGGGCATGGCGAGCTGATTGAAACCATAAGAGGGGCTGGTTATCGTCTCCGCCAAAGCCATTAAGCCGTATCAGAGCAGCGTATGGCGTATCACCATCTTCTTCTCTGTGCTGGTGACTCTGATCATCGGCGCGTTACTGTTTGCCCTCTATCAACAGCTGGTAACCGAACAACAGTCTCAGGTTGAGAAGCATCTGGCATCGGAGGCGCAGCGTTACCAGCAACTGGCCTTGAGCGTAGATAAGCGTAGCTTTGCGGCGCAAATTCATGCCGCTGATCCGCAAACGGCACTGATTGCCTGGCAGGGTAGCCCGGATATGGTCGGGGCGTTGACCTTTATGCCGGACAATATGCCGCTGCTGCCGAAAACCCGCGATTTCCCCATCCTTACCGGTGGCCCGGATAAGCTGCATATTCTCACCGGCGGCGTGGTAATGACACGCTATGGCCCTGTGCTGATCGCCACCCGTACCGACCACTTGGCGACCTTGATCGAAAAGTTTCTCAGCGCGGCAGCCACCGCTGTGATGCTGACAGTGGTACTGACGCTGGCTATGGGGTATCTGTTTTCCAAGGCGCTGCTCAGGCGTCTGGTGCAATACAACCGCTTGAGTGAACGCATAGAGCGAGGTTACTACAACACCCGCTTGCCTGTGAGTCGCAACAGTGATGAATTCGATATGCTGGCGCGCCAATTCAACCGAGTGTTGGATACCCTGGAACGCAACCTTGCCGCCGTGCGCGGGGTGACAGACAATATCGCCCATGACCTGCGAACTCCTCTTTCGCACCTGAGGATAGGGTTGGAGCAGTTGCCGCAGTATCCGGCAGAGGAACTCCCTGAACGCAGCGCCATCTTGATCGAAAAGCTGGATCACTGCTTGGCGACCTTCAACGCCATGTTGTCGCTGACCCGTATTGAAGAAGGGCAACAACAACTGGAGCTGGAGCGCTTCAGCTTGCAGCAGATGTGTCACGATCTGCTGGATATGGCCGATGTATTGGCCGAGGCACAAGAGCAACAACTCAAGCTGGAAACCAGTGAGGATTGCCCTATCACAGGCGACAAGCACCTCTTGTTCCAGGCGCTGTTCAACCTGGTCGACAACGCCATTCGCTATGCAGGCGAGGGAGCCTGTATCACCATTTTGCAGCAAGCCAACCAAGTCATCATCAGCGACAATGGCCCCGGGATCCCGGAAGCGGAGCGTGAGCGGGTCTTCGAGCGGCTGGTGCGGCTGGATCCCAGCCGTCATAAGCAAGGCACCGGCTTGGGGCTTTCTATGGTCAAGGCGATTCTTTCGCGGCATAACGCCAGTATTTCGCTGCAGGATAACCACCCCGGCCTTAGGGTCATAGTCACATTTCAGGTTTAACCCATGTATTCAGTGATAGCCACAGAGCCCGACTTTATCCTGCTGGACAAGCGGCCCGGGGTTCATTTTCACAGCCAGCACGGTGAGACAGGTTTAGTGGCCAGTGCCGAGCGAGAATTGGGCTATAAGCTCTATCCTGTACATAGGCTAGATACCTTGACCTCCGGCCTATTGCTGTTGGCCCGTTCATCCGAGGCGGCGGCCGAATTTACCCGCATGTTCAGTGAACACAAGGTGCAGAAATATTATTTGGCGTTGGCCAAGGGTAAACCGGGTAAGAAACAGGGTTGGATCATAGGTGATATGGCCAAGTCCCGCCGTAGCCAGTATAAACTGCTGCGTTCCACCGATAACCCGGCCGTTACCCAGTTCTTTTCCTGGTCGGTCGCCGAAGGGCTGCGCTTGTATCTGCTCAAGCCTCACAGCGGCAAGACCCATCAGCTGAGGGTGGCGCTTTCCAGCCTGGGAGTGCCGATTCTGGGGGATACTCTCTATGGCGGCAGCGCTGTTGATGCCGACCGTGGCTACCTGCACGCTTATGCGCTGGAGTTTGTATGGCGCGGGCAAGTGCTCAGATACCTGAGTTTACCATCGCAGGGCGAGGCTTTTATGCAGCCGGGCGTTTTGAGTCAGTTGCAAACGCTTAAGCAACCCTGGGATTTGCACTGGCCCAAGCGCAAATAAATACTGGTAGCTGACATTTAGGTTCACTCTCGGTGGAAGGGAAAAGGTTGCAAGCTGGGCATCATGCTGCCAAGTTAAATGGGTTGTCCCTTTAATTCCTCGCCAGGAGTCATACCATGGATACCAACAAACTCTTGCTCGTCATCATCGCCATTTTATTGCCGCCGGTGGCGGTATTTCTCAAAGCGGGTGCCGGTAAAGACCTGCTGATCAATATCATTCTCTGTCTGTTCTTCTGGTTCCCCGGGCTGCTGCATGCGCTCTGGGTCGTAACCAAGGACTGAGAACAAGCGCTGAGACTGCGGCATTGGCCGGTCTTTGTTCGCGGCCAATCCGGGGTTTGGTTTCTCAAACGCAGTGGTTTGATTGCTAAATTTTTAGGGCCAGCTCCGTCAGTGAGGCGCTGGCCGCTTTGATGGAAGCCTGATGGCGCTCGTCGGCAAACTCCTGGTATTCGCTGCGCACTTCATAAAACTGCTCCACCCCAAGATAGTGGCTCAGGGTCTTGATATGGGGACCCAGGTGATTCATTCCGGCGCGAATGCCTTTCTCACTAAAGCCAAATTCGCCGCAGGAGTAAACCAAAACCAGTTTTTTGCCGCTGAGTATCGGCCGCAGCGGAAAATCGCCGCGCTTTAAGTCGAAGCTGAATGTGCGGTTGCTGCGTATGACCTGATCAAACCAGGCCTTGAGTGCCGCCGGCATGCCATAGTTGTACATGGGCGTTGAGATCAGAATGATATCGGCCCGCTGCAGCTCGTCGATAAGGCAGTCCGACAGTGCCAGCAGCCGTTGCTGCTCTGTACTTTGGTGTTCCTCCGGAGTGAATACGGCGGCAATCCAATCTTGGGTGATGGCCGGCGGTACTTGGTCACCCAGATCACGATAGATGAATTCTGATAGATTATTTTGGGCTTGCCAGTGATCGCAAAATAGCTGCGCCAACGACTTGGAAATCGAATTATAGCTGGGCTTGTCATTGTCGGTTCTTCTCGCGCTGGCATCTATTCTTAAAAGGGTTTTCATCACTTTCTCCGTTTGTTTGCTCAGGGCATAACTATCTGGAATACCGCTCGAGTTGACAAAGGGTCATTTCTCACTTATAGATGAGTAAAATTCACTTATTTGATCGCAATGTTTGCCCATTTACCCACACTGAATAACTTGAGAGTGTTCGAAGCCGCCGCCAGGCATCTGAGCTTCAAGCTGGCTGCGGAGGAGTTGAGCCTGACTCCGACTGCCGTTTCCCATCAGATAAGAAATCTCGAGACTCAGCTGGACACCCGCTTGTTTATCCGCCAGACCCGGGCGGTATCACTGACACCGGCCGGAGCCGAGTTGGCAGAATCCTGCCGCCAGGCCTTGCTCGGTATAGCCCAGGGGATTGAACGTTTGGGAGTGACACCAAACCAGCTGAGAGTTTCCACCACCCATGGCTTTGCCGCCCTATGGCTGGCGCAGCGATTGCCGGACTTTCAGCAGCGTTTCCCCGATATTCGGGTGTCGGTCAGCAGCGATGAGGGGCTGCAGCCTAGCGACCCTCTGGGTGAGACAGATCTCTGCATACGCTACGGCAAAGCGGCAGAAGGCGAAGAGGTGCTGTTCAGTGAGACCTTCGGCATTTACGCCAGTCCCGGTTATCTCAAGAGCAAGCAACCTCAGGTGACGCTGTTGCAGACCCGCTGGCAGAACCCGGCTCTCGACGGGCTCGATTGGCAGCAATGGCAACAGACCTATCACGAGTTCAAGGGTGCCAGATTGCTGGAGTTTACCCAGGAGGATCACCTGGTGCAGGCCGCTCTGGCCGGTGAAGGCCTGGCGCTTGCCAGTTCTGTGCTGGTGGCCTCTTTGGTGGAGCGGGGTTGGTTGAAACCTTGCTTGCCGGGCAAGGTGTTGCCTGGACTCAGTTATCGGCTGCTGCCGGCTCCCGGCCGCGAGCAGAGCCACAGAGTCAGGGTGTTTCTCGAATGGCTCAGGCAGCAGGCACTCAGCGGGGCGCCAGATAGGTCACAGGATTGAGATAAAACGCCTTCTTGTATCCCTGGGGCGCGTCATCCATCAACCAAGGCATGGGCATCAGGCTGACTATGCTGTAGTGCAGATGGGGCGGCTTGCCTTTGGCATTGCCCGAGTCGCCGACTGTGCCCAGTTTGCTGCCCTGAGGTAGATATAGACCGTTCGGCTCCAGGCTGTCCAGATGGGCGAAATAATGCAACTTCCAGCCTGGCCCCAAGGCCAGCACCACCTTGCCGCCGAGACGCCACTCCCCTTGATAGAGGCGCAGCATGGGCGTCGGGGCCTGCACTTGAGTGCCGCGGGCGGCGAAGATGTCTATGCCCTTGTGTACCCCTGAGGTGCCCCAGGGATAATACCAGAAACTGTCTTTATGCCAGTCTTTGGCGCTGGCTTGGTGAACCGGCACCTGTGGGGTTTCCGGGATCAGGGCACCGACAAAGATCAGCAGTAGCAGCAGGATAAAGCCATAACGTTTCTTCATTGCCGACACCTTCCTTAGCTTCAAAATTGAAAGCAGATCGTTATTCGCGCTATCGAGCTTTGGTTCATCACGAACCGAACAAGATAGCGCTTAGATGCAAAACCTATCCTGGTTCTGGAGCTTTACACTTGGCTTGCGTCCGGGAATTCTATCACCGTTCAGAGAGCAAAAAGCCATAGACAGCAGCAACAGCAAGAGTAAACGCATGGGTTAATTTCTTCTTCCCAGAATGCTCAGGATCCGCAGGAACAGGTTGATGATATCCATATAAAGCGCGGCGGCGCTGTCGATGGCGTTGTCGACCGTCTTTTCCTTGGCGTTGGCTCGGCCCCAGTCATAGCCAATGTAGCCGCAGAAGATCAATACCACTATCCAGTCGGTAATGCCGTGATGGCTCTTGAAGATAAATAGTTCCACCAGTTCGACAATGATCACCAACAGCAGGGCTATGGCCAGGGCGCCGGCTATGCGGGCAAAAAAGGCGGGAAATAGGGTGCCCAATATCATCATTGCCAGAGTCACGATAGTCGTTATCCGCAGTGCCTCCAACACCAGAGTTGGGTCATAGCTGCTGACCACCAGGTTAATTATCAGGCCGAAGGGAACAACGACCAGGTTGTAGCCGAGAAAGCTGACGGCAGGCATCTTTGACGTTTCAAACAGATAGACGCCTGCCATACAGCAGACGAAGTAGCCGATAAAGAACAACCAGATTGGAATCGTGGCGATGATTTCGGGATCGATATTCAACACCATCAGATAGTTGACCACAAAACCCCAGATCAGAGTCAGGCCAACGACCAGGTTGTATTTGCCGGCACTGATCTGGCCCTTATCTGTGCCAAAGTTGCGTCGCAGGCTATTGTCCATAGTGGGAAATTTCCTTGTTTGTGGATGTCAGGCGAGATGAAAGCGCCACACAATATAGAAAAATATTAAGCTCAACAAGCCGCTATCACCCAAAACTCTGTACGACATTTTCCAACCATCAAGCACTTGCTGCAATAGTGACTTATGTTGCCAATATGTTTATTTTGGTGTTTTGTTGTAACTTAATGATTTTGAAATAAAAGTATTTATTTTGCTTCATCTGTCCTTGTTTAAATTCAGACTTTCTTACTAGCCTGAACTGGAGAGATTTAATGCGTTACTCAATTGGAGCACTGGTTCTGGGCGCCGTGCTTGGCCTGACCGGGTGTAACTCAGATAGCGACAGTGGCACTCAAGCCGCAGCCGAGAGTTATACTCTGGTGGTCATGCCCGATACCCAGAAGTACTCCCGCTATAATCCCGAGCGCTACAATGCTCAAACTCAATGGATTGCCGATAACTACCAGCAACAAAATATCGTTTTTACGGCGCATCTGGGGGATGTGGTTGACCTGCCTGACTCAGAGCAGGAATGGCTCAATGCCCGCGCGGCCATGAGCATTTTGGAGGCCAATCCAGCCACTCCATACAGCATATTGGCGGGTAACCATGATGTGCTGGCTTACCGTCAGTCCGGGGTTGATATCAACAGTAACCTCGACAGCGACAGAACCCTGGCGGCAGAGCCTTTCCTCAAGCATTTCCCGGCGTCTTTGCAGCAAAATAACTTTGCCAGTTTCCAGGGGGCGGATGCCACCGGCTTCAACAGTTATCACCTCTTCAAGGGCGGTGAGCGCGAGTATCTGTTGCTGGCGCTCGATTGGCGTACCTCGGCGGCCAGCATCGCCTGGGCACAGTCGGTATTGGATGCTCACCCGGAAACACCAACCATACTCACTACCCATCAGTTATTAAATGTGGCCGATGATGGCAACAACGCCATATTTACCGACAATGGCGCCATGCTGTGGGACAAGTTGATCAAAGACAATGACCAGATCTTCCTCACCTTTAACGGCCATCACCATGGTGAGGCCAAGATGGTGGCCAAGAACCGCTATGGCCGCGATGTGGTCATGATCTTGGTGGACTATCAATCGGGATTCTGGGGTGGCAACGGTATGCTGCAACTGGTGAGTTTCGATGAAGCCAACAAGCGGTTGCAGTTCCGTTCATTCTCACCTTGGGTAGCTGCCATCCCGGAGGCAGAGAGGCAGCCGCAGGATGTGCTGCAACGCTGGGAATTTGAACAGCCGCTGGACTTTGAAAAACGTTTTGCCAAGCTGAATCAGGAAGTGGAAACCGAAGGCCCGGGTAAGCTTGAAGGAACACTCGCTTACTGGATATTCGATGCTGAGCACAAGTTAACCAGCACAGATCCGACCAAGGTGCTGTTTATGGATCTATCCGGGCGCGGCAATACCTTGAGCCTCAAGGCCAAGGGGGGCAGCAGTGGCACTCAGGAGCAATTGTTTGAACTGCTCGATGAAGCTCCTGGCTTTGGCCACGCCACTGGGGCGGCTCGTTTCAAGGGCGGCAATACCCAGGGCGGCTATTACCTCTCCAGCCAGGCACCGACGCTGGTTTCTGCCGATGGTCAGGCGGGTGTTCTGCCGCAGTATACGGTAGAGATGATAGTGCGCCTGGCACCAGAATGGCAGGCATCGGAAAATGCCTGGGGCGCAGTCTTTGCTCATAAACCCAGCCAGAGCCAGGTGTGTGAACACCATAAGCTGGATTGTGGCGGCGGCGATCCTTCGCTGGCGTTGACTGCTTCCAGTCTCAAGGAGTTTCAGTGGATCTCCACCTCCAGCAATGGCGTGGGGCCCAGCAATTGGTCATGGGAAGTGGACAGGGATTATTGGTATCACGTGGCTATAGTCAATGACGGCCAATACGCCACCATGTATGTGGATAACTCCAGGGTAATGCGTACCGCCGAAGCCGAGCAGCATGGGCTGGTGAGTATTCCCGGCGGTGAATGGATGGTGGGGGCCTCCAGTTGGGACGGTGAGGTGGCCGATCTGTTCCGCGGTGATATTGCCGAGATCCGGATTGTCGACAGGGTATTGCCTGAGTCTGACTGGCTTAACGCCAAGTAAAAATACTGAAAATTAAAGAGGCTGCCCAGGCAGCCTCTTGTTATATCTGTTCAACCGCAGACGGGACAGTTGGAGATCTGCGGCAGCTTCATCTCGCGAAACTCCATGGTCATGGCATCGAACATCAGCAAACGACCATAGAGTGGTTTGCCAATACCACTGATCACCTTGATGGCTTCTACTGCTTGCAGGCAGCCCATCATACCAACTACCGGCGCTAAAATGCCCGACTCGACACAGCTGAGCTGCTGCTCGCCGAACAGGCTGCTGAAACAGTGGTAACAAGGCATTTGTTGCTGATAGCCGAAGACGGAGATCACCCCTTCCATACGGATGGCAGCGGCAGACACTAAGGGCACCTTATGCCGAAAACAGCTGCGATTGAGCTGTTCGCGCACCGCAACATTGTCGGTGCAGTCCAGCACCAGATGGTGCTCGACAACCAGTTGATCCAATTCGGGATCATCCAACACCCCATTGATGGCATTTATCTGCACATGGGGATTGAGCGCACTCAGGCTCTCTTTGGCCGATTCCACCTTGGGCTGGCCTATATTGTCATCCTGGTGCAGTACCTGGCGCTGCAGATTGGACAGTTCGACAGTATCGAAGTCCACCAGGGTCAACTTGCCGACCCCGGCTACAGTCAGATACTGACCGGCAGCGCAGCCTAGGCCACCGGCACCTATCATTAGCACCTTGGCCTGTTTGAGCTTCTCCTGCCCTTCAATGTCCATTGCCTTGATGGAGATCTGCCGGCTGTAGCGCAACATCTCGGCATCTGTGAGTATCTCGTCGCTCATATCGGCCTCAGCACAGCACGCTGTTAAAGGGTTCAACCGTGACTCTGGTACCAGCAGGTGTGTCGCCCTGCATCTGCTCCAGAATAATAAAACAGTTAGCCAGGCTCATGGAGGTCAGCATGCCTGAACCCTGTGAGCCGGTGACCGCCACTTCCAGTTCTCCATCCTGGTTGCGGCTCAGAATACCGCGCTGGTATTCCACCCGTCCTGGCTGTTTACGTATAGGGGCGGTCAATTTAGCATCCAATAGTAGCGGGGTTGGTTGTGGCAGCCCCTGCAGTTTATGCAGTAAAGGCCACACCAGCTTGTAGAAAGTCACCATGGATGAAACCGGGTTGCCCGGCAGACCGCAGAACACTGCCTTGCCTATGTGGCCGAGGGCAAAGGGTTTGCCCGGCTTGATCGCCAGTTTCCAGAAGCTTATTTTGCCTTCCTCATCGAGGATCTGCTTGGTGAAGTCGGCCTCACCGACCGAGACACCACCTGAGGTGATCACCATATCGGCGCTGGCTGAGGCGTTGCGAAACGCCTGACGGATAGCCTCAGGATCATCCGCAATCACCCCAAGATCCTGCCACTCGACACCGGCGCGGCTGAGCAGGCCCTGAATCGAGTAGCGATTGGAGTCATAGATCTGACCGGGCGCCAACTCTGAACCCACGGGGCGTAATTCATCACCGGTGGAGAAGAAAGCGATTTTAACCTTGCGGATCACTCTAAGGCTGCTGATACCTATGGTGGCCATCACCCCCATTTCGGCAGCACCTATCAGAGTGCCGGCCCTGAGGACCTTGGTGCCGGCCAGCAGCTCTTCGCCGCGGCCACGCACATTGTCTCCGGCCTGCTTGCAAGGTTCTATGGTGATCTGCTCGCCATTGGCTTCGGTTTTCTCCTGCATCTGCACTGTATCGAAACCCGCAGGCACAGGAGCGCCAGTCATGATGCGAACACAGCCGCCTGGCTGATATTGGCCTTCAAAAGGGTGGCCGGCAAAGGAGCTACCCAGTAATTTCAGGCTGGCCTTCTCGGGCAGGTCGGCATAACGATAGGCGTAGCCGTCCATCGCCGAGTTATCGAACGGCGGCAAGTCTATGCTGCTGGCCAAGTCTTCTGCCAATACTCGTCCCAGAGAATCCGACAGTTGCACGGTTTCGGTATCTTCCAACGGGGTGACCTGCTCGAGTAGCAGGGGCAGAGCGAGATCCGGATGCATCAGCCCTGGATGGGCACAGACGTCTTGCGGCTTGGACATAGAGCAACCTTATTTGAGCTATTACTGAACCTGGTTGGCTATTATGCCACGCTGAAAGTGGATGACTATGATCTGCATGCCAGTTTTCGTGCACTGGGTGCAGGCTTTTCCTTTTACAGTCAGCGGATTGCGCCAAATAGCAAATGAGAATTCAAGTTAAATGAAAAGTGTTTTCATTATAAATCATTGCGTTAGGTAAAGATTCTTGCATTTGTTGTGTCCCTTGATAACAATAGCGCCCATGAAACAGATACCCGAAATGAGAGGCAAGGATATGTTGGCACAAGCCATGATTGATAAGTTGAACGAGCAGATCAATATGGAGTTTTTCTCCTCTAACCTGTATCTGCAGATGAGCGCCTGGTGTGAAGACAAAGGCTTTGAAGGCGCGGCCAAGTTCCTGCGGGATCACGCCGATGAAGAGATGCAGCATATGCGCCGTCTGTTCACCTATGTGAGTGAAACCGGTGGCATGCCTCTGCTGGGCGCCATTGAAGCTCCAAAGGCCAATTTTGAATCCCTGCTGTCCCTGTTCGAGTACACTTACGAGCACGAGCAGCTGATCACCAGCAAGATCAATGCTTTGGCTCATACCGCCTTCACGACTCAAGATTATTCTACCTTCAACTTCCTGCAGTGGTATGTGGCCGAGCAGCACGAAGAAGAGAAGCTATTCAAGTCGATTGTCGACAAGATCCGCCTGGTGGGCGAGGATGGCAAGGCGCTGTTCCTGGTGGACAAGGACCTGATGCAACTGGCGAGCGAAGGTGGCGAGACAGTGATGAATGCACAGATGGCTTAAGGCTATCCGCTGATGACAAGAGCAGCCTTAAGGCTGCTTTTTTATGCCAGAAGCTGACGAATGAAAGTTTCACCCTGAGCGAGGATCGGAGTCAGGCTCTTGGCCGGCAGCGGTCTTGAAAGCAGATAGCCCTGGCCAAAATCACAGCCCATGGACTTGAGCAAGATCCATTGCGCGCGGGTCTCTATGCCTTCTGCCACCAGTTGTAAGTCCAGGCTCTTGCCCATCATGACTATTGCCCGCACTAGGCTGGCATCGGCCTCATTCACCAAGGCATTATCGACAAAACTTTTGTCGATTTTGATCACTGAGATAGGGAACTTACGCAGATAGCTCAAGGAGGAGAAGCCGGTTCCAAAATCATCCATATGAATCGTCACCCCGAGTTGGCGAATGCTGTTGAGCACCTCCAAACAATGGGGACTGTCGTCCAGCAACATGGATTCGGTGATTTCTATGTGCAGTCTCTCGGCGGCTATGCCGTGACGTTTGATGGCGTCGGCCAGCAAGGTGTCGAAGCGTACCCCACTGACATTGATACACTGGCGGCTGGAGACGTTGATCGCCATATCCAGCTTTATTCCCTTGGCATGCCAATGGCTTAGGTCTTTCAGTGCTTGTTCCAGTACCCATTCGCCTATCGGCTCTATTAGGCCGTTGTTCTCTGCGATAGGAATGAATTTCTCCGGCGAAACCCAGCCATATTCGGGGTCATTCCAGCGTATCAACGCCTCGACAGAGGTGATTTGGCCGGTTTCCATAGAAACTATGGGTTGATAATGCAAGCAAAACGCTTGATGCAACACGGCGCTTCTTAGATGTTGCTCCAACTGCAAGCGCTCCAGCATGCTGGCGTTCATGCTGGGAGTGAAATACTGGTAGTTGTCGCGGCCGTTGTCTTTGGCGCTGTACATGGCGGTTTCTGTGTTGCGGGTCAAGGCATCTATGTCATCGCCGTCCTCGGGATAGACACCTATACCAAAGCTGACCGAGATCAGGGTGTCCTGACCATCGATATCGAAGCTATTGCCGAACAGGGCTTTTACTCTGTCGGCTACTGCTGTCAGGGCGGCATCATTCTTATAGTGTGGCAAGATCACGGCAAATTCATCGCCCCCTATGCGGGCGACAAACTTCTGTTCATCCGGGAGTGACTCCAATCTTCTCGCCACCTGTTGTAACAGTAGATCACCGCGTTTGTGGCCCAGTACATCATTGATATATTTGAACCTGTCGAGATCGATCAACAGAATTGCCAGTTTGTGACCATGAATACGGGCCTGTAACAGCTCGTGGTGCAGCCGCTCGTTGAACATCTTGCGGTTAGGCAGCTTGGTCAGAATATCGAAATGAGCCTGATACCAGATGTCCTGCTCGTATTTTTTACGGTGGCTGATATCGACAAACAAACCTATGTGTTTGAGTATATTGTTGTTATCGTCTCTAACCAGGGTGATGGCCAAGTACTCAGGATAAATTTCACCGTCTTTGCGCTTATTCCAGATCTCGCCTTCCCATTTGTTATTGGTCAGCAGGCTATCCCACATATTACTGAAGAAGGCATCATCGTGGCGATAGGAGTTGAGTATTGAAGGATTCTTGCCCTTGACCTCTTCCAGCTTGTAACCGGTAATGCGGCTGAATGCCGGGTTGACCAGTTCAATACGGTTATTGGCATCTGTGATGACAATCCCCTCGCCTGAGTAGTCGAATACCGCAGCGGCCTGTTTCAACTGTTGATAGGATTTTTGCCTTTCATTAAGCATTTGTCCCAGAGCCTTGGCCATGTCGGCCAATTCATCCTTACCCTCGACCTTGATATCCAGATCCAGATTAGGATCCTTGGTCATCAAGCGCATGTTGTTGGCTATAGCATAGATACGCCTGAGCAGATTGTGACTCAGGGCCCGGCCAAGAAACAACAGCAGGCCGATAGTGACGGCGGCTGAAAGGAGATAGAGGGCAATAAGGCGCAGCGACTGACTGCGCTGAGCGTTGGAAAGATTGAGAATATCATCGGAAACACTGTCGGCAATGGCATCCATTTGGCGGATCCTTTCACTGGTCAACTGCCACCAGACTTCGGGAGTCACAGGTGGCTTGGGTTGGGTCAGGGCCTTCAGAGCATTGAGCATCTGATCGTCGGAAATTTGCACCAGGGAGTCTATCTCTTTCACCTTGGCCCCCCGGCTTTGCATGGATGCTATCAGCTGCATCTTGTGGCGATATTCGTTGAGTTTGTCCCTGATTTGGGCAATCGCCAGTTGCTGAGTACTGCTGATCACCCAGTTTGAGCTTAGTTTATTGAGGATCTGCTCCAGTGATTCAAGTTTGATATAGAAGTCTTGTTGGTATCTGCTTTCTCCCCGAAGAAGAAAGTTTTTAAATTCATGCAATAGGCCACCATAACCCAGCTGGGAGCTGAACTTGTGCGCCTGACGCGTTATGGCATCTTGTTGGCGCAGTTGTTCCCTGACGTTATTCAATGTCTGACTCTTACTGTCCAGCAGCATAGCTTCCAGGCGTTGTTTGTGTTCCGCTATGGCACTGGCGCGGAACAGATCTATGCTCTGATCTTGCTCTGTTATTAATGCCAACAGCTGTTCATAACTGTCGGTATCAAACTGACGTTTCAGCAGCATGCCGTTGATCAGGCCGCGCTCACGCACCGCCAACTCCTGAATCCGCAACAGTGCAGCCAGATCGGCATAGGCTCTGGCCTGTTGCACATTGCTCGACAGGGATTGCAGATTGGCAATACCCAACAGGAGTTCGTAGTTGAAGTCGGAATAGAAATTCAGTGCGTCGCTTTCATTGCGACTCAAGAGTTCGCGCCGGTTATTTTCCAGCGCCTGCTTGCCGAGCCGCAGAGCTTCCAGCTTGGTTTGTAGCAGGTGCTGGGCTGCAGAAGACAGTTGTTCAGTGAGTTGCAATAAGTGGGGAGAGTTTTGCAGGGCGGTTATCTGTGCCGATACTCGCTGCTGCTGCACCTGGAGACTATCGGCAAAGCACTTACCATCGCAGGCGATATAGGCGGCGCTGAGACCCCGTTCCTGCTGCAATTCATAGATGAGATCGGCCAGACGACGTCCTACCTCGACGGCATGATAACTTTGGTTGGCCAAACGATAGTTATGCAGCAGTTCAAATAAACGTACACAACCCAGTAGGCTGAGAACCAAAACAGGCACTAAGGCAAACAAGAGTAATTTGCGCTTTAGGCTCAGTTGGCTTAACACCTATGGCTCTCCTCGAAATCCTAACTGATAAAGACCTGCCTGTAAGCTATTGGGATACAGGCAATAACTCTCGATAAGTAACACATTGCCTATCAGGGGGCGACCCGTTATTCAAGGATTTCTAATCTAGGTCACGAAAATAAACCTTAAAAAGAGGAGGGTTAATGTAAGCCTTGTTGTAACCTAGTTTGCCGGTTTGTTTAAAACAAAAGCGGCTATGTAGCCGCTTTTGATCAAATAGTTAGGGAGTGCTGGTTTATTAGCCTGCGTTGGCCAGCAGAGATTCGCGATAACTGACAATATCCTCGATGGAGAGAACCGGCAGGTTGTGTTGGGCGCCAAAAGCGATGATTTGTGGCAGTCTGGCCATGGTGCCATCCGGATTGGTCACTTCGCACAGCACTCCGGCGGGTTTTAGGCCTGCCAGTTGCATCAAGTCCACAGTGCCCTCTGTGTGACCGCGGCGGGTCATCACACCACCGGGCTGAGCCCGCAGCGGATAGACGTGCCCAGGGCGGGCCAGGTCTTCCGGTTTGGCGTTGTCGGCAATGGCGGTCTTGATAGTGGTCACCCGGTCGGCAGCGGAAACCCCGGTCGTGACTCCGACTTTGGCCTCAATGCTTACGGTAAAGGCGGTGCCGAATTGGCTGGAGTTGTTTTCCACCATGGGCGGCAACTGCAGCGCCTTGATTTTCTCGTCGGTAAGGCAGAGACAGACAATGCCGCTGCATTCGCGGATCAGCATCGCCATCTGGGCGTTGGTCAAGCTCTCGGCGGCAAAGATTAGGTCGCCTTCGTTTTCTCTGTCTTCATCGTCGACCACTAAAACACCGCGGCCTTGACGCAATGCTTCGAGGGCGGTTTCGACTCTTTCAATCGGGGTACCAAAAGGCGCTAATAATGACTGATTCATGGTAAAAATCCTTAAATTACGGCTTGGGTTTTCCAGAATCAGGGCAAAGAAAGGAATAGCGGTGTCTCTGCCACTGGCAGATACATATCACTAAGCGGATCGCCTGGCGGCAATCTGATTCTCTTTCATCCGGACTGAGCCATCTAAATGGCAACACCGTCGGCTCTGGAATAGTCACGCTAGGATGTGATGACACCAGATCTGCTGACCCCGCCAGAATCTGGCGGGCGCTCGCGGGCTTTCATGTCGCTGACACGATTTACCGCCGGTGGGGAATTTCACCCCGCCCTGAGAATTGACCTGTCACTTGTATGTGGCAGGCGGCACCAGCATGCGCCTGTTACATACAAATGACAAGCGGATAGGGTCACATTTTCTGCGGGTGAAGGGGAGCCTTAGAGATCCGGACTCGGGCGCCAGGGCTTGCCGTTGGCGCCGGTCGGCGTCACTATATGCAGACGGCCTGTAGTCGAGGGAGTAGGCCGTTGATATTAACGCTTCTCAGGCTAAGGAAGAGTGATGAGTCGAGCAGGATCCCTGATGTTGGTTTTAGGCACAGCCTTGTGGCTGTGCGGATGCAGTGGAATGAATTCAGAAAATAAGCTGGTGGCACCGGTTGCCGAAAAACGTCCCCACACCATGAGCCTTCACGGTGTGACCAGGACAGACGACTATTATTGGCTGCGTGACGATGAGCGTCAGGCCCCGGACGTTATCGATTATCTGGAACGGGAAAACGCCTATACCGCCGCACGTCTTAAGCCTTGGGAGCCGCTGAAACAGAAACTGTTTAAAGAGCTGATCTCCAGGCTGGAGCAGGATGAGAGCAGTGTGCCATATCGCTGGCATAACCATTGGTATTACCGCCGTTTCGAGGCCGGGCTGGAGTATCCGGTGATCGCCAGAAGCCGTGAGCTCAATGGTGAAGAGCAGTTGCTGCTAGATGTTAACCGGCGCGCCGAGGGGCAGGAGTTTTACGCCCTGGGCGGAGTGTCTGTCAGCCCGGATGAGCAGATACTGGCCTTTGCCGAGGATACCCTCAGCCGTCGTATTTACAGCGTTTATTTTAAAGATCTTGCCACCGGGGAACTGCTTGCCGACAAGCTGACGGGCGTCGATGGCCGGGTGGTCTGGAGCAATGACAACCGTTATGTGTTCTATATCGCTAAAGACCCACAGACTCTGCTGGGATACCAGGTTTTCCGGCACAAGCTGGGAAGCCCCCAGAGCGAGGATCTGCTGGTTTATGAAGAGCAGGACGATACCTTCTATATCTCCCTCGGCAAGAGTCTGGATGAATCCCTGATTGTATTGCACCACGAGAGCACCACGACCAGTGAAGTTTCCCTGCTCGATGCCAACGCCCCGCTCGGCGAATTCCGGGCGTTTCTGCCGCGGGAAGAGGGCCACGAATACAGCATCGCCAAGCGTGGAGATGAATTCTTCATCCTCAGCAACTGGCAGGCGACCAATTTCAGGCTGATGAAAACCACGGCTGCCGATGCCGGCGACAAGCGCAAGTGGCAGCAGGTACTGGCCCATGATCCCGAGGTGCGCCTCGAAGATCTGTTATTGCTGGACGATTATCTGATAGTACAGAGCCGCAGCCAGGGGCTGAGCCATATCAAGGTCTATCCCCATACCGATCTCAGCCGCGGCTATGAATTGGCCTTTGATGACCCGGCCTATGTGGTTGGTCTGGATATCAATCCCAGCCAGCACAGTCGCGAACTGAGGTTATATTACTCGAGCCCGACTACCCCCGAGAGTATTTACAGTTATCAACTGGATAAGCCGGGTGAGCGTAAACTGCTCAAACAGGAAAAGGTATTGGGGGATTTCGAGCCCGGCAACTATCAGGCCGAGCGCTTGCTGATCCCGGCCCGTGATGGTGCCCAGGTGCCCGTGACTCTGGTGTATCGCAAGGACAAGTTCCGTAAAGACGGTAGTAACCCACTGTATCAATACGGTTATGGTGCCTACGGCCATATCATAGAGCCGGATTTCGATGCCTCAGTTCTAAGCCTGCTGGATCGCGGCGTGGTTTATGCCATTGCCCATGTCCGGGGCGGAGAGATGCTCGGCAGGCCTTGGTATGATGATGGCAGGCTGTTTAATAAACGAAACAGTTTCAATGACTTTGAAGACACTACCCGGGCACTTTTGGATCTGGGTTATGCCGCACCCGGCAAAGTGGTTGCCGCCGGGGGCAGTGCCGGTGGTTTATTGATGGGCGCCGTGGTCAATCAGGCTCCGGGTCTTTACCTGGCGGTGGCCGCCCATGTGCCCTTTGTGGATATAGTCACCACCATGCTCGATGAGTCGATTCCACTGACGACCAATGAATATGATGAGTGGGGCAACCCCAATGACAAGCCCTACTTTGACTACATGCTGAGCTACTCGCCTTATGACAACATTCGCCATCAGGCCTACCCGCATCTGTTGGTGACCACAGGGCTGCACGATTCTCAGGTGCAGTATTTTGAGCCAGCCAAGTGGGTGGCCAAACTCAGGGATTACAAGACGGACGACAATCTGCTGCTGTTACAGACGGATATGGAGGCCGGCCATGGCGGCAAGAGCGGACGTTTCCGGCAATTTGAAGATACCGCGCTGGAATATGCCTTCTTCCTCGGCCTGTTGGGACTGGAATGAGTGGTGATAACTGGCAGCTGTATATCCTGCGCTGCGCCGGGGGCGAGCTGTACACAGGGATCACCAAGGATGTGCCCCGGCGCCTGCAGGAGCATCAGAGTGGCGGCCCCAAAGCCGCCAAATATCTGCGTGGTCGCGGGCCTTTGCAACTCGTTTATCGTGAAGAGATTGGTGGCCACGGTGATGCCCTGCGGCGGGAGATGGCGGTAAAAAAGCTGAGCAAGCGCGCCAAACTGAGTTTGATTGCCAAGTCCGCAGCTATGCCGGGGTGAGTGACCTTAAAAAAGAAAAAGGAGCAGGAGCGCCAATGGCCGGGCCAATACAGCGGGCGCTTCCTGCGGTCGGGAAGAGGGTCCCCAAGGAGGGGGTGATGGCGCATCAGCGATGGCCCATCAGCAAGATAGTGACAAAGAACCGCGGTCGGCGAGTTTCACAACGCCAGTCGACGACTGTTTCGCTACTCAGCTAGATAAAGCAGAAAACATGCCAAAGCAATAACTCATTGTTTATATTTGTTATTCTTGCGCTCGCCTTGCAGTAAGTGTCCGCACTAGTGTCCTCTTTTCTTAAAAAGTGACCGATTTGGCTATTCAGGTGTCCGCTGGACACTCAAACCGGCTCTTAAAGTGGTCCATTTAAAGGTGGGCTATTGAGGCGAACAGGAAACCAGGCGCATGCTTGATGTCACACTCTCAAACAGATAGAAAACTCGGTAGGTTATTGTTTCCGAGCGGACGAATTGATTTTCGAGCCTTTTTGGGAAAAGTATTGGTCCTGGATTTGGTTCTTGGCATCAAGGCGCTTAACTGTGCTTTTTGGTTAACTGACACAAAGAGTCCGTCTTTCTCTTGGTTTCGCCCTGTGTATCCTTGATAACAAAGTTGATTAAGAATACAATCTATGGCCGATTTTTGTGCCCTGAGCCGGAGAATTCTCGTCAGGGGCGAGTTCGAAAGCGGGCTGGCGCTGAATTAAGCCTTAAACTTACTCAGCTGTCCCTAGGCTCAGGTCGTAATGAGTAACGGAATTAACCGATGACAACAAATACTGAAAACCAGGGCAACTCTCTGGATATCGTAAAGTGGGTAGTAGCTATACTACTGGTGGCTGCAGCGATTGTTGGCAACCAGATGTACAACGACAGTGAAATCTTCACTCTGCCAATCCGCGCAGCGGGTGTGGTTGTCGTATTTGCGATTGCAGGTTTTATAGCCCTGCAAACGATTAAGGGTAAGCAAGCCTTGGCCTTTGCCCGTGAGTCACAAATCGAAGTGCGCAAAGTTGTATGGCCTACTCGCCAAGAGGCGTTGAATACCACCTTTATCGTACTGGCTGCGACAGGTATCCTGGCCTTGATCCTTTGGGGATTGGATGCGGTATTGCTGCGCATTGTCAACTTTATTACTGGCGTATAGGCACTAGAATGACTGAAGCTAAAGAAGCTAAGAAAAGATGGTATGTGGTTCAGGCTTTTTCCGGTTATGAAGGCCGTGTATGTAAGTCTTTGCTTGAACACATCAAGATGCATGGTATGGAAGAGTTCTTCGGCGAAGTACTGGTTCCTACCGAAGAAGTCGTGGAAATGCGTGCCGGCCAACGCCGCAAGAGTGAGCGTAAGTTTTTCCCCGGTTATGTGCTGGTACAGATGGAAATGAACGATCAAAGCTGGCACTTGGTGAAGAGTATTCCTCGAGTGATGGGCTTTATTGGTGGCACATCTGATCGCCCAGCACCTATTTCTGATAAGGAAGCCGAGGCTATCCTGCGTCGCTTGCAGGAGACGACTGATTCTCCGACTCATCGCGTTATGTTCGAACCCGGCGAAGTGGTTCGGGTTACCGATGGTCCATTTGCCGACTTCAACGGTACTGTTGAGGAAGTGGATTATGACAAGAACCGCGTTAAGGTGTCTGTGATGATCTTCGGCCGCTCAACTCCGGTTGAGTTGGACTTTAATCAGGTTGAAAAATCCTGATTAAATAAAATACAAAATCCGTTTGGCAACGGGTGCGGATTTCTATATAATCCGCACCCGTTGTTTTCGGGGAGCTCAAGGCATGTTGCCTGAGCGTTTGAACCCAAACTGAGGAAATGTCAGATGGCAAAGAAAATTGAAGCTTACATCAAGCTGCAAGTAGCAGCCGGTGCTGCAAACCCGTCTCCACCAGTTGGTCCAGCTCTGGGTCAGAAAGGTGTGAACATCATGGAATTCTGTAAAGCATTCAACGCTCGTACTGAAAAGTTCGAAAAAGGTATGCCAATTCCAGTAGTGATCACTGTTTACAATGATCGCTCATTCACTTTCGAAACCAAGACTCCACCTGCAGCCTTCTTGCTGAAGAAAGCCGCTGGCCTGAAGTCAGGTTCTGCCCGTCCTAACACTCAGAAAGTGGGTACTATCAAGCGTAGCCAGGTTCAGGAAATTGCTGAAACCAAGGCAACCGATATGACTGGTGCTGACATTGAAGCGATGATTCGCTCAATCGAAGGTACTGCGCGTTCCATGGGTTTGGTAGTAGAGGACTAATATAATGGCAAAGCTGACTAAGCGCATGCGCACCATCCGCGAGAAAGTGGACGTAACCAAAGCATACGACATCAACGAAGCTGTAGCTCTGCTGAAAGAACTGGCTACTGCCAAGTTCGTTGAGAGCGTAGACGTTGCCGTTAACCTGGGTGTTGATCCTCGTAAATCAGACCAAAACGTTCGTGGTGCCACTGTGCTGCCACACGGTACCGGTCGTGAAGTACGTGTTGCTGTATTCACTCAAGGTGCCAATGCCGAAGCTGCGAAAGAAGCTGGTGCTGAACTGGTAGGTATGGAAGATCTGGCTGAGCAGGTGAAAGCCGGCGAAATGAACTTCGACGTAGTTATCGCATCTCCTGATGCAATGCGCGTTGTTGGTATGCTGGGTCAAATCCTGGGCCCACGCGGCCTGATGCCTAACCCTAAAACCGGTACTGTAACTCCTAACGTTGCCGAAGCTGTTAAGAACGCCAAGGCAGGTCAGGTTCGTTACCGTAACGACAAGAACGGCATCATCCACACTACTATCGGTAAAGTGGACTTCGAAACTGTTCAACTGAAAGAAAACCTGGAAGCACTGCTGTCTGCACTGAGAAAGGCTAAGCCTGCTGCAGCCAAAGGTCAGTATGTGAAGAAGGTAAGCATCTCCACCACTATGGGTGCAGGTGTAGCTGTCGACCAGAACACTCTGGACGCTGCTAGCTAATTTTACAAAATGCGCGTGTTAGCCTATAATGCGCGCACTTTTGTGGGTTGGAACCTATGACGGGTGTTTTCACTCTGATGGGTTTCCGTCCAAGACCGCAGGTGTTGACCGTCTGGAATACTTAATTTCCTGCGTAGACGGTGTCAGGCCCCAGATAGATTTATTTCTGCTGGATTATCTGCACCGTAAGTAACTGAGTACGTTTGTATTCAGTATGGTAAACACTGGGGGAACCCCCAGGTAGAATCCAGGAGTAAAGCCAATGGCATTAAGACTCGAAGACAAAAAAGCGATTGTTGCTGAAGTCAACGAAGCTGCCAAAGGTGCGCTTTCTGCAGTTGTCGCCGATTCACGCGGTGTAACTGTAGGTGCTATGACAGTTCTGCGTAAGACTGCTCGCGCAAACGGTGTGTATGTACGTGTAGTACGTAACACTCTGGCTCGCCGCGCAGTAGAAGGCACTGCTTTTGAGTGTCTGACAGAGGTGTTCTCTGGCCCAACTTTGATTGCTTTCTCTAACGAGCACCCAGGTGCTGCAGCTCGTCTGTTAAAAGACTTTGCTAAAGAGCAAGCCGCTTTCGAAGTTAAAGGTGCAGCTTTTGAAGGGGAATTCATCCCTGCAGCTGACATTGATCGTTTGGCAAAACTGCCAACTTACGAAGAAGCACTGGCACAGCTGATGATGACTATGAAAGAAGCATCTGCTGGCAAGTTCGTTCGTACTCTGGCCGCTCTGCGCGATCAAAAACAAGAAGCCGCTTAATCTCAAGCTGGCTGCTTAACAGAATTGAATTCAGAACAATAGGAAACATTTGTTATGTCTATCACTAAAGACCAAATCCTTGAAGCCTTTGCAGCTATGTCTGTAATGGAAGTTGTTGAACTGATCGAAGCTATGGAAGAGAAGTTCGGCGTATCTGCTGCTGCTGCAGTAGTTGCTGGCGGCGCTGGTGAAGCTGCTGCTGCTGAAGAGAAAACCGAGTTCGACGTAGTTATGACTTCTCACGGTGACAACAAAGTTGCTGTGATCAAGGCTGTACGTGGTGCCACAGGTCTGGGTCTGAAAGAAGCCAAAGCTATGGCTGAATCTGCTCCAGTAGCTGTTAAAGAAGGCGTCTCTAAAGAAGAAGCTGAAGCTCTGAAGAAAGATCTTGAAGAAGCTGGTGCTCAAGTAGAGATCAAGTAAGTCATACTGACTTACAATCACCCAAGCCAATTGGGTGGAGGCTGGCGGTTTTTTGACCGTCGGCCTTTTTTGCGCTGTAAGCGTTGGCGATTTTTTTCACCGTTTGTCGCCAGATTTTGCAGTCCCTAGCAGTGATTATTGGTTAGGTTCTTGCCATCAACGGTGATGGGCAAACGTGCTGGATTAACTGTGTTGATTCAGTCTTGGTCACATCTCGCAAGCAGAGGAAACCCATGGTTTACTCCTATTCTGAAAAGAAGCGTATTCGCAAAGACTTCGGTAAGCGTCCACAGGTATTGGACATCCCTTACTTGTTGTCTATTCAGTTAGACTCTTTTAAGAAGTTCACCGATCAAGATCCTACCGGTGAGCGTGGCCTAGAGGCCGCCTTCCGTAGCGTTTTTCCCATCAAGAGCTTTTCTGGTAATTCAGAACTGCAGTACGTCAGCTATAAGCTGGGCGAGCCTGTTTTTGATGTGAAAGAGTGTCAAATCCGCGGTGTGACATACTCCGCTCCACTGCGCGTTAAGCTGCGCATGGTGCTGTATGATCGTGAAGCTGCCGCCGGCACTGTAAAAGATATAAAAGAACAAGAAGTCTACATGGGGGATATCCCTCTGATGACTGAAAACGGTACCTTTGTCATCAATGGTACTGAGCGTGTTATCGTATCTCAGTTGCACCGTAGCCCAGGTGTGTTCTTCGACCACGACCGTGGTAAGACACACTCCTCAGGTAAAGTGCTGTATAACGCGCGTATTATTCCTTACCGCGGTTCATGGCTCGACTTCGAGTTCGACCCTAAAGATGCGTTGTTTGTACGTATTGACCGTCGCCGTAAGCTGCCTGCCAGCATCATTCTGCGTGCCCTGGAATATTCTACTCAGGATATCCTCGACATCTTCTTCGAGCGTATTGACTTCAAGATCAAGAAAGATTCTCTGGTCATGACACTGGTTCCTGAGCGTCTGCGTGGTGAAACTGCCAGTTATGACATCAAGGACTCTGAAGGCACTGTGCTGGTAGAGAAGGGCCGTCGTATCACTGCCCGTCATATCCGCCAACTGGAAAAAACCAACACCACTGAACTGGAAGTACCGGTTGAGTATATTGTTGGTAAAGTGGCGGCTCAGGACTATATCGATCCTGACACAGGTGAAGTACTGGTTACCGCCAACAACGAGATCAGCCTGGAAGACCTGGCCAATCTGTCACTGGCCGGTATCAAAGAGGTCAGCACCCTGTACATCAACGAGCTGGATCACGGTGCTTACATCTCTGACACCCTGCGTATTGACTCAACCACCAACCGTTTGGAAGCGCTGGTTGAAATCTATCGCATGATGCGTCCTGGCGAGCCACCAACCAAGGATGCCGCCGAAGCTCTGTTCCAGAATCTGTTCTTCAGCGAAGAGCGCTATGATCTGTCTAAAGTGGGCCGGATGAAGTTCAACCGTCGTCTTGAAATCGACGAGAACGAAGGTACCGGTGTACTGACCAAAGAAGACATAGTTGCCGTAATGAAGAAGATCATCGAAATCCGTAACGGTTTTGATGAAGTCGATGATATCGACCACCTGGGTAACCGTCGTATCCGTAGCGTTGGCGAAATGGCCGAGAACCAGTTCCGTGTCGGTCTGGTACGTGTTGAGCGCGCAGTACGTGAACGTCTGTCTCTGGGCGATCTGAACGAGCTGATGCCTCAGGATCTGATCAACGCCAAGCCAATCTCTGCAGCAGTGAAAGAGTTCTTCGGTTCTTCTCAGCTGTCGCAGTTTATGGATCAGAACAACCCACTGTCAGAAGTGACTCACAAGCGCCGTATTTCGGCTCTTGGTCCTGGCGGTCTGACCCGTGAGCGTGCCGGCTTCGAAGTTCGAGACGTGCACCCAACTCACTATGGTCGTCTGTGTCCAATTGAGACCCCTGAAGGTCCAAACATTGGTCTGATCAACTCACTGTCTACCTTTGCCCGTACCAACTCATACGGCTTCCTGGAAACACCTTACCGCAAGGTGATCGACAGTGTGGTTACTGATGAAGTGGAATATCTGTCAGCCATCGAAGAAGGCCGCTATGTGATTGCACAGGCCAACATCGAGCTCGACAACGAAGGTCGCATTGTGGAAGAGCAGGTTGCCTGTCGCCACAAGGGTGAATCCACCTTTATGCGCGCTTCCGATATCCAGTATATGGACGTATCTCCACAGCAGATCATCTCTGTGGCGGCATCTTTGATCCCATTCCTTGAGCACGACGACGCTAACCGTGCATTGATGGGTGCAAACATGCAACGTCAGGCAGTACCAACACTCAAGTCAGAGAAGCCTCTGGTGGGTACAGGTATTGAACGTACACTGGCTGTTGACTCAGGCGTGGTTGTGGCTGCCAAGCGTGGCGGTGTGATCGACTATGTTGATGCCAGCCGCATCGTGGTTAAGGTTAACGAAGATGAGCTGCGCCCAGGCGAAGCCGGTATCGATATCTACAACCTGACCAAGTACACCCGCTCCAACCAGAACACCTGCATCAACCAGCGTCCATGCTGTAGCGTAGGTGAGCCTGTGGTGCGTGGTGACGTGCTGGCCGATGGTCCGTCAACCGACTTGGGCGACCTGGCTCTGGGTCAGAACATGCGCGTGGCGTTCATGCCATGGAACGGTTACAACTTTGAGGATTCCATCCTTATTTCCGAGCGCGTAGCGCAGGAAGACCGTTTCACGACTATCCACATTCAGGAACTGTCCTGTATCGCTCGTGACACCAAGCTGGGTAGCGAAGAGATCACTGCCGATATCCCTAACGTAGGTGAGTCTGCACTGAGCAAGCTGGATGAATCCGGTATCGTTTACATCGGCGCCGAAGTTAAAGGCGGTGACATTCTGGTTGGTAAGGTAACGCCTAAGGGTGAAACTCAGCTGACTCCGGAAGAGAAACTGCTGCGGGCTATTTTCGGTGAGAAAGCGTCTGACGTTAAAGACAGCTCTCTGCGTGTACCTAACTCAGTGAAGGGTACCGTTATCGATGTGCAAGTCTTCACCCGTGATGGTGTTGAAAAAGACAAGCGCGCCATCGAAATCGAAGAGATGCACATTGCTCAAGCCCGTAAGGACTTGACAGAAGAGTTCAAGATCCTTGAAGAAGGTGTTCTGAGCCGTGCCCGTAACTTGCTGCTGAGCGCTGGTTTCAGTGAAGCCAAACTGGCTGAACTGCCACGCAAAGACGTATTGGTTCAGGTTATCGACGATGAAGCCAAGCAAACCGAATTGGAACAGCTGGCTGAACAGCACGAAGAGCTGAAAGCCGACTTTGACAAGAAGTTCGAAATCAAGCGTCGCAAGATCACCCAAGGTGATGATCTGGCTCCAGGCGTACTGAAGATCGTTAAGGTTTACCTGGCGGTTAAGCGTACCATCCAGCCTGGTGACAAGATGGCGGGTCGTCACGGTAACAAGGGTGTGATCTCCAAGATCTGTCCTATCGAAGATATGCCATACGACGAGCAGGGTAACCCTGTCGACATCGTACTGAACCCTCTGGGTGTACCTTCGCGGATGAACATAGGTCAGGTACTGGAAGTTCACTTGGGTGCTGCGGCTAAAGGTATTGGTAATCGCATCAATGCCATGCTGGAAGAACAGCGTGAGCTGGCCGAACTGCGTGGCTACATCAAACAGGTCTATGAACTGGGCGATGAAGTGAAGCAGCGCGTGGATATCGATTCATTTACCGATGATGAAGTTCTGCGTCTGGCCAAACACCTGAAGGATGGTCTGCCAACGGCAACCCCAGCCTTCGACGGTGCCAAAGAGAAAGAGATCAAGCAGATGCTTGAGCTTGCAGGTCTGCCGACTTCTGGTCAGCTGAATCTGTTTGATGGTCGTACCGGTAACCAGTTCGAGCGTCCTGTGACCGTAGGTTACATGTACATGCTCAAACTGAACCACTTGGTTGATGACAAGATGCACGCCCGTTCTACCGGTTCGTACAGCTTGGTTACTCAGCAGCCTCTGGGCGGTAAAGCTCAGTTCGGTGGTCAGCGTTTCGGTGAGATGGAAGTGTGGGCCCTGGAGGCATACGGTGCTGCGTATACTCTGCAGGAAATGCTCACAGTGAAATCGGATGACGTTAACGGTCGTACTCAGATGTACAAGAACATCGTTGACGGTAACCATCAGATGCAGCCTGGAATGCCAGAGTCCTTCAACGTATTGCTGAAGGAGATCCGTTCTCTCGGTATCAACATCGAGTTGGATCAAGAGTAAGACGCGGTTTAAAGCCTGCGTTTGGCAACGAATTGGTGCTCCGCGAGAGCGGGGCACCGGGTTTAACTCCTTCAGGAGAGAAACGTGAAAGACTTATTAAAGTTTCTGAAACAGCAAAGCAAGACTGAAGAATTTGAAGGCATCAAGATCGGCCTGGCGTCGCCTGATCTGATCCGTTCTTGGTCATTTGGTGAAGTTAAGAAGCCTGAAACCATCAACTACCGTACATTCAAGCCTGAGCGTGAAGGCCTGTTCTGTGCCCGTATCTTTGGCCCGGTCAAAGACTACGAGTGTCTGTGCGGTAAGTACAAGCGTCTCAAGCACCGCGGTGTGATCTGTGAGAAGTGTGGCGTTGAAGTGACCCAGACCAAAGTACGTCGTGAGCGTATGGGCCACATCGAACTGGCCAGCCCAGTTGCCCACATCTGGTTCCTCAAGTCACTGCCATCCCGTATCGGTCTGATGCTGGACATGACTCTGCGTGATATTGAGCGGGTACTCTACTTCGAATCTTATGTGGTTATCGAGCCAGGCATGACCAGCCTGGAGCGCGGTCAAATGCTGACCGAAGAAACCTACCTGGATGCGCTGGAAGAGTATGGTGACGAGTTTGAAGCCAAGATGGGTGCCGAAGCGGTTCTGGAACTGCTGCGCGCTATCGATCTGGAGAAAGAAGTTGAGCAGATGCGCGAAGAGCTGCCATCTATTAACTCTGAGACCCGTCGCAAGAAAGTCACCAAGCGTTTGAAGCTGGTTGAGGCCTTCTACCATTCAGGCAACAAGCCAGAGTGGATGATCCTCAAGGTGCTGCCGGTTCTGCCACCTGATCTGCGTCCTCTGGTTCCATTGGACGGCGGTCGTTTCGCGACTTCAGATCTGA
Source organism: Shewanella indica (assembly GCF_002836975.1). GTDB lineage: Bacteria > Pseudomonadota > Gammaproteobacteria > Enterobacterales > Shewanellaceae > Shewanella > Shewanella indica. The sequence goes on along the minus strand of NZ_NIJK01000018.1, from coordinate 6,873 downwards.
ACGATCTGTATCGCCGCGTGATCAACCGTAACAACCGTTTGAAGCGTCTGCTGGATCTGGCCGCTCCGGATATCATAGTTCGCAACGAAAAGCGTATGCTGCAGGAATCTGTTGATGCCCTGCTGGATAACGGTCGTCGCGGTCGTGCCATTACCGGTTCCAACAAGCGTCCTCTGAAGTCCTTGGCCGATATGATCAAGGGTAAGCAAGGTCGTTTCCGTCAGAACCTGCTGGGTAAGCGTGTTGACTACTCAGGCCGTTCGGTAATTACCGTGGGCCCAACTCTGCGTCTGCACCAGTGTGGTCTGCCGAAGAAAATGGCGCTGGAACTGTTCAAACCATTCATCTACGGCAAGCTGGAAGGTCGTGGCCTGGCCACTACCATCAAAGCCGCCAAGAAGATGGTTGAGCGTGAAGTTGCCGAGGTTTGGGACGTACTGGATGAAGTGATCCGCGAACACCCTGTGATGCTGAACCGTGCACCAACACTGCACCGTTTGGGTATCCAGGCGTTCGAACCTGTACTGATCGAAGGTAAAGCGATTCAACTGCACCCACTGGTGTGTGCGGCCTATAACGCCGACTTCGACGGTGACCAAATGGCGGTACACGTGCCTCTGACGCTGGAAGCCCAGCTGGAAGCCCGTGCGTTGATGATGTCAACCAACAACATTTTGTCACCTGCCAACGGTGAGCCGGTTATCACTCCTTCTCAGGACGTGGTACTGGGTCTGTACTACATGAGCCGTGAACGCGTAAATGGCCGCGGTGAAGGTATGGCCTTTGAGTCTGTTGCCGAAGCCGAGAAAGCCTATCGCACTGGTGCCGCCGAGCTGCACGCCCGGGTTAAAGTTCGTATCACCGAAACTCATATCGATGAGAACGGTGAGCGCACCCAGCAGCGCCGCATTGTCGACACCACAGTAGGTCGTGCTCTGTTGTCACTGATCCTGCCAGCCGGTATGTCTTTTGATCTGGTTAACCAGAACATGGGCAAGAAGCAGATCTCCCGTTTGCTGAACACCTGCTACCGTCAGCTGGGTCTGAAAGATACTGTTATCTTTGCTGACCAACTGATGTACACAGGTTTCCAATACGCCACTATCTCTGGTGCCTCTGTCGGTATCAACGATATGGAAATCCCGGAAGCCAAGTACAAGCTGGTTGCCGACGCAGAAGCCGAAGTTCTGGAAATCCAGGAACAGTTCCAGTCTGGTCTGGTTACTGCCGGTGAGCGTTACAACAAGGTTATCGATATCTGGGCCAGCGCCAACGAGAAAGTCTCCAAGGCGATGATGGAAAACCTGTCTTCCGAAGTGGTTATCAACCGCGACGGTGAAGAAGAGAAACAGGCTTCCTTCAACAGCATCTACATGATGGCCGACTCAGGCGCTCGTGGTAGTGCCGCTCAGATCCGTCAGTTGGCGGGTATGCGTGGTCTGATGGCCAAGCCAGACGGCTCTATCATCGAAACGCCCATCGTGGCGAACTTCCGTGAAGGTCTGAACGTACTGCAGTACTTTATTTCAACCCACGGTGCTCGTAAGGGTCTGGCGGATACCGCACTTAAGACAGCAAACTCAGGTTACCTGACTCGTCGTCTGGTGGATGTTGCCCAGGATCTGGTCGTTATCGAAGATGACTGTGGTACTCACGAAGGTCTGATCATGAAACCGCTGATTGAAGGTGGTGACGTGGTTGAGCCACTGCGTGAGCGCGTACTGGGTCGTGTTGTTGCCGAGGATGTTTACTATCCTGGTTCCGACGAAGTCCTGGCGCCACGTAACACTTTGCTGGATGAGGCATGGTGTGACAAGCTGGAAGAGTACAGCGTTGACGAAGTTAAAGTTCGCTCTGTGATCTCCTGTGATACCGACTTCGGTGTTTGTGCCAAGTGTTATGGTCGCGACCTGGCCCGTGGTCACCTGATCAACCAAGGTGAAGCAATCGGTGTTGTTGCTGCTCAGTCAATCGGTGAGCCTGGTACACAGCTGACGATGCGTACCTTCCACATCGGTGGTGCGGCATCCAGGGCTTCTGCAGAAAACAACGTTCAGGTGAAGAACGCCGGTAACCTGAAGCTGCATAACGCCAAGTTCGTTAAGAACAGCGATGGCAAGTTGGTTATCGTATCGCGCTCGTCTGAGCTGGCGATTATCGATGAACTGGGCCGTGAGAAAGAGCGCTACAAAGTGCCTTACGGTACTGTGCTCGAAACGCTGGAAGGCGCTGAAGTTAACGCTGGCCAGACCATCGCTAACTGGGATCCACATACTCACCCAATCATCACTGAAGTGGCGGGTTATGTGAAGTTTGAGCAGATGATTGACGGTGTCACCATCTCGCGTCAAACCGACGAGCTGACCGGTCTGTCTTCCATCGTGGTATTGGATGTGGCCCAGCGCCCAAGCGCCGGCAAAGAAATGCGTCCAATGATCCGCTTGGTGGATGAAAACGGTAATGACCTGACTATTCCTGGTACCGACGTACCTGCGCAGTACTTCCTGCCCAGCAATGCGATCGTAAACCTGGAAGATAATGCTCAGATCAGCGTCGGTGATGCACTGGCTCGTATTCCTCAGGAATCGTCCAAGACACGCGATATTACCGGTGGTCTGCCAAGGGTTGCTGACCTGTTCGAAGCCCGTAAGCCGAAAGAGCCTGCGATTCTGGCTGAGATCAGCGGTACCATCTCCTTCGGTAAAGAGACCAAAGGTAAGCGTCGTCTGGTTATTACTCCTGCCGAGGGCGGTAACCCATACGAAGAGATGATCCCTAAGTGGCGTAACCTGAACGTGTTCGAAGGTGAAAAAGTCGAACGCGGTGAAGTGATCGCCGATGGTCCAGAGTCTGCTCACGATATTCTGCGTCTGCGCGGTATCCACAACGTAGCCAACTACATTGTGAATGAAGTACAGGACGTATATCGTCTGCAGGGTGTGAAGATTAACGACAAGCACATCGAGGTGATCATTCGCCAGATGCTGCGTAAGTGTCTGATCACTGAAGCCGGTGATTCTGAGTTCCTCGAAGGGGAGCAGGTTGAGGTGTCCCGCGTCAAGATCGCTAACCGCGAACTGGAAGAGCAGGGCAAGATTCCGGCCAAGTTCGAACGTGAACTGCTGGGTATCACCAAAGCCTCTCTGGCGACTGAGTCCTTCATCTCTGCGGCCTCGTTCCAGGAAACCACTCGCGTACTGACCGAAGCGGCAGTAGGTGGTAAGAGTGATAACCTGCGCGGTCTGAAAGAGAACGTGATCGTAGGTCGTCTGATCCCGGCTGGTACGGGTTATGCTTACCACAACAACCGTAACCAGGCTCGCGGTGAAGTAGCGACTGAAGCACCTAGCATCAGCGCCAGCGAAGCCGAACAGAACCTGGCCGATCTGTTGAACCTGGCTGGCAGTCAGGAATAAGTAGCATAGATGTTACAAAAGGCGCCGAAAGGCGCCTTTTTCATTGGAATACGCTGCAAAAGTTGGCTATTTCTTGACAGCCAAGCCTTACCTTTCTAAAATTCCGCGTCCCACTATTGTGGGATTAGATTTTTCACACCTTATTGTTGAGTTGAAATCAACTGATTCGGAGCTATACATGGCAACTGTAAACCAGTTGGTACGTAAGCCTCGCGCACCTAAAGTCGAAAAGACTAACGTGCCTGCGTTGAACGCGTGCCCACAAAAGCGTGGTGTTTGTACTCGTGTGTACACCACTACTCCAAAAAAACCTAACTCTGCACTACGTAAAGTAGCTCGTGTGCGTCTGACCAACGGTTTCGAAGTATCTTCGTACATCGGCGGTGAAGGCCACAACCTGCAGGAACACAGTGTAATCCTGATCCGTGGTGGTCGTGTTAAAGACTTACCTGGTGTGCGTTATCACACTGTTCGTGGCGCCCTGGACTGTGCTGGTGTGACTTCACGTCGCCAAGCTCGTTCTAAGTACGGTGCTAAGCGTCCTAAGTCTTAATGGTTTTCCGTTAAGTAAGGCCAAGCTAAATATAAATTCCAGTTTTGGAAATACCTGAAGCATACGGAGAATAGTTATGCCAAGACGTCGCGTAGTAGGACAACGTAAAATCCTACCTGATCCAAAGTTTCAAAGTGAGTTGCTGGCTAAGTTCATCAACGTCATTATGCAGGACGGCAAAAAGTCGACTGCTGAAAAAATTATCTACAAAGCACTGGATGTTGTCGCCGATAAGAAAGGCGAAGAGCATCTGGTTATCCTTGAAGCAGCCCTGGAAAACGTTCGCCCAGCGGTAGAGGTTAAGTCTCGCCGTGTTGGTGGTTCTACTTACCAGGTTCCATGTGAAGTTCGTCCAGTTCGTCGTAACGCACTGGCGATGCGCTGGTTGGTTGAAGCTGCTCGTAAGCGTGGTGAAAAATCTATGGCTCTGCGCCTGGCAGGTGAACTGCTGGACGCTTCCGAAAACAAAGGTACTGCCGTTAAGAAGCGCGAAGACGTGCATCGTATGGCAGAAGCCAACAAAGCGTTTGCTCATTACCGTTGGTAATATCGGGCGCGGGCTTGCCCGCGCTTTCTCTGACATTGCTAAGATTTTTATCTTAGTCAAGAGGGTATAATCGTGGCTCGTACAACTCCAATTGAGCGTTATCGCAACATAGGTATTTGTGCTCACGTTGACGCAGGTAAAACCACTACCACAGAGCGAGTCCTGTTCTATACAGGGGTAAACCACAAGATGGGTGAAACCCATGACGGTGCGTCTACCACTGACTGGATGGTTCAGGAGCAGGAGCGGGGTATTACTATTACCTCAGCGGCTGTTACCACGTTCTGGCGCGGTATGGATGCCCAGTTTACTGAGCATCGTATCAATATCATCGATACCCCAGGTCACGTCGATTTTACTATTGAGGTAGAGCGTTCTCTGCGCGTACTTGACGGTGCTGTAGTGGTCTTTTGTGGTTCTTCTGGTGTGGAACCTCAGTCTGAGACCGTATGGCGTCAGGCCGACAAGTATCATGTCCCCCGTCTGGTGTTCGTCAATAAGATGGACCGTGCCGGTGCCGACTTTGATCGCGTAGTAGGACAGATCCGTAACCGTCTCGGTGCAACTTGTGTGCCTATTCAATTGAATATTGGTGCAGAAGAAAACTTTAGCGGGGTTATCGATCTCATCAAGATGAAAGCCATCAACTGGAATGAAGAAGACCAGGGCCTGACTTTCACTCACGAAGAGATCCCAGAGCATTTGCTTGCCAAGGCAACCGAAATGCGCGAATACCTGGTAGAGAGTGCCGCAGAGGCTTCTGATGAGCTGATGGACAAATACCTTGAAGAAGGTGAGCTCACAGAAGAAGAGATCAAAAAAGCGCTTCGTCAACGTACTATCAACAACGAAATTGTGCTGGCTACCTGTGGTAGTGCCTTTAAAAATAAAGGCGTACAGGCAGTTCTCGATGCTGTTGTTGAATACCTTCCTGCTCCGGTTGATGTTCCTGCGATTAAGGGCATCGATGACAGAGAACAGGAAGTTGAGCGTGTTTCTGATGACAATGCACCTTTCTCTGCGTTGGCATTCAAAATCGCAACAGACCCATTTGTGGGTACTTTGACCTTTATCCGGGTTTACTCAGGTGTCCTGGAGTCAGGTTCAGCCGTTTACAACTCTGTAAAAGAGAAGCGTGAGCGTATCGGCCGTATCGTGCAGATGCACGCCAACGACCGTAAAGAACTGAAAGAAGTGCGCGCAGGTGATATAGCTGCTGCTATCGGCCTGAAAGATGTGACAACCGGTGACACCCTGTGTGACCCAGACCATAAGGTAATTCTGGAGCGGATGGAATTTCCCGAGCCGGTCATTACCATTGCTGTGGAACCTCGTTCCAAAGCCGACCAGGAAAAGATGGGCATTGCGCTGCAGAAGCTGGCAATGGAAGATCCTTCTTTCCGGGTTGAGACTGATGAGGAGTCGGGTCAGACTCTGATTTCAGGTATGGGTGAGCTACACTTGGACATTATCATCGACCGTATGCGCCGTGAGTTCAGCGTTGAATGTAACGTTGGTAAACCTCAGGTGGCTTATCGTGAAACTATCCGCAGTGCTGTGGAAGTGGAAGGTAAGTTTGTGCGTCAGTCTGGTGGTCGTGGTCAATTCGGTCATGTCTGGCTGAAACTGGAGCCTCGTGAAGAGGGTGCCGGTTATGAGTTTGTCAACGAAATCGTTGGTGGTGTCGTTCCTAGGGAATACATCCCTGCGGTTGACAAAGGGATCCAAGAACAGATGAAGAACGGTGTTGTCGCCGGCTTCCCTGTATTGGACGTGAAGGTCACTCTGTTCGATGGTTCATATCATGATGTGGACTCGAACGAAATGGCGTTCAAAGTTGCAGGTTCTATGGGCTTCAAGAAGGGGGCGCTGCAAGCTAACCCTGTGTTGCTCGAGCCTTGCATGAAGGTTGAAGTGACAACCCCAGAAGACTACATGGGTGACGTAGTAGGTGATCTGAACCGTCGTCGTGGTCTTATCGAAGGTATGGATGACGGCGTCGCCGGTATCAAGATTATTCGAGCTGTGGTACCTTTGGCTGAAATGTTTGGTTATGCAACAGATTTGCGCTCAGCGACTCAGGGCCGGGCTTCATACTCCATGGAGTTTTTGAAGTACTCTGAAGCGCCGCAAAACGTTGCTAAAGCAGTTATCGAAGCTCGTACCTGATTTAGGTAACGGCATTAACTGTTATTTTGATTGATGGTGTCCGGCAAAGCCGGACTCTTCTGAAAAGAAAGGAATATATCGTGTCTAAAGCTAAATTTGAACGTTCCAAGCCCCACGTTAACGTGGGCACCATTGGTCACGTTGACCATGGTAAAACCACTCTGACTGCTGCTATCTCAACTGTACTG
>NZ_NIJK01000046.1 GCF_002836975.1 Shewanella indica | reverse complement strand
TCCATCCATTTTGAAGGACGACTGGATGCTCACATCGATCTGTGATTTTTAACGTGACACAGAATTTTGAACACCCTCTATGGCTGTCCTATTTTTCGTTTGGATTCAAAACATTATTTTAATAATCAGAACATTTTTGGGGCCTTATACATATACCTCTTATCAATATAAAGCACTTTGCTTTCCATTGAGTTTGCTATCACTAGATATGACTTTTTATACTCTTTAGTCTCATTGAATCCTGCATATACCATGTACGAAAGATAATCACTATTCAATTTAATGTTCGAGCAATTTAGAGGTTTATTGTCAATCTCATAAGGCTCGTAAACCAAACTTTTACTGCCAGCTAATGCTAAAAGTTCATGCAGGCTTATAGATTCCTTGCCTACTAAGCCTAATGTTTCTCTGGCTTCTTTTTCAATTTCTGGGGGGCAAAAATCCATAGCTTCAGCCTCTGTACTATTACAACCTGTAACCATAAATAACATAGATATGATAAAAAGTTTTAATTCGACTCTCATTTATCCAGCTCCTTCTCTAACCCAATATACAGGACATCCTAAACACTTTCTGAGCTGCAAGGAATCCCGCTGCAAGGTGTCAGTCTCTGAGAAATAACAACGGATTTTTGGAAATGAGACTCTCTGAGACGCTCACTTTCGGAGGTTCATGCAAAATTGCCCTTGCCAGGCCTGCCTGCTGCAGGCTTAAGCCTGTTTCTGCAAAGATCACAATCGATTTAGATTAATAGGGATGCATTTGCTCCGGGACTTTCTGCCGCCACAGCGGCTATCAACTTCGCCCAAGAGCAATGCAGGAACCAGTGCTAAACTCAGCTGCCGAATCAGGGATTCGACAGCATTTCTCAGGCTGTGCCACCGACCGTCAGGCGGTCCAGTTTAAGCGTTGGCTGCCCAACCCCGACCGGGACACTCTGGCCGTCTTTGCCGCAGACGCCGACGCCTTTGTCGAGTTCAAGATCTGTACCCACCATGGAGATCTGCCCCATGGCTTCCGGGCCGTTGCCTATCAGGGTCGCGCCCTTCACCGGACTGGTGATCTCGCCGTTTTCAATCAGGTAGGCTTCAGAGGCCGAGAACACAAACTTACCCGAGGTGATATCCACCTGACCGCCACCGAAGTTGGGGGCGTAGAGGCCTTTTTTCACCGACTTGATGATATCGGCGGGCGCCGACTCACCGGCCAGCATATAGGTGTTGGTCATCCGCGGCATAGGCAAGTGAGCATATGATTCGCGGCGGCCATTCCCGGTGGGCTTTTGCCCCATCAGACGGGCATTGAGCTTGTCCTGCATATAGCCCTTGAGAATGCCGTTCTCAATCAGCACTGTCTTGTGCGCCGGGGTACCTTCATCATCTATGGTCAGCGAGCCACGGCGGTTTTCCAGCGTGCCATCGTCCACCACAGTGACCAACTTGGAGGCCACCTGCTGGCCAATCTTACCGCTGAAGGCGCTGCTGCCCTTACGGTTGAAGTCACCTTCCAGGCCGTGGCCAACCGCTTCATGCAACAAGACTCCAGGCCAACCAGCGCCCAGAACCACAGGCATTTCACCGGCGGGGGCGTCTATCGCCTGTAGGTTAACCTGCGCCTGACGCACGGCCTCGCGGGCAAAGGCAAAACACATGGGCAGGCCGTCATCAGCGGCAGCCATCAGGGTTTGATAGTGGTGACGACCACCGCCACCGGCGCCGCCCCGTTCACGGCGGCCGTTTTCTTCGAGGATCACCGAGCAGTTGAAGCGAACCAGCGGCCGGATATCCGCCGCCAGAGTACCATCGCTGGCAGCCACCAGTATCTCTTCGTGCACCCCGGCCAGGCTGACCACCACTTGAATGATGCGGCTATCCAGGCTGCGGATATAGGCATCCGCTTCCTTGAGCAGGGCAATTTTACGGCCCTCTTCCAGTGCCGCTATCGGATCTTCACTCAGATACAGCGCCTTGGCGCCGCGGCGCTTCCAGGCCTGAGTTTGATAGCTGCCCCTAGTCTGGGCTATGCCTCTGGCGGCATCGGCGGCGGCGGCCAGGGCCTTGGGCGTTATCTCATCGGCGTAGGCGAAACCTGTCTTTTCACCACTGATGGCTCGGACACCGACACCACGCTCAATATGAAAACTGCCTTCCTTGACTATGCCATCTTCCAGCACCCAGGTTTCATGACGACTGCCCTGAAAATAGAGATCGGAAAAATCCACCTGGTGTTGGTGGATTCGCTCCAGGTAAGTTTGCAGATCGTCGAGGTGCAGTCCCTCTTGCAGTAAACTCTGTCCCACTTGGGTTAAAAATGGCATTGGGTCTCTCTCAATCCGGCCCTGTGGCCTTGTTGGTTATTTCCGCTTGCCGTCGCCCAGTTGCGGCGGCAAAAATCTATTGTGTGTCTCTACGGGCATGGCGCTGCGCACCCGCGCTAACTCGGCCTTGTCCAAACGCGCCTGCACCCAGCCTGTGCCTTCGGCCTTCTGCGCCAGAATACGTCCCCAAGGGTCGACTATCATGCTCTGGCCCCAGGTCTCGCGGCTTCCTTGATTATGCTGGCCCCATTGCGCCGCCGCCAGTATAAAACACTGGGTTTCTATCGCCCTGGCTCTGAGCAGCACTTCCCAGTGCGCCTCGCCTGTCACCTTGGTAAAGGCCGAGGGCAAGGCGATAATCTCGGCTCCTTGCAAACGCAGCGCCCGAAACAGATCTGGGAAACGCAGATCATAACAGATAGCCAGGCCGATGCGGCCAAAAGGGGTATCCACCACGCTTATCCGCTCACCCGGGCAAAAGGTATCGCTCTCACTGTATTGGCCTGTACCGTCGGTCACTTCCGCGTCAAACAGATGCAGCTTGTCGTAGTCGCCGAGTACCTGCCCCTGATCATTAAACAGATAACAGCGGCTGTAAACCCGGCCATCGCCACTAGCTACCGGAATAGAGCCGGCCAGCAGGAATACCTGAAACTGGGTGGCAAGTTCGGCCAAGCGCCGTTTGAGCGGGCTTTGCCCAGGCTCACCGGCCCAGGCCAACTGCATGCTCTCATGGCCGCCGAACAGCAGGCTGCACTCGGGCAGCACCACGAGTTGGGGTTCATTGTCTTGGCGGGGAAGAGTCTCAAGCTGCGAGACGATAAATTGCAGGTTCTGTTCCGGCTCGCGGCAACTCTGACACTGTAGCAGACTGACTTGCATGTTCGACTCCCTGTTTCACTGGCACTTCTGTCTTGGGTTCTCGCAGCGATTTGAGCGGCAGCGGCGTGACTTTATCGGTTTGAGGCAAAGGTTTTTCAGCCTCAGCGCCACCCTCTTCAACAGCCCTCACTGGGTTACTGTTAAGCGCTTTGGCTTTGTTAAGCGCTTTGGCTTTGTTATCCGCCTTGGTTTGATCTCCTTGGCCTGCATCCGTGGCCGCAGGCTCATCGTCCTGTACTTGAGTCTGGTCTTTCTCAGGCGCCGACTTGGGTTGCCGTGGCAATACAGACTCAGGGATCTCTATCTCTTTGCTCTTTCGCTCCAACTCTTCCAGCTTGGGGTCTGACATGGTGCCGGTCAAGCGGAAACGTATCTCTGAAATAATCTCAATCACGGGTTCCAGCACCTTGGTCAGGGCAAAAGCCCCCAGGCCCATGGTCCAGGCGCTGGTACTGAGCAGCACAACAGTCGGCACGCTGGAGGCCAGTTGCGGCACAAAGCGAATATCATAGTTGAGGCTCTCGGTAACCAGATCGGTATAGCCGCGCACCTTCATGTTACCGGCAATGGCATCCATCTCGGTATTGGTGGTCTTGAGCACCCCGTTCTCCAGGGTCAGATCGCCGCCAAAGGAGTTGTAATACAGGCCCTTGCCAAACACATCGGTAAAGTCCAGTGACAACTTGCGTAAAAGCGAGTCCAGACTAAAGAGAGAGAAGATCCGCGCCCCCTTGTCACTGAGCTGTTCGATATGCCCCTTGCCGAGATCGAACCTCACTTTACCGCTGAGACTCTCCAGATTGAATTCCGATGGCGCCCCCTGCCAATTGAGTTCGGCCTTGACCTCCAGCGGCGAGTCTTTCACGCCGGGATCCAGTCCCAAGCGAGTAGCCAACAGATCAAATTTATCTCCCTTGAGATTGAGTTCGACCTGGGTCCGGTTGTTACCGTCACGGCTCAGCCATTCCCCCTTGCCCTGCAAACTGGCATCATCGCTGCTGAGCGCCAAGGTCTGGATCTGATAGCCCGTCGCCGACGGGCTAGCTTGCAACAACAAACGCCCCAGCGCCATATCCTGATAGCGGAAATCATCCACCTCCACCGCCAGCGGCGGCAGGTCACTGTCCTGAGGCAGATTGGTTTCAGGCTCGGGCTCGGATTGCGCTTTGGACTCAGGCTCAGCCGTTATCGGATTCAGGTACAGGCGCGAGGCCACCAGCTTCAATCCTTGACTGTACCAATCCGGGTAGATCTCTACCCGACCGGCAAACTCCGGCGACAGTCCCTCTATCTGCCAGGCATGCTCTCCGGGGCGGGCACTGAGTTGCAACTCGGTAAAGCGCTGCCCCAGCAGCTCGAGCTGTTTCACTCTGGCCTCTATCCCCTTGAGCGGCGGGAAAAAAGCTTTATCTGCTGCAATGCTTGTAGCACCGGCCGTACTCTCGGTTTGAGTCGCGGCTTGAACTGGGTTTTGGCTCTCGGCAGCAGCCTTTTCGTCATGGTTGCCACTGCCGACAAAGGCATTGATCAACGGCTGCCACTGGGCAAAATCCACCTCATCCAGGGCCAGCCGTAAGTGACCATCCTGTTTTTGCAACTGATCACCGCTGCGATAGAGGCGCCCCAGCAGCAGGTCATAGTGTTTCAGACCCTTGCCGGAATCGGCATCAAAGCCACCCCAGAATTCGGCCTTATCCCCCAGACGCACGCCCAGGGAGCTGGTCTTGTTGTCACCAAGCAGCTCGGCCTTGAGCGTCAGCGCCTGCCCGGGCGCCTTTTGATAAGGCGGAGGCAGCAGCAACTCCGTCTGCTTGAGATCGGCATTGACATTGGCTTGAATTCGATAGCCTATCTCATCAAAGATCAGCTTCAAATTCCCCTGCCAATCCAACGCGCCCTGATAAAAATCGCTGAGAGGGTTGTCCAGCTCGGACGGCAAGTTGGCGAGGTTCCACTGGCCCTTGAGCCTGGCATTGAGCCCCATATTCTGGTTAACCTTGCCAGTATCAAAACCAAACTGCAACGGCTGGCCAAACAGGCTGGCACTCAAGCCTTCGCCCTTGACCACCTCATTATGAAAACTCACCTTGCCGTTGACTTTATCCAGCAGCACCCCGGGCTCACGAATATAAATCGGCACCCCGGCGAACTGGACATCACCGAGGATCTGCGCCTCTTCACCGTCATAGAGCGGAATACTGAGATCCAGCTTACCGCTGACAGGCCCCTGAACCCGCACCACATCCAGGGTGATACCGACACTGTCTTTAAGCGGCGAGCGCTGCAACACCTCGGTGGCATCCTGCCCTTGAGTCGCCAGTTGCGCCTCAACCCGCAGCAGACTCTGGTGATCCATCTTGGGGATATAGACATGGGCGCCATCGGCCGCCACATTCAACAGCTTGCCCTTGTTGACCCAGAGATCCATCCGGGCATTTTCAAATAGCGCCTTGAGACTCAAGTCGGTCACCGCCGGCCAATCCGGCTGGAAGGCATATTCGGCGTGGGTCAGATTGAACCCTGCCTGAAACACCCCGGAATGATCCTGATAAGGAAATCCGGCCAACTCACCGTGCCAGACCACGGCGGCATCATCGCTGCGACCGGCCTTGATGGCGCCTTCCAGATAATCGGCCAGTGACTCACCCATGGCATGGCGCGGGAAATAACGCCCGGCATTGGCGGCGTTGAGCAGTTTGACCCGGGAAGACAGCGCCAGGTGTGGCTTGTCGGCCAGCAGCAAACGCATAGAGGCGTCCAGGCTGATGTCGTCATTGCCCAGATGCAGTGCCGGCACCATCAGCGCCTGACTATCGAGCAAGAAGCCCAGCTCAAAGGCATCGGCGCGAAAACTGAGCGGCGCCTTGAAACCGTCGCCAAAGTCCAGTTTATAGTCCTGGGTAGGCAGTGCTGCGCTGAGGAAGTTGTTCCGCCAACCCAGAGAAAGATCGATTGGTGTGCTGCCAGGGATGGACTCGGAAGGCTGCCAGCTGACCCGCTCCAGCGTCACTTTGGCCTGCAGTTCACCGTCCTTGGGCCGAAAGATAGCCAAAGGCCCGAGCTTACCCTGAGGCTTGAGTTGCTGCCAGGTACGCAAGCCTTCCAAAGGCATGCCGGGAACTAGCGGCAACAGAGGTAACAGACTATCAAATTGCAGTTCATTGAGTTTGCCATAAAGTTCCCCGGCGGTTTCCATGGCGTGAAACTCCAGCTTGGGCCAGGGCTTGTCATTGGTTGCCAGCTTAAGCTCGCTGCTGTCCAGGCGCCAGCCGTCAGCTATGGGCTGCCAGGCGATCACTCCACCATCTATGGCAAATTTTTGTGGCTCGTCTCTGAGCGACCAGCGCAGCCAGCTGGGCAACAGCTTGATCACCCCGGATTCCAGACCACGGTTGGCAAACTCAATCCAGGCTTGCAGGTTAATCACTCCCTCCAGTGGCAGCTTGGTTTGCGGGTCGTAGGGATTGGGTTGGCGCGAGGCCCACTTGCCAAGATCCAGCGACTGCGCCTGCAGATAGGCCTGGCCCTTGATACTATCTGGCTTGTAGCCATTGCCCTTGAGATCCAGCCTGAGAGTGAGTTGTTCGGTCGCCGTTGCCAGCTCGTCCAGATAGAGGGCGCCGCGACCCTGATGCAACTTACCGTTATTGCGCCAACTGAGGTCTCGCAGATGAATGGGACGATAATCATGGCTACTGGACAGCAGTTGCACACTGGCGTCGCGAATAGAGAACCGGTCCAACTGCTCCAGCAGCAAGGCATAGAGCCAGTCGATATTGGTGGCTGGGGCAGGTTTACTTTCAGCATCAAGAGTCGCGGTCGATTTTTGCCCCAGATGATCCAGATCCAGCGCCAGTTGCACCCCGTCGAAGATCACATCCTCCACTTGCGGGCCGGCGGTCATCAGGCTCTGCCAGAAATCCAGCTTAACATCGACCTTGTCGACCATGAGTGTCACCGGCAAACGCTCCTGCGGCGGCAACACCAAGCCCTCAACCGTCAACGCCGGGCCGAAGGCCTGCCAGCGGGCGGACAGGCTGCCTATCTTGACCTCGACACCATATTCGCGCTCAACATAGTCGGCCAGTTGCTGCTTGGCTTCATCCAGTTGCGGCAATAGCCCACGGATGAGGCTCACCATCAAGGCAAACAGCACCAAGGTCACGGCCAAGGTGCGCCAGCAATAGCGGCCGAGGGTTCGAGGGCAAAAAGATAGCCGCACTAGACCATCACCACATCATATTTACTCTGCACATACATGGGCTCGCAGTGAATGCGAATACGCTTGCCGATATAGACTTCGAGTTCAGCCACCAGGTGGTTCTCGTCATCGGACAGGCAGGCGTGTACCGCTGGGGCACAGTAAATCAGGAATTCATCGGCATCATAGGTGCGGTTGAGACGGATGATCTCGCGGAAGATCTCAAAGGAAACGGTATCCACTGTTTTCATCGAGCCGGTACCACGGCAGGCAGGACACTCGCCACAAAGCACATGCTCCAGGCTCTCGCGGGTGCGCTTGCGGGTCATTTCTACCAGGCCGAGGCCGGAAAAACCAGAGATATTGGTCTTGACCCTATCATTGGCCAACGCCGTCGCCAGGCTGTTGAGCACCCTTTGCTTGTGCTCATCCTGCAACATATCGATAAAGTCGATAATAATGATGCCGCCCAGATTGCGCAGCCGCAGCTGACGGGCAATCGCCTGGGTCGCTTCCAGGTTGGTGTTGAATATGGTTTCTTCGAGGTTACGGTGGCCGACAAAGGCCCCTGTGTTAATGTCCACAGTGGTCATGGCTTCTGTCTGGTCGATGATCAAATAGCCGCCGGACTTGAGCTCCACCTTACGCTCCAGCGCCCGCTGAATCTCATTCTCCACATCGTAGAGATCGAAAATCGGCGCCGGGCCACTGTAGTGTTCTATCTTATCGGCAATGTCCGGCATGAACTCCTGGGCGAAATGCAGCAGCTCCTCGAAGGTGTGGCCCGAGTCCACCTGAATGCGATCGAGTTCGGCACCAACAAAGTCCCTGACAATTCGCACCGGCAAGGCCAAGTCCTGGTACAACAGCGTGGTCTTGGGCCTTTTGCGCCGCTCGCTGACCTTGGCCCACACCCGCCGCAGGAAAGCGGCATCCTGCGCCAGTTCATCCTCACCTATGCCTTCGGCCGCAGTGCGAATGATAAAGCCGCCGTCATCGTCGACAAAAGGCAGGGTAATTTTCTTCAGCCGCGCCCGCTCCTCTTCAGAGTCTATTCGCTGGGAAACCCCCACATGGCTTGAGCCCGGCATAAACACTAGGTAACGGGAAGGCAGGGTTATGTCCGTGGTCAGCCGCGCGCCTTTGGTGCCCAGGGGGTCTTTGACCACCTGCACCATGATGTCCTGGCCTTGACGTACCAGCTCGGCAATATCACGCACCACGAAGTTGCCCTTTTCCACATCGGCAACACACTCTGTGTGCGGCACTATGTCCGAGGCATGCAAAAAGGCCGCCTTTTCCAGGCCGATATCGACGAATGCCGCCTGCATCCCGGGCAAAACCCGACTGATCTTGCCCTTATAGATATTGCCCACCAGGCCGCGCTTCATACGCCGCTCGATATGCACTTCCTGCAGGACACCGTGTTCTACCAATGCGACTCGCGCTTCCGTGGGCGTCACATTGATCAGCAGTTCTGACCCCATCTTCCGCGGAGCCTTGCTATTGACTGTGCGACTGGTATTCACGATTTACCCTTGTTGGATGTTAATTCATTGATTTTATCGACTGGCGGGCGTTAAAGCTGCTAAAAATTCGTCAGTTTGTGTAAGCGAGCTTACAAACACCCGACCTTGTGCAACAGCGCCCGGGTTTCAGCCATGGGCAGGCCCACTACCGCCGAATAACTGCCTTCAATCTTGGCGACAAAGCAGCCACCCAACCCCTGAATGCCATAGGCTCCCGCCTTATCCATGGGCTCGCCCGAAGCAACATAGGCCTGAATATCGGCATCGCTCAAGTCGCAGAAGTACACTTGGGTGACCACCAAAGCCGTCTCAGTGCGCTTGCCATCGGTCAAGGCCACGGCGGTCATCACCTGATGACTGCGGCCACTCAAGCTCTTGAGCATGGCGCAGGCATCGGCCTTGTCCACGGGTTTACCCAAAATTCTGTCGCCCAATACCACTATAGTATCTGAGCCCAGCACTAGAGTATCAGACCCTTCCTGATGTTCAGGGTTCCCGTGCCACAGGGCTAAGCCCGCTGCCGCCTTCTCTTCGGCCAAACGGCTGACAAACTGCTGCGGGGTTTCCCCGGCTTGATGACTCTCATCGATATCGGCGGGCAGGATCTCAAAACCAAAGTTCGGATTTCCCAGCGCCAGCTGCGCCAAAAGCTCGCGGCGTCTGGGGGAGGCTGAGGCCAAAATCAGCGGCATATTAACGTACCTTGTAGTGGCGCCTGATGCGGCGCAGTATCCAGAAAACCCAGGGCCAAATAGCCAGGCTAGACAGGGAAGGCAGGAATAGCTCCAAGGTGAAATGCGCCCCCGAAACCACAAACTGGGCCCAGAAAATAATCAAATGATAGAAGCAGATCAGGCTGGCGATCACCAAAGACTGCTGCCACATGGGGAAGTTACGCAGCTTCTGAAAGTGCAGTACCACCACATAAATCACCAGGGAAATGGCCAGTGCGCGGATCCCCAGGGTAGCCCCCAGGAGAATGTCCAGCAGCACCCCCAACACCCAGGCGGTGAGAATATTGTATCTGTGGGGCAGTGCCACGGCCCAATAGATCATCACCAGCACCAGCCAATCTGGGCGCCAGGCGCTGAACATTTCCGGTACAGGCATGATCTGCAGCAGCATACCCAGCAACAGGGTCAGCCATACCGCCAAACGGCCATTGGCATTTTCCAGACTCATGATTCGGCTCCACTGTCGGCATCGGTTGCAGCCGGCTCTTGTGACTCAGGCTTGGCGCCGGGATGGTCTTCAGGCCAGATAAGCAGCAGATAACGGATTCGGTCCAGCGCCGCCAGCGGCTGCGCCGTGACCTTGAGGTAACTCTGGCCATCGTCCCGGGAAACCGAAATCACCCGCGCCACCGGATAACCTTCCGGGAAGCGGTTGCCAAGCCCAGAAGTCACCAGCAAATCGCCGACCTTGATGTCGGTACTCTTGGCCACGTGTCTGAGTTCTATCTCATCGAGTTCGCCTATGCCGTTGGCTATCAGGCGCACATCGTTGCGGGTAATGCGCACCGGCAAGCCGTGTTTGGGGTCTGAGAGCAACAACACCCTGGCGGTGAGTTCGCTGACCTGCACCACTTGGCCGACAACCCCCTGGGCATCCACCACCGGCTGACCAACAAACACGCCGTTGCGACTGCCGTGGTTGATCACCACATAATGATGGAAGGGGTCGCTGGCCACTTCCATCACCTCGGCCACCATTTTGCGCGAGTCCATATGCACCGGCGAGCCCAGCAGTTCACGCAGGCGTTGGTTTTCCTGGCGCAGGTGTTCAAAACGCTGCAGTCTTTCACTCATCAGCAGTTGCTGGCGCAAGAGTTCTTTGTTTTGCTGCTCCAGCATGTCACGGGTCGCCAGACTCTGGGCAGACCAATCCAGCAGCTCACCGGGCACGTTGGCCAGGTACTGTAGAGGGCTCAGTAAGGATGCCAGCGACTGTCTCGCAGGTTCGAGACGATCATTGGCAACCAGCAGGATCACCGACATGACCACTGCCAATGTCAACCTGAACTGATTTGAAATACCGCGAACAAAAATAGGCTTCATAGAAAAGCTAAGGCGGTNCACCGACATGACCACTGCCAATGTCAACCTGAACTGATTTGAAATACCGCGAACAAAAATAGGCTTCATAGAAAAGCTAAGGCGGTAAGATACCGCCTGTGCTGGAAAGTATTAGTTTTCTTCTGAGAACAGGTCACCGCCGTGCATATCGATCATCTCCAGTGCTTTACCGCCGCCGCGGGCCACACAGGTAAGCGGATCTTCGGCAACCATCACAGGGATCCCGGTTTCCTGCATCAGCAGACGGTCCAGATCCCGCAGCAAGGCACCACCACCTGTGAGCACCATACCGCGCTCAGAGATGTCGGACGCCAACTCTGGAGGCGACTGCTCCAGTGCTACCATCACGGCACTGACAATGCCCGACAGCGGCTCTTGCAGCGCTTCGAGAATCTCATTACTGTTCAGGGTAAAGCTTCTCGGTACCCCTTCGGCCAGATTACGGCCGCGCACTTCAATTTCCAGTACTTCATCGCCTGGATAGGCCGTGCCGATTGTGTGCTTGATACGTTCGGCTGTGGCTTCACCAATCAGGCTGCCGTAGTTGCGGCGCACATAGTTGATGATGGCATCATCAAACTTGTCACCACCAATACGCACTGAAGAGGAGTAAACTACGCCGTTGAGCGAGATGATAGCCACTTCAGTGGTACCACCACCGATATCCACTACCATGGAGCCTGTGGCTTCGGAAACCGGCAAGCCGGCCCCTATGGCTGCCGCCATTGGCTCTTCAATCAGGTAAACCTCACGGGCGCCGGCGCCCATCGCTGACTCCTTGATCGCGCGGCGTTCAACCTGAGTGGCACCTACAGGCACACACACGAGTACCCGAGGGCTTGGGCGGAAAAAGCTGTTGTTGTGCACTTGCTTGATAAAGTGCTGCAGCATCTTCTCGGTCACATAGAAGTCGGCGATAACCCCATCTTTCATTGGGCGGATGGCCTGAATATTGCCGGGGGTACGTCCCAGCATCTGCTTCGCCTCAGTACCGACTGCGGCCACGGATTTCTGCCCAGAGCTGCTTCGTTCGCCACGGATGGCGACCACGGAAGGCTCATTCAATACAATGCCTTCTTCACGAACATAAATGAGAGTGTTAGCTGTACCCAAATCGATCGACAGATCGTTAGAAAAAATGCCACGCAGCTTCTTGAACATGTAACTAGCCTGTATTCTGTGGAGTCAGAAGAAATGAAAATCAGCTAACTTTATCAATGCCTCCGGCATTCCACAAGACTCGCGGGGTTAACATTCGCTAATCCGTGAGGGTTTTTGGCATATATCTGTAAAAGCTGTCGCAATGCGCTGAGATAAAGTTGCCAAAAGCTTGGATCATGCCAATCCCTTGACATGATTTGTGTGCTTATTAAGCAAAAAAGGTTTGCACCAACATAAAGAGCCCGGCCGACAAAACTATGGTCATAGGCAGTGTCAGTACCCAAGTCAACAGAATTTGTTTAATAGTGTTTTTCTGTACTCCGGAGCCATTGGCCACCATGGTGCCGGCCACGGCCGAAGACAGGATATGGGTGGTAGATACCGGCATGCCTGTCATACTGGCGATACCGATAGAACCGGCGGCGGTCAACTGCGCGGCTATCCCCTGACTGTAGGTCATGCCACCGTTACCAATTTTCTCGCCAACCGTGTGCACAATCCGGCGCCAGCCCACCATGGTGCCGCAACCCAAAGCCAGGGCAACGGCCACTATGACCCATAGCGGCGCATATTCGGTAATGGCGTTAAGCTGACCACGCCAATGTTTTAACTGACTGACTTCTGCAGCGGGCAATGGCTGCTTGGCCAATTTGCGGGTGCTGTCATCGATACAAAGGATCAGCTGCCTGGCTTGCCGGCGCTGTTCCTGAGTCAGCTGTTTAACCGTATTCCCTTGCTCAAGGAGCCTATCCAGGCTTTGCATCGAAGCGATGGCCGAGTCCTGACAGCGACTGTCGGCAGCGTGCTCACCCAGATTAGCCACCAGCTGCGGGTTGCGATCATACAGGGCCATGATGCGCCGGTTGGCATCCTGAGCCTTATCCATATCGAAACTCCGGCTGTTCAAGTCCAGGGCAAAATAACCCGGCGCCATGCAGATAAGCACCAACATCACCAGACCTATGCCCTTCTGACCATCGTTGGAGCCATGGGCGAAACTGACCCCCATGGCCGAGGCTATCAAGGTAATCCGGGCCCAGAATGGCGGGTGCTTCTTGCCATTGACCGCCATCTGCTCTGCCGGAGTGCGATGTAGCTTGGGCTTACGCCAGATACGCTTCATCACCAACAACAAAATCGCCGCCAGAATAAAGCCCAGGGTTGGAGACAAGAGCAAGGAGAGCATGATATCTATCGCCTTGCCGGTATTGACTCCATCCAGCGGCGATTGACCGTTGAGCCAGGCATAGGCACCACCGACCCCCATGATGGAGCCTATCAGAGTGTGGGAGCTGGAGGCGGGAATACCGAAGAACCAGGTACCCAAGTTCCAGACGATGGCCGAGAACAGCAGGGAGAACACCAGCAACAGGCCTTGGGAGGAGTCCATGTCCAGCAAGAGCCCGACCGGCAGCAGATGCACTATGGCGTAAGCCACACCGAGCCCCCCAAGCAACACCCCGGCAAAGTTGAACAGCGCCGAAGCCAATACCGCGCCTCTGGCCGGCATGGCATTGGTATAAATCACAGTGGCTACCGCATTGGCGGTGTCGTGGAAGCCATTGATAAACTCGTATGCCAACACAAAAAGTACAGCCAGGATCAGCCCCAAAGACCAGATCCACCCCAAACCCGCAAGCGCTTCCAACATAATTTATTCAGCCAAATACAGCAGAGGCTGTCGATTATGCTCAATGTGAGTTGAAGACAAAGTTAAATTATCTACATCTTGGCGCTTTAGTGAGTTGCTTCACACTGTGGTTATTTGGCTTCAGTTAACTTCACGCCAGCTTATGATCCTGTCGTTGCCGCGATAACGGCCAAAGAAGGCACTGGCTCTGGGGTCGCTCAGTGTGCCGTCATTGAGGCCATTCCAATTCCAGTACCACTGCAACCATTCAGGCGTCTTGAGCGGCGCCGTCACCTTACCGCGATAGCCGGAGCTTCCAAGCGCACGCCACAAGAGTTCAAACTCGCCGCCAAAGGCTGTCACTGTGTTGCCGCCGCCGGCGAAGCGGCTAATATTCTGCCCGGCACTGAGCGCAGGTTCATAGCGGTAACCCAGGGTGAGTTGATCCTGTTGATATTCAAGCGGCGTGTTAAACACACTGCAGTTATCCAGTTCGTTCAAACGCCAGCCACTGCCATCCCAATACTCTGTCCTCGCCGCCATGCTCAAGATTTGGGTTTCCGGGCCAAAGGTATTGTCCAACAGCAAACGCCCATGACGCATCTTTTGGCTACCAAGACGTACGGCGCTGCAGCTGCCTGCCACTGAGCAGTCACCACTGAAATCGCTTTGCATATTGCTGTCCTGCAGCTTGGCAATCTTGTCCGGATCCTGAATTTCCAGGCCTATATCCAAAAGCGGGAAAGGCCCATCTGCCTGCAATGGCCCCTTGCGGGCAAACTTGAGTTGCCCCTGGAACTCAGCCAGGCCATTCACCCAGGTATCTGAAGTGATCTCGCCCCCCGAAACCCGGCTGTCCAACGCCACTCCGTCGAATTGATTGGCTGCCTGATAACGGCTGTAAGCCTTGGCAAAATCACCGACATAATTTTGGGTCACTTGCCTATCCAGTGCCAAGGCGCTGACTTTATAACTGACTTCAAATGGCTGATCCATATAACTGAAACCATTACAGGCCGGCAGCAAACTGGCTTCATCGACTCGGAAAAAGGCCGGCACAAAACGCCCGACTGGCATTATGGTTTTGCCGCTAGGTCCCTGCCAATAAGCGCTGCCCACCAAACTCGGGAAGGCCACACTGCCCTCGTAGGGCAAGGGCGCTGTAACGCCGAATTCAAACACCCCAACCTCACTGACCGCCTGAGCGAGCCGGTTATTCTCAGGCGTTTGCTGGCGCAGATGATCATACTGCTGCAGTTGCAGTTCACCGGGTTGACCTGAAGCCGGTGCAATCAGCTTATGCCATAAAGAGAGACCTGCCTGTTGATAGGAAGGTGTGGTGAGGTTTTTACAGAGATCGGCATTACCATTATCCGCCCAGGCTTTGGCGCTGATGCTAAGTGGGAAATTTTCCTGCGCCCGCCGAAAAGGCGCAGAGGAGGCATCCGCGGCCTGGCAGTATTGCTCGACCTCGACACAGAATCCCAACGGGAAGCTGACAAAATCATCGGCGCCGTGCATCACCAGCCCGGCATCCCCTTCGCTGGTCGTTCCTCTATAGAGGGTGTTTAACTCGACCCGACCGGCATCGGCATAATTGATATCGATTCGGCTTTGACCTTGACTGTCGAAGGCCAGGGTCAGCGGCGTGGCGGCAGCTTGACTGCTGCCTATATCCTGCCAGCTCAGGGCGCCTGTCGGTTTCAGTTGCACCTTGGGTGAACCGACGACTGCCGACAGCGCCTCACTCCAGAACGAAAGCGTCTTGTTGGTACTGGCAAAGGCCGGTACACACTGGGCTGTGCCATCTGACTTTATCGCCTTAACAAGCACTCCCGTCTCTGGCTTGTTGGCCAGCTTATCTGCCACATCAAAGATGAAACCACTCTCGGCAAAACTCAGGCGACAGGCGGCCGTGCTCAAGGGACCGCTGCCACTTCGGCACAGGGTATCACTGCCGGGGCGGGTGGCCGGAGTCGAGGAGGAAACTCCCAGTGTCAGCGGCGTTTGATCAAACTTTTGCAGTTGAATTTGGGTACTGCCGCCATTGAAAGTCACCGAACTTGCCGGCAACCAACGGCCGTTACTGACAGGATTCGGGCTCAGATTGGCGGTGACAGTACCTGTGAAGAGTTCTGAGCAGCTGGCATTTTTACAGGCCCTCAAGGTGATGGGTTCGGCGCGACAGGTAAAAGGCGCACTGCTGTAATCAAACTCAAAATGATGCACCTGCTCGCCCACGGGTTTTGACTCCAGGGCACAAACCTGGAAATTGTCTATCTCATGGTTGTTGTTAGCATCACCGGTAGAGCCGGTAAGCGACAGGTAAAAATCTGTCGGCACACGGCTTTGTCCAGGAAAGTTACGGGCATTGAAAGGGCTCACCAGAGTTTGGTAACCGGCACCTGTATCTCGCTCAACAGACACCATGGCCATGTTGGCCTGGCGGGAATCTACAGTAATCTTATACTTGTGCCCCGGCGCAGGAGACTGAGAGCCTCGAACATCAATACCGGGACTGATAGAATCTTTCGTCCCCTTCAAGTAACGATAAGAACCCGCCTCTGAACCACGAATAGAAACAGATTGTCGAATCTCCCCCAGGCCTCCGACACGCCCTTCTGTAGGGTTGGAAAAATTTCCGTATTCATCCAGTGCCACCCCCAACCAGCCTCCGGCAAAACCCGGGGTACCATCATTACGCTGGGCATAACCCAAGGCGCCACCAAAACTGCCCGGCTGCGGCGTCACAGCCGCATCAGAAAGGATCACCGCCACCCCATCACCGCCGGTGCCACGCCGGGGCGACCAAGCGTAATAATCAAATTCAACTGTTACCAGGTTGCCTTCGGCCGGAAACAAGCGCTGATAGGTACTGGAGGTTGCCTGATTGCCCCGGGCAGGAGTCAAACGCAGACGCCCACCCACTATGCTGGGCGGCACTGAATTGCCCAGCACCTTGATGGCCCAATCATCTGCCGATAGAGAAGCCGAATTAAAATAATCTTTGAAACAATGCAGTTCCTGCGGTGGAGGATCCACTATGACTTCGTTAACTTGAGTATCACTATTCATTACCAAATGGCGACTGGTTACCCTACCATTCACCACCGCTTTATTATTTAAGGTCACCGTACCATCGGCGTATACATAACCGTTAACTGTACTATCGCTATTCAATGTCAGGTCATTGTAGGCCACTATGGTCAATTGCCCACCCGAAGCCACGTTAATAGTCGCACCATTTAATTCTGCATTATTAGAGATAAAAATGCGGCTGTTACCTTGCACATCCAACTGGGCGCCCTTATTAAGCTGCAAGGTTTCCAGCCAATAATCTCCCTGTGCCAACATTAACCTGGTATTGTTACCAAGCTCCATTGAACGGAAACGATATTCCATATTCGCATTAGAGAACGTGCCCACACAACCACTGTAGATTGACAGCCTTCCCCACATATTTTGCACGGCACTTTGCTGGGTCAGGGTTGCACAATCAGAAATCGAGCTCCAACTGGTACTCGTCTTAAATCGATTTTCGTTGGCATTAAGGTTGAAGCCACCAACACTAGAACTGGCAATCTGGCATTGCATTCGCCCACCGTTACCATCATCACACGCATCCGTAGGTGACCCGTTATTTATTGAGCAATACTTCAATGCCATCCCTTGGGTTCCATTGATTTTAGCATTGTTATATAAGGTTAGAGATGAAGTACCCTGCGCATTACAATTCCGATTGTTATTACCATGATGCCCTTGCACCACTGCTGGGAAAATTTCAATATTATCAATAACCTCAAAGGCCATTGCCTGAAAAGAGCAACATAAGGTGATAACCCACAACAAGTATCTATTCACGGGCTTCCACCTCCACAACCCGGCTCACTCTCAGACATTGACTGTCATCAGCCGCGCCCACACCACAACTGCCGCTCTCGCATACCGCCTTGCTGCGGATACGATACAACTTGGCACTGCCCGGGATGGAGTCCTGGCTTAAGGTCTCGCAACTGAGCTGGACATTACAGCCATGAAACCCGGTCACGTCCGGCACCGTCCAACTTGAACCCACGGCGGCGCAACCGGCAGTGCCGCCGCTTAAGGGGAACAGCCTGGCCAGGGCCGCATCGGCGCCGCTGTTGGCAGCATTGAGCGCCCTTAAGCCCCAGACTTCCAGGTTGACGCCCTCGTCGGCGTCGCCGCCAACCCGCAACAGAGTCACCGCCAACAGCGACATCACCAATATTACAAAGATGGCTATCACCAAGGCGCTGCCGCCCTGATGCTTTTGCGCATAACAGTGATAATTTCGACTAAGGAACATTGATCACCTGCACTTGATGTTGATACTGAAACTGCTCGCCGACAACAGCAAACTGCGGCTGCAACTGTACTATGGCGTTGTTAACCAAAGTCGCAGGCAACAAACGCACCGCCGGGTTGGTGGCCATATCATTACTCAAGCCTTCGGCCATCAAGGCTCCAGTGCCCATGGTATCGGGCAGAGGTTGGCCGGCATGATAACCATAGTGGCTATAACGGCGAATGCTGCCATCCACGGAAGAAAAGCAGTAGCTGACAGGTTGCCCGGCCACATAAAAGCGCTTCGCCGGCGAGGCTTCGGCAAAATTAACCGCAGCGGCAAACTGCAAGGTCAGCAGTGAGCCGTTGGTAGTGACCTTCTCTATAGCGTGACGCTTGTTGCTGCCACTGCCATAAACCTCCGCATTGGTCAGCGGATACACCAGCAATTGTTCACCGGCCGAAACCGCCGTTGCCGGTGCAAATGCTGTGGCATTGTCCGCCTGGACATCCGGCGCCAGTGGCAATGACAGATAGCTGCCGCTGGCACTGATGGGCAGAAACTCCAAACACTGCAGCTGAGAACTGGACTGCAACCTGAGACTGGAAGGCACGGCATTACGCAGCTCCCGGCTCAGGCGTTCCATCACGAAACGACTGCTGCCCAGCACTCTGTCGACGGCAGTAGAATCCACAAATATGCGGGTACCAAAGATAATAAAGCTGCTGACCCCCACCACCAGAATCCCCAGGATAAGGATCACAGTGACCAACTCCACCAAGGTAAAGCCCTTGGCGAAACCTTGTCCTTTGATCTTTATGAATCTCTTACCCTGCCTGCAGCGCATCAGAAATTACTCCTCAGCACGTCGTAACGGATAGCTTCGCCCGCAGGGGTAGTTACCGTGACAGTCACCAGCTTGCTGTTGGCTTGATACTGGGATACCTGGACGCTGAGACTGTACCCCGGATAGAGACTCAGGTAACTCAGGCTGGAATTAAGCATCAGGCTCTGCTCGTTAAGACCGTGGTAATCGTCAATATCGTCAAATTGATCCCGACTCTCACCATCCGGGCCATAATCGCTAACCCGGGTACAAGTGACACCGCCCAAACCGTTACAGGCGGGCAGGCCACCATTTACGCCGCTATGTTCATCATAACGCTTGCCCCAGATTTCATTGATCACAGCCTGAGCCAACTCGGCGCTGCGCACTCTATGCAGGGTCTGCGCCGCATGATCGCTTTGGGGAAACAGCACGCTGGTCAGCAGCACCAGGGCGATACCGAGCACCAACATGCCGATCACCAGCTCTATCAGGGTGAATCCCCGCGCTTTAGCCCTCATGGATATAGCCCTCGGACTCTATGGCGATAGTCAGGGTTTCATCGGCGACCACTGAGAGGCAGGCGCCATTGCAGGCAAGGTTGGTGCGGCCCAAAGCATCAAACTGGATCTGAAAACTGTCAGCGCCGTTACTTTGAAGCAGTATCCGGGTATTACGCGGCAAGCTTTCGGCGCTATTACTGCGGATAAGGGTCGCGCAATCCTGGGTCAAGTGGCTGAGTTGATAAGCGCCGCTGCTGATAGTGAGTCGATAACAGCGGTCGGGATTATTGAGTGCCAACATCTGGGTCTTTTGCAGCTCGGCAATCAATTCCTGTCGCAGCGTCCAGGCACTGTAACTACTGGAAGATACCAATTTGGGCAGCACCACAACAGAAAGTATGGCCAGCAACATGATAGTCACTACCAGCTCCACCAGAGTGAATCCCCGGGCGCCTGTGCCCTTGGTCGCAGCCATATGATTTCCCGCCAACGCTATCCCCGCTCAAGTATGGCAAATAAGCTCAATAGTTTGAATCCTGACGTAAAAAAGGCCTGCTTGGCAGGCCTTTTCAGCTACAAGCTATCAGCAGCCTGTAGTAACGGCATTCACAGTAATTGGCCCATATGAGGTAAGATTGTTGATGTACTCAACATAGCAAGTTCCAGGTTCATTCGCGGCCTTGGGGCTGTTACTTCCCTGGGGATAAAAGTAAATCGTTTTGGCTTGAGAATCTTCAACATAAAGCCATTCGCTTGAGGTACCTTTATCAGAAGCATTGATATCCAATGCATTGGCTAAAGAGTCAGCCCATTGAGGAAGTGCGTGCCCATAGTTCAACAACACTGAGTTCCCTGCATCCACAATTACACTCGGAGCAGAAGAAGCATCCGAAGCAACTTTTTCATTGCCGGCAATCAAGGATTTGGAGTTAACCAAGGTATCAGCCCCTTTGATAGCAGCCTCCAAACCTTTAATCGTTGAAGCTCTGGCATCAGACTGTAGATTCAAAAACTTAGGCGCTGCGGTGACTGCCAAGATCCCCAAAATGATAATCACCACCACTAATTCAATTAGCGTAAAACCTTGTTGTTTATTCATTTTTAGTCCTCTGGATTAACAGCCTGATGTTTCAACATGGTAGCTGGGCAAAGCACCTTTTGCTGAGGATTGGAGATATTCCACCCAACATTTAGCAGTATCAGAAGGTGTCAGGTCTGTTGGATGAATAATCGCCGCACCTTCCAGTGTCGTCTCAACTGAAGGTGCTCCAATAATGGTCCACTCTGCTGAGTCAATATCCAGAATTGCAGCCAAATCTGCTTGATTCTGCTGAATATAACCAAACGCAACGTTAGCACTGATGTCATCACTGGCATCAGCATTACCTTTATCATCAAGGATGATTGAAGCTGTCGTAGCCCCCTCTTTGCCTTGAATAGCTGCCTTGGAATACACCATGGCATTGGCCCCCTGAAGTGCCGCCTTCATTCCCTGGAGAGTGGATGCTCTGGCATCGGATTGCAGATTGATAAACTTGGGCGCTGCTACCACAGCTAAAATACCGAGAATGATGATCACCACCACCAATTCTATCAAGGTGAAACCTTGTTGTTTTCGCATAGCGCTTTCCTTTGGTTCAAAAAATACAATTCAATCAGTTGCTGAAACTCAAGACCTGACCGGTTCCCGGGTTATAGGTAATACCCTTGGCGCCTGTGGTGTTGAGATCCGGCGCCGGTGTTGCCACGCCTGAACTTTGGTTCAGTGCCAATGATGCCACCTGATGGTAAACACAGAGATCCAGCCCGGTTATTAAAGTACCGTCAATGGCTGTAGCACTTACACCTGCACCATCCAGGGCTCTGACGGTATAACGTTGTTCTCTGGCATCAGCGGTATAAAGCACATTTTTGGGCGCGCTCTGTAGCACAGTATTAAACACTTGCTGGCAACTGGCATCATCCATGGAAGTAGCCGAAGTATTGCCAGTGCCGGTTGGATAACCGAAACGGGTGTCCAAAGACACGGAAATACCATCGAGGAGCACTGACGTATTACGGCGACCATCAACCTCCCATTGGGAGCGTACAAAACTCACCGCCGTAGCCAGGCCACCCGTCACGCCTTCGAGGCTGGCATCCTCGGCATCATCTGTCACATTCAAAAAACGCGGAATAGCTGTTGCGGCCAGCAGGCCCAGGATAACTATTACTATCACCAACTCGATTAACGAGAAGCCTTGCATCTGTCGTTTCATCTAGGTTTCCTCCACCTGTTCGCCATGGATATTAGCAGCTCCGTTAAGATAAAAAACCATTTAGTCAATAATCTGTATTTGACGTCAAAAAAATGACCCTTCCAGTGTCCAACTGATAGCTCAAACTGTCACCGGCAGGGCTCAGATAACGGCAACTTTGATCCCGGTTGATAAACTGAGCTTGAATCACCCCCTTATCCGGTATACCTCCCAGAAGCTGCTGCCAAAGCACCTCGCAGCCTTTGTCATCCCGGCTGGGTGCCTGTGGCCAACCGGCCGGATTCATTGCCAATGGACTAGGCTGCACCTCGTGATCCAATGTTTGCCAATCCAGTTGCATCTGTTCAGGGCGCCCCAAACGCAACCACTGGGATCTCACCATAGCTATCACATTCAACATCCTATGGTGTTCAAGCTGCAGCCCTCTGGCCGATACCTTGTCCACAGCAGAAAAATAACGCATTCCCAACACCGCCAAAATAATCAACAGAATCAACAGCGCCGCCATACTGGCAAAGGTTCGCAGCAGATCTTCCTCAGCCTGATGCTGGCTTGGCATCAGCCGCCTCCCTTGACCACATTGAGCATGTCCCACATAGGCAGATAAATACCCAGGGCCAGGATTAACACAACAACTGCCACTATGCCGATCAAAATAGGTTCCAGCCTGGCGGTGAGGTTCTTGAGGTCATAATCTACCTCACCCTCATAAAAATCGGCGGCATCATTGAGTAGCTGATCTATGCGGCCGGTTTCCTCCCCAACCGCCACCATCTGCAACACCAGAGGCGTAAACAACTGACTCTGATTGGAAACCCTCAGCATAGATTCCCCCGCTTCGACCCCGCGGCGCATGTTGACGATTCTGTCGTGCATATAACTGTTATCCACGGCGTCGGCCACCAAGCTGAGCGCCTGAGTCATGGGCACCCCGGCGCTCAACATCATGGCGAAACTACGGCAATAACGAGCCAGGGTCGAGCGCTCTATGATGGAACCCACCGCCGGAATATGCAGTTTCCAACGATCCCACTGCTTTTCCCCCTGCTCGGTTTTGTGCCAATAACTCACCCCGAGTACAGTTACCACCAGCGCCACCAGCATCAAGGACCAATAATTGACAAACAGGTTGGAGGTACCGATAAGCAACCGGGTCGCCCAGGGTAATTCGGCATCGAAGCGGGAAAACATTTCGGCGAACTTGGGGATCACCATAATATTGAGGATCACCAGTGCCAGCACCACCGCCAACAGAACAAACATGGGGTAACGCATGGCAGATTTGATCCGTCTGCGGGTTTCCTGCTCCCGCTCGATATAACCGGACAACTGCAAAAAGGCATCTTCCAGTTTGCCGGTGTTTTCTCCCACATGCACCATGGAGACGAACAAGGCGTCGAACACGTCCGGATGGTGGTTCATCGCCGACGACAGCGGCCGCCCGGCGGTCAACTGCTCTGAGACATCCTGCAACGCCTCTTTCATCCGCTTTGAATGGGTGGTTTCCGCCAGCCCGGCAATGGCTCGCAGAATAGGAATGCCGGAGCGGGTCAGGGAATACATCTGCCGGGTAAAGATCTGCAGTTCATCCAGGCTGACTCTGCGTTTCAGTAGGCCCTTGAGGCTAAGATCCCGGCCCGCTTTGACCTCATTGAGTTCCAGCGGGATCACGGCTCTGGCCAGCAGTTGATCGGCTGCCGCACTTTCAGAGGCGGCATCCAACTGCCCTTTTACCTGTTCACCACCGGCATCCCGGCCCCGATAGGCATAAAGCGGCATAATCAGACCTCATCCCTAGCCATCATCTCGGCCGCCAACGGCACCTGAGCTTCAGAGACATCTTCCACCAACTTGGCGACCTCTTCTATGGTTGTCAGGCCAGAATGCAAATACGCCAATGCCGATTCAGCCAGCGGGGTAAACTGCTCGCTGGCGTAAGCGGCGCGGGCAAACTCATGGGGATTACCGCTGCGCATCGCCTCTATCATGGCTTCATCCAGTTCGAGGATCTCAAATACCCCAATCCGGCCACGATAGCCGGTGCCGGAACAGCTCTGACACCCAGTGCCCACTCTAAACCTGGCATCGGAAAAGTCGCGCTTGCTGATGCTCTGGAGCCAGACCCTGTCCTGCGGCGTGAGTTGATAATCTGTGGCGCAGTTCTTACACACCCGCCGCACCAGGCGCTGGGCGATAATGACCCTGAGGGCACTGGCCACCAAATAACTGGCCGCCCCCATATCAAGCAAACGCAGGGCGCTGGTAATGGCGTCATTGGTGTGCAGGGTCGAGAGCACGAAGTGACCTGTCAGGGCGCCGCGCAAGCCGATTTCGACGGTTTCCTGATCCCGCATCTCCCCCACCATTATGATGTCGGGATCCTGGCGCAAGGTGGTGCGCAGTACATTGGAAAAATCCAGGCCTATCTTGTGATTGACCTGCACCTGGTTGATCCGCGGCAGTTGGTATTCCACCGGATCTTCCACAGTAATGATCTTGCTCTCAGCCTTGTTCAGTTCACTGAGAATGCCGTAAAGTGTAGTGGTCTTACCCGAACCTGTAGGGCCTGTGACCAACAACATGCCGTGGGGGCGTTTTATCTGCCGCCGTACCCGCTCAAGAATATGAGGTGGCATCCCGGTTTCATTCAGGGTCAAGAGCCCTGCCGATTGATCCAACAGCCGCATCACCACAGACTCACCGTGATAGATGGGCATGGTAGACATACGCACATCTATCTGATGGCCTTTGATTTCAATATGAAAACGGCCATCCTGGGGCAAACGTTTTTCCGAGATATCCAAGCCGGCCATCAGCTTAAGCCTGAGCACCAGCGCCGCGGCGATATTGACCTCTTTGAGCACGTTTTCCTGCAACAGACCATCCACCCGCTGGCGGATCCTGAGCGACTTGTCACCGGGTTCAATGTGAATGTCCGAGGCGCGGATCTGCACCGCATCCTCGAAAATCGACTGCAACAGCTTAACCACTGTGGTCTCGTTGTCGCTGTCTCCTTCAGTCAAACTGGCGAGATCGAACTGATCATCGGCGGCGTATTCCTCCTCCAACTTACCGGCCATCTGGGCAATGTGGCCGGTGCGGCGATAGAGGTTGTCAAAAGCATCGAACAGCTGCTGTTCCTTCACCACCGCCAGTTTCAGGCGTCTTGGCGCCAACAGCACATCCAATTCATCCAGCGCCTGCAGATCGGCAGGATCGCTCATGGCCACCAGCACGGAATCGCTATCGGCCTCAATCACCAAAGCTCGAAAACGCCGCGCCTGCACTTCAGACAAGAGGTTGACCACCTCGGCAGGAATGGGGCGCTTGCTGATATCGATAAAGGGAATATTCAACTGATGCGAGAGAAACTGCAGCAGCTGCTCCTCGCTGATAAAGTCCATGTCTATCAGGGTGCGTCCCAGCTTGCGGCCGGTTTGTTTTTGTTGTGACAGCGCGTTTTGCAGCTGCACCTCGCTGATAATCTGCTCCTGTACCAGGAGATCACCGAGGCGCATTTTCAACTTGGGTTTCACTGGCGGCCTCCTAACTGGACGAGTCGGTTTTCTATGTAGTCACGGGCATCCGAGGACAAGCCCTGGCGCTTGAGTGCTTCCTGGTAACTGGCCTTGGCGGCATCATAATCGCCACTCGCATCCTGGGCATAGGCTAGCCCCAACCACCAGCGCCCCTGAGAGGCATCCTGCTGGATCAAGCTAAGATAACTTTGTTGTACCAAGGGCCAATCCTTGAGACTTTGGCCAAGTTCCGCCTGCAGCAGCCATTTCTCGCGCCCAAGCTCGCTGCCATCGGCTATCTGTTGCAAACTGGCAAGAGCCAGAGGTAACTCGCTGCGAGCCTTCTGCACCCGGGCCAGCAACAACCAAAACACTGGTTGCTGCGGATAACTTTCGGCACCTTGACGCAGCAGTACTGCCGCCTTGTCCAACTCGCCACGGCCATAAAACAGCGCAGCCAGCTCCTGGCGGGCGTTGTGATTGGCATCATTCAAACGCAAGGCTTCGGCATAGGCCGACATTGCCTTGTCTGTCTGTCCCAGTTCCTTGGCCTGTTGTCCCTGTTGTAATTTCTTTTGCGACAGCTCTGCCGGGGTCAGAGAGACCTGAGTCACGCTCATTTTCGTCTGGCTTGGTTTAGCAGCCGCTGATCTGGATTGGGTTATCCGGCCACTCTCATTGGAGCTGGGCTTCTGCTCCAAGCCTGACTTTTCATTGCGACCCGGTGTTTTTATTTGTGCTGACTGAGATGGCTCTTGTCCAGCCTCCTGTCCGAGCGGCTCTGCCTTGGCGGCCGGAATATCACTAACGGCCTTGGTATCAAATTGCCCAGAGGCGGCACGGCTCGAATTGAAGCTGCCCGTTTCTGAGCCATAGATTTCCGGGCTTTTTGTTTCAAAGTCGTTCGTTTCAGAGCTTTTTGTTTCAAAAGCTGAGCCTTGAGCATTCAAGCCCGTATCAGGAGCTTTGGATTGTTCACTTGGAGCCAGGCTCTTGCTGGGAAGTTGCAGCACCGAGATCTGCGCCTCAGGATTCAAATTTAATCTATCACTGCCATCGGCAGCACTTGAGACTGCCCTCGGCTGTGGCCGATTTCGGCCCGTGGGCCCAGGCTCATACGGCACAGTCTGCGATGGCTCTGCTCGGTCACCACTAAAGTTTTGAGTTTGGGATGAGCTTGGGTTGTTACTTTCCAGATAACCCCCCAACCATAACCCCAGCGCCAACAAAGAGATGCCGAGCAGTGTGCCACCCAGCAGCAACCACCAGGGGGTGGCCGCCGCGTGACTGGCCTGCCCCACCGGCACATGAGCTAAGTTGTGGGGCTGCTGGCGTTTATCCAGGTCCTTGAGCATCTGATTGACCACGCTCATAGTCCAGTTCCCCTCATGGCATAAATCCCGATCGAGGCGCCGACTGAAGCAAGGAGCAGCGCTAGAGTCGACCAAAGCCAGCGCCAGTTGGAAGTACGGGAAGTATCTTCGGTATCCTTGATGGCGCCTTTGATATGAGTGGATGTTACTTGCTGTTTACCTTCACCGAAACAGAGCAGCAGCGCCTTGTGCGCCAAAATATTCACCAATCTGGGGATCCCTCTGGCGGCGATGGCAATACGCTTACTGTCTGCGGCGCTGAACAACGCCGGCCCCTGATAACCGGCCACTGCCAATCTGTGGCGCAGATAGGCATAGACTTCGTCCTGGGTCAGCGACCGCAAGCGATAGCTGAAGGTAATCCTCTGGCGTAACTGTCGAAACTCTTGCTGCGCCAAGCGCGCATCAAGCTCGGGCTGGCCGAAGATCACCACCTGCAGCAACTTGCGGCTCTCGGTTTCCAGATTGGTCAACAGCCGCAAAGCTTCAAGACTCTCATCCGGCAGAGCTTGGGCTTCATCAAGCAGCAAAACAATATTAAGCCCTTGGGCACTGAGCGCCAGCAGTTGCTGCTGAATAAGACCACTGAGTTGCTGCTGATCTTTAATATCACTCACGGCAATCCCCAGCTCCTCGGCAATCGCCAGCCTGAGTTCTGCCGGGGTCAGATAAGGATTAGGCAACCAGGCGCAGCGAAACTGCTGCGGTAACTCGTTGAGCAGTTTGCGGCACAGCAAAGTTTTGCCGGTTCCCACCTCGCCGGTGACCTTGATAAAACCTTCACCGGTTTGCAGCGCCACCTGCAATACTTGCAAGGCCTCCACATGGGGAGCCAACCCCAGGAAGAATCCTGTGTTGGGGGTCAGGGCAAAAGGCATGCTCTGCATGCCAAAGTGCTGCAGATACATAGAAGCGGTTATTCCTGTGGATACCAGCGGTCGAGCAAGCTCTGGGAACGTTGCAGTTCTTTTTGCCAGGTGCCATCAACTACCACGGTCGGCTTGAGCAAAATCACCAGCTCTGTCTTGCGCTTTAACTTACTGCGGTTGGTAAAGGCTTCACCGATAAAGGGAATATCGCCCAGTAGCGGCACCTTGGATACCACTTCGGTATTCTCGCTCTTCATCAGGCCGCCAATCACCACCACATCACCGGAAAGCGCCTTGATGACAGTGTCGGACTCACGGATTTCACTCTGGGCCAAGGGCAGATCCAACGAAGAGTCACTTATCTTGATACTCTTGTTCTGCTCTTTGACATCCGTGACTGAAGGATGTACATGCAGCAAGACACTGCCGTCTTTGTCTATTTGGGGCGTCACATCCAGAGCGATTCCCGAGAAGAAGGGCGTCAACTCCACCTCAGGAGAGGTCACAGGCGTAGTGCTGGCCACTGTGGTAGAGGAAACATCCGTGACAAAGTATTCGTCACGGCCAACTTTGATCACCGCCTTCTGGTTGTTGGACGCTGTCACTCTGGGGCTTGAGAGCACATCGACATCGCCTTGGGTATCGAGCAGAGTGATCAAAGCCGAAAAATCCGTACCCGTAATTTTCAACGAAGTTACACCACCGATCACATTTGAGATCGAATCGGCAAACGTTCCTCCAGAAGTACCGAAACCCACCTCAGCTTTATGACCTCTGCGATCATAACTGCCGGTGATTCCATCCCAATTGTTATCTGCACTCCCTCCATCAGAGGCTAACCTATCCCATTGGATCCCCTGCTGATAACCATCGGAGAGGGTCACTTCGAGGATCTTGGCTTCCAGAATAACCTGCCGCTGCAGATGGCTCTCGGCGGTGGAAAGGAAACTGCGAATTTGCCGTAACTCATCCGGATTGGCTCTGACGGTTACCAAGCCGGCCTGGGGAGTGACCACCACGGAGCGGCCATCGCCACTGTTGCCCAGAATTGATTCCAGGGTCTTTTGCAGCTCGCCCCAGAAATCTGTCTTGGTGCGGGAACTGATAAAGGTGCCGTTGGTGTTATTGCTGTTCTGGTTGTTGCTATTGTTATTGTTGTTATTGCCAAAACCACTGTTGTTATTGTTGTTCAGGCCATTATTGTTCTGATTGCTATTGCCGTTGTTGTTATTGTTGTCAGAGATCCTTCCCGAGCTGACCGAGGTCAGCGACAGACCGATACGCTCCATATAGAGGTAATTGACCGGGAAAGTCTCGGTTCTAAGGCCAGCGGGATAGACCCTCAAGACTCGTCCTTCCCGGCTGATCTCATAACCGTAAATATCCTGCACTACCTGCAAGGCTTCACTCAGAGTTACGCCCTTGAGCGATAAAGAGATATTGCCGCTCACTTGTGGATGCACAGCCACACTGAAGGGAGTGCCTTCCACCAAACTCGGAAAAAACACTCTGGCATCGACATCATTGGCCGAGACATCAAAACGCCGCTCTGTCTGCATAGGTGCCGCCAGCCCGGCCAAAAGACCATCGGCATTCAACTCCTGCTGCACACCGGGAGGCAAGCTGGCCGGAGGCGGCACCACCGCCTTGGCATTTTGCTGTGCCAAAGAGTCGCGTAACGCCTCTTTGGAAGCGGCTGGGTTGGGCCTATCCGTGGTTTGGCAGGCCGCCAGGCCCAAAGCCAACAACGGCAGCATACAGGCGAGTCTGGTTTTCATTAATGTTTTTCCTTGCGCTCGGTAATCGCTTGAAACAGATAGAGTCGGCGGCCATCGGCCAGCAAAACACTGCCCTGATCGATACGGCTTAGCACCACACCTTGAATCCTGTCTCCCTGGCGGTAAATTTGGTTATTGATCACGGCCCGCCTGCCCTGAGGTCCATTGAGCAGACTGCTCAGTACCAAGCCCTGCCCGCCCGGCTCCTTGGCCGGAGCGTTCAGCCCCTGCGCCGGCATGGTGGGGTCCCGCAAACTGGCGGCAACGAGATCCTGGCTACAGAGTAGCGCCAATAAGATTAAGCTCTTAGCTAGATGATGCCACACTGATAAAGTCCTCATTAATGCTGAGCGTGTATAACTCAAGTTGCACACTGGCCTTGGGATACTCAGACACCCTGTAATCCAGGCGCTTCCAATAAAGCTTGTCCGGCATCTTTTCCACCGCCTGTACAAACTTGAGCACGGCGAAATAGTCACCTTCCAGCTCCAGCACTATGCCGTGGCTATAAAGATTCATCTGCTGCTCATCGGCTTTGCCTACCACCAGCAAAGGGGTTGGGGCGACAGACTTGAAGCCGGTCAACTGTATTCCCTGCACCCGTTCCAGCAAGGCGGTAAGCAATGACGGCATATAACTGGCGGGCACCATGTCAACCATCTGGCTGTCCAGCTGTTGATCCAGCGCAGCGATATCACGATTCACTTGCGCCAAATTTGCCTTGAGCGCCGTATCCGGATCTTCCGCCAGGCGTTGACGATAGAGCGCCAGCTGTTGCTGGCTGAGCTTGATGCTACTCTGGCCAGCATGCAGCCGTTGCAGATTGCTCTGGCGCTCCAGCCAGAAAGACTCCAGCGGCAGATACAGCAGCAATAGCAGCAACAACAGGCTGACTCCCGCCACCATGCCTCTTTCTCTTTGACTCAAACCATCAAAGGCTTGGCCCAGACGCCGAAGGAAATTCATTTCTTCACCTCCAGGGCTTCACTGGTCAGAACGAAGGCCAATGGCTGGCCTGGCTCCCGAGCCATGGTCATGGAAGCAAACGAGCGCCCTCTCAGACTCTCTGTTTGTTTGAGCTTGTCTATCCAACGCGGCAGACTCTGCGGATATTGGCCGAAACCTTCAAACGCCAATTTGCCTTCTTCCAGCTTGATGCGACTCAGCCACACACTGCCATCGGACACTTGAGCCAACTCCTGCAGCACAGGCGCAAAGCCCTTGGAGGTCATGCGCTCCCGCTGCCCAAGTTCGGTCAGCAGTAACCCCTTGAGCTCCCGCTCCTGAGTACGGCGCTCCAGCTCAACGACCAGCTCGGCACTAGGGCGACGCTTGGCCAATTCGGCTTCCAGTTGTTGTTTTTCGCTCTCCAAGGCCTGGCGCTGCGACTCGACCTCAAGCAACTGCCTGGACACTTGCGTTTGCTGCCACCATCCCAAGCCGATAAGCGAAAGCCCCAGTAACAAGAGCACACCTGCAATAGCCAACAAACGGGCGAAACTGAGCCTTAACCTGGGGGGCAAGAGAGAAGGCGAATAGAGATTGACCCGGGTCTTGCTCATTTACTCCCCCGCTCAAGTTCCTGATAGCTGAGTTCAGCCATTTTCATGCCGACATCCATGCCATCTACCGGACGCACCTGCTGGTTGAAATTACGGGACACAAGTTGCGCCAAGGCATAGGTTTGCCCCTGAACCATAATGTCAATCGAGGCCACCGGCGCTTGCCGAAGCTGACTTTCAAAAAAGTCCATCGAGCGCTGGATCTCCAGGCTAAGGGTATCGGCAACGCCGAACCCCAAGGATTCGGCATCGGTCTGATGCAATTCGGCAAATCCGCGGATACGCCGCTGCATATAGAGCTCACCCTCGCGTACCACAGTGAGTAATAACTCCTGTCCAGGCACTTGGCTTATCACCAGCCTGGCTAAAGGGTCTTGGTTAAAGAGGTTAGTGGGCAGTAACTCTTCGATGCTGATCCCCACCAACTGCATACCGGCCTTATCGATTTCCTGGGCCAAGGCAGACAAGCGACTGTGGGAACAGACGACAACATTGAGTTTGTCACTGCTTTTAATCGGCGATTCAAAGTAATCCAAATGGATATCGGTTGGCGGCGTGCTGACCATATCCTTGACCGCCCACACCAATGCCTGAGCCATCTCATCGGCTTCAACCTTGGGCCGGTCGGCACTCAAAAGCTGATAGCGACCAAAACCTAAAGTCAATTGTAATTTTGAAGGGCCAAAATCGGCATAAACCGAGGAAAACAGTGAGTTCCAATCATCTTTGTGCAGTGGATAGCAGTGACAAAGGGCTCTTTGATCGTCATTTTCCGGGCGAAAGACCCAGGCGTGATTGGCCGCGAGGAACACCCCGGTATTGCTACCGGATTGAGGCGCGCCAAAGTTGAAAAGACGACTGATGAATGACTTGTTCGTCATAAGAAACCCTGAGTCCCTGTGAAAACGGCAGCGTTTATCGTACCCATAAGGTTATGAACTTGCTGCCAATTTAAAGTTAAGTCAATATTTTGGCATGTTCATTCTAAACACTAATCAATTCATTTTATAGGCAAATATTATTAAACTGAGAGCTGCCCTAAAGATAGGCTCAGCAAAGTCGGCAAACAAGTCCAGCCTGTAGTAACCCGGAACTCTTTCTTGATCAGGCTGTTGCCGGCATAGGCTCGCTGAACCAGCTACCCTGAGCGGCGCTGACGCCGAGTATTCTCAGTGTCTGCCACTCTTCAAACAACTCCACCCCCTCGGCGCAAACCTGCACTTCGGTACGGTAGAGTCCACCTATCAAGCTACGAACAAACAGTTGGTTTTCGGGTCGTAAATGGATCTGCCGCACTATGGATCTGTGCAGCTTAATCAGTTGGAAACCTGTGTCCTGAATATATTGGGTGCTGATCACCTGCTGGCCCACATGATCGACACACAGGCGCGCGCCCATCTTGCGGATCATCTGCAGCCTGGAGGCTATTTTCTCCTGATTGGGCGCCGCGATATCTTCACTGACCTCGAAGATCAGCCTGCCGGTCAGGTCCCGGTATTCCAGCAAGGTGGTACGCAACCAGCGAATAAAGGCTCGGCTCATCAGCGAATCCAGACTCAGGTTGATGCTGAAACAAACCTTCTTGTCCGGCTCACTTGGCAGCAACTCAAACAAGACTCTTTCCAGAGTCTGACGCTCAATTTGCGGCATCAGGCCACATTTAACCGCCATAGGCAAAAATAGGGTCGCCCGCACCAGATTACCTTCAGGATCCCTGGCTCGGGTAAACACTTCTCTGTGATGCAGCTTGCCGTCACAATCCATCACGGGCTGGGTATAAGCCAGAAATCGCTTATTGACCAAGGCCATTTCCAGAAAGCTGCGCCAGCGTACCGAGCCCTTGGCAAACTCCTGATCTACCGCGCCCTTATCATACATAAACCAGGTATTGATCCCCTGCAACTGCGCCGCTCTCAGGGCCATTTCCGCCTCTTCCAGCAGTTGCTGATGACCATCACCCACTTTGAAATAAGCGCCGCCGAGATGATAGAAGTTGTCGGCGTTGTCCAGCTTGGGCAATACCTGGCTTTGGCAGACTTTTAACAAGCGGATTGCCAGTTGATCAGCCTCAGCCAGGGAAATTTGGGTCACCACTATTGCAAACTGGTTATGGGAACGACGGGCAAAAAAGCTGTTGGGCTGTGACTGCAGTATCTGGCTGATGCCATTGACGTTTTGTCTGAGCAGTTCCAGCGTCAGACTGTCCCCCAGCTTTTGTTGCAGCAGATCCAGATCTTCCAGCTCCAACAGATAGAGCACCCCATGGGCTATCATGCCCTGCTCATTGCTCAGGGCATCGAGGCGATTCTTGAGAAACAGACGATTACCTATACGAGTGTCGGGATCCAGAAAGGTATTGCTGCGGATAAACTTGTCAAATCTGGCACGTTCTTTCTGGGCATCGGCCAGCTCTTCCAGCAAACGGCTGAGGGCACGGTTGATCAACCTGGGTTTACCCTTGCCCGGCATCGCCTGCGCTTTTTCGTGCTCACCCAGGAGAATCAAACGGCTGCGCTGTGCCAGCTCTTCAATGCCCTCCAGTTGCCGCGAATACCAGAGATAACCAAAGCGGACAAACGCCAGCACGGCCCCCACGCCAAGTAGAATTATCAAGACTTCATACCAACCTGGTCTGTGCTGAGAAAACGGCTGCGGCAGTTCCAGCTCCATACGAAACTCAGGGTTATTCTTCAACGAAGATTGATAGCGCACCAGATTTTCTGTAGCGATATTGCCTTTATATTCAAATAGTAATTTATCATGATGCCAGAGCTTAAAACTGGCAGCATTGTAGGCAATTAACATGGGAGGCAGCCAGGACTCCAGCTCCCAGTTACTGCCGGAGTGGTATTGATTGGCCAGCATGGTTTCCAGCTCCGTGACCTTCTGTTGCTGGAACTTATAAGTCAGCTGCAGAAAACTCATCATGGCGCAGAGCAGAAACACAAATGCCACTATTGTCAGCGACAAGAGCCAAAAACTGGTGAGCTTTTTTGTGAGAATACGGGTGAGTTTCATCGAGGGCGATCCTGCCAGTCTTATTCTTCTTGGGGGTGAGCCGCCTCACTGCGGGAACTCAACTTGCTGATTATTCAGCAGCCATACGCAAAAGGCAACCAACAAGCAGCATAGACCAGAAAATGCCCCGTTTGCCTTGCAAAAACAACAAAGGGGCCAACAAGGCCCCTTTGGAATAAAGCTGCTATCAGACTTCCGGGTATTGCGGCAGTGTGTCTATCTGCGCCACCCCAGAGTCTATGGCTGCTTGTGCCACAGCCTTGGCGACTTTAGGCAGCAACCTTGGGTCCATCGGCTTGGGCAACACATACTGAGGGCCAAAGCTCAACTCGTTGACATTGGGATAAGCCACCAACACAGATTCAGGCACTGGCTCCTTGGCCAGTTCGGCAATGGCGTAAACCGCGGCTATCTTCATCTCATCATTGATGCGGCTGGCACGCACATCCAGGGCGCCACGGAAGATGAATGGGAAACAAAGCACATTGTTGACCTGGTTGGGATAGTCGCTGCGACCGGTTCCCATGATCAGATCCTTACGTATCTCATGGGCCAGCTCAGGCTTGATCTCGGGATCCGGGTTGGAGCAGGCGAAGATCACCGGCTTCTCGGCCATCATGGCCACTTCCTCAGCGCCGAGAACATCTGGGCCAGACAGCCCCAGGAACACATCAGCCCCCTTGATCACATCCTGCAAGGTGCGCTTGTCTGTGTTGTTGGCAAACAGCGCCTTGTACTCGTTGAGATCTTCGCGGCGAGTATGAATCACGCCCTTTCTATCCAGCATGTAGACATTTTCACGCTGGGCACCACACTTGACCAACATGCTCATACAGGCGATAGCCGCTGCGCCTGCGCCCATACAGACAAACACTGCTTCTTCAAGCTTCTTGCCCTGGATCTCGAGGGCGTTGATCATCCCGGCAGCGGTGACAATTGCCGTACCGTGCTGATCATCATGAAACACAGGAACCTGACAGCGCTCGATCAGTTCACGCTCAATTTCAAAGCACTCTGGCGCCTTGATATCTTCCAGGTTGATACCGCCAAAGGAGTCGGCAATCGCTTCGACCGTATGAATAAACTCTTCAGCTGTGCGGTGTTTTACTTCGATATCTGTGGCGTCGATATTGGCAAAGTGCTTGAATAGCAAAGCCTTTCCTTCCATTACCGGCTTGGATGGCAAGGGGCCGAGGTTACCCAGCCCCAAAATGGCGGTGCCGTTGGAGATTACAGCAACCGTGTTGCCCTTGTTGGTGTATCTGTACGCATTGGCAGGATTGGAAGCGATTTCACG
The DNA here is from genome assembly GCF_002836975.1 of Shewanella indica. Lineage (GTDB taxonomy): Bacteria > Pseudomonadota > Gammaproteobacteria > Enterobacterales > Shewanellaceae > Shewanella > Shewanella indica. Next base: position 40,268 of record NZ_NIJK01000046.1, on the reverse strand, counting down.
TACCGGTTCTGCCACCCCAGGGCTATAGGCCAAAGCCAAATCCATACTGGTCTCGGCGGGCTTGGTCAGCATCACTGCGGTTTTGCCTGGAACGGGGAACTCATGGTAATCGAGCGCTTTTTGACGGAAATCTGTCATTTTAAAATCCTGAAATGCGGAATGATATTAAGTAAAAACCGTACAAACACAGGTCTGGATCACTGCAAAATTCCTTTCACAGTGACTCAAATCACAAGGCGCTAAAGATACGCGAAAAGGCGCGATTTTAAAACAGTGGATGGCAAATTTTCCACTTAAGTCAGGTATTTTGCTTCTAAGGGGGATTTTCGAAACTTATCTGTGAAGGATGGCTGACGATAATCTGCCACTTTTTGTAGGAAAAATACAACTTACCCCGCACCACAACGGCTCTTTTGAGCGAGTTCAGCGCTAAAACCTTGCTAAAATTACCAGATCCGGCCTGAGGTATGCCAACATAGAAGTTATCGTCCAGAATAAGCCACAAATACTGTCCCTTTCTTTCAAAATCTGTCACCACACCTCTGACCAGCCGGTACTGATTTAAATCCTGCTGACCGATAGCCGAAGTCGCCTTGGGCGCATAGTCTTCAAACTGCCACAAGCCTGCATTCTGAGTGCGCGCTTGCTGCTCCAACTCGGCAAAGCATTCCCAAAATGGATGTTCCTGGTAGACCCTGGCCATCGCAAAACCCTGTTGCAGTAGTTCCTGCTGCAACAATAATCCATTCGGAGTAAAAACATAGGCCAAGGTGCGACCATAGGGATCCAACTTGGTTGGGCCAAACATCAGCGCCAGCTCATCACCCACTTTGAGCTTAGAGGCGACAAAGGCCCTGGCCTCCATGCTGTAGGGTTGAGAGAGCCCCGGATACTGATGGTCTATCTCAGGAGCATTAACACCTATCAAGCGTATCAGGCGGCCATCTTTGAGTGTGAGGGTATCGCCATCATTGATATAAGCGAGTGTGACCTTTTCGCTGGCTGTATAGGGAATACACAAGTTGTCGGCTATACTGGCCTGCGCCGATCCCAAAGACAGTAAACTGCCCAGCAGCAACAGGCAATTCATCAAGTAACGACCGAGCCAAAAGCGAGTGCCCAAGCCTGAGTTAGTATGGTTCCATTGAGATATCATAGCGCCTCCCTTGGCAGTGTTTCTTCTTGGCCGCCCCGACTCACAGTGTAAAATCTTTTTTAACTGTTAACTATGTATCCTAGCCTCGGCTCAAGGTGATATCCGAAACATAACCATGAACGCAGTTTTGTAAGGCGTTACTTAGCATGCCTGCCGCTTCATCGGCAGTCATAAAGCTCGACGTATCCACCAACTTACCGCTGCTGGGCCAAAAACCGGTTGCCATTCCGCCGGGGTAGACGGCTATCAGCTTTATCTTGCTGCCCTTGAGCTCCAAGCGCAGGGACTCCAGCATGCCTCTGACGGCCCATTTTACCGCGCAGTAACTGCTCTCTCCTGCCTTGGGTTGCAGCGCCGCGGTAGACATGACAATCACCAGTGTCATGCTCTCTTGCCGCCAACGAGCCAGCATGGCTCTGAGCAACAGCAGAGTGGACAGCAGATTATTGTCGATAAGAGCCTTGATATCAGTCGGAGACTGAGTTTCCAGGTTACCAAAGCAGCCGCTGCCGGCGCAGTGCAGCAGCATTTCAGGGGCCTCGCCTAAGCTATCGAGCAGAGCCTCAATCGCGCTTGGATTGGTTAAATCTGTTGTTTGGTAACTGACACCGGGCAACTCTGCCGCCAACTGTTGCAACCTCTGTTCACTGCGGCCGGTTAACAGCAAGGACTCACCTTCAGCATGATAGCGTCTCGCCAGCGCAGCCCCCAAACCACTGCTGGCCCCTGTGATCAATTTCATTTGTTTTATTCTCCAACTTCAGATGGGGATTGCGGCAGAGGCCGATAGGTTTGGCTTTGCCAGTCAAATTGATAGGTCTTGCCTTGCCATTGATACAAGGTGCGATTAGCTTCTTGTATCACCCTGGCATTGGCCGGTAGGCTGGCGCGACTCTCTGTATCTGCCAAGGTTTCGAAGTGAGTCGTTACTCGCTGCGGTGGCGCAACCACCACTGGCTCCGGCTTGGGTTGCCTGCGATATACATAGGGACGTTGCCAGCGATCTCTGTACCAAGGATCATCCCACTGCCAGCGATTCCATGGGTCATAACGCCAGGGCGATAGCCAGGGATTGTTAACGCCCCAATACAGGCCCCAGTGACTCCGGGAGCCATGGTTATGGTAGCGGTTATAATCTTCTCTATGAATATCACTCTGATAGTGGCGCTCAGTATGGGAGTTATCCCAGGCAGCAGCCACCTGTGGCAAACTTATCAGTATCAGACTCAGGAAAATAGCTCGTTTCATATAACCTCCAGGCTTCAAGGCCCGCAGCTTTCATGCTACTACGGCTGACTCTCGGATTCATCACAGAATCGCAGGCGAAATAAAGATGACTCAGCGTACATTCAGCCAACGGTTACCTGGTCATCTCTGGCCGCGGCTGCAATCTCTGGCAAGATCCGACTTCGACAGGCCCCGGCATGCTTGCTGCCAGAGGCCTTAAACGCCGATTAATGTGCAAGCCAGAGTGCCACGAGGAGTTATTTGCACTTTCCTTAGCAGTTAACCGTTGCGCGGATTAATGCTATAGTGCGCGCCATTAATGCATTCGGCAGCGAGGCTATTTCCACATGAGTTTTAAGGATTTACGCAGTTTTATCGATCACCTTGAGAGTCAGGGTGAGCTCAAGCGTATCAGCTATCCGGTTGATCCTTATCTTGAAATGACCGAAATAGCCGATCGGGTACTGCGCGCCGGTGGCCCGGCTCTGTTGTTTGAAAACCCCAAGGGCAAACAGATGCCCGTGCTGGTGAACCTCTTCGGTACTCCGAAGCGGGTCGCCATGGCCCTGGGCAAGGATGATCCCATGGCGCTGCGGGACGTGGGCGAACTGCTGGCGTTTCTCAAGGAGCCCGAGCCCCCCAGGGGCTTCAAGGATGCCATAGCCAAGATCCCCATGTTCAAACAAGCGCTGAACATGCCACCCAAGACAGTGCGTAACGCCCCTTGCCAAGAGGTGGTGTTGCAAGGCGATCAGGTTGACCTGACCGCCCTGCCCATTCAGCACTGCTGGCCCGGCGATGTTGCACCGCTGGTGACCTGGGGTTTGACCATCACCAAAGGGCCGAGACAGAAACGCCAGAATCTGGGGATCTACCGCCAGCAACTGCTGGGCAAGAACAAGCTGATCATGCGCTGGTTGTCACACAGAGGCGGCGCGTTGGATTTTGCCGACTTTAAACAGCAACATCCAGGTGAAAAATATCCTGTGGTAGTGGCTCTGGGCAGCGATCCTGTCACCATTCTCGGCGCCGTCACGCCAGTGCCCGATGCCATGAGCGAATATGCTTTTGCCGGGCTGCTGCGCGGTGAGCGTACCGAAGTGGTCAAGGCCTTGAGTTGCGATCTGGAAGTACCGGCCACCAGCGAAATCATTCTCGAAGGTTATATCGATCCCGAGGAGATGGCGGTGGAAGGCCCCTACGGTGATCACACAGGTTATTACAATGAAACTGACAGTTTCCCTGTGTTTACCGTAACTCATGTCAGTCACAGAAAAGACGCCATCTACCACAGCACCTACACAGGAAGGCCACCGGATGAACCGGCCATGCTCGGGGTAGCGCTCAATGAAGTCTTTGTTCCTATCCTGCGCAAGCAGTATCCGGAAATCGTCGACTTTTACCTGCCACCGGAGGGTTGTTCCTACCGGATGGCGGTGATCTCCATCCGCAAACAATATCCCGGCCATGCCAAGCGGGTGATGATGGGAGCCTGGTCTTTCCTGCGTCAGTTTATGTATACCAAGTTTATTGTCATAGTCGATGAAGACGTGAATTGCCGCGATTGGCAAGACGTTATCTGGGCCATAACCACTCGGATGGATCCCAGCCGCGACACAGTGATGATAGACAACACCCCCATTGACTATCTGGATTTCGCTTCGCCCGTGGCGGGACTGGGATCCAAGATGGGCCTGGATGCCACCAATAAGTGGGAAGGTGAGACCAACCGCGAATGGGGTACCCCAATAGTGATGGACCAAGAGGTTAAACAGCGGGTGGACGAGATTTGGGAACAGTTGGGCATAGAAGACCAAGCGACCCTATAATTCGCAATAACTGCGTTAGCCATTATGAAAATAAGCCTTCAACAGAGAGGTAAAAAGGAAGTTCAATGAATAGCATCCGCTGTAAGATAGAGAAAGTTGCCCCATTTAATGACGCTGTGTACCAGGTATTGCTGCGCCCCGAAAAACCGCTGGAATTCAAGGCTGGTCAGTACCTGTGCGTGGTAATGGGTGAGAAAGACAAGCGTCCCTTCTCCATAGCTTCGGCCCCCGGCAGCGAACTCATAGAACTTCACATAGGCGCAGCCGTCAGCGAGAGCTATCCCATGCAGGTGGTCGAGCGACTGAGAAACAACAGTCATATCGATATCGAAGCCCCGGGCGGTGAAGCTTTCCTCAGACACCAGAGTGTCAGACCCAGACTACTGGTTGCAGGTGGTACTGGCTTCTCCTATATCAAGAGCCTGGTAGAGCAGCAAATCGCCCTGGGGCAAAAAGTTGAAACCCTGCTCTATTGGGGCTGCCGCAACCCTGAAGCCATGTACTACGAAGCCATCGCCAGAGAGTGGCATCAAGCGCACCCCTGGCTGCATTTCGTGCCTGTAGTCGAACAGGCCGAGGCCGACTGGGCTGGGAAACAAGCTAATCTACTGGCGCAGATACGCTCGGACTTTGTCAGCCTGGTAGGCTATGACATCTATATCGCCGGTCGTTTCGACATGGTCGGCGCTGCGCGGGAACTGTTTCGCGAGATGGGACTGGATGAAGCCCACCTCTACGGCGATGCCTTCGCCTTTATCAAATAACCGCCTTCATCTTTATCCAATAGTGGTCGCTGCATGCGGCCGCTATTTTTGCCACCATTAATGTGTGTCAGCTCTCATCCACCGGGGTGCACAGTCCAAGCGCTCTGACATAGAATAAACAGATACACAGCAACCCCGGACACAATGGAGTTCCCATGAGTCATCCTCAAGTCACATCACTGAAACTGAAACGTAAATCCAAACTGCTCGAGATAGGCTTCGATGATGGCAGTCAGTATCAGCTGAGCTGCGAATTTCTGCGGGTTCACTCTCCGTCGGCCGAAGTACACGGCCATGGCAACCCCAAGCTGGTGACTCACAAGAAAGAGGTCAATATCAGCGCCATCGAGCCGGTTGGCAATTATGCAGTGAAGCTGATTTTTGACGACGGCCATGATACCGGCCTCTATTCCTGGCAGATGCTGCACCAGCTCTGCACCCAACAAACTGAACTCTGGGAACAGTATCTGGCTAGGCTGCGCGCCGAAAAGGGCAGCCGCGAAGCCCTGATCAGCATGAATATCAAATATAACTGAGGAAGGTACAAACAGGTTCCACGAGCGCCTATTCTAACCTTTGCTAGCGGATCAGCGAGCCCAAAGGCAGCCCGCTGAGTGCCCTGGCATCCTGCTTGGAAAACCAGGTATCGGGCAACGTCACCTGCTGCCACAACTCCCGGCACAGTGATTGGCTATCCTGCCAGTTGCCGGCCAACAGCCAAGGCACCAGCAGATCGCCCACATCCGGGTAGTTAATCGGCTCAGGGCTACCCCGTTTGAGCCAACGTTTCACCGTTTGCGGCTCCAGCGTCATCATACTGTCGGCCGCTGCCAGCAACTCGAGGGCGGCCACATTAGACAGCTGTTCAAACTGCCCAAGCAAGGGCTTAACCAGAAGTTTTTTGCCCAGAGTCAGGGCTTCACTGGCCAGTTCAAATCCGGCATTGGCTATCACCCCACCGCAGCTGGCGAGATCGGCCTTGAAGCCTTCACGATCAAATCCATGCCACAGAATATGCTCAGGTAAAGCAACTGGCGCAGCCTGGCTGTGATACACCATAAAACGGTAGTCATGGAAAGGGAGCAACAATTCGGTGATAGCTTGTGAGCTCTCAAACGGCAGATATACCAAAATATCGTGCGAATGTTCCACGGCGCCACGACTGACATCGACAAAGGGCGGCAATATCGGGTAACCAAAATGATGCCAGTGACACCCCAATGCCTGATCCACCGGGGCAAAGTTCTCCAGCAACCAGTTATTGAACCAGGAGTTCCCCACCTTGGGCACCGGATATCTGAGGGAAGCTTGATGGCTGATGCTTATACTGGGCACTCCCTGACGCCTGGCAGCCCAGGCCGAAACCGGCTCGAAGTCATTGAGCAAGAGATCATAGCCACTGAGATCCAACTCACGAATGTCCCGCCAAAGCTCAATGGCAGAATTGTGCAGCACTGTCTTGGGGATGCTGACCTGCCCCTTTTGAGTAATAAAAGTCAACCCGGCACAAACCTGGTAATCGCCGAAGGCCTGCATATCAAAAAACTGCTGCGGCTGGCGACCGCTGAATAAATAGTCAACTTGAATATCGTGCTTTGCCAAGGCCTTGGCTACAACTCTAGCGCGACTCAAATGGCCATTCCCTGTGCCCTGAACACCGTAAAGTATTCGCATTGATTATCCTTATATCCAAACTGCAGCTATGAGAGTGGCACTGCTGCCCAAAAGAGCCCCCGCCAGGATGTCGAGAGGGTAGTGAACACCGAGAAACACTCTGGAAACTCCAACCAGGCCCGCCCAGATGAATACCGGCAGTGCCATTTGAGGATAAATTTGCCATACCGCACTGGCGAACACGAAAGCCCCCGCCGTATGGCCGGACGGCAGACTGAATTTATCAGAGGGCTCAAAGCTGGCCCTGAAGCCCACCAGAACCTGATGGCATGGACGTTTACGACGAATGGCATTTTTCAGCAGCAGATACAAAGGCAGTTCCACAGCGTACGCCAACAGCAACAAGGCGAAGAAACGTGACCCATCCTGCTCCAGCAACATGAGCAGCGCCAGACACAGGTAAAGCGGGCCATTACCTGATGCAGAAAACTTGAGAGCACAGGTTTCCAGATCATGTTTGCGGCCAAATTGTGTCAGCGCACGAAATGTTCGAAGATCGAGTTCAGCAAGGTAGGCAAACATGGCTGAGGCTCCTTCTGTGGACAGTAGGGAGCCAGGTCAAGGACTCCAATCTGTGTAGCAGTAAAGAGCCTAGTCAAGGGGTGTGACGGGCAGGTGACACCTGCCCTAAGCTTTTATGACATCAGGCTGTGATTGCCGCCCGGCCACGATAAATTTTGATCAAATGATAGACGTTAATACAAGCCACAAAAGCGTTCATACCTGCTACCGGCCAGGCAGAAATCGCCGCACCGTAAATCACGAATAGGGTGCAACCGCTAAAGTTGATCCAACGCAGCCAGATAATGTCCTTCATCATCAGAGAAATGGCCACCATAATGGAGGCAAAATAGCCAATGATTTCAATTGTGTTAAGAGCTTCCATAAGGCACCTCGTTCAGGCTCTCTGCCGTCCATAAGCCTGACGGGGGATCCGTGCCCCTAAAGCAGGTTAAAGTTAAGTAAGTTTGGATGGTGCTTATATTAACAAAAGCCACAGCATAGTTGTAATAAAAATACGTTATTTAATGACTCACATCAAAAAATGGCGCAGATTTATACACTAGCTGCGAAATATTACCACACAAATGTTAATAAAAGGAAAATCCAGCAATACCGTGATTGATAACACTTTTCTTTTCAAGAATCCCTTATATACTGGCACTTAGTGCGTTATCCCGCGGTCTTGTCAGACCTTGCGGTTCAACAGGAGTGTAAATATGGAATACAACACCTCAGAACTTTGTGACATGTACCTGGATGTTGTCGATGTCGTCGAGCCTATGTTCAGCAACTACGGCGGTTGTAGTTCATTTGGCGGCTCCATTAGCACCATCAAGTGTTTCGAAGACAACGGCCTCATTCTCGATGTATTGCAGGACGATGGCGAAGGAAAGGTTCTGCTGGTAGACGGCGGGGGTTCTCTGCGCCGGGCGCTGATCGATGCCTCGATTGCCGAGGTTGCGGTCAATAACAACTGGGAAGGCATTATCGTTTACGGTAGCGTGCGCGATGTCGATGCCCTCGAAGAACTGGATATAGGTATCCAGGCTCTGGCCTCCATTCCTGTTGGTGCCGACGGCAACGCCATTGGTGAAGTGGACATTCCGGTGAACTTCGGTGGTGTTACCTTCCTGCCGGGCGATCATATCTATGCCGATAACACAGGGGTAATTCTGTCTCCTGAACCCTTGGATATCGACTGATATTCACTGTTGAACCAAAGCCGGCTTCTGCCGGCTTTTTTGTTGCCTTTTGCTCAACGTAGGCCAAAATAGAGGCTGTTATTGCCCCGTCAGAGAAAGGGAAACTCTATGGAACTGCCGCTCTCCCCCATCACGCAAACCAAGTTAGCTCAATCTTTCAGCCCCAGAGAAGGTGAAACCCGTCTGGGTCAGAAAGTGCGCCTGCTGCCAAGCGCGGCGAGCTATATGGATGCGCTGACTCAGGCCAAAGCCGCAGGCGCCCGTTTTGCCATCATAGGTATCAAGGAAGATCTTGGGCCCAGAGCTAATCTGGGACAAGGCGGCGCCAACCAGGCCTTTGACGCCATGTTGCCGGCGCTGCTTAACCTGCAGTCCAACCGCTTTTTAAGTGGTGAAGAATGCCTGCTGCTGGGGGAGATCACCCCGGTTGCCAATGCTGCCCATGATTGTCAGCAACTCAGACAAGAGGTGGAGTCGCTGGATCAGCAGGTTATAGAGGCCCTAACCCCGGTTTTTGCCGCCGGACTTGAGCCTATCGTCATCGGCGGTGGCCACAACAACGCTTTTGGCTTACTCAGCGCCGCCCGGGCGGCATTATCCAAGCCGCTGGCAGCGGTCAACCTGGATCCTCATTCAGACTTCAGGTTGCGGGAAGGCCGCCACAGTGGCAATGGTTTCAGTTATGCGGCGGCCAACGGCGCCCTGGGGCATTATCATGTGCTCGGGCTGCATGAACTGAAAAACAGTGAAGCCAATCTGGAACAACTTACGGCATTTGGTGGCAGCTGGCACAGCCTGCAACAGATTTGGGTACGTCGCGAGCTGAGCTTGGAGAAGGCTCTGAGCGATATTGCCCGCCAGCTGCGTCATACGGGGCTGCCGGTAGCCATAGAGCTGGATCTGGATGCCATAACCCAGATGCCCTCCAGTGCCTCAACCGTTGCCGGTATTCCTTTGTTGGATGCGGCGCATTATGTCAGCCATATGGCGCGCCACACCCAAAGTGTTTATCTGCATCTGGCAGAAGGTGCCCCGGCATGCCACGATGCAGGCCTGGCCGCAGGCTATAAGGCCGTGGGTCAGTGCCTTGCCGAACTAATTTACGCCTACCTGCAGGCCAAACAGGTCTGAATGCAACTCCACTCTTTTTGCTTTAGCGACGCCAAGCTTGCCTATGCCCGAATGGGCAGGAAGACACAGCGAAGTTCAGCCGCCATCGGCAATGCTATGGCGGCTGGGGCTATTCACCCCCGGCAGATATTGTGGTCTAATGCGCAGTCTGGCCACGGGGCCAACAGAGTTTTTTACTGCGGCGATCACAGCTTGGCCGCGCAAAGATTCAGCAAGCCGCACCAATAGCTTACACTCGCTGCAATACAAGTTAGTCATAGGAATACACTGATGTCTGAAGGCTCACCAAAGAGTACACATTTCGGGTATAAAACTGTCGAAGCTGAAAAGAAGGCCGACCTGGTAGCCGGAGTCTTCCATTCCGTTGCCGCTAAATACGACATCATGAACGATGTCGCTTCCTTTGGTATCCATAGATTCTGGAAACGCTTCACCATAGAGTGCGCCGGTGCCCGTCCGGGAATGAAGGTATTGGATCTGGCCGGTGGCACAGGTGATTTGACCGCCAAATTCTCGCACCTGGTGGGTGACAAGGGCCAGGTTATTCTGGCGGATATCAATGATTCCATGCTCAAAGTTGGCCGCAGCAAACTACGCGACAAGGGCATTGTGGGCAACGTCAATTACGTACAGGCCAACGCCGAAGCGCTGCCATTTCCGGACAATCACTTCGATATCATCACCATCGCCTTTGGCCTGCGTAATGTGACCGACAAAGACGCGGCGCTGCGCTCAATGCAACGAGTGCTCAAGCCGGGTGGTAAATTGTTGGTATTGGAGTTCTCCAAGCCACAGCATGAGATCATGCGCAAGGCCTATGATCTGTATTCATTCAAGATCCTGCCCAAGATGGGTCAGTTGGTTGCCAAAGATGCCGACAGCTACGAATATCTGGCCGAGTCCATCCGTATGCACCCGGATCAGGAAACTCTGAAGCAGATGATGCTGGACGCCGGCCTGGAGCAGGTGGATTACATCAATATGACCGACGGCGTAGTGGCTCTGCATCGAGGCTATAAGTTCTGAGATGAATGAGCTGAACCTGACATCCCAGTGGCGGCTGTTGTGCTGCGCCGCTCTGGAGATGGCACTAGAGAAAGTCACCGACCAAGCCGAAGACGAATATGCTCGGCTGAAATCGCTGCACGGTAAAGTCCTGTGTCTGCAGCTCAGTCAACTAAATTGGCCGCTTTATCTGGTGTTTGCCAAGAAAATTCAGGTGCTTTCCAGCTATGAGGGCGAGGTGGCGGTAACCGTCAAGGCCGATGCCACCACTCTCTATCGCCTGGGCGAAGGCGAGAGTCTCACCGAGCTTATCAAGCAAGATAAGCTGGTCATCGAAGGGGAACTCGCTCTGCTGCAAACATTCAGCCATTTTCTGCAACAGGTCAGATTCGACTTTGCCGAGCCTTTGTCCCGTTATCTGGGCGATGCCCCGACGCATATATTATTGAGCGGTCTGGAGCGAGCCAAGGCAGATTTAAGCCGGGTGTTTAACAAGACCCAGTCCCATCTGGCGCAATTAACCACCGAAGAGTACAAATTAGCCCCTCATCGGCTTGAATTTATTCACCATTGCGACAAAATTGACGAGCTTGCGGCCGCCACGGACGCCTTAGAACAACGACTCGCCAATTTGAAGGACAAGAAAAGCCCATGAGTTTCGCCAGTATCAAGAGAGGATATCAGGTTATCAGCATTGCCCTGCATTATGGTTTGGACGAGCTGTTGCCGAAAAAGTTGACCCCTTGGTACTTTAAACTCTGGCGTCGCAGTCTGTTTTGGCTGCGCAACAAACATAAATCCAAGGCCGGTGGTGAACGTCTGAAACTGGCGATGCAAGAATTGGGGCCAGTTTATATCAAGTTCGGCCAGATGCTCTCCACCCGTCGCGATCTGCTCAGTGATGAATGGGCCCATGAATTGGCCATGTTGCAGGACAGAGTCCCGCCATTTGACTCCAAGCTGGCACGAGAAGCTATTGAGGCCGAGCTCAAAGCCCCCATAGAAACCCTGTTTGACGACTTTGACGATACCCCGCTGGCCTCGGCATCAATTTCCCAAGTGCACACGGCAACGCTCAAGTCCAACGGCAAACCTGTGGTCCTCAAGGTATTACGCCCCAATGTAGAGCAAAACATTCTCGCCGACCTACAGCTGATGAGCCAGAGTGCCAAGCTGCTGGAAACCATTCTCGGCCCGGATAACCGCCTGCGCCCGGCCGAAGTGGTGGAAGACTACCGCACTACCATTTTGGGGGAGCTCAACCTTAAACTGGAAGCGCTCAATACAGTCAAGCTGCGCAACAATTTTATCGACTCCAACGCCCTCTATATTCCCTATGTCTATGAAGAGCTTTGCTATCCAAGGATGATGGTGATGGAGCGCATTGAGGGGATCCCTGTATCTGATATAGCCGCGCTCAAGGCCCAGGGCACCAACCTCAAGCTATTGGCCGAGCGTGGGGTGGAACTCTTCTTTACCCAGGTATTTCGCGATAACTTTTTCCACGCCGACATGCACCCGGGCAACATCTTTATTTCCCGTGAGCACCCGGAAGATCCTTTCTATATAGGTCTGGACTGCGGCATTATGGGAACACTTAACGACACGGATAAACGCTATCTGGCAGAAAACTTTCTCGCCTTTTTCAACCGTGATTACCGCCGTATCGCCCAGCTGTATGTGGAATCCGGTTGGGTTTCAGCCGATACCGATATTCAGGCCTTCGAGCAAGCGGTTAAAGTGGTGTGTGAACCCATGTTCAACAAGCCGCTGGATGAGATCTCCTTCGGCCATGTGCTGCTGGAACTGTTTCGCACCGCGCGCCGCTTCCATATAGTGGTACAGCCGCAGTTGGTCTTGCTGGAAAAAACCTTGCTCTATATCGAAGGCTTGGGACGTCAGCTTTATCCTCAACTGGATCTGTGGCAAACGGCCAAGCCTTTTCTTGAGCAGTGGATGGCAGAACAGGTCGGCCCCAAGGCAATGTTCAAAAAAGTGCAAACACAATTGCCCTTCTGGTCTGATAAACTTCCAGAGTTTCCGGAACTGATATATGACAATCTGAAGCTGGGGCGTAATCTCCTTGGAGCTCAGCAGCAGATGTTGGATAAGTATCTTAAACACCAGCAAAAAGCACACAAGAGTAATTATTTGTTAATCACATCCGCAATTTTGTTGATCTGTGGCACGATTTCACTCAGTCAGGACGCTACACTGTGGCCGTCCTATGTCAGTATTGGGGTCGGAGCAATCCTATGGTTTGTTGGATGGCGATCCAGGCCTAAAATTAAGAAATTTTAATTAGTACATTTTAATTAAAGGTTCATAATTGAACCAAGATTATCTAAGAGGAAACCTTCATGGGTGGTATCAGTATTTGGCAACTTCTCATCATCGCGTTAATTGTAGTGCTGCTGTTCGGCACCAAGAAGCTGCGTTCACTGGGCGGCGACCTCGGCGGAGCAGTTAAAGGATTTAAAAATGCCATGTCCAGTGACGAGGACAAGAAGGCCATCGAGGACACTTCTGCACAGAACACTCAGGCAGACCCCAAAGCACAGGCGACTGATAAGAAGCCTGAGTCCAAGGACAAAGAACAGGCGTAATTCCCTATGTTCGATGGTATCGGCTTTATGGAGCTGCTGCTCATCGGGGTATTGGGGCTAGTCGTTCTCGGCCCCGAACGTCTCCCGGTAGCGGTACGTTCAATTACCGGCTGGATCCGTGCCATGAAACGCATGGCTAATTCGGTCAAAGATGAACTTGAGCAAGAGCTCAAGATCGAGCAGTTACATGCAGACCTGAAAAAGGCCGAGAGCAAGGGCCTCAGCAATCTGTCTCCGGAACTGCAGGAATCTATCGATCAACTGAGAGAGGCGGCCCAATCGGTTAACCGCCCCTATCAGGTTGAAGACAGCAAATCTCCAGCCCAGGAATCCCCCAAGGCAGAAGCCGCTGTCGAGGAGAAAACACCTGCCACCGAGACGGCTCCCAAGCCGACAGGTACTGACACTAAATAATGGGTAACGCATGTCGCAACAGCAGCCATTAATCAGCCACTTGCTTGAACTGCGCACTAAACTGCTCAAAGCCATTGCAAGTGTGCTTATCGTGTTTATTGCCCTGGTTTACTGGGCCAATGATATCTATCACTATATGGCGATCCCATTGATGCAGTCATTGCCGGATACCGGCAGTATGATTGCAACGGATGTGGCCGCGCCGTTTTTTGCTCCCTTTAAACTAACACTGGTACTGTCTTTTTTTATTGCAGTGCCCTATGTGCTATTTCAGATCTGGTCCTTTGTCGCGCCCGGACTGTATAAACATGAAAAACGTCTGGTAGTTCCGCTCTTATTCAGCAGTACTCTGCTGTTTTATTTGGGGATCGCCTTTGCCTACTATGTAGTATTCCCGGTCGTATTCGGCTTCTTTACCAGTGTGGCTCCGGAAGGGGTTCAGGTAGCGACCGATATCAGCAGTTATCTGAGCTTTATTCTGAAGCTGTTCTTTGCCTTTGGTTTGGCATTCGAGATCCCGGTCGCCGTGATTTTGTTGTGCTGGGCCGGTGTCACGACTCCGGAAGACCTAAGAGCTAAACGCCCCTATATCGTTGTCGGTGCCTTTGTGGTGGGCATGATGCTAACACCGCCTGATGTCATCTCTCAGACTATGCTGGCCGTGCCAATGCTGTTATTGTTTGAAGGTGGACTCTTGGCTGCCCGTTTTTACAGCAAGGCTTCGGATGAATCAGACGAGGATGAAACCGAAGAAAAACAGGCATAATCAGCAGGCAGCAAGGGCAATAACAAGAATAAAAGAAGGATGATATTCATGCGTTTAACCTGGATTGCTGCCTCTACTGCTGCACTGCTTTGTTTTCAGGCTCAGGCCGGTATCGAGCAGGAATTGGCTCAATGTGCCTCCCTAACTGATAAACTCGACCGGCTCATCTGCTACGATGAGCTGGCTGCCAAAGTCTCTCATGTAAAAGCCAGCCAAGTTAGTGCTGCCGAAGCAACCACTGTGGTTGCCGCTGCGCCTGTGGCCAAGAGTGTTCAGGCCGATCCTGCGGCCGACTTCGGTGCCGATAACCTGGAATCCACTATCCAGACCAGCAAGAAAAATGAAGTTGCGAAGATTTTCCTGACCATCAGCGAGGTCGATAAAGACCCCTATGGTGCCCTCAAAATCAGCTTCAGTAACGGTCAGGTTTGGAAACAAACCGACAGCCGCAATTTCCGCCTGAAATCCGGGCAGAAGGTTTATATCGAAAAAGCCGCCTTAGGCTCATTCCTGTTGGGAACTGAAGGGCGCAACAGCACTATCAGGGTCAAGCGTCTGCAGTGAATCAATACCTGGATATCGCTGTCAATCTAATTGGCAGCCACCTGGAACAAGATCTCAATCGAGTTATCAATGAAGCGGCAGGCGAAGGCGTCTCGCCGCTTATCATTATTGGCAGCCATCTGGATGAAAGCCGAAGCTGCATCCAGGTTTGCCGGCAATATCCCCGAAAAGTCTACACCACAGTAGGTGTCCACCCTCATCATGCCAGCGAGTGGCAGACGAAGAGCGCCGCCGAACTGAAACAACTGGCCAGGCAACCGGGCGTGGTTGCCATAGGGGAATGCGGCCTGGACTACAACAGAGACTTTTCGCCGCGCCAGCAGCAACGCCAGGCCTTTGAGTCCCAGTTGGCTCTGGCGGTAGAACTGCAATACCCGGTACTGATGCATCAACGCGACGCCCATGATGATTTTCTGGCTATTCTGGATGACTATCTGGAAGCCCTTCCGGCAGCGCTACTGCACTGTTTTACCGACGGCCCCAAACAGGCCGAAGACTATATTGCCAGGGATCTGTACCTGGGCGTAACGGGTTGGGTTTGTGACGAACGCCGTGGACAAGATCTGGTCAGCGCTCTGCCATTAATCCCGGACAACAGATTATTACTGGAAACCGACAGTCCCTATCTACTGCCACGCAGCATGCGACCCAAGCCGAAATCGGGCCGCAATGAGCCCAAGTATCTGCCTTACATAGCCCAAGCTGTCGCCGACATCCGAGGTCAGTCGCTGGAGAGTCTTGCGCGCCAGTGCTTTAGCAACAGCTTGCGTTTCTTTAAGCTGGAGAGCATTCATGGCTAATGCCTACTCCATTCTATTGCTCTTCTTGAGTTTACTGTCTCTCACTCTTGCTGCCGAACCCAGAGTCGCGGTTTCCGCAACCGAAGGGCTGGATTTGGATCTGCGCCCCAGCACCCGAGTCACAGAGCAAGGCGCTGATAGTCGCCTCAACCAGGTACAGAATTTACCGGATACCGCCTGGCATCCAGCCAATGACTACAACTTTATCGAGATGGGCGCTGATGGCCTCTGGTTCAACTTCAGCCTTTATGCCAAAGAGCCGGGCCATTTCAACAGAATACTGGCCTTTAATAACCCCAGTACGGACAAGCTGGAGATCTACCACTACGTCGATGGTCGTCTCCAGCGTCAGCTAACATTGGGAGATACCCAGGCCTTTGGCCACAGAAGCATATTGAGTACCAGCTTCCTCTATGCCTTTAACATCAAGCAGCAGGAACAGCACCAATTCTGGCTCAAATTGACCACCGCCGGCAGCAGCTATCTGCCTATTCACCTTTGGGAGCCATACGCGCTGCTACAAAGCCAGGAAACCCGCAATATGCTCAATGGCATACAGTTAGGCGCCCTGGCCGCTATAGGCTTGTTTGCATTGTTTATCGCCCTAACAACCCGCTCCTTCAGTTACAGCTATTATGCCGGTTATGTATTGACCATGACGCTATTGGTTGCCTGCATCAATGGTACGGCCTTTCGCTATCTTTGGCCCAATGTGCCGCAGCTGCAACAATATGTCATCCCTTCGTTGGTCCCTCTGGTGATTGCCTTTGGGATACTCTTTACCGAGAAGGTATTACAGCTCAAATACCACAGTATCCGTATGTTGAGGGCCTGTCGCTATACGGCGGCCAGCACCATACTGCTGATGTTCGCCACTATACTGCTTGATTATGCACTCGCCATCTATATTGAGATAGTCTCAGTCATGTCTGTGAGCCTGATGCTACTGTTTTTCAGCATATTGCAGGCGATACGCGGCAATAAACTCGCCAAACTCTACACAGTATCCTGGAGCGGGATGACGCTGGGGATCTTCGTCTCCTGTTTCATGTATCTGGGTATTTTAAAGCTACCCCTGATGCCTCAAACGCCGGTGCTATTGGGGCTCACCTTCGAAGTCGTATTTATGGCGGCAGTGTTGGCGATACGCTACAACGATGAACGCAAAGCCAAGCAAAGAATTCAACAAGAAGCTCTGAGACAGGCGGAACGGATCCGCGAAGCCAGAGAAGAAACCCTTAGAATGGAAGCCGAAAGTAACGAGAAACTGGAACGTATGGTGCAAGAACGCACTCTGGAGCTCGAAATAGCGCTCAGAGAGCTGAATGAGACCAACCAGAAGCTCACCGAAAAGGCCACTATAGATAGCCTTACCGGGGTCAAAAACCGCTCCACCTTCGACAAGCGTCTGCAGGCCGAAGGGCGCATTAGCCGCCGACAACAGACGCCGCTGGCACTGCTGATGCTGGACATAGACAGATTCAAGACCATTAACGACACCTATGGCCATTTGGCCGGCGATCAAACCCTTAAGAGTATTGCCAATACCCTCAAGAATATCCTCAGGCGCCCAAGTGATCTGGTATCACGTTTTGGTGGTGAGGAGTTTGCTATTATATTGCCTAATACTGATACTATCGGGGCCCTGAGTGTGGCAGAACAGATACGTCACGCCATCTCGGCCTTGGATGTCAACTGGGATAAACAGACAATCCCTCTGACCGCCAGTATCGGCGTCAGTGTCGCCATTATAGAGTCGGATATGCACATCACCCAGTTGCTGGAGCAAGCCGACAAGGCACTGTATTGCGCCAAGAATTCAGGCAGGGATCGGGTCTACGCCTTTGATCCCGAGCAAGATACCCTTTCAGATCCAGCCAGGAGCCCAAAGTGAACATAATTACCAGTGCCTACCCACAGCGTCGTATGCGCCGTATGCGCAAGCATGAGTTCAGCCGCCGCCTGATGGCTGAGAACCAGTTGACGGTCAATGATCTCATCTACCCCATGTTTGTGCTCGAAGGTAACAAGCGTACCGAGTCGGTAGCCTCCATGCCGGGCGTTGAGCGTTACAGCATAGACCTGCTGCTCAAAGAAGCCGAAGAGCTGGTAGAGCTGGGGATCCCTTTGATTGCCCTCTTCCCGGTAACACCGGCGGAGAAAAAGTCTCTGATGGCCGAAGAAGCCTACAATCCTGACGGTTTGGTGCAAAGAGCCGTTCGAGAGCTAAAGGCCGAGTTCCCTCAATTGGGCGTGATGACAGATGTCGCACTGGATCCCTACACCACTCATGGACAAGACGGCATCATAGATGAGACCGGTTACATCATTAATGACATCACCACAGAAATTCTGGTGAAACAGGCACTGTCCCACGCCGCAGCCGGTGCAGATATGGTAGCCCCTTCAGATATGATGGATGGCCGCATAGGTGCCATACGTCAGGCACTCGAAGCCGCAGGCCACGTCAACACTCAGATTATGGCTTATAGCGCCAAGTATTCCTCCAACTACTATGGCCCCTTCCGCGATGCGGTCGGCTCTGCCGGCAACCTCAAAGGCGGTAACAAGCACAGCTATCAAATGGATCCGGCCAACTCGGACGAAGCATTGCATGAAGTCGCCCTGGATATTCAGGAAGGCGCCGATATGGTGATGGTGAAGCCAGGCATGCCTTATCTGGATATAGTGCGCAGAGTCAAAACCGAACTGGGTGTACCGACTTTTGCCTATCAGGTCAGCGGTGAATACGCCATGCATATGGCAGCAATTCAAAACGGCTGGCTGGCAGAAAAAGCCATAGTGATGGAATCTTTGCTGTGCTTCAAACGTGCCGGCGCCGATGGCATTCTCACTTACTTTGCCAAGCAGGCCGCGCAATGGCTGAAAGACGCCAAGTAAATTGAACTCCAAAGCCGCCTTCAAGGCGGCTTTTTTGTATTTGTCTCATTCCCGGCAAGAATCCACTCCCTCGTTGAAAAACCTCTTTGTTCAGATCAAAATTATTTAGTGATCTTGCTAACATACATAGTGTTTGTCTCTTTGCTATATCCCTCACCAATGGTTGAATCAAGGTATGGAGTCACCCCACCCGAGGTAGTATGATGCACCAGAATGTAAAAGCGTTACTCGCCACCACCGCGTTATTCTTCAGTTGCCAGGTTATGGCCAATGGCGGTTGTGGTTTCGAAGACAAACAGGAAGGCTTTATCGCCACCTGCAGCGAGGAGAAACAGGAAGTGATCTTAACGGGCGCAGTCGAAGCACAGAAACTGGTGACAGAATTACCCGAATTCAGCAGTGGCTATCAAAGTTATCAGGTAGAAGCAGAGGTATTGGCTCCAGTAAAAGCGGTCAAGAAAGCCACAGAAATTGTCGTCATCATAGGTACATGGTGCCCGGACTGCCACAGAGAAACACCGCGCTTTATCCGCATCATGGAGCAAGTAGCCAACCCTAATATCCAGGTGCGTTATATCGGGGTTGATCGCCAGAAACAGGATCCGGAAGGCTTGGCTGCTCAATATGACTTCCAGCGGATCCCAACCTTTATTGTACTTCAGGATGGCAAAGAGATTGGCCGTATCGTTGAACGCCCGGAAGTCTCTCTGGAGCAGGATCTGGCCAAGATCCTCGAGTAATCTTTCAAGCCACTATGCCGCGTAACCTAAGGTGCACTCGGACTGTAGCAACAAAAAAAATGAGATAGTAAAAAGGACCTGGTTAAGGTCCTTTTTTAATTGTGCTTATTCTGCAAACTGCCGTTTGGCCAACATCTGCAGCACCCCTTCACGCAAAGCGCCGCCGGATAAATGCAGGCGTTCAATACCCAAAAGTTCAAACAGCGCCAGCAAGATGGCAACTCCGGATGCAAAGGTCGGCGCCCGCTCGGGGCAAAGGCCACTTATGCCATCCAAAGTTAGGCTCTCCTGCGCCAGCAACTCCTGTTTCAACGACTCCAGCACCGTCAGGGTCAGGGTTTCCGACTCCTGCCTGTGCTGCAACACTTCAACCACTGACTGCACTGCTCCGGAAGCACCGACCACCGAATGCCAGCCCAGCGCTTTCAAAGTCGATTTGTGTTCAGCCAAGGCCTGCTCCACCTTGGCTCGCACATCGTCAAAGTCCAGCGGTTGCAGGGGGGCAGAGGTGAAAAAGCATTGATTATAGGTGACACAACCTATGGGCAGACTGGTTTTAAACAGCACCTTTTCACCGTCACCCACAATAAACTCGGTACTGGCGCCACCTATATCTATCACCAGGCGTCGCCCTTCACCATGAGTGGTCGCCACCATGCCTTGATAGATAAGTTCGGCTTCGCGCATACCGCAGATGATCTCTATCGGGTGCCCCAATATTTGCAGGGCACGACGATTGAATTCATCTGCATTGCTGATACAGCGAAGAGTTGCGGTAGCAATAACAGCCACATTGGCATCATCGACTTGATGCTCAACAAGCATATTGGCGAACATCGCCAGGCAATCGAGGCCTCGTTCGAATGCCGCCTGATTAAGACTGCCATCGGCCTCGATTCCCTCGGCCAACCTCACCTTACGCTTATACTTGGCGAGAACCTTGGGCTGGCCGCCGACGGTACGGGCAACCAGCATATTGAAGCTATTGGAGCCAAGGGTTATGGCAGCATAGGCGGGTTTCGGCATTCAGGAATGTCTGCGGGTCCTGTCGTGACGAGGTGGACGACCACCGCTACGATGAGCTCCCTGAGGACGTCCCTGACCGCGATCGCGGGTATTACGCGGTCCGGCATGCTTACGATGGATACGAACCGGTGCAGGAATATCATCGAGCAAGGCTTCGGCATCGTAAGAGGTTACCGGAATCGAGTGCTTGATATAGTCTTCGATAGCCGGCAGGTTAAGGGCGTATTCTTCACAGGCAAAGCTAACTGAAACCCCTTTGGCACCGGCGCGGCCAGTACGACCGATACGATGAACATAGTCTTCGCAGTCATCAGGCAGGTCGAAGTTATAGACATGGGACACATCTGAGATATGCAGGCCACGGGCTGCGACGTCTGTGGCCACTAAAATATCCAGATCACCCTTGGTGAACAACTCCAGGATCTTAAGACGTTTCTTCTGCGGCACATCACCTGTCAGTAGACCGACTCTGTGACCATCTCCTTCGAGCCAGCCCCAGAGGTTTTCGCACTGATGTTTAGTGTTGGCAAAGACTATCGCCTTATCCGGCCAATCTTCCTCTATCAGGGTAAGCAGCAGTGGGATCTTGTCCTTCATCGAAGGATAGAACAGCTCTTCCTTGATGTTTTTTGAGGTCTTCTCTTCCGGTGCAATTTCGACTTTGACCGGATCATTCATATGGTCATAAGCCAGCTCCTGCACCTTCATCGACAGGGTAGCCGAGAACAGCATGTTGAGCCTGTCTTTGGCATCCGGCATACGGCGGAACAGGAAGCGAATGTCTTTGATAAAGCCCAGATCAAACATGCGATCCGCTTCATCCAACACTACCGCCTGAATAGCGCTGAGGTTGATAACCCCTTGACGCACATAATCTATAATGCGTCCTGTGGTACCAATCAGGATATCCACGCCCTTGTCCAGCACCTTGCGCTGGGCATCATAGCCTTCGCCGCCATAGACAATCCCCACCTTGAGTTTAGTGTGTTTGGACAGCAAGGTGGCATCTTTGGCTATCTGAATCGCCAGTTCCCGGGTTGGTGCCATGATGATGGCTCTGGGCTGATTAAGTTGGCGTTCGGCGGGAATATCGGTGGAAAGTAAATGGTTAAAAGTTGCTACCAGAAAGGCCAGGGTTTTGCCCGTACCTGTCTGCGCCTGCCCGGCGATATCCTTGCCCTGCAAAAGTACCGGCAGGGAAAGTGCCTGAATAGGCGTACAATATTCGAAACCGTTTTCTGCAAGCGCCTGAATTACTTCAGGATGTAGTGGCAGTTCGGCAAATTTTTGTTGAGATAAATGTGTTTCGCTCATAGCGCAAGCATACCAGTTAGGGTTGCAATAAGATACTCGATCGTTTGAAATAGCGACAAGAAAAAAACGGTGACTTGAATTGCCGTTAATCCAACCCAATATACAGGTTAAGCCATTAACAGACCAGTAATGGCAACCCAACTGGAGAACATCATGAGCGATAAAATTGTGTACCTGAGCGACGACAGCTTTGAAAATGACGTCCTGAAATCAGAACTACCTGTATTGGTAGACTTCTGGGCCGAGTGGTGTGGCCCATGTAAAATGATCGCTCCCATCCTGGACGATGTTGCCGAAGAATATGCCGGCAAACTGACCATCGCCAAATTAAACATAGATCAGAACAACGCTTCACCTGTTAAATACGGTGTTCGCAGTATTCCTACCCTGTTGCTGTTCAAAAACGGTGAACTGGTTGCCAATCAAGTTGGCGCCCTGTCCAAGACTCAGTTGAAAGAGTTCATCGACGCCCAGATTTGATCACTCAAATCAAATAAGTGACACCCGGCACGCCCTAGAAATAAAAATGTGCCGGGTTCAGTTAAACTTCTGGACGCCCTGTCCTGATAGTGCTACTTTAATAACCAGATTCTTTCTACTAACCCACTTCTCGCTGTTCAATCAACATCCATCAAGTCCAATTTGAGAGATTGAGCGCGTAAGCTTTGTCGCGTGAAACAAGACCCACCAAAAATGAATTTAACTGAATTAAAAAACAAGTCTATTGCAGACTTAGTCGCACTGGCCGAAGAAATGAAGCTGGAGAATATGGCTCGTGCCCGCAAGCAGGATATCATCTTCTCTATATTGAAAGCCCATGCCAAGAGTGGTGAAGACATCTTCGGTGGCGGCGTTCTGGAGATACTTCAGGATGGATTTGGTTTCCTGCGCAGTGCCGATGGTTCGTATCTGGCCGGGCCCGATGATATTTATGTTTCGCCAAGCCAGATCCGTCGTTTCAACATGCGAACGGGTGACACCATTTTCGGCAAAATACGTCCCCCAAAAGAAGGCGAACGCTATTTTGCTCTGTTGAAAGTCAACGAAGTTAACTTCGACAAGCCTGAAAACTCCCGCAACAAGATCCTGTTTGAAAACCTTACCCCGCTGCATGCAGAAGAACGTCTGCGTATGGAACGTGGTAACGGTTCCACCGAAGATATCACCGCCCGAATTCTGGACCTCTGCTCACCCGTGGGTAAAGGCCAGCGTGGTCTGATTGTTGCGCCACCCAAAGCCGGTAAGACTCTGCTGCTGCAGAACATTGCCCAGTCCATCACCTATAACAACCCTGAAGTGGTGTTGATGGTGCTGCTGATCGACGAACGTCCTGAAGAAGTGACCGAAATGCAGCGTCTGGTTCAAGGTGAAGTGATCGCTTCCACCTTCGATGAGCCTGCAAGCCGTCACGTACAAGTTGCAGAGATGGTTATCGAAAAGGCCAAGCGCCTGGTTGAACACAAGAAAGATGTTGTGATCCTGCTGGACTCTATCACCCGTCTGGCTCGTGCTTACAACACGGTTGTGCCTTCATCCGGTAAGGTACTGACAGGTGGTGTAGATGCCAACGCACTGCACAGACCCAAGCGTTTCTTCGGTGCTGCCCGTAATATCGAAAACGGTGGCAGCCTGACTATTATCGCCACTGCGCTTATCGATACCGGCTCCAAGATGGACGAAGTAATTTACGAAGAGTTCAAGGGTACAGGTAACCAGGAACTGCATCTGTCACGCAAGGCCGCTGAGAAGCGAGTGTTCCCTGCCATTGACTTCAACCGCAGTGGTACCCGCCGTGAAGAGAAACTGACCACGCCGGATGAGCTGCAGAAGATGTGGATCCTGCGTAAGATCCTCAATCCTATGGATGAAGTCAGCGCGATGGAATTCTTGATCGACAAACTGGCAATGACCAAGACCAATGAAGAGTTCTTCACTGCGATGAAGCGCACCAAGTCTTGATGCAAAAGGCAACGGTCCTCATCGGACCGTTGCTGCTCTGAAATCCATTAACACCATTCAGTCAAAGTTTGCTTAACTGAATGGTGTTATATCAAACAGGTTGAATTTACAGGTCTAGTGCCAAGATTTTCGAGCGGCGCTGGTAGTTGTAAAGCTGCTTCTTCTTGTTAGGCAAAGCATCCACCTCCACCAATTCAAAACCATGCTCAAGGAACCAGTGAATACTACGGGTCGTCAACGCGAATAACCTGGAGTAACCACGTACCTTGGCCTGGCCTATGATGTTTTGCAGCAGCAAGCTACCGCGATCGGCATCGCGATAGTCAGGGTGTACCACCAAACAGGCAAATTCGCCGGCATTATCCTCTTCAAAGGGATAAAGCGCCGCGCAGCCTATCACCAAGCCATCACGCTCAATAAGCATAAACTGCTCTACCTCTATCTCCAGTTGTTCGCGGGAGCGACGCACCAGGATACCCTGCTCTTCCAACGGGCGGATCAGGTTGAGTATGCCGCCAATGTCGGCAATGGATGCACGCCGTAAGCGCTCGGCACTCTCAGTGACTATCTGGGTACCTATACCTTCACGAGAAAACAATTCCTGCAACAGGGCGCCATCTTCCAAATAGCTGACCAAATGGCAACGGGGTACGCCACTGCGACAGGCATCAATACTGGCCTTGAGAAACGCCATGGTGCCGACGCAACCTTCACCCTGACCGGCCAGTTTATCGAGAATTTTCTGGGCATCGTTGGGCATCAGCTCGGCAATCACATCACCATTACGGTCCAAAATACCGTTCTGGGAGCTGAAACCTATCATCTTGTCGGCTTTGAGCTTGATTGCTACTTGAGTCGCAACCTCTTCAGCGGTGAGGTTAAAGCTCTCGCCGGTGACCGAAGCTGCTATCGGCCCCATCAGGATGATGCAGTTATTTTCCAATTGCCGCTTAAGCCCTTGAACATCAATACGACGCACCTTGCCGGAGAGGCAATAGTCAATGCCATTGTCGACCCCCAAAGGCTGGGCGATGACAAAATTACCGCTAACCACATTGATCTGAGCTCCCTGCATAGGTGTGTTCGACAAGCTCATGGACAACCTGGCTGTAATATCAAACTGCAAAGAACCGGCCACCTGTTTAATCAGCTTGAGAGTGGCTTCGTCGGTGATCCGTACACCTTGATGATAGGCGGGCTCAATCTGATGATGAGCCAAGGATTCATCTATCTGCGGCCGGGCGCCATAAACCAATACCACCTTGATCCCCAGGCTATGCAGCAAAGCAACATCATTGATGATGGAACGAAACTTAGGCTGAGCCAGCGCCTCCCCTCCTAACATCACAACAAATGTCTTACCCCTGTGAGCATTGACATAGGGAGCAGAATGACGAAAACCATCAACCAATTCTGTGGTACGCACCTTGGGATTTACCTCACACTCGTTAAAACCGGCAGAAATGAATGCCACACCTGTGGCACGAACAATATGTTAATGCATTTAAATTCACTTAAAAAGCATTTATTTTCACATGCAGTTATTTTAAGCCCTAACCATTCACAAGCAGGAGAAGCAATCTCCAAATGCTTTTCCCAAAGACCACTATCGAGTCAATATTCGCAGCCAGGGTTCCAGTTACTGCAAAGAAAGGTATAGCAGGGATCTGTTGAGAATGTATGAACCTGTAGCGCCCCGGAACCAGCGCCATAAGGTTTGCTATTATCGATGGGCAGATAGACAGGACCTGCAACTCAACCTGCCCCAAACAAGAAGAACTCCAGGTAAGAGACACGGATACGGCGAATATAAAGTACAAAGTCAAACCTCGAGTACCGACGTGCTGCCGGCGGGCTCGTAGCTGGGAAGGAGAGTATCTGCAAATATCGATGCAACTGCCGCCCCATTCTCAATTTTGAATTCAAGCGCGGATCAAAAATCAGCCTGATTGCTGTACCATATAGCCACAGTTACAGAGGCGATATCGAATAGGGCATCACAGCATCGGCCCGGTCTGATTGACATCGGCGACTGACATCTTTAAAACGTCACCCAACTTGGCGATAGCGCTACGAGACACAGCAAGGACATGGACTGATGGGACAGCTTATAGGAAATTTCTTCTCGGTAGTTTGGCGAGTTCTCGCTGCCGTTTTTGGTCACTGGCAGGCTCCGCCCTGGATGCATTGGTGCATAAAGCATCCCTTTAAAGCATTGGCAAGCTTACTGCTGCTATCTGTATTGACTGTGCTTTGCTGGGGCGGCTGGTATTGGTACCAGCATTTACCCAAGCCCTATACCCTGCACTATACGCTCAAGGCGCCGAGGCTGACCGATTACCACCAAGCCAAACCTCAGGTCGCTCCCTTGACCCTGACCTTCAGTGGTTCGGTCGCACCTTTGGAGGTCATAGGCAACCCCGTCTCCAAGGGCGTCAGTCTCAGCCCCCAACTCGCCGGGCAGTGGCGCTGGGCCAGTGACAAACATCTGCAGTTTACTCCGGATAACGACTGGCCGATTGCGGAAAAGTTCGCAGTCAGCCTAGATAAGAAGCAGCTGCTGGCAGACCATATCTTACTGGATAAATACCAGAGCGAATTCAGCACAGCCGCCTTCACCGCCACCATCTCTGAGGGGCGCCTGTACCAGGATCCGGCCCAGCCGAGTATTCAAAAGCTGGTCGCCACCCTGGCCTTCAGCCACCCGGTGAATACGGCTTCGGTCAAACCCCAACTGGCGATATTGCTGAGCCCCGGCTTGACCTACAGTGGCAATGGCGATACCGAAGTCACCTTCGACGACAAGCATCTGTTCGCTTACATACATTCTCCTGCGCTCGCCACGCCACTTGAGCAGAGCACTGTAATCCTGGAAGTCAGCAAAGGGATCCAGGCGGCCAAGGGCGGCAACAAGGCGGGCAAGAGCCAATGGCAAGTAGAGGTTCCCGGCCGTTATCAGCTGAGCTTTAAACACCCTCAGGTCAACTTCGCCTACAACGACAAGGATGAACCCGAGCCGGTACTGACAATGGAAAGCTCACGTCCGGTCAACGACGAAGCGCTTCAAGGCAAGGTACATGCCTGGTTGCTGCCGCTGAAAAATCCCAAGGGAAGTCGTCACTGGTATCAGGAAAATGTCACCGAGCAGGTGCTGGCCAAGGCCGACAAACTGACCTTGACCCAGATCCCCGGCGCCGAAGGCCTCAACCAGTTGCACAGCTTCAAGCTGAAAGCTCCGGTCGATCGCTACGTGGCGGTAATGGTGGATAAGGAAGTCGAAGGCCAAGGGGGTTATCTGTCCCGCGATGCCGTGCTGACTGTGCTGCGAATGCCGCAATATCCCAAGGCGCTCAACTTCCTCGGCGAAGGATCCTTGCTGACTCTGGACGACGATCAACGCCTCGGCTACCTGGCCAGAGGGGTGCAAAAGGTGCAGATTGAGGTCGCCCAGCTACTGCCCGATCAGCTCAATGCCCTGATAGATCAAAGCTCGGGCAGCTTTGCCGAGCCCTACCTCAACAACACAGATTTCGACCGTTTGGTTACCCGTCAGGTGTTCAAGCAACAGCTTGCCGGGCGCAATCCCAGCAAGACACTCTACGGCAGCGTCGACCTCAAGCCCTTCTTCAAGGACAAGCGCGGTATCTTTGTAGTCAAGCTGACTCCGGCCGATGAAAGAGACAGCCAAACCTTCGACTATTACCAAACCGAGGCCCACGATCTGCGCTTTGTGGTCGTGACAGATCTGGGCATACTCGCCAAGCGCAGCCGTGATGGCAGCCAGGATCTGTTCGTGCAATCCCTCGGCAAGGGGACTCCGGTGGCCGGAGCCCGGGTGGCCGTCATCGGCCGCAACGGTTTAGCGGTAGCCGAAGCTTTGACCGATGAACGCGGTCACGCAAGCTTTGCCAAGCTTGGCGATCTGCGCCGGGAAAAGACCCCGCTCTACTATCGGGTCGAAAAAGATGGCGATCTCTCCTTCCTGCCGCTGGCTGATTGGCGTCGCCAGCTCAATCTGTCCCGTTTCGATACCGGCGGCAGCTATGAGAGCGACGATCCCGGCGCCCTGAGAGCCTACCTCTTCACCGACCGCGGGCTGTATCGCCCCGGTGAGACGGCCCATATCGCCAGTTTGGTGCGGGGTCAGGACTGGAGTACCGCCCTGGGTGGCCTGCCGGTGAAGATGCAGATCACCGACCCCCGCGGGGTAACCGTGCTGGATCGCACCTTCAAACTCGATGGCAGCGGCTTTGACAGCCTGGACTTCAGCGCCGGCGAAACCGCGGTTGCCGGTGACTATCTCGCCACTCTGTCCCTTATCAAAGACAGATACCGCCTCACGCGTCTTGGGGATGTCACCTTCAAGGTGCGCGACTTCGAGCCGGATCGCATTAAGGTGCGAGTCTCTCTGGGCACCGACAAGCAGTTTGAAGGCTGGCGCAAGCCGCAGCAACTCAAGGCCGAGGTCTTGGCTGAGCAACTCTTCGGTGGCCAGGCGAGCGATCGCCGAGTCAGCGGCGAGATGGTGCTGTCACCAACCGATATCAGCTTCAAAGCCTGGCCCGGCTATCGTTTTGGGGTATTGGGCAAGCTCAAGGAATCGTTCCGCGAAGACTTGAGCGAAACCACCACAGACGGCGAAGGCAAGGCCAGCCTGGACTTGGCGCTGGACCGCTTTGCCGGCAGCACCTACAAGCTGCACTTGCTGGCTCGGGTATTTGAAGCCGGTTCAGGCCACGGTGTCAGCGCCCAAGACCAGCTACTGGTATCCGATGCCGACTGGTTACTGGGCTACAAGAGCGATGGCGATCTGGACTTCATCAGCAAAGACGGCAAGCGTGTGCTCAACCTGCAAGCCGTTGGCCAGGACCTTCAAGGTGTGGCTACTGAGCTCAAAGTCGAGCGTATCGCCCGGCGCTGGGTGTCTGTGTTGGTGAAACAGAATGACGGCACCTACCGCTATGAATCGCGCCGCAAAGACAAACTGCTGGGCAGCACTGCCCTGAGTCTGGCCGCAAGCGGTGGCCAATTGGAACTCGACACCAGGGAGCCGGGTGACTACCGCCTGAGACTGCTGGATGCAAACGGCCGCCAGTTGAACCAAATAGATTACAGCGTTGCCGGCAGCGGCAACGCCAGTCGCACGCTGGAGCGCAACGCCGAGCTGGAACTGACGCTAAACAAGGCGGAATATCTGCCGGGTGAAAGCATTCAGGTAGCGATCCAGGCCCCTTACAGCGGTGCCGGACTCATCACCATAGAGAGAGACAAGGTTTACGCCTTCAAATGGTTCAAGGCCGACAGCACCCGTTCGTTGCAAAGCATTACCCTGCCGCAAGGCATTGAGGGCAATGCTTATATCAATGTGCAGTTCCTGCGGGCACCGGACTCGGAAGAAGTCTTCATGAGCCCGCTGTCCTATGCCGTGAAACCCTTTAAGGTGGATCTCGGTGAGCGGCGTCAGGCCATCGCCCTGAGCCTGCCGGAAAAGGTTAAACCCGGGACGCAACTGGATATCGACCTCAAGCTGCCAAGCAAAGCCAGAGTCGTGGTATTCGGGGTTGATGCCGGTATTTTGCAGGTGGCCCGCTATGAAGCACCGGATCCACTGGCGCACTTCTTCGACAAGAAGGCTCTCAGCGTAGATTCGAGCCAAATTCTCGACCTGCTGCTGCCGGATCTCAAGGTGCTGATGCGCCAGGCCGCACCCGGAGGTGACGCCGCCGCGCTGCTGGCAGCCAACCTCAACCCCTTCAAGCGCAAGCGCGCCAAGCCTGTGGTCTACTGGTCGGGTATTCGTGAGTTGGCCGCCGGAGAGCAGCGGCTGCAATATACAGTGCCCGACAGCTTCAACGGCAGTATCCGCTTCTTTGCCGTCAGTGCCACCGAAGGCGGCATAGGCACCAGCGAGGCCAGTGTCGCGGTCAAGGCGCCTGTGGTGATGAGCCCCAATGTGCCGGCTTTCCTGGCACCCGGCGACACCGCCGATGTTACTGTGGGACTCTATAACACAGAAGCCGAGGCGCAGGATGTTACCCTGACCCTCAGCCTGAGCGGTGCCCTTCGCAGCGACTTGCAACCGCAGCAGTTTCATATCGAACCGGGCCGTGAGGCCACGGCGCACTTTGCCGTCAAGGCAGGCGAAAATCTGGGGCAAGGAGAGCTCCACTGGAAACTCGCCACCAGCGAAGGTGAGCTCAAGATCAGTGAGAGCATCTCGGTACGGCCGTTAACACCCCACCGTTTAACCCTGGCCACGGCTGTGCTCGACCGTGCCGAAGCCAAGCTCAAACTTGACCGTCAGCTGTTTACGCCGTTCAGCAAGGTGGAAGCGGCCCTTGGCAACAGTCCGCTGGTTTGGGCTCAGGGGCTGAGCCACTATCTGGACAACTATCCTCACGCCTGTACCGAGCAGTTGGTATCCAAAGCCGTACCGGCACTGCTGCTGGGCAAGCCCCAGGATAATCTCAATGACTTTAACCAACTCATTGGCCAGTTGCGAAGCCGCCAGAACAGCAGCGGCGGCTTCGGTCTCTGGGCCGCCAACCCGATAGTCGAGCCTATGGTGGCCTTGTATGTGGTAGACATGCTGCTGGACGCCAAGGCCCAGGGTTACCCCGTGCCACAGGATCTACTGGACAAGGCCAACAGCTATCTGTCGAGCGTGAGCTCTGGCCCCAGCAGCGGCCTGGATGAACTGCGCGAACGTGCCTATGGCGCGTATCTGCTGGCCCGCCAGGGGGTGCAGGTGAGCGGCGCCCTGGCCGACATCCGCGAGCGTTTGCAGCGCTACTATCCTAAGGATTGGCAAGCAGACATCGCCAGTGCCTGGCTGGCCGCCAGCTTTACCCTGATGCAGCAGCAACAGTTGGCCGAGCCGCTGTGGCAGGCGCAGAAGTGGCAGCTGCTTGAGGATAAGCCCCAGCGCCTCGGCCTCTACCTGGATCCCATGGTGCACGATGCCCAGCTGCTGACACTCATCGCCCGTCAGGCGCCACAGCGCCTGGATGACCTGCCGGAACAGTTGCTGCCGCGCATGGGCCAGTGGCTCAGCGAGCAGCGTTACAGCTCACTGTCTGCCGGTACTCTGGTGCGGGCGCTGACCGCTCTGGATAACTCCCGCGGCGATCAGGGGCTGTCCATGCAAGCCCTGGTCGATAAGGCCTGGCAGGCACTGAGTCTACCCAAGGCTAAGCTGCCCATCGGCAGTGAAGAGGTGAAGTACCAGAAAACCGGCACTAATGATGCCTTCTATCTTCTCAGCCAGCAGGGATTTGACCAGAGCCCGGCTAAGCCTTTCAGCCAGGGGCTGGAGGTGAGCCGCGACTATCTGACCCTGGAGCAACAACCTCTTGCCAAGGTCAAGGTTGGGGATGAATTCCTGGTCAGGCTGCGGCTGCGCGCCACAGATATGGACCAGTTGCAGCAGGTGGTTCTAATAGATCTGCTGCCCGGCGGCGTGGAGCCGGTTTATCGTGACAAGGATGACAGCTTCGACGGCTGGCAGCCGCCAGTGGGTATGGCTCAGCACAGTGACTGGTCGCCACAGTGGTTCAATGTTCGCGAAGACCGTCTGGTGCTCTACGGTACCGCCTGGCGAGATGCCAAAACCTTTGTTTACAAGGTACGGGCCACCAATGTCGGCCAGTTCCAGGTGCCGCCCGCCTACGCCGAGGGGCTGTATGATCCCCTGGTTCAGGCTCAGGGCCCAAGTGGTGAGTTGGTGATCGAAGCGCCATGAAACGCCGCTATTTGTGCCTGCTGGCCCTGGCAGCCTTGCTGCTGGGGCTGAGACTCTGGCCGGCACAACCTTTTTCCAAGCTGGCGCCCAGCTCCCGCATGGTGTTGGCCGCCGATGGCAGCCTGCTGCGGCTAACGCTGGCCAGTGATGGCCAGTATCGGCTCTGGCAACCCCTGGAAGGGGTTTCAGACAACATGGTGCAAACCATCTTGCTCAAGGAAGACCGCTATTTTTACTTCCACCCCGGCATCAACCCGGCGGCCACCGCCAGGGCGATAGTCGCCACCTATCTTAAGGATGATCGCCAGGGGGCTTCGACCCTGACCATGCAGCTGGCCCGGCGGGTTTACAACATCAACAGCCGCCAGGTTGCCGGGAAACTGCAGCAGATGCTGGCGGCGCTCTGGCTGGAACTGCGTTACTCCAAGCATGATATTCTCGAGGCCTATCTCAATCTGGCGCCCATGGGCGGCAATATTGAAGGTGTTGGCGCTGCCAGCCGCATCTACTTTCATAAAGACGCCGGTGAGCTGTCACTCAGTGAAGCCCTCAGCCTGGCGGTCATGCCGCAAAGCCCGGCACGGCGCGCCCGCTTCGGTGCCGACTTTCAGGATGCCCGCGACCGTCTGGCGTTGCTCTGGCAACAAAGCTATCGCGACGATCCCCGCAACAACGGCCTGTTGACCCTCACCGCCATCGGCCATGACCGCACTGAGCTGCCATTTCTGGCGCCGCACTTCAGCCGCCGCCTGCTGCGGGATAATAGTGACACCCAAATTCACAGCACCCTGGACGTCAGTCTGCAGGCCTTGCTGGAACGGCGCCTTGGGCTGTATATCGAAAGCCAGCGCCATCTGGGGGTCAAGAATGCCGCCGCAATCCTGGTGGACAGCCGCGATCAGAGCATCAAAGCCTGGATAGGCTCGGCAGACTTCTTCGATACCGATATCCAAGGGCAGGTGGACGGCGTCAGCGCCCGCCGCTCGCCGGGTTCAACCCTGAAGCCATTTCTGTTTGGCCTGGGCATAGATCAGGGGCTCATACACCCGCTGAGCATACTCAAGGATGCGCCCACCGCCTTTGGCAGTTTCCAACCGGAGAACTTTGACCACAGATTTACCGGCCCCATCAGCGCCCATGACGCCCTGGTCAAGAGCCGCAATCTGCCGGCCGTGTGGCTGGCAGGACAAGTGAACCAACCCAATCTCTACGGCTTCTTGCGCCAAGCCGGCATTCAGGGGCTCAGGGGTGAAAGTCATTATGGTTTATCCCTGGCGCTGGGCGGCGGCGAGCTGACCATGGCGGATCTGGCGCGGCTGTACCTGATGCTGGCGAGCCAGGGCCATGACTACCCGCTGCGGGATCAACAAAGCCAGCCCATCAGCCCGCAAGGAAAGAGCTTGCTGAGCCCGGCCGCCGCCTTTATGGTGCGGGACATACTCAAGGACAACCCCCGCGCCGACGGCCTGCCCGGCAGCAACTGGACAGTGGCCTGGAAAACAGGCACCTCCTGGGGGTATCGCGATGCCTGGAGCGCAGGCATCACAGGCCCCTATGTGTTGGTGGTTTGGGTGGGCAACTTCGACGCCACTCCCAACCCGGCCTTTGTCGGCGTCCGTACCGCCGGGCCATTGTTCTTCGCCCTCAGCGATGCCTTGCAGGGCGCGCTGCCCGGCACGGCCGACATGGCCAACACGCCGCCGGATACGGTGAAAAAGGTGGCCTTCTGCGCCGCCTCCGGCGAGCTGCCCAACCCTTGGTGCCCCAAATTGGTCGATGGCTGGTATATCCCGGGAGTTTCCCCCATCAAGGTCTCCAACTTGCATCGCCCCGTGTGGCTGGATAACAAAACCGGCGCCGCCGTCTGCCCGCCCTACGACTCGGCAATTCACCACCAGGAGGTGTTTGCCTTCTGGCCGTCAGACTTGGCGGCCCTGTTCGAGCAGGCAGGTTTACCCCGCAGGAGGCCGCCGGAGCTTCCGGTCGCCTGCAGCCAAAGAGTCGCGGTTAGCTACTCGGCCCCGCTTATCCGCTCCCCCTTGAAGGGCGTCACCTACAGCCTGCGCCAAAGCGTGGCCAATGAACACATAGCCCTCAAGGCCGACGCCGCCTCCGACAGCCAAATACTCTACTGGTTTGCCGGTAACAGCCTGCTCGGCCAGAGCCTGCCGGGCCAAACCCTGGAATGGCGCCCACCCAGAGCCGGACGCTTCCAACTGTCGGTCAGCGACGACAAAGGCCGCAGCGCCAGCAGACTACTTCGAGTGGACATGCTGCCTTGAGCCGGGCCGCTATTTAGATCTCCTCAGTTTCGACCTCTTCAGCCCCACAAATGCAGGAAATTCGGATATTGCTGGGGCCGAGTGATAAATTCGGGGGAAAGGTCATCACCAGAAGAACTTTCTAAGCTGCCTGGGCGGCAGTGAACGATCTTGCGGATTGAGCCCACGATATCCGTATTTTCTAAGCTGCCTGGGCGGCAGTGAACGATGGTGAGCGCCGAGACTTCGCCGTCCAGCATTTCTAAGCTGCCTGGGCGGCAGTGAACGCTCCGCTGTCTGATGCTGGTGAGTTCAAGATTTTCTAAGCTGCCTGGGCGGCAGTGAACGGGCCAACACGGCACAGGCCATGTTGATAACATTTCTAAGCTGCCTGGGCGGCAGTGAACTTCTGTACATGACCATTTTCGACCCAACAGGCTTTCTAAGCTGCC
This sequence comes from Shewanella indica, assembly GCF_002836975.1. Taxonomy (GTDB): domain Bacteria; phylum Pseudomonadota; class Gammaproteobacteria; order Enterobacterales; family Shewanellaceae; genus Shewanella; species Shewanella indica. The sequence goes on along the minus strand of NZ_NIJK01000046.1, from coordinate 6,232 downwards.
TGGGCGGCAGTGAACATAAACACCATCCATTGAGCCAGAAATGGCAATTTCTAAGCTGCCTGGGCGGCAGTGAACACTGACTCAGGTCGTCCTTGGTGTGAAATATCTTTCTAAGCTGCCTGGGCGGCAGTGAACTTATAGTTGGAGTGCGAGAGTTTGAATACAACTTTCTAAGCTGCCTGGGCGGCAGTGAACTGACTGTATCCCTCGATACGGTGAGCCAGTCATTTCTAAGCTGCCTGGGCGGCAGTGAACCTATAGTGCAATCGGGAAGGTGTTAAACTAATTTTCTAAGCTGCCTGGGCGGCAGTGAACAAGCGGCTCAGTTGTTTAATGCGTGGCGTGGTTTTCTAAGCTGCCTGGGCGGCAGTGAACATAAACACCATCCATTGAGCCAGAAATGGCAATTTCTAAGCTGCCTGGGCGGCAGTGAACACTGACTCAGGTCGTCCTTGGTGTGAAATATCTTTCTAAGCTGCCTGGGCGGCAGTGAACTGACTGTATCCCTCGATACGGTGAGCCAGTCATTTCTAAGCTGCCTGGGCGGCAGTGAACCTATAGTGCAATCGGGAAGGTGTTAAACTAATTTTCTAAGCTGCCTGGGCGGCAGTGAACAAGCGGCTCAGTTGTTTAATGCGTGGCGTGGTTTTCTAAGCTGCCTGGGCGGCAGTGAACATAAACACCATCCATTGAGCCAGAAATGGCAATTTCTAAGCTGCCTGGGCGGCAGTGAACACTGACTCAGGTCGTCCTTGGTGTGAAATATCTTTCTAAGCTGCCTGGGCGGCAGTGAACTGACTGTATCCCTCGATACGGTGAGCCAGTCATTTCTAAGCTGCCTGGGCGGCAGTGAACCTATAGTGCAATCGGGAAGGTGTTAAACTAATTTTCTAAGCTGCCTGGGCGGCAGTGAACAAGCGGCTCAGTTGTTTAATGCGTGGCGTGGTTTTCTAAGCTGCCTGGGCGGCAGTGAACATAAACACCATCCATTGAGCCAGAAATGGCAATTTCTAAGCTGCCTGGGCGGCAGTGAACACTGACTCAGGTCGTCCTTGGTGTGAAATATCTTTCTAAGCTGCCTGGGCGGCAGTGAACTTATAGTTGGAGTGCGAGAGTTTGAATACAACTTTCTAAGCTGCCTGGGCGGCAGTGAACTGACTGTATCCCTCGATACGGTGAGCCAGTCATTTCTAAGCTGCCTGGGCGGCAGTGAACCTATAGTGCAATCGGGAAGGTGTTAAACTAATTTTCTAAGCTGCCTGGGCGGCAGTGAACGTAATCATGGTGGTATTAAACTTCCCGAGATATTTCTAAGCTGCCTGGGCGGCAGTGAACAGGTCTATTGTCGAGCTTCACAGGGATATACATTTCTAAGCTGCCTGGGCGGCAGTGAACAAATCCTTGACCCGCAAAACAAGGACGAATTTTTTCTAAGCTGCCTGGGCGGCAGTGAACCAGCAGAAAGCCGATTTCCTGTTGCAATACGTTTTCTAAGCTGCCTGGGCGGCAGTGAACGAGGTGATTCCGTCTTGACTCTGGAAAGATAGTTTCTAAGCTGCCTGGGCGGCAGTGAACAGCAATAGAGTACTGCGTCTGGCACCACGAAATTTCTAAGCTGCCTGGGCGGCAGTGAACACTGCCAGCCAGGTCATACTATGCAGCTATGATTTCTAAGCTGCCTGGGCGGCAGTGAACGAGTATGATGGGAAGGTTTATGTGGCGGAAGTTTTCTAAGCTGCCTGGGCGGCAGTGAACAAGGCGTATTACCGGGAACTGTGATGCCAATCTTTCTAAGCTGCCTGGGCGGCAGTGAACATGAAGATCATCACGTTTGAACGTGACGAGGATTTCTAAGCTGCCTGGGCGGCAGTGAACCCTTCTTTGTCGGCTCTCCCGCAGATAATAGCTTTCTAAGCTGCCTGGGCGGCAGTGAACACAACGGCATGTCAAATACTCCTGCATATTCTTTTCTAAGCTGCCTGGGCGGCAGTGAACTCTTTCTTGTCCTTGGCTTTCTTTTCTTCGTCTTTCTAAGCTGCCTGGGCGGCAGTGAACATGTTGACGCTGTTGTGGGCGGCTTCCCTGTGTTTCTAAGCTGCCTGGGCGGCAGTGAACTATGATGACTGCCAAAGGCTACGCAACCATGTTTTCTAAGCTGCCTGGGCGGCAGTGAACGGTTTACCGGGTTCCCTGTTGCGCTAGAAGAGTTTCTAAGCTGCCTGGGCGGCAGTGAACTATAAAACTCCTACGCCTCACGGCGTTGTAATTTTCTAAGCTGCCTGGGCGGCAGTGAACCTCCGTCCTCAATAACAATTTCGTTTACTTTTTTTCTAAGCTGCCTGGGCGGCAGTGAACAAAACGGCTCTACCAGTATGAGTGGCAACCAATTTCTAAGCTGCCTGGGCGGCAGTGAACCAGTTGATCCGGTTTCAGTTACCGTTGCTAATTTTCTAAGCTGCCTGGGCGGCAGTGAACTCAGATGTGTATGAATTTTGCAAGTCATTTGTTTTCTAAGCTGCCTGGGCGGCAGTGAACGGTCGCGAATGCGCGGGTAAAGCGCAGTCTGATTTCTAAGCTGCCTGGGCGGCAGTGAACCATCAATCGTTAAATCAAATCGCTGGCTTTCATTTCTAAGCTGCCTGGGCGGCAGTGAACCTACAGTGCAATAGATAAGGTAATAGGTTGATTTTCTAAGCTGCCTGGGCGGCAGTGAACCTTAGTCCGCGCATATCGTTAAATACGCGAGATTTCTAAGCTGCCTGGGCGGCAGTGAACGATGGTAAAGAAGTTTTCCAGACCTCTGGCATTTTCTAAGCTGCCTGGGCGGCAGTGAACAGACTGGGGCATTTTAAGATGGTGATTTAATATTTCTAAGCTGCCTGGGCGGCAGTGAACCTGGGACGAAACAGAGCTAGCTGGTTCAGACATTTCTAAGCTGCCTGGGCGGCAGTGAACACCATTGACAGCTCTCTCTGTGGCATCTCGCATTTCTAAGCTGCCTGGGCGGCAGTGAACAGTGGCGTGAGATTGAGGCTATGCGCGCCGATTTTCTAAGCTGCCTGGGCGGCAGTGAACGTATAAACTCCTACGCCTCACGGCGTTGTAATTTTCTAAGCTGCCTGGGCGGCAGTGAACGCTAACGGAGTTCAGCCTGAATTCGTCAGGTCTTTCTAAGCTGCCTGGGCGGCAGTGAACAAGAAACAATCGAGCGAACCATCAAGACAAGATTTCTAAGCTGCCTGGGCGGCAGTGAACGTATAAACTCCTACGCCTCACGGCGTTGTAATTTTCTAAGCTGCCTGGGCGGCAGTGAACGCTAACGGAGTTCAGCCTGAATTCGTCAGGTCTTTCTAAGCTGCCTGGGCGGCAGTGAACAAGAAACAATCGAGCGAACCATCAAGACAAGATTTCTAAGCTGCCTGGGCGGCAGTGAACGTATAAACTCCTACGCCTCACGGCGTTGTAATTTTCTAAGCTGCCTGGGCGGCAGTGAACGTCAGAACTGGCAAGGGGTTTAAGCGCATCAATTTCTAAGCTGCCTGGGCGGCAGTGAACTTACAGCGAGTAAGTTTCTACTGCCAGAGTTTTTTCTAAGCTGCCTGGGCGGCAGTGAACATGATGCAGAGCCAAACGAAGTGCGTAAGGATTTTCTAAGCTGCCTGGGCGGCAGTGAACTAAAAAGTGAGTGGATTCAGGCCTGAAATTATTTTCTAAGCTGCCTGGGCGGCAGTGAACGTTGAGGCCAGCCTTCGCAAGATTAGGGTGCTTTTCTAAGCTGCCTGGGCGGCAGTGAACGAGCGGTATAATCGAGACAATATCCTTCAGTATTTCTAAGCTGCCTGGGCGGCAGTGAACTTCAAGATTGCCTGTTTTTGATGCGTCAAACATTTCTAAGCTGCCTGGGCGGCAGTGAACGCAAGCGTGTTAAGTCGCAAACTGCTGCATCCTTTCTAAGCTGCCTGGGCGGCAGTGAACCAAACAATGGAGCACACACAAAAGCGCGCCGATTTCTAAGCTGCCTGGGCGGCAGTGAACAACATCTTGCTAGCTAAGAACGTTCAAACAATTTTCTAAGCTGCCTGGGCGGCAGTGAACCTTCACCTTCGCAAGTATAGCGCCGCCTATAATTTCTAAGCTGCCTGGGCGGCAGTGAACCCAAGGAGAAGTTTATCGGATGGCTGGTGATTTTTCTAAGCTGCCTGGGCGGCAGTGAACTAACCCTGACAGACGCTCCTGAGCTACAGCCATTTCTAAGCTGCCTGGGCGGCAGTGAACCTCTTGAGAACGGCAAAAGCATTCTTAATGATTTTCTAAGCTGCCTGGGCGGCAGTGAACAAATTAAGTACCTGGCACTCAGCCAGCGACAATTTCTAAGCTGCCTGGGCGGCAGTGAACTCAAGCTACCGAGGCGACTGCCCTCTTGAAATTTTCTAAGCTGCCTGGGCGGCAGTGAACACACTTCTGAGCCTGTAGTTCTGCCAGAAAGCTTTCTAAGCTGCCTGGGCGGCAGTGAACCTGAACGCCGCAACCTTGTTGACGCGCTTACATTTCTAAGCTGCCTGGGCGGCAGTGAACAATAGAATAAAGCAATAAAAGAAAGTCACAACAGGTGGTTAGGATAAAAAACCTATTTTTACCCTGTTGAATACTACCTGTTGTAACTGATTGTATATAAAGCTTATTTTTAAAGAGCAAAAATAAAGGGTAAAACTCACCCTTTGATGCTTAAAAGTGCGGTACTGTTCCAAGCGATGCAATACCATTGACTTTACGACTCAGCCCGTAGCAATCGAACTGCCCATCCACAGGTGTACTTTGCGGATATCTTTCGATAAACAGCGGGAACTTGCTGTTTTTGTCCGGCGAACGTTGTTTCGTTTGCTGGCTGTGCAAGAAGATAAATGGCAAATCACACTGCCCAGTCGGTTTGCTTTTTTCAAGATCGGTTAAGCACTCGGCCAGCGGCTTGCCCGACTTTGCAGCCCATAATGCCGCCTTTTGCTGCATAGCCCGCTCAATCCGCTCAGGCGATTTCACCTGTTTGCGTACAAAGCTCACGTAGGAAACATCACTCGGTACGGGTTTGATCCCTTTAATATGCGCATAGTCTTCGAACCGATTCAGCCATTGGTGAATGGCTAGCTTTTCCAATGACGCTTGTTCTTTGGCAAAGAGGCGCAATTTACCGCCCAGGGGAAACTTAGCTCGGAGATAATCAGGAAAGCCAACCGCAACACTAGACTGATTTGCATCCACTTTGTGTTCAACAAGTGCAATATGCACTTGTTGAAACACGTTTTGCCAGAGGAAACCAAGCGAGATATCGACATCCGGTAGTAAGGTAATTTCTTGGTAGTAGTTCATGGGCGACTCCTCTAGCTTTCACCTTCACCAAATACTCCACCACGGATCAACATAGCACCGACAAAGTGTTTTTCGTGATCTGCTAATGTTTCATTGCTTAACCACTTCAACAACAATGTTTTAAAATCATTTTTTGATGAACGATAGGCAACACCACGTTGAGTCACTGACCCATAGGCTTCAATTGCAATGGGTTTGTTAGTTTCTGAAAATTTGGGATACCAATCATCAATCGTACGTAATGCATTACCAATTTTTTCGCAGTGCATAGCCGCGATATTATCTAAACCCTGTACACCATTTACGGCAAACAAGTGGCGACTTTTTTCACCTTTAGGGCTGTTTAATACCATTTCCTGTGATGGCCATACACGTTGCGCGTCGCCTAATTGAGCAAAGGCATCAATTTGTAATACGGTTGATTCATCACCTTTCAAACCTGATAAAATCACCTTGGTAAGTAAGGCGACTTGAGCATCCTCAGCGGTTGTTTTCGACAATGAGTATTGGTAGGCATCAAAGGTTAAAGTCTCTTGTAAATTTCCACCTGTTACTCGGATGCTAATCTGCTGTGCTCCTACTCGATTACGCCATAAAAACCGCCCATTGGCGATGTTATACGCATATCGTGCTGCTAGCTCAGCAATCTCACTTTGCACATATCCGCCGACAACTTTACTAAAGCGGGATTCAAATTCGACATTGTTACACGCTGTCGGCTCAGCCATACCCGCTACCACGCGCAAACTAAAGCTTAAACGCAAGGTATCATGGCCATGATTTAATGAGGGAAGGTGCGAATAAGTCCGAGATATGAGATCATCGTGTTGTAACCTGAACCCTGAATGAGTAACCGGATGAGCCAGCA
>NZ_NIJK01000049.1 GCF_002836975.1 Shewanella indica | reverse complement strand
ACGTGCGTTAAAAATGAGTAAAAACAAGTATCCCATTAAGCCTAAGAAAAATGCCGTTCACACTAAGTGAACGGCATTAGCGCTACGGCGCCCTTTTTCATATAGGATCCCCCGCCAATGAGCCCCGAACGCTTCGCTCGCATCAACCAAATGCTGGACATGCGCCAGCCGGATCTGAGCCTGATCCTGGACAGAGTCCACAAGAGCAACAATATTTCCGCCGCGCTGCGCAGTGCCGATGCTGTGGGTATCCACGAAATCCATGCGGTCTGGCCCGATGCCGATATGCGCCTGTCCGGCAATACCGCCTCCGGTAGTCAACAGTGGGTCAAAACCATTAAACACTATGAATTTGCCTCGGCAGTCAAGGCCTGCAAGGCGCGCGGGATGCAGCTGGTCGCCACCCATTTCGGCCCCCAGGCCCGCGACTTTCGGGAGCTGGATTACCGCCGTCCCACCGCCTTTATTGTCGGTAATGAACGTGATGGTATCAGCGCCGAAGCCCTGGCCGCCGCCGACAAGCAGGTAGTGATCCCCATGGTCGGCATGGTGCAATCCCTCAATGTCTCGGTGGCATCGGCACTGCTATTGTATGAGGCGCAGCGTCAGCGGCAAGAGGCCGGCCTCTATGGCAATCGCAAGCTGGACAATGACTATTGCCAGACCATGTTGTTTGAGCAAGGCCATCCCATTTATGCCAAAGCCTGTCGGCGCAAAGGCATTCCCTACCCAGCCATAGACGCGCAGGGCCAGATAGTCGCCGCTGCCGACTGGTGGCAACGGATGCGTGAACCCGTCCCAGAACTGTGAAGCTTTTCAAACAACCGATTAAATATTGCACCAGATCACAATTATCGCCATACTGGTTTGGCCACTGCATAGCGAAACTAACAGATAATCAGATCGTTGCAGCCGCCGTGGGGGAAGCTGCAGCTACGCAGATAACAAGAACAGTAAAGGGGACACCCCATGGAAGCATCATTCAAGAGCCCGGTGGAAATGCTCGACCACTGGGTAGAGACTCAAGGCGATGAGATCTATCTCAGGCAGCCAATCAACGGCCAATATCAGGATCTGACCTGGCGTCAGGTACAGGCCAAGGTGCAACAACTCTGCGGCGGCCTGCGTCACTTGGGGCTGCAACCCGGCGACAAGATAGCCGTGCTGTCAAAAAACTGCGCCGAGTGGTTCATTACCGATCTGGCGCTGATGCATGGCGGCTATATCAGTGTGCCCATCTACCCCACGGCCAATGCCGATACCATACGCTACGTGCTGGAACACAGTGGCTGTAAGGCCATCATACTGGGTAAACTGGATCACTGGGCCGATCAGGAAGCCGGTGTCGGCGGTGATATTCTGCGCCTGGCGATGCCTTATGACACCATGCCGGCTCAATATCAATGGCAGCAACTGTTGAATCTCGGTACACCTCTGGTGGATGCCCCTTATCCCGAGGCCGAGCAGGTGATGACGCTGATCTACACCTCAGGTTCCACCGGCAAGCCCAAAGGCGCCATCCAAACCTTCGGCAGTTACGGCTGGACCTGTAATGCCGTAGTTCGCGATCTCAAGACAGATGGTAAAGACAGACTGCTGTCCTACCTGCCGCTGGCTCATATCACAGAGCGGGTGGCGATAGAGGGTTCCTCCTTCTATTCCGGCTCTTGCGTTGCCTTTGTCGAAAGCCTCGACAGTTTTGTAGCCGATGTGCAGCGAATGCGGCCAACCGTATTCTTCTCGGTACCTCGGCTGTGGACCCTGTTCCAAAAGAACATTATCGATAAAGTCGGCTACGCCAGGCTCAATCTGCTACTGAAGATCCCCCTCATCAGCCATCTGGTCAAACGCAAGATCCATAAGGGCCTGGGGCTGGATAAGTGTCGTTTGCTCGGTTCAGGTTCGGCGCCGATACCTCCGTCACTGGTGGAGTGGTATCACAACATAGGGTTGGATATCTGCGAAGCCTGGGGCATGACGGAAAACTGCGCCTACTCAATTATCAACTTCCCCTTCGATGCCAGTAAGATAGGCACTGTCGGCAAGCCGGTGATCGGCTGCGAAGTCAAGCAGGCGGCCAATGGCGAACTGCTGGTGAAGAGCCCGGGATTGATGCGTGAATACTACAAGGCGCCGGAAGCCACAGCCGCCGCCTTCGATGAAGAGGGCTTTTTCCTCACCGGCGATCTCTGCGCCATAGATGCCGACGGTTGCGTCAGCATCACAGGCCGGGTCAAGGATAACTTCAAGACCGCCAAGGGCAAGTATGTGGCGCCAGTGCCGATTGAACGTAAGATGGCGCAGGATCCCCATGTGGAGCTTATCTGTGTCATCGGCCTGGGACTACCCCACCCAGTGGCTTTGGTGCAACTCTCTGAAGGGGCGGCGTTGCAAGCCAGAGAAGAGGTACGCGCCTCGCTCAAGGCCACTGTGGATGCGGTCAACCCCAACCTGGAGTCCCATGAAACCGTAGAAGCTGTTTTGGTGGTCAAGGAGCCCTGGACCATAGAAAACGATGTGCTGACCCCAACGCTGAAAATCAAGCGCCATGTGTTGGAGAGCAGATACGCCAGCCGGATGGAAGGCATCCGCGGCGCCAAGGTCGTCTGGGAAGACGAAATCTAAAGCCCTTATCCTGATTTATCTGATTATCCCGGCTCCGGCCGGGATTTTTATGACATATTCTGTCAAAAAGGGGTTGCCTTCGAGGGGAAAAACCTTATGCTGGCAGCCCAAATACATTCATCGGTGCCGTTCTGTATGGCACCTTACTGACAGGAAAAGCGGTTTTCAATGTTGATTGCACTCTCTATTCTCGGCGGCTTCTTAATTTTGACTCTGGGAGCCGAAGCCTTGGTTCGCGGCGCCAGCGTCATCGCCCTGCGTCTGGGAATCGCCCCGCTGGTGATCGGCCTGACGATCGTCGCCTTCGGTACCAGTGCTCCCGAACTGGCAGTGAGCGTTAAGTCAGCACTGGCCGGTAGCCCGGGCATTGCCCTGGGTAACGTGGTGGGCTCCAATATCGCCAATATCGGTCTGATCCTGGCCCTGACCGCACTGATCCGCCCGATAGGCGTTCAGACACAGATGGTCAGACGCGACATTCCACTGATGATTGGTGCCTCTATTCTGATGTGGCTGCTGGTACTCGACGGTGAACTGAGCCTGATTGACGGCGCCGTGCTGACCAGCTTACTGGTAGGCTATCTGCTGCTCAGCTATTTCAGCAGCAAGGGCGAAGATACCGATGAACCTATTGAAGGCCCCAAGAACCCTCTACTGTCGCTGCTGTTTATCATCGCCGGTATCGGCATGTTGGTGGGCGGCGGCATACTGTTTGTCGATGGCGCAGTCGAGTTGGCCCGTACCTTCGGTATCAGCGAAGTAGTGATCGGCCTGACCATTATTGCCATAGGCACCAGCATGCCGGAATTGGTGACCTCGATTCTGGCCGCACTCAAGGGCCAGAGCGATATCGCCATAGGGAATGTGGTTGGCTCCAACCTGTTCAACCTGCTGGGGATCCTCGGGGTCACGGCCCTGGTGCACCCCATCAGCTCTGCCGGCTTCAGCAGCCTGGACTTCAGCGTGATGCTAACCCTGGCATTGTTGGTGTTGCCCTTTGCCTGGAGCGGATTTCGTATCGGTCGTCGCGAAGGCGCCATATTATTGCTAGGTTACTGCGGCTATATGGGCTATCTGGTTACCCACGCCAGCGCCTGAATCTGAGTACGCCACTGACAATTGAATGCTTCTGAAAAGCTTTGTTGCCAAGCCGCAGTAGCATAAAAAATCCCGGGTTTTGACACCAAAAATGAATAATCAAAACCCGGGATATCATCAAGTTAAGGGGCAAAGCAGCCCAAAAGCGCTCAGGAGCGAGCCGCTACATAACTTTCCATTTCAGCTATGCTGACACTGGCAATGAATTGCTGATCCAGATAAAAGTCCACCATCTCCCCCTGCTTGCGCCCCAGCATTACCTGCTCGGAGCCATCTTCATAGCTCAATGTCATCGCCAGGGTATTGTCATCTATGGCTGAGATGCTGGCACGGCTCAGTTTGACCGGGGCAGTGGTCAGATCCTTATCCAGTTTATGATTGATCTTGAAAACGGCATCGGCCGGCATATCCACCAAAGCCGGAGACTTGCCGGTAATAGGGTTCTTGCCTGTCCAAAACTCAATACTGTTGAAAATAAACAGATCGGCGGCGGCAGTAATACCATAGACAGGCGCCAGCAGCACGTACAAACCGGCGCGGCCGTAACGGTTATCCACCGCACTCAAATTGCCTTTGGTCAACATGCCTGAAAGCCCCATCTGCCCCATACAACCCGCCAGTTGCGAGCAGAGCAACAGAGTGACTCCCAGACCGACTTTACTCAACTTCATCAATATCTCCCCAAATAGAGTTTACGCATATGTTATTGGCGCGCGGATTCTACTCAGGTTAATCAATTTAACTATGCAGGGGCTCACAACTTGAGGTTAGTTTTTTGGAGAGTAAGTTACCCGGCTGTTAGATGTTTTTCACTGGGGAAAAATCAGTAAGGCACTGGTTGTAAAGGCGTTCAAACAAACACAACTCCCTTACCTTGTGCAGTGACCTGTATCCTGAGCTCCCGGGCCTCAGTCGCAGGGGTTTAGGAAACCAAGGCCGACTATCAATCGCTGTTGCCAAAACAGGCAAAAACCGGTTCCCTTCTGCGAATATCGGGAGTGAAGCGCTGTCCCATCCTAAAATGGGTTAGCTTTTTAGCGTCAACACGCCCGATAAATTTCACTGTTATATTTCCATTAATGCCGGTTCACTTGAATTTATTAAGCCAAAGTCGCTCGGTCCGAAAGCGTGGCATCTCGGGGTTCACCGCTGAGGCTAAAAGCTTTACCATGACTCGGCGACCAGCAAAGGCTTGTTATCCGAAGGCTGTTGTTTGGACGAGAAGAATCAGGGATCCGGTTAGTCTAAGTTAAGGAGAATAATCAATGCGTTGCAGACATTGCGGCTCAGACAGTATCAGACATTTCAAAGCCATTCATGCCGAAGGAACAACAGAAGTTTCAGTCCGCGCTTCGGCCAAACCCGTGTGGAACAACCAACCCTTCTCAGTGCATGGAAAACAAAAACTCAAGGGTAGCGCCCAACTGCAAACCGAACTGGCCAAGCGCTGCTCGCCGCCATCTGCCCCTCAGCCCTTGGTGCTATTTCTGGCGGCTTTCCCCGGACTACTCTTGGGCGGCTACCTAGGGTTTCAGGCAGGCAGCAACTGGAGCAGTTTTTGGCTGGGAGTGCTGTGCTTTTTTGTCTCCTGCTTTACTCTGATCCTGAGCGCCGATTGGCTGTGGAAGAACTACTTGGGAGGGCGAAAGTCGATGCAGCAATACCAGGCGGCGCTGAATCAATGGCAGAACTCCTGGTACTGTGGCAAGTGTGCCAAAGTCAGTATTTTTTAAACCTTCTTGCCTCTTTGCCGTCACTCATCAGGCCTTGGGAATAACCATGAATCACATCTCAGACATTCAGCAACTGGAAAGCCAACTGCGTAGCGCCATGTTGAATTCGGATATCAATTTGCTGGATAGACTGTTGTCGCCTCAACTGATATTCACCAATCACCTGGGGCAAGTGCTCGGCAAAGCAGAGGATCTGCATGCCCACAGCTTAGGCCTGCTCAATATCACTCGGATAGACACCCTGGCCGAAGAGATACGGCTGCATCAGGAGACTGCGATAGTATCGGCAGAGGTGAATATTCAGGGCAGCTATGCCAAAACGCCGACCAACGGCCGTTTTCGCTTTACCCGGGTTTGGCTGCACAGGACAAGCGGCTGGCAACTGATAGCGGCTCACTCGAACCTGCTGGCTTAAGCACTGGGTTTTACGACAAATTACTGATTTCATGGTGACCATTTTATGACCAAAAACCCACAGCAGGCCAGGCTCTGCCAATATCAGCAGCATATGCTGATGACAGAGCTCAAAGCCGAGCCGGGCAAATTGAAACTCATCTGGCGCAGCAGGCAAACGCAACTGAAATACGCGCTTTGGGGACTACTGGCGATGCTTGCCGGAATGCTGGGAGTACTGGTGTTGGACCCCGCCAGACAGGACACTTGGTTTACGGCTGCCATCATAGCCATAGTGCTGGGGCTCAGCGGCATCATCATGGGCCTGAACCTCTACCGCCTGCTCAAACCCGTTACCCTGGATCTGCAACAGGGCTGCTTCTTCCGAGGCAGAAAAAGCAAGCCGCTCAGTCAACTCTGCCGCATAGAGGTGCAACGCAATACCCATAACGAAAGATCCAGAAGTCACATGCTTGAACACCTGACTGACGAAGAGCTCATAAGTGTCAGCGTGGTACTCTGTTTTGCTGAGCGTGAGCGACTCGGTTTTGGCCTGTTCAAACCCCAAAAGCAGGCCACAGACAAGGCCAGAGCCTACGCACAAACACTCGCCGAACTGATAGGCTTTAACGGTGAAATAACCGTTAGCCAGGGTTCAGGCCTGGGCCGTTAAGTTACGCTACTCTTTTGCCAAGCCTGCCGAATCCAAGATGCAAGTTGTTAACTTAATCTTATGGTTATGTAGATATATTTATTCTCATTAAAACAAATAATTAGGGAATTAGATTTGCACTCGGAGGATGGCAGCGTTAAGGTATCGCGGCAAATCATAACTACCAAGAAGGAACCATGATCGACAGTAAGCAGCGATATTTTGCCAAGCAAGATATCAAAGCCCCAGCCCCCCCTCTTCCCAAACACGCCTTGTTCAATACCCTAAGCGACCTGATAGTCGCGTTCTGTTTTCTACTGGGCAGCTTCTTTTTTCTCACAGATGTTCACACTCTTATCGGCGCCTGGCTGTTTGTAATAGGCAGTGTTCAGCTACTGATAAAGCCCTTGGTCACCCTGCTCAACTGGTGGCGCTGACAGATTAATCTGCCACCAATATATCAGGGCTTTTGCCATACACTCCCCCCCTGGCAGAAGCCCTGCCGCCATTGCGCCACACTTTACCCAGCCGATAAAAGCAACGCATTGCCAAGGGCTATTTCTCTGATAGTATATGTATAAATTCACAGTAATCCGGTGCTAAAGGTTTGCAGAGACTGGATCTTATTGCTATCACCGAGCTCAAGGGCGTAGCCGCTAAAATGGCTGAGAAACTGCACAAGCTCGGAATCAACACGGTACAGGATCTGCTGTTCCACCTGCCGCTGCGCTACGAAGACAGAACCCGCATCTACCCCATAGCCAGCCTCACTCCCGGCAGCTACGGCACCATAGAAGCCGAAATTCAGTCCAGCCAGATCATCAATGGCCGCAAGCGCATGTTGATCTGCAATGTCCGTGATGACAGCGGCACCATGACCCTGAGGTTCTTCAATTTCTCTGCCGCCCAGCGCAATGCCATGCAACAAGGGCTGACCATTAGAGCCTACGGCGAAGTACGCCGTGGTAACCACCAGGCCGAGATCATTCATCCGGATTACAAGATACTCAAGGGCGACGAACCGCCCAACCTCGGTGAAACCCTGACGCCCATCTACCCCACCACTGAAGGGCTCAAGCAGGCCAGTTGGATGAAATTGACCGAGCAGGCTCTAAACCTACTGCAGGAGGACGGACTGCAGGAGTTACTGCCCGAGGCGCTGCGCCCCAATCAGCAAAGCCTGGCCCAGGCGGTGCGCACCCTGCATAGGCCCCCGGCGGATGTCGATATCTACCGTCTGGAACAGGGGCAACACCCGGCGCAGCAACGCCTGGTGCAGGAAGAACTGCTGGCGCATAACCTGTCTATGCTCAAGCTCAGAGAGCGCAGCAATCATGACAAAGCCGTGCCTTTGCCAGCCACCGGCACTTTGCTCAATCCCTTCCTCGCCGCCTTGCCCTTTAAACCTACGGGGGCGCAGCAGCGAGTGGTGGCAGATATCGGCCGCGATATTGAAAAACCGCAACCCATGATGCGCCTGGTTCAAGGCGATGTCGGCTCAGGCAAGACCCTGGTGGCAGCCATGGCCGCATTGCAGGCGATAGAAAACGGTTATCAGGTGGCCATGATGGCGCCCACTGAACTGTTGGCCGAGCAACATGCAATTAATTTCAGTCAATGGCTGGAGCCATTGGGGCTCAAAGTCGGCTGGCTGGCGGGCAAGCTCAAGGGCAAGGCCAGGGCCCAGTCGCTGGAGGATATCGCCTCCGGCAGTGCCCACATGGTGATAGGTACCCACGCCATCTTTCAAGAGCAGGTACAGTTTCACAAGCTGGCGTTGATCATCATAGATGAGCAACACAGATTCGGCGTACATCAGCGCCTGGGGCTGAGAGAGAAAGGCATCAGCCAGGGTTTTCATCCCCACCAGTTGATCATGACGGCGACCCCTATTCCCCGCACCCTGGCGATGACCGCCTATGCAGACCTTGACACCTCCATCATCGACGAGTTGCCACCGGGGCGTACCCCGGTCACCACAGTGGCCATCAGTGACAGTCGGCGTCAGGAGGTGATCGATAGGGTACGTCAGGCGGCGCTCAATGACGGTCGCCAAGCCTACTGGGTCTGCACCCTTATCGAGGAATCCGAAGTGCTCGAATGCCAGGCAGCCGAAGACACCTGCGAAGAACTGCGTGCCGCCCTGCCGGAGCTGAGCATAGGCCTGGTACATGGCCGTATGAAGAGCGCCGAAAAACAACAAGTCATGGACAGCTTCAAACGCGGCGACCTCAAGTTGTTGGTGGCCACCACTGTCATTGAAGTGGGGGTCGATGTGCCCAACGCCAGTCTGATGATCATCGAAAACCCGGAACGGCTCGGGCTGGCGCAGTTGCACCAGTTGCGCGGCCGGGTCGGTCGTGGCGCCGTGGCCAGCCACTGCGTCCTGCTGTACAAGGCGCCGTTGTCACACACGGCCACCAAACGGCTTGGAGTATTGCGCCAGAGCAACGACGGCTTTGTCATTGCCCAAAAAGATCTGGAGATCCGCGGCCCGGGTGAAGTACTGGGCACCCGCCAGACAGGTATAGCCGATATGAAGGTGGCCGATCTGGTACGGGATCAGGCGCTTATTCCTCACATCCAGAAACTGGCTCGCCACGTGATGAGCCAAGCACCGGAGAATGTCGATGCCATCATTCAGCGTTGGCTGGGCGACCGGCAGCAGTATGTTCAGGCCTAGTGCACTAAAAACGTCACAAAGTTGCCGAGAGTTCAGCCGGGGTTCAAGTCAATCACCACAGGATCTGCTCTACTGGCAATATTTCACAAATAAATCCTGCTGCCGGGCGGCCGAACGCTGGACAAGATGGCCAATATTTGCAGAATGGGAGAGGCGCTGCCTAACAGGTATCAATGAAAGGAAATCCAATGCAAGTCAATCAAGAAGATAGAATCGCACCGCAGGAAAAGTCCTCTGGCAACAGTGGCATTGCTATCATCCTATTGGTGTTGGTATTGCTGATTGCAGGAGGAGCCTACTACTATTTCAGCGGCGAACAAGAGCCGCAGCAAGCAGCAGAGCCCACCCAGGTTGAACTCCCCGAACCCGCTCCCAGCGAACCGCTGCAAACCCAAGTCCCGGTGCCTGAACCTGAAACCGTACCCGAGCCAGAACCTGAAGTGGTTCAGCCCGAAGTCGAGCCGGAACAACCTCTGCCTTCACTGGCCGAAAGTGATGAATATGTTCATGAAAAGGCCGTGGCAATGGCTGATGGCATGAAGATAGAGCCACTGCTGGTTGAACAAGATCTGGTACGCCAGTTCGTGGTGTTTGTCGATAATCTGGCCCAAGGCGAACTGGCCCGTAAAACCAGTCCGATGAAAGGCCCGAGCGACACCTTCACAGTATCTGAAATCTCCAACAAGACCTATCTGGATCCTGATAGTTATCACAGATACGACCTTTACGCCGACTTCCTCACCGGCCTCAACGACGAGCAGTTGCTCAACACCTATCGTCAGTTGTCGCCGCTGCTGGAGCAGGCCTTCGATGAGCTGGGTTACCCCAACCTCAAATTCGATGAGCGGATGCAACAAGCCATCAAGGTGCTGTTGGCAACCCCGGTGATAGAAGATCCTATCGAGCTGTACGCCATCAGCGTGAACTACAAGTTTGTCGATCCCAAACTGGAAGCCCTGCCCAACGCGCAGAAAATGCTGGTACGTATGGGTCCCGACAACACCCGTAAGATCAAGACGGTACTGCGGCGGCTGCAGAGCCAGCTGAGCAACTGAGCGGCATCTGAATCACCCGGCGCCCGCCGGGTGATTCCCTTGTTAGCGAAAAGTTGTAACTGATCTTTAGCTGTAACCTAAACCCCTTCTTAAAACCCGTACTTTCAGTGTAGAATATGGCCCTTTGTACCGGTGTTTCAGAGGGAACGGGCAATCGGTACGGCGGTCGCATTCCGACCCGACAGATTCACTCCCTCACGACCCGTAAGGGATAGCAACAAAGATCTGTGTCAGAGGCAAAGCAGTGCAACTAGCGTTCAGTATTCTCTCCTGGGGAGCCTGGTCCCCGGAGTATCAACAGCAGCAAGATTGGCAGCAGTGGCAAAGTAGCAACTGCGCCCTTGATGACAGCGATCGCATTGCCCCCAAGTTACCCCAGGTTGCCGCCATGCAGCGGCGCCGTTTCAGCCGCCTGAGCAAGATGATGCTGGAAGCCGCCTTTCAGGCTGAAGCCCCCAGCCAATGCCGCAGCGTATTTGCCTCGCGCCATGGCGAACTCAATCGCACCATAGAACTGCTGCAGGATATTATTGCCAGGCAGCCACTCTCTCCCATGGGTTTCAGCCAATCGGTTCACAACACCGCCAGCGGTCTGTTTGGCATAGTCACGGGTAACACAGGCGCTTCAACTTCAGTGGCGGCGGGCACAGATACCCTGTCCCAAGCCATGTTGGAAGCCTGGGCCCAGTTGGCCGAGGACCCCAGCCCCCTGCTATTGGTGTTCGGCGATGACCCTGTGCCGCCCGTCTATGATGAATTTACCCAAGAGATGGAACTGCCGCTGGCCTTGTCTCTGCAGCTGGCCCCGGCCGATGTTACCGGCATAGCCCGAGTTACCCTGAGCCAGCAGACCGGCGCCGGGCAGCCGCTGAACTTCGGCGCCCTGCTGCAGGCACTGGCAAACGGCACGGCAATCCAGGGGCAACTGGCCCATTGGCATTGGCAGCTGGAACCCTCAAGGGAGCCGCTATGACAGCCCCGGCAACCGGTATCGGCTATTTTCCCCGTTGGCTCGCCGGCATCAGCTGTTATATCGCCTTCGGCCTTGGCGGCTTGCTGAGCTCCTTGACCATTTTACCTGTGCTGAGGTTCTGGCCCGGCGAGCGCGATGTGCGCATTCAAAGAGTACAAAAAGCGGTGCACTACATGTTCCGCGGCTTTGTGCATATGCTGACCTGGGCCGGCGTGGTCAGGGTCAGCACAGTCAATCTGCAGCGATTACAGCAGGCCAAAGGCATGGTGGTGATTGCCAATCACCCCACCCTCATAGATGTGGTGGTGTTAATCAGCCTGATGCCCAATGCCGGCTGCATAGTAAAACAGGGACTGTGGCGTAACCCCTTTCTGCGCGGAGTCGTCTCCGCCGCCGGCTATATTCCCAATCGCGGCGCCGAGCTGCTGCTACAGGACTGCCGTGAAGTGTTGGCCAGAGGCACCAATCTGATCATCTTTCCCGAGGGCACCCGCACGGTAAAAGGCGCAGTGATCAATCCCTTTGCCCGCGGTTCGGCCAATATCGCCCTGCGCGCCGGGGCCGATATTCTGCCAGTGGTACTCAGGGTGGTTCATCCCGGACTCACCAAACAGGATCCCTGGTACGAAATCCCGAGACGCACCATACAGATGCAAGTGGAAACCGGGGCAAGCATAGCGCATCTGAGGTATGATGCCGAAAGCGGTGGCGATGCCCGGATGGCGCGCCAACTCACCAGAGATCTGGAAACCTATTACAAACAACAATTAGATATAAATTATGAGCTTACATAACGAAATTAAACAGCTAATCATAGATTGCCTCGATCTTGAGGATATCAGTATCGACGATATAGATACCGAAGCACCGCTGTTCGGTGAGGGGTTGGGACTGGATTCCATCGATGCACTTGAGCTGGGCTTGGCGATCAAGAAACAGTTCGACGTCAAGATCGAAGCCAACTCAGAGGCAACCAAGGCCCACTTTTACAGTGTTGCCAGCCTTGCCGCGTTTATCGAATCCCAGCGCGCGTAGGAGGTGCTCATGCAAAGCCGTGAACAGATATTGGAAATGCTGAGCAAGATCCTGGTCGATGAGTTTGAAGTGGATGCCGAGGCGATAACCCCTGAGGCTTCCCTCTATGAAGAGCTGGATCTGGACAGCATAGATGCGGTGGATCTGGTGATCAAACTGCAGCAGCTGACCGGCAAAAAGATCCAGCCCGATGAATTCAAGTCGGTACGGACGGTCAACGACGTGGTTAACGCCATCGAGGGACTGGTTAAAGACTGATGCGTGCCCTGGCTCAGACAGTCACGGCCCTGTTGCTGCTGGGATATCCCCTGGCGGTATATCTGGGGCTGAACTATCTGCCGGGCAATGGCCTGGCACTCTTGCTGGCGGCCTTGCTCGGTGCCAGGTTGCTGCTGGGGAAGCAAAAGCTCAAGGCGCTGGCCGCCCCGGTCGTTCTGGGGTTACTGCTGGCGCTCGGCAGCCTGCTCGCCAAGCGTCAGGACTGGCTGCTGTACTACCCTGTGCTGGTCAATGCCTGCATGCTGGTGCTGTTTGCCTCTTCGCTGCTTAAAGGTCCCAGCATGGTGGAACGTCTGGCCAGGTTGGCCGAGCCGGATCTGCCCGAGGAAGCCAGGCCCTACCTGGTAAGGGTCACACAACTCTGGTGTGGTCTGTTTGTCTTCAACGGCGGCATGGCGGCTTATACGGCGCTGTTTACCAGCCTGGAGACCTGGACCCTGTACAACGGCCTGATAGCCTATCTGCTAATGGGGCTGCTCGGTGGCGGAGAATGGCTCTATCGCCACTTTTGTCTGAAGCGATCATAAAGGGACAGTTATGACAGAGTTATTGAAAACCTGGCTTACCCAAGGCCCAGCAGGGCAACAACTGATCAGTTTTAACCACCATGACATAGTCACGGGTTCACTGTTCGCCACCCAGGTCTATCATCTGCATCAGCGCCTGCAAGCCCGGCCGGAAAAGCGTTGGTTACTGGCCTGCGACAGCAGCGATCTGTTCGCCGTTGGCCTCTGTGCAGCCCTGTTGTCGGGCAAGCAGATCATACTGCCGGCCAACACTCAGCCGGGGACTCTGAGCGAACTGACCCAGGAGTTTGATGCCATAGTGTCAGACCGCCCCCTGTGTGAGGGCAAGATCTGGCTCGAGCTGAAAAAAGAGCTGTCACTGCCCCACTCGCCCTGGCCGCAGATGGCCGAGGGGGATGAGTTCGGCGAACTGCTGCTGTTCACCTCAGGCTCCAGCGGCCAACCCAAGGCGGTTCGCAAGCGCCTGCAGCAACTGGATGCCGAAGTCAGT
Source organism: Shewanella indica (assembly GCF_002836975.1). GTDB lineage: Bacteria > Pseudomonadota > Gammaproteobacteria > Enterobacterales > Shewanellaceae > Shewanella > Shewanella indica. Next base: position 63,515 of record NZ_NIJK01000049.1, on the reverse strand, counting down.
GTGCTGGAGCAGACCTTCGCCGCTCACCTGCCACAGTGCAGCGTGATAGCCACCGTCAGCCACCAGCATATCTATGGCTTGCTGTTTAAGATTCTCTGGCCACTGGCGGCCAGTCGCCCCTTCCTCAGCGATCTGGTGGAATACCCGGAAACCCTGAGTTACTACACCGCCCTGTTTCCCAACCTGTGCCTGATCAGCAGCCCGGCGCAACTGTCGAGGCTGCCGGATGCGCTGGAGCATGAACGCCAGCTGCACACTCCCAGCCTGATCTTCAGCTCCGGCGGGCCCCTGAGCCTGGAAGCCGCCCAAGGGGTCAAGCGCTGCTACGGTAGCCTGCCAATCGAGGTCTACGGCAGCACGGAAACCGGCGGCATAGGTTATCGGCGCCAACAGAGCAGCGACACGCCCTGGCAGGCCTTTGCCCCCATGGAGCTGAACAATGACAGCGACGGCGCTTTGCTGCTGCGCTCGCCCTATCTCGAAGACGACGGCCAATACCGCTGTGAAGACAAGGTTCGGCTGCTGGGCGAAGGCCAGTTTTGCCTCGAAGGCCGCTTGGACCGCATCGTCAAGATAGAGGAAAAGCGCCTGTCTCTGGTGCAGATGGAAACCTTGCTCAACGCCCATCCCTGGGTGACCCAATCGCATCTGGTGCTGCTGGAAAACCCCAGAGTGCAACTGGGCGCGGCGGTAGAGCTTTCCGCCGCCGGCAAGGCACAGCTCGAAGCTGAGGGCAAACTCAGCATCAACAACGCCCTTAAGGCCCATCTGCTGAACCAATTTGAACGCGTGACTCTGCCAAGACGCTGGCGCTATCCACAGCAGCTGCCGCTCAATGCCCAGGGCAAGTTGCTCAAAAACGATATTCTCGAGCTGTTTGATCATGATTAAGTCTGTTCTTCCGCCCATTGTTCAACACCGGCATCAGGACAATGAAGCCAGTTGGCGCCTGAGCATTCCGGCCGAGCTGCCTATGTTTGCCGGCCACTTCCCCGGCCAGCCGGTATTGCCCGGCGTGACTCAACTGGACTGGGCCGTGCGTCTCGGCAGCCAGGCATTCGGCTATGATGCCGATGTCGCGGTACTCGAGGTGCTCAAGTTTCAGCAACTGCTGTTGCCGAATATGCAAGTCACCCTCAGCATCAGCAATAACCCCGCCAAGGGTAAACTGAGCTTCAGCTACAGCAACGGCGAACAGAAGTTCGGCTCGGGTCGTATTGCCTTCAAGACAGAGGCCAAGCAATGAAGCTGGCGCTGATCATCCCCAATTACAACCACAGGGGCCATATCGCTGCGACGCTGGAAGCCCTCAAACCGCTGGGGCTGCCCTGCTTTTTGATCAACGACGGCAGCGACGATGAAACCCGCTATCTGTTGCAACAGTTGGCCGAACAACACAGCGACTGGGTCAGCCTGCTGCATCACCCTTACAACCGCGGCAAGGGCGCCGCCGTGATGACAGGCCTGCGCGCCGCTTGGGCTGCGGGTTTTTCCCATGGCCTACAGGTAGACGCCGACGGCCAACATAATCTGGAAGATATTCCGGCGCTAATCGCCAGGGCGCAGCTCAACCCCAAGGCGCTGATCTCCGGCCTGCCGCAATATGATGATTCCGTGCCCAAGGGTCGGCTCTACGGCCGTTACCTGACCCATTTTTGGGTCTGGGTCGAGACCCTGAGCCTGGATATCCGCGATTCCATGTGCGGCTTTCGAATCTATCCATTGGCGGCCACCGAAGCCCTGCTTCGCAGCGAAGCCCTCGGCGAGCGGATGGACTTTGATATCGAAGTCATGGTGCGTCTCTACTGGCGCGGTGTTGCCATAGAGCATATCCCCACCAAGGTGATCTACCCGGAAGACGGCAGCAGCCATTTTCAGGGGCTGGCCGACAATGTGCGGATCAGCAAGCTGCACAGCAGGCTGTTTTTCTCCATGCTGTGGCGCAAGCTCAAGGGGCAGAAACTGGGGCCAACCCAAGCGGCACAAGACAACCCCCAAGACGCTCATTGGTCCAACGTCAAGGAGCGGGGCAGCTACTGGGGTATCAAGCTGCTGGCCGAAAGCTATCGTTTCGGCGGCCACTGGCTGGCGCGGGCAATCATGTACCCGGTGATCTGCTATTTCTTTATCACGGGGCGACAGGCCCGCGAGGCGTCACAAGCGTTTCTAAAGCGGGTACAGGCACTGGAGCCACAGCACCCGAGCCTCGGTCAGCCGGTGACTTGGCGCGACAGCCTGCGCCACTTCTTCGGCTTCGGCAATGCCGCGCTGGATCGCATCGATGCCTGGTGCGATCGCATTCGCTTGCAGCAGGTGGAGTTCAGCGACCGTCAACAGTTGGCCGAGCAGTTACAAAGCGGCCAGGGAGCCGTGTTGCTGGTGTCCCACCTTGGCAATATCGAGCTGTGCCGCGCCATCTCTATTCACCAGCGCAAGGTGAAGGTCAATGTGATGGTGATGACCCGCAATGCCGAAAACTTCAACCGGGTGCTCAAGCAGCTGAACCCGGACAGTGAACTCAACTTACTTCAGGTCACCGAACTCAACCCGGCCACCTCCATGTTGTTGCAAAGCAAGGTCGAGGCCGGTGAATTGGTGGTGATTGCCGCCGATCGCACCTCCAGCCACAGCCCGGGTCGCACGGTGAAAGTGCCGTTCCTCGGCGAAATGGCTCCCTTCCCCCAGGGCCCCTTTATTCTGGCCGGTCTGCTGGACTGCCCCATCTACACCATGTTCTGCCTGCGGGAACAGCAGGGCTACAAGGTCTGGCTCGAGCCCTTCGAGCAGAGCCTCAAAGGCCCGAGAGCCGAGCGGCAACAGCGGCTGCAACAGGCCGCAGGCCTCTATGCCCAGCGGCTGGAACATTTTGCCCGCAAGGCACCACTGCAGTGGTTTAACTTTTTCGATTTTTGGCGGCAGGACCAAGTTGCTGACCGCCCCAAGGACAATTCATGAGCGCAACAGTTAAGGCCACCAAGACGGTCGGCTTCGGCCAAACATCACTGACACTGGAACAGGTGGTCGCCATCGCCAAAGGAGCGCCGGTGACCCTCAACGCCAGTGCAGAGTACCGTGACTATATCCAGCGCGGCGCCCGCTTTATCGACAGCCTGCTCCATGAAGAAGGCGTGGTCTATGGGGTCACCACAGGCTATGGCGATTCCTGTACCGTCAATGTCGGCCCGGATCTGGTACACGAGTTGCCGCTGCATCTGTCGCGCTTCCATGGCTGCGGTATGGGCAAGGTGCTGGAGATCCCCCAGGCCAGAGCCGTGATGGCCTGTCGCCTCAACTCACTGGCCGTGGGTAAGTCAGGTGTCAGCTATGAGCTGCTGGAGCGTATAGCCCTGCTGCTGAATCTCAACATAGTGCCGGTGATCCCGGAGGAAGGCTCTGTGGGTGCCAGCGGCGATCTCACGCCACTGTCTTATCTGGCCGCCGTACTGGTTGGCGAGCGGGAGGTCTTCTATCAAGGACAGCGCCGCGCCACCAGCGAAGTCTACGCCGAACTTGGGATCAGCGCCCTCAAGCTCAGGCCCAAAGAGGGCCTGGCACTGATGAACGGCACCGCCGTGATGACGGCGCTGGCTTGTCTGGCATATGACAGGGCCGAGTACCTGAGCCGCCTGTGCGCCCGCATTACCGCCATGGCCTCACTGACACTCAAGGGCAACTCCAACCATTTCGACGAGATACTGTTTGCCGCCAAGCCGCACCCGGGGCAGAACCAGGTCGCGGCCTGGATCCGTGAAGACCTCAACCACCACGAGCACCCACGCAATTCTGACCGACTACAGGACAGATATTCGATTCGCTGTGCGCCGCACATTATCGGGGTCTTGGCCGATGCCCTGCCCTTTATGCGCCAGTTTATCGAGACCGAACTCAACAGCGCCAATGACAACCCGATAGTCGACGGCGAGGGGGAACATATTCTCCACGGCGGCCACTTCTATGGCGGCCATATCGCCTTTGCCATGGACAGCCTCAAGAATGCGGTGGCCAATTTGGCGGATCTGCTGGACAGGCAGATGGCTCTGGTGATGGATCCCAAATTCAACAACGGCCTGCCGGCCAACCTGTCGGCCAGCCAGGGCGAGCGCCGCCCCATCAACCACGGTTTCAAGGCAGTGCAGATAGGTTGCTCGGCCTGGACCGCCGAGGCGCTGAAACACACTATGCCCGCCAGCGTGTTCTCTCGCTCTACCGAGTGCCACAACCAGGACAAGGTCAGCATGGGCACCATTGCCGCCCGTGACGCCCTGCGGGTGTTGGAACTGACCGAGCAGGTGGCCGCCGCCGCACTGCTGGCCATGAGTCAGGGGATCCGCCTGCGCCTGCTCGCCGGTGAACTGGAACGGGAGTCGCTGACCGAGTCAGTAGCTACCACCCTGGCGCAGCTGGAAGCCGACTTTGAACTCTTGATTGAAGACAGGCCGCTGGAAGCCTTGTTGCGGCAAACCCTGGCCAAGATCCAAGCCGGGGAGTGGGAGGTGTGCCGATGAAAGCCATCCTCAGCACTGAAATAGAGCTGGAGATCCCCTTCCACGATGTCGATTCCATGGGCATTACCTGGCACGGCAACTATCTGCGTTATTTTGAAATAGCCCGCTGCAAGCTACTGGACAAGTTCGGCTACGGCTACCGGCGGATGCAGGAGTCGGGTTACGCCTGGCCGATAGTGGATCTGCAGCTGAAATACGTCAAACCCAGCCGTTTCGAGCAGAAGATCCGGGTGAGTGCCGCCTTGGTTGAGTGGGAAAATCGGCTGAAGATCAACTACCAGATTTGCGACGCCGCCAGCGGTGAGCGCCTCACCAAAGGCTACACCATACAGGCCGCGGTGGATATGCAGACTCAGGAACTGTGCTTGGTGACCCCGCCGGTGTTCCGCGAGCGCCTGACGCCCTTTATCGCGACCGCCGAGGCCAAGCCATGAAACCTTCAGCCTTCGGCTTTCGGCTCACTCGGCAGCCCGCCTTACTGCTTGGGCTGCTGGGACTGTTTTGGTTTGGCGCCGCTTGCAGCAACATGGCTTTAGGGGAAGTGGCGCCAGCCACTATGGCATTAGGAGAAATGGCGCCAGCCACTATGGCATTGGCAAAAGTGGCGGCGGATAACACTCAGACAGAGCCGGTGGCAGTGCAGGCCGCCGAAGCCAAGGGGAAAATCAGGCCGGAGGCGCAGGCATTCGACAAACTCTTTGCCAAGGCCGCCACAGAGCAGGCTCTGCAACAGTTAAGCACTAAGATGGCCCTCAGCGACAGCAGCCGAGGCCAGTTTGAACAGGTGCGCTGGCTCAGGGTGCTGAAACAACCACTTCGCAGCAGCGGCGAATTTCTGTTTCAGCGAGAGCTGGGCATGCTCTGGCAGCAGCAGACTCCCTTTGACAACCTCTTGCTGCTGAAACAGGGCGAGCTTATCCAGCAGGACAGCCAAGGCAAGCTCAGTGTCACCAAGGCCGATACCGGCCCGGCGGCCATGGCTGAAATGCTGCCGCGCATGATGCAATCCTTGCTCTCCGGTGATATTCAGGCATTGAGCCAAGGGTTTGAACTCTATCTGCTCAATGACCAAGCGGGTCATTGGCAACTGGGACTCAAGGCCAAGGAGCAGACAATGGCGGCTCTGCTGCCGCAAATGGTGCTCGAAGGCAATAAGGATCTCGAATCTCTGACCCTGCTGGCCAAGAACGGCGATATCAGCCAGATATTCTTCTCTGAACTGGATAAATCACCACTCAATGACAGCGAGCACGCTCGCTTCTTTCCCGAGGTGGCCCCCTGATGTCGCCTCGCCCTGAGCGCTCTCGTCCCGGGCTCTCGGCGCCGGTTGGCCTGCTGTTGTGGCTGGGGCTGCTGACGCTGCTTATTCTGCTTGGCGTCTGGCAGTGGCAACAGGGCGGCCGTATTCAGAGCGACATTCTCGCCATGCTGCCCAAGGTGCAGGAAGATCCGCTCGCCGAAGCGGCGCTGAAACGCATGGAGCAGAAGCTCGGCAATCAAGTGTATATCGGCCTGATTGCCAAGAATAAGCCTCAGGCGATCGACGCCGGCAAACAGCTGCAAAGTGCGCTGAAAAAGGAGCAAAACGCCTTTAAGAGAGTGCGCAGCGCCGAGACCGACAATTTCAGCGCCCTGGGGCGTTTCTATTTCCCCTATCGCATGGGGCTGCTCAGTGACAGCCAGAGGCAGCAACTCAGTAGCGGTGAATTAACCACTCTGATTCAAAACGCGCAGCAACAGCTCTACAGCGCCTTTGGCGCCGCCGGCAGCGACCTGATTGCCGAAGATCCGCTGTTGCTGTTCCCCGACTGGCTCAAGTCGCTGGCCGAGGGCCGCAGTCTCATCCAGGCAGATGGCATACTGTTAGCGCCAACGCCGCAAGGCCAGTATGCAGCCATAGTGATGGCCGAGGGCATAGGCAGCGCCTTTAACCCGCAGCAACAGGCAATCCAGCTCAAGGCGCTGGAGCAGGCCTTGGCGCCTCTGCCGCAAGATACTCGAGTGCTCAAGGCCGGCGCCCTGTTTCATGCCGCGGCCGCCACAGAATCGGCCAAGAGCGAGATCAACCGTATCGGATTAGTCTCCCTGCTTGGAGTGATCCTGCTGGTGCTGCTGGCGTTTCGCTCCTTGATGCCGCTGACGGTGGCACTGCTCACCCTGGGCAGCGGATTCCTGGCGGCGACGGTCACTACCCTGACACTGTTTGGCGAACTGCATCTGCTGACTCTGGTGTTCGGCACCAGCCTTATCGGTATCGCCATCGACTACAGCTTTCACTTCTACTGCGAGCGCTTGCAACATCCCAAGGCTTCTCCCAGGCAGGTGATTGGCCTGATATTCCCGGCCGTGACCCTGGCCTTGATCACCAGTGTCGGCGCTTACCTGGGCATAGGCCTGGCGCCTTTTCCCGGCATGCAACAGGTGGCCGTGTTTTGTGCCAGCGGGCTGATTTTCACCTGGCTGACACTGCTGCTGGCGTATCCGGCCATAGCCTCCAGCCCTTTGCTTGCCGGAGACAGCCGCCTGGCGCTGGCTGGACGCTTGCTGAATCTCTGGCAAGCTCTCGGTCGGCGCAGTAGCCTGTTAATCCTAGTACCACTGGGGTTACTGCTGCTGTTTGGCGGCATTGACCTCAAGGCCAACGATGATATCCGGGCACTACAGAGCAGCCCACCAGCGGTCAGCGAGCCGGAAAATGCTCTCAGGCAACTGCTGAGTGGCGGCACGGACAATCAGTTCCTGCTGGTCCGGGGTGACAGCGCCGAGGAGATGCTGCAGCGTCTCGAACAGCTGGCGCCCGGGCTCGAGCGTTTAATTGCTGAAGGCAAACTCGGCAACAGCGTGAATATCGCCCGCTATTTGCCAAGTATCAAACGCCAACAGCAAGATCATCAGCTGCAGGGGCTTATCTATCGCCAAACAAATACAGTTTTGGACACCCTGGGGCTGAATGCCGAGTTGGCCGGGCCGCTCTCGAGGCAATGGGCCGAATTCCAACCACTCTCGGCCACAGACTGGCTCGCCAGTGAAGGGGCTAAATCCTCATGGCTGAGTGACCTCTACCTCGCCCCCACTGACGGAATATCGGCTCACGCCGCCATAGTGCTGCTCGGTGGCATCCACGACCTCGACGCCCTCAAGCAGCTGGCAAGCAGCCCCCCGGGCGTGCAGTTGGTCGACAAGGTCGCCGATATCTCGGCACTGATGGCCAAATACCGTCAATTGACCCTGATGATGCTGGCGCTGGCACTGCTGTTGGCGGCGGTGATTTTCAGCTGGCGCTTTGGTTTGCGCCGCGGCCTTTGGGTGGCGCTGGTGCCGACTCTGGCGGCAATTCTGACTCTGGGCGCCCTTGGCTGGCTCGGCAGCGGCTTGACCCTATTTCATGCCCTGGCATTGGTGTTGGTGTTCGGCATAGGCGTGGACTACAGCCTGTTTTTTGCCGAAGCCAAACAGCATCCCAGTGGCGTGATGTTGGCGGTGCTGATGTCTGCCGCCTCCACCCTGCTGGCCTTTGGCCTGCTGGCTTTGAGTGACACCTATGCCATTGCCGCCTTTGGCATAACCCTGGCGCTGGGCATAGGTTTTACCCTGTTACTCGCTCCCCTAACCTCAACTCTTACAAGGAATGCAAAGTGAACACTGCCAATGCCGTGGAACAAGTCGATGTAGTAATTATCGGTGCCGGGCCATCCGGCTCGGTCGCGGCCAGCCTGCTGAAACAACAAGGAGTAGATGCCCTGGTGCTGGAGCGGGCCCAATTTCCACGCTTTTCCATCGGAGAGAGCCTGCTGCCCTGCTGCATGACAGTGCTGGAGCAAGCTGGGATGACAGAAGCCGTGGCCGAGGCCGGGTTTCAGTTTAAAAACGGCGCCGCCTTTCGGCGCAACGGCCGCTACACCACCTTTGATTTCAGTGACAAGTTTACCCCGGGCCCCGGCACCACCTTTCAGGTTCCCCGAGGCCAGTTCGACAAGCTGCTGGCCGACACCGCCAGTAACCAAGGGGTAGAGATACGTTATGGCCAGACAGTCACCGCGGTGGATCTCAGCGCAGAGCCACGACTGACAGTGGCAGACGAAAATGGACGAGTCTATTCAGTGCAGGCCAAATATCTGCTGGATGCCAGCGGCTTTGGCCGGGTGCTGCCAAGATTGCTGCAGCTGGAATGCCCCTCCAGCCTGCCGGCCCGCTCAGCCATCTTTACCCATATTGAGGACAATATCAGCGACCCGGAGTTTGACCGTAACAAGATCCTTATCAGCGTGCATCCGCGCAACAAGGATATCTGGTATTGGTTGATCCCCTTCAGTAACGGCACCTGTTCGCTGGGAGTGGTGGCCGAACCGCATCTGCTGGCAAGACTCGAAGGCAGCCTGGAGCAGCAACTGCGTACCATAGTCAATGAAGAGCCAGGGCTGGAAGCGCTGCTTAAGGACGCCAGAGTGATCCGCGACTGTGCCAGCTTGAAGGGCTATTCGGCCAATGTCAGCACCCTGGCCAGCAACAAGTTTGCCCTGCTGGGCAATGCCGGTGAGTTTCTCGACCCGGTATTCTCCTCCGGGGTGACCATAGCCATGCACTCGGCCAGTCTGGCCTGTGATTGTCTGGTACGCCAGTTCAAGGGTGAAGCGGTAGACTGGCAGCAGGATTATGCCGAGCCCTTGATGCTGGGGGTCAACACCTTCCGCACCTATGTGGAAGCCTGGTATGACGGCAGATTCCAGGAGGTGATCTTCTTTGAAGACGCCAACCCGAAAATAAAACAGATGATCTGCTCTATCCTGGCGGGCTACGCCTGGGACAGCAACAACCCCTTTGTCAGTGAATCCCGGCGCAGATTGGATCTGGTGGTGAACCTCTGCCGCGACGCTGTCGAGGAAGCCTTATGACAGCCGCTGTCACCCGCTTGCTGCTGCTTGCCACTGTGCTGGTTGGCCTGAGTGGCTGCAGCCAGCTATTGTATCGCCAAACCTGCGTTGCCCTGGCAAAGGATGTCAGTTATTGTCTGGCGCCGCTGCCGCTGAACCAAGCCGCGCCCAAGGGACAAACCTCTGATACCAAGGCTACCAAAGGCTCAAAGCAGCCAGATGAGCCCCAGGGCAGTGACTCGGTTCAAACTCAAACTTTGGAGCAAACGCTCAGTCTCAGCCAGCAGGTGCGGCTGCAACGAGGGGAGCAGAGCCATGAGCTTATCAGCCAACTGGAACTGCAGCCGCAGCAGATGACTGTGGTGGGGCTTGCACCTCTTGGCCAAGCACTGTTTACCTTGATCTACGATGGACATACACTGACCAGCGAGCAGAGTGTGCTGCTCGGCAATGAGTTTAAAGCAGAATATCTGCTGGCCTTGCTGCAACTCATCTATTGGCCGGAGGAAAAGCTGAACGCTTATCTGGATGGCGCCAGGGTGAAACTGGAAGATTGCGCCGCCGTCCTGTGCCGGGTATTGCTGAGCAATGACAATCGCGAGCTGATGCGGATAAGTTACTCCAGCCCCAACATTTGGCATGCGGAAGTGACCTTGAACATGCCGCAGGCCGATTTAAAACTGAACATTAAGCCCCTGTAATGGATACAGGGCCGGATCCCAAAACAGAGATATGACAACTACAGCCATAAATCATGCGGGTTTTTGTACCCCTCTCGGCAACCGGGCCGACGAGGTGCTTAACGCCTTGCTCGCCGGTGACAGCCGCGGCATGGTCAGCCGCGACAACCTGTTGTTTGAACGGCCGGCCATAGTCGGGGTAGTGGACAGCGAATTACCGGCCATTCCCGCCGAGTTTGCCGACTATGACTGTCGTAACAACGCCCTGTTGCTGTGCGCCGCCCTGCAAATTACCCCGGCGGTGGAAGCCGCCAAGGCCAAATATGGCCAGGAGCGCATCGCGGTTGTCATAGGCACCAGCACCTCGGGGATCTCCAAGGGTGAAGAGGCACTGGAGTACCGCAATCGCCACGGTCATTTCCCCTCTGATTACCACTATTTTCAGCAGGAGCTGGGGGGCACCAGTCGCTTCCTGCAAACCTGGTTCAAGCTGAGCGGCCCCTGTTACACACTGTCGACGGCCTGCTCCTCCAGCGCCAAGGTGTTTGCCGCCGGTAAACGGCTGTTGCATGCCGGGCTGTGCGACATGGTGATAGTCGGCGGGGTCGACAGCCTGTGCCAATTGACCCTCAACGGCTTCGATGCACTGGAGTCTGTCTCCAAGGGGCACTGCAATCCATTCAGCGCCAACCGCGACGGCATCAACATAGGTGAAGGCGCGGCGCTGTTTACTCTGGAGAGAGGAAGCGGCCAGGTGCTGCTGTCCGGTGTTGGCGAGTCGGCCGATGCCCACCATATCTCGGCGCCCCATCCCGAGGGCAACGGTGCGATTGCTGCCATGGAGATGGCACTCAAGCAGGCGGGGCTGGCGCCTGATGACATCGACTATGTCAATCTGCACGGCACTGCCACCCCCAAGAATGACGCCATGGAAAGCCGCGCCATGCACTCGGTATTTGCCGAAGCACTGCCGCCTTGCAGTTCCACCAAACCCTTGACCGGCCACGCACTGGGCGCCGCCGGGGCATTGGAAGCGGTATTCTGCTGGCTGCTGCTCTCGCCCCTCAACCGTTATGGGCAACTGCCGCCGCATCTGTGGGACGGTGAGCAGGATGGCAAGGATCCCGCACTGCCGCTGGTCAAACAGGGTAGCCGCCACTCACTGAATCACCTGATGAGTAACTCCTTCGCCTTTGGCGGCAGCAATGCCAGCCTGATCTTCAGCCGTGGAGCCCCGGAATGACCCAGCCTTTAACCGAGCGTGATATCGCCGATTTTCTGCCCCACAGGGCGCCCATGATACTGATAGACGCCGTGGTCGAGCACAGCCAAGACAGGCTGCTGACCAAGGTGAAGATTAGTGAGCAGAGCCCCTATTTCGATGACGCCCGGGCTCTGGTGCCCAATTATGTCGGCATAGAATATATGGCCCAGAGCATAGCGGCACTGGCCGGAGTGGAAGCCGAGGCCCGCGGTGATATTATCCGGGTCGGTTTTTTGCTGGGCAGCCGTAAGCTCAGCATGCATACCCCGGGATTCCTGCCCGGACGCGAATACCTGACTCAGGTGCAGCGCCTCTATCAGGAAGACACGGGACTGGCAGTGTTCGACTGCCGCATCTTTGATGGCGAAACAGAGATCGCCAGCGCCAATGTAAACGTTTTTCAGCCCCAGGACACCCAGGCCTATATTGCCGGTAGTCTGGAGGCGATGCAGGGAGATTCCGCATGACAAAGAGAGTTTTGGTCACAGGTTCCAGCCGCGGCATAGGCAAGGCTATCGCCCTGCGTCTGGCGCAATCCGGCTTTGATATCGCCCTGCACTTTCATGCCAATCGAGCGGCCGCCGAGGCCAGCGCCGCCGAAATCCAAGCCTTGGGCGTCAAGGTCAGCCTGCTGCAGTTTGATGTTGCCGAGCGCCAGACCTGCCGCCAAGTCATTGAGGCAGACATCGAAGCCAACGGTGCCTATCACGGCCTGGTTCTCAATGCCGGTATCGCCCGCGATACGGCTTTCCCGGCGATGACAGAGGCCGAATGGGACGGTGTCATCCACACCAATCTCGATGGTTTCTACAATGTGATCCATCCGGCACTGATGCCGATGATCCAACGGCGCAAGGGCGGCCGCATCATTACGCTGTCTTCAGTTTCCGGTTTGGCCGGTAACCGTGGCCAGGTGAACTACAGCGCCTCCAAGGCCGGTATCATAGGCGCCACCAAGGCGCTGGCACTGGAGCTGGCCAAACGTAAGATCACGGTCAACTGCATCGCTCCCGGGATTATCGAAACCGAAATGGTCGATGCCTTCAGCCCCGAACTGGTACAGCAACTGGTGCCGTTGCGGCGCATGGGCCAGCCTGAAGAGATAGCGGCCCTGGCCAACTTCCTGATGTCTGACGAAGCCGGTTATATCACCCGCCAGGTGATCTCGGTCAACGGAGGCATGCTATGAGCCGCAGGGTGGTGATTACCGGCATGGGCGGCATTTCCGCCCTGGGCCAGGATTGGGACAGTGTCAAGGCCAGGCTGCAAGCAGGCCAAAATGCCGTGGTTCGCATGGATGAATGGGACAGGTTTGATGGCCTGCACACCCGTCTGGCGGCGCCGGTCAGCGACTTCAGCACTCCGGCACACTATTCGCGCAAGAAGATCCGCTCCATGGGCCGGGTGTCTCTGATGGCCACCCGCGCCAGTGAAATGGCGCTGGAGGATGCCGGCCTGTTGCATGATCCTCTGATAGCCTCAGGCGCCATGGGCATAGCCTACGGCTCTTCCACCGGCAGTACAGATCCCATCACCGCCTTTGGCGACATGCTCAAACACGGCGATATGAGCGGCGTTACCGCCACCAGCTATATCCGCATGATGGCCCATACCACGGCGGTCAATGTCGGGGTATTTTTCGGCCTCAAGGGGCGGGTATTAACCACCAGCAGCGCCTGTACGTCCGGCAGCCAGGGCATAGGTTATGCCTATGAAGCCATCAAGTATGGCCAGCAGGATTTGATGCTGGCCGGGGGCGGCGAAGAACTCTGCCCCACAGAGGCAGTCGTGTTCGACACCCTGTTTGCCACCAGTACCCGCAACGACACTCCTGAGTTGACCCCTAGGCCTTTCGATCGCGACCGAGACGGCCTGGTGATAGGCGAAGGCGCCTGTACCCTGGTGCTCGAAGAGCTGGAGCATGCCAAGGCCAGAGGCGCGCGTATCTACGCCGAGGTGCTGGGTTTTGGTACCAACTCAGACGGCCTGCATGTGACGCAACCGAACGCCGACACCATGGAAAAGGCGATTCGGCTGGCACTCAAAGATGCCAAGATAGCGCCGCAGCAGATAGGCTATGTCAACGCCCACGGTACGGCCACCGACCGCGGCGATGCCGCCGAGAGCCGGGCTACCGCCGCAGTATTTGGTAAGCAGATACCGATTTCATCACTGAAGAGCTATACCGGCCATACCCTGGGCGCTTGCGGCGCACTGGAAGCCTGGTGGAGCATTATGATGATGCGTGACGGCTGGTTTGCCCCCACTATCAACCTGGAGAATGTCGCCGAGGATTGCGCCGAGCTGGATTATATTCGCGCCGAAGGCCGGGCACTGGATACCGACCTGGTGATGAGCAATAACTTTGCCTTTGGCGGCATCAATACTTCGCTGATCTTCCGCCGCTGGCAGGACTGAGCTTAGCCCCTGGAAGCCCTAGAAAACCAGAGGAGGCCCTAAAAAAACCAGAGGAAGCCCAAAGAGCTTTAGTGGGATAAATCGGCACATGCAGGGGCCTTTCAGGCCGCCTTGTCGTCGCGGCAGCGCCCCATGATATCCAGGATCTGTGTAGTCGAAGCCGCCAAGGCTTCGACGCAGTGACCGTCCAGTTTGCCGGCGGCCACCATGCTTCTCAACTCACGAAAACAGGCATCCAGTGGCCAGGCCTGCTTATAGGGTCGCTCGCTGCTGAGAGCATCGAAGATATCCGCCACAGTAACGACTCTGGCTTCAATCGGCACCTCTTCACCCTTTAAGCCTCGGGGATAACCGCTGCCATCCAGATACTCATGATGACAGGCCACTATGTTGAGCATGATCGCCGAATCCGGCAGATGCGCCAGACCAAAATCCCCCGGCACCTTGCGGATCAGGCACTCGCCCTTATCCACATGGGTCTCCATCAGAGTACGCTCGTCTATGCTTAAGGGCCCCTCTTTCAACAACACCTTGTCCGGAATACCTATCTTGCCTATGTCATGCAGCGGCGCAAACTGGGTAATATGTTCTATCTGCTCATCACTCAGGCCGTATTTGGGGGCGACTATACCGGCGATCAGGCCCGAATAGGCCGCCATGCGATCCAGGTGCGCGCCGGTTTCAAAGTCGCGCAGGTCGGCAAAGTCCCTTGCCACCTGAGCCGAGGCGAGAATAGTGCGCACCGCTCTGAGTTCTGCGCACAGAGACATATTGATCAAGTTAGCATAGAGCACCATATCCCGCTGCGCCTTGGCATCGAAGGCCGCCACGCGGTATGAATCGAAAAACAGAAACCCCAGAAACCTCTGTTCATCATAGAGGGGCACGGTAAGGGAGGAGTTGTAATCCTGCTCCAGCAGCCAACGCGAATGGCTGTTTTCCGGCAAGATATTGGCCTTGATATCGTCTATCACCCGATACTGCCCTGTGTCGGCCAGTTGGCTGAGCACCGGGCTGTCGGACATGGGATATCCATAACCCACTATGGCCTGGCCCCTGTGAGTACTGTTGATAAAGGTTTTTAGCAGCCCGGTCGACTCGTGATACAGGGCGCAGGCAATACGATCCACCCAAGGGTAGCTGAGTAGCAGATGTTCGTGAATGCGCTCCAGGCGCTCAGAAGCGTTGTGCCCCTGCAACCAGTGGGATGATAATATATTCTTATCCATACACTATTTTCAAATCATTTCCTTTTTCCAAAGGATAGAACAAAAAACAGCCCTGGCGAGAAAACGGCCAGCATCCAGGCCATTGCATTTTCAATTCCATAAGATTAACCTTATTAAAAAATTTCTAATTGATAGAGAGTCTGAAAATGCAAACCAACGCCACGCCACAAGATGGCCGTCTGAACCCAGAGCAGTGCCATGAGATGATCGCCAAGGGAGTCCGGGTACTGGATGTCCGCTCGGCCGCCGAATATGCCGAAGGACACCTGCCACAGGCAGTAAATGTGCCGCTGGATACCCTGGATACCTGGCTCAAGCAGCAACCGAATAAGCAGGAACCCTTTGTGCTCTATTGCGGCGCCGGCATGCGCGCCCAAAAAGGCTGCGACATTCTGCGAGCCAATGGCTTTGATTGCGTGCTCAACGGCGGCGCCTTCAAGGAGCTGGTCTGCGGCAAGCCTGAGTAACCACAATGACAAGCAAGCCCGGGCGATTTCAGATAAGCCAACATCGCGGCCAAGCCTCTGCGCGGGTACGTTATCGCGAGCAGTGGCCCGCCGAAGGGGTTAATGCCGCTTGTCCCCTTTGCAGCAAGGCGCTCGAGCCGGACAAGCCGTCACAAAAAAGCCCCGGGGAGTGACCTCCGGGGCAGTAGAACCAAATCAGTCAAACAACTGGCGTTCAGATTGATGGTGGAAGAGATGTTTGCCTCAGGCAGAGATGGCCGCCAGCGAAGATTTGGCTGCTGAAATACCTTTAGCGTTGGCATCCGGGCCCATGTTCAGCGCTTCACCGTAGACGGTTTCCACTTCGGTAATTCCAATAAAGCCCAGCACGGTTTTCAGATAAGGCACCACATGGTCTGTGGTCGAGTCTTTGTGGACCCCACCTCGGGTAGTGATCACTACCGCACGCTTACCAGTGATAAGACCCACAGGACCATTTTCTGTGTAACTGAAACTCACGCCGGCGCGGGCAATCAGGTCAATCCAGTTTTTCAACTGGGTCGGAATACCGAAGTTATACATGGGCGCAGCTATTACTAGTGTGTCGTGATCTTTCAGTTCCTGGATCAGCTCATCAGACAAGGCCAACGCCTGTTGCTGGCGCTCGCTCAGCTGTTCGCCGCCGCGCAGGCCGCTGGCAATTTCACCGTCCAGTACCGGCAGCGGCTCGACCGCCAGATCCCTGACTGTGATGCTGGAACCCTGCTCCTGCCAATGCTTGATCAGATGGTCGACCAAGAGACCGGACTGAGAGTAACCACCCAGGATGCTGGATTTCAAAACTAATACTTTGCTCATGATACTGCTCCGCTTCGATTCGGGAATTTGTTTGAGTCAGAGCTTTTGCTCCAATCTATGCTGAGCAGTTTACTGATGGATAAAATAGAAAAAAAGCGGAGAAAATTTGATATTAAATTCGATTTTTTAGAAAGGAATGGCTGTTATCCAGGGCTTATCACTCAAGGCTTACCAGGTTAAACCGAACCTGTAAGCCCAGATAATCCCAGCTAGGACAGGGTAGGCTCTTGCTTGGGCTGGCTAACGTAAACCCCCAAGAAAGAAGCACAGCAAAGGCCGTGACTCCAGAGTTCCACCTCCAGCCTGACTTTAACCCTGCGCCCTTCACTCAAAGGCGTCAGTGACACGCCCGGCCAGCTGACTCTGGCTTCAATCAACTCACCTGGATTGGCAGTCACCGGCGCCCGATAACGGATCTCGGCCTGGGCCAGCACTATATCACCACTCACGCCGGCCCGCTGCTGTTGCAGCCAGAGCATGCCCCAGCCACACAGAGTGCACAGGGTATAGATACTGCCGGCAAACATGGTCTGATGCAGATTGATATTGAGCGGCAGCGGTGCACCGACACGAAATTCTGTGCCATCAAAAGCCAGTGGCCGGATCCCCATAAAGGCACTGACGGGGATGGTGCCATGCCAGGTGTTTTCCAGCTGCTTAAGCAGTGATGGCTCAGACATATCAAACACTCAGATTAAAGGTCACTGGCCCGTCGTTCAGCAGTTCCACCTGCATATCGGCAGCGAAGCGGCCGGTTTCTGTGGTCACCCCCTTGCTGCGGCAAAATGCCACAAAGGCTTCATAGAGCTCTTCGGCCTGAGCCGGACTGGCACCACCCGAGAAACTGGGACGTAGACCGCGGCTGGTATCGGCCGCCAGGGTAAATTGCGACACCACCAACAACTGCCCGCCAACCTGAGTCAGATTGAGGTTCATCTTGCCGTTGTCATCGCTGAACACCCGGTAATTCATCACCTTGGTGGCCAGCTTTTCCATCGCCGCCATATCATCCTGGCGTTCAACGCCCAACAACACCAACAAACCTTTATCTATGGCGCCGGTCACTTCATCGGCAACCGTTACCTTGGCACGGCTGACTCTCTGTATCAGGGCGATCAATCCTGACTCCTTAATTCTGTTTCACAAGAGGCCGCAGTGTCGCCCATAGCACACAGGGCTGCAACCACGGCGTGACGCATTTTATCATCCACCAGCGAGTGATGACCTCCGGCCACCAGCTGCAACTCGATCGGGCAGCTCTGGCGCGCAAGCTGAGCCTGCAGCAAGTGAGTTGGACAGACCCAGTCGTTTTCCCCCTGCAGCAAGCGGGTATGTTTCGGCCAGTTATTGAGCCCTGCATCAAACAGACTCATGGCTTCGAAATAGTGATGGCGGGCATAGTGAAGTTCGATTCTGGCCATATTGCTGTCCCTAGGCGCCCTTGGCGGCGGCAACAGCACCCCGGGTAAAGACAGATGCTGCTCCCAGCGCAACCAACTGCGGATATAATCCTGGGCATTGAGGCAGGTAAATCCCTTGGCATAACTTTCCAGCAGCGCCGCAGTGCTGCGCTCACTCCTGGATAGCCAGCGGGAAAAGCCATGATAGTCCACCGGGAAACGGCTGGCGGCGCCAGCAGCACCATAGAGCCAATCGCGGCCCTCGGCAGAGGGGATAAAGCTGCCCCAATATGTCTGGGCTATGACCCGCTCAGGGAATAAACCGCCGTACACCAGCCCCAAGGTTGCCCCGAACGAGCCCCCCGCCAGACACCAGCGCGGCAACTGCAGCGCCTTTCTGACCGACTCGAGATCATCTAGCAGGCCCTGGAAGTGATTCTGCGCCAGGCCTTTCTCGGAACGCGATAAACCTGCGCCCCTTTGATCCAGAAACAATAAGCGAAAGCGGCGCAGATCAAACAGCGCCAACTCTTCAAGGCTGCAACCGGCGCCGGGCCCGCCGTGCAGATACAGCAGCGGAATGCCTTCCGGGTTGCCGAATTGCGCCAGATACAGGCGGTGGCCACCACCAACCTCCAGCCAGTCGCGGGCAAACGGATTATGCCGATCCGGGGTCATCATCCAGCGGCTCCAATGGGGCGTCACCATCGAGGAATTCCGGCAAAGAAGCGGTGATCTCGGCTCCCATCAGAACTATCATCCAGGACAGATAGACCCAGACAAACAGTATCGGAATCGTCGCTAAGGCGCCGTAAATCGCCTCGTAGCTGGGGAAGTGAGTCACATACAGGGCAAAGCCTTTCTTGCCCGCCTCAAACAGCAAGGCAGCCACTATGGCCCCGAGCAGGGCATGCAGCAGCTTCACCTTTTGATTGGGGACCACAGTGTAAAGCAGCAGGAAGGCCGCGACAGAAAACAGAAATGGCAAACGCGCGACAAAGAAACTACCTACACCATAAGTATCGGCTTCATTGAATATTTTCAGCGATACCAAGTAGGAAGTGGCCGCCAGGCTGGCACCCATCAGCACGGGGCCCAGCGTCAGGATCATCCAATACATGGAAAAAGACACGACAGTCTGGCGCTTTTCTTTGGTGCGCCAGATATAATTCAATGCCTTGTCGATGGCGGAGATCAGTAAAATGGCCACCACCACCAAGGCGCCGATACCGACGGCTGTACCCTTGGAAGCGTTACCGACAAACTCGTTGATATAAACCTGAACCGTATCACCTGCGGCCGGCAAAAAGTTTTGATAAATAAAATTTTCTATCAGTTGCCGCACCCCTTTGAATACAGGGAAAGCCGACAGCATAGACATGGTAACGGCCACCATGGGCACCAGCGACAGCAGGGTCACATAGGCCAGATGACCGGCTCGGATATTGATTTGATCGTCCTGCAATCTCTGTTTCAGGTGCAGCAGGAAGTGCCAGCAGCCTTTCATAAACAAGCTGAAATTGCGGGTATCTATCTTGTTGCTCACGGTTTTCTCTTGATCCTCTGGGTCTAGTGTCGCTATCTTCGTACAATAATGCCCGGATTACAAAGTGTGATGCTGCCACTGCAGCAGGGCAAAGGAAGCCGAGAATGACGCCAGCGCTATGCATAGGCATGCGCCAAGACCCGTCGTTCAGCGCTTCTCCCATAATTTAAAGGAGAGAGTTAATGTCACAACAAGGATCGGCGGGCAATGTGATTGCCGCGCTGGCAAGCGTATTTTTCCCGGGTCTGGGACAGTTGGTTCAGGGGCGGATCCTGGCCGCACTGATCTTCTTTCTGGTGACAGTCACAGGTTACGCCCTCTGGTGGTTGGTAGTTCCTGCTATCATAGGTGCCATCGCCCATCTCTGGTGCATCATAGATGCCGCCAAATACAAAGCATAAATAGAGAAAAGAGAAAGCTTATGAACAAGATCCTCACCACCGCCCTGGTCAGCCTGGGATTGCTGCTGGGTGGTTGCCAGAGTGCCTATTACGGCGCCATGGAAAAGGTTGGCTATCACAAACGTGACATCATGGTCGACCGGGTCAAAGACGCCAAAGAATCGCAACAGGAAGCACAGGAGCAGTTCAGTTCGGCACTGGAAGAGATGCAGGCGCTGCTGAACCATGACGGCGGCGATCTGGAAAAGGCTTACAACAAGGCCAAAGACGAGTATGAGTCGGCTCAGGAAGCCGCCGATGATGTCAGCAACCGTATCAACAAGGTGGAAGATGTGGCCGAAGCCCTGTTCGATGAGTGGCAAGGGGAAATCGGTGAGATCAGCAAGGCCAGCCTGCGCAGTAAGAGCCAGGCCAAGCTTAAAGAGACCCGCCGCTCCTACGAACAGCTGATCCGCAGCATGCGCCGTGCCGAGAGCAAGATGCCTCCTATCCTGACCTCAATGAAAGACAACATGCTCTACCTCAAGCATAACCTCAACGCCCAGACCATAGGGGCCATCAAGGGTGAGTTTGCCAGTCTGCAGAGCGATATCTCCGGCCTTATCAAAGAGATGAATAAATCCATCGATGAGTCCAACCGCTTTATCGCGGCAATGGAGTCGGGTAACTGACCGCCAAGCCATAGAGAGAGCCCCGCACTGCGGGGCTTTTTTTCAGCTGTGAGCCAGTGCACGAATTTCTCTATCTGCGAATGTAAATTTGGATCTGCTGCACACTTCCTTTTTTGACTCAAGAACTTGTGCCCTTATTTGAGTTCACAATAGGCAGTCCTTTGATGCTGGCCTATATTCTCATGACACTGACCGAATCGCTCACCCTCATGCTGGCGCTCCTCTATGGTGTCAGCCAACTCTGGTGGAGCGGCCGCCGTTTCGGCGCCGGCCTCACCTTGCTGCTGATTTTAACCGCGCTGCTGATTAGCAGCAGCCCCATGTTGCTGCTGGCCACGCTGACAACCGTTGGTAGCCTGGCATTGCTGCAGCAACTGCGCCCCGGCTTGCTGCAATCCGAGCCCAGGATCAATAACCTGCGCAGCGGCTGCCAGCACCTGTTGGCGCTGGCGCTGTTTCTGGTCGCGATTCAGTACACCATCAACAGCCTGATGCTCAAGGCCGGAATCACGCCTTGGATTGGGCGCCCGGATGTGGTGGATGCGTTTCTGCCCATCGCCGGTGGTATAGAGCTCAAGGCGATAGCCACCCTGGGACTCTGGGATCAAACCCACCCGGCGGCGGCCGTGATGCTGGCGGTGGTGTTGTTGACCGGACTGCTGTGCAAGCGCGCCTTCTGTGGCTGGGCCTGCCCGCTGGGTTTGGCCGGAGAGTACCTCTATCGCCTGCGTAAACGCTTTATCAAGCGCGAATTTATGCCGCCTGCCTGGCTCGACTGGCCACTGCGTATGCTCAAGTATCTGTTGTTGGCGGCGCTGCTCTACATAGTGCTGGGCATGCCGTCTATGGGGATCCCCGGCTACCTGGAGAGTAATTATCACAAGATAGCCGATCTCAAGATGGCGCTGTTTTTCATCACTCCAGGACTCATCACCCTGGCCTGCTTTGGCCTGATCCTTGCCATTGTCGCCTGGCGCCGTCAGGGATTTTGCCGTTACCTCTGCCCCTATGGCGCCCTGCTGGGACTGCTGAGTTTTCTCAGCCCGCTGAAAATCCGCCGCGCCCCGGAGCATTGCCTGATAGAGTCCAAGGGGATGAAATGCGACAAGTGCACCCGCGCCTGTCCGGCCGGCATCATAGTGCATACCAAAAATACAGTGCACAGCGATGAATGCCAGGCCTGCATGCGCTGCGTGGCCGCCTGTCCCAAGAAAGCGGCGCTGGGGTTCGGCCTGAGCCGCCATCATTTCTGGTCGGCCAAGTCGGTAATGCTGCTGGTCCTTGGACTGCTGTTCCTGCTGCCCTTGATAGCCTACACCTCGGGCTTCTGGGAAAGCCAAACGCCGGATGCGATTCGGATGCAACTGCTGCAGATGATCGACTATGTAGGTCACTAGACGCAACCATTCAGGCTCGCCGACAGGCGGGCCTTCTTATTGCGCTTGCCGCCGAGTTCCGCTGCCCCTCCCTGACTTGCCACACCCGGCAAGATTGTTTCCCGGTGCGATTTTATGCAATGCTAACTTCTCCACCAAAAACATGGGAAGTTTATGGCGCACCATCTGCAAACCTTGCTGCAACAATGGGCTCTCAGCGCAGACGAGCCCTGGGTGCTGGCGCTGATCACCTCGGTACAAGGCTCTTCTTATCGCAAACCCGGAGCCATGATGCTGTTTCATCCCCTGGGCCAGAGCCTGGGGATCCTCAGCGGCGGCTGTTTGGAGGCCGATCTGCGCCATCAGGCACACAAGGCCCTGACGGAACAAAGGGTGGTGGAGGTCTGTTATGACGCCCGCGACGATCAGGACGCCAGTTACCAACTGGGGTGTGGCGGCTTGGTGAACATCTGCCTGCTGCCTCTGGGGCGGGAGAATCATTTTCTGGCACTCGATGAGTTGCGCCAGGCTCTGAATGCCGGTCAATCCGGCTTCTGGCAGTTGCTGATGCCAAAAGCCGGTGAAGCGCCCGCAGCCCTTGAGGCGCGCTTTTTACCCCAAGGTTCCCCCTCAACCTATGCTGAGCCTCTGCCTTTCCCCGCCAATGACTTTCGCCGCACCGGGATTTGGAGTCAAGAAACCGGGCAGAACGGGCAACAGAGCTGGTTAACCGTACCCGTGGGCCCCAAACCTGCGCTTGCGATTTTCGGCGGCGGCCTGGATGCCAAGCCGCTGGCGCAGATGGCTTTGCAACTGGACTGGCAGGTGAGCGTCGTCGACCCCAGAGCCGCCTATGCCCGCAGCCATGACTTTGCCGGTTGCGACATAATCAAACTCGGCGCCGACGAGCTGGATACCGATTGGCTCAAGCGTCAGGATGGCGCCATAGTGATGCACCACAATGTCGAGCTCGACAGCGCCATTCTCAAACGGCTGCAAGTAAGCTGCCCACGCTATCTGGCGCTATTGGGGCCAACTCACAGGCGCGATAAGGTACTCAAACATGCCGGTCTTGGGCTGGCAGACTTTGCCATGCCACTGGCGGCCCCCGCAGGGCTGGCACTCGGCGGCGAACTCCCGGGGGCCATCGCCCTCAGCATTTTGGCCCAGTGCCACGGGGTTTTGTTTGATGCGCCCATGACAGGGCTTGAGGGCCTGATGCCATGAGGCTCTTGCCTGTGTTGCTGGCCGCCGGGGCATCAAGCCGTTTCGCCGCCGACAGTTCAGTGCCTGGCCGCGCCAAACTGGCGGCACAGGACAGCCATGGCACGCCGCTGCTGCGCCTCAGTTGGCAAGCGCTGGAGCAGATGCGCGCTCAGGCAAGCCAGAAGTACCCCACGCTTGAGCTGCTGCCGCTGCTGACGATTCTCGGCGCGCATAAGGAACAGCTGCAAGCGCTGTTGCCGCCGCACGCCAAGTGCTACTTCAATCCCCTCTGGCAACAGGGGATGGGCCACTCCATCGCCCTGGCGGCGGAGCAGGCCAAGGCCTGCTCCGCCGATGCCCTGCTACTGGCGCTGGCCGATCAGGTGGCGCTGAACGGCGCCGATTACCTTGAATTGCTCGACTGTTGGCTGGGCAGCCAACTCAGCAGCAGCGCCTTTTACCGGGACGCCCCCGGCGCACCTGCTATCTTTAATGCCACAGACTTCAACGCCCTTAGCCAACTGCAGGGTGACCGAGGGGCCAAGGCCCTGCTGACCGAGAAATTACAACAACAACGACTGGGCCGGATAGTGCTGCACCGCGCCGCCATAGACATAGACACGGGCGCAGATCTCAGACGCCTCAACCAGCACAAGGAGTGAACAATGTCGCAACTCAAAATCAATGGCAGACTGTTTTCGGTCGAGGCCGATCCCAATATGCCCTTGCTATGGGCCCTCAGGGATCTCCTGGGACTAACAGGCACCAAATTCGGCTGTGGCGCCGGACTCTGCGGTGCCTGCACCATACATCTGGATGGTAAGCCCGCCAGAGCCTGCCTCACCAGTCTCAAAAGTGCCGAGGGCAAGAACATCACCACCATAGAAGGCCTGGAAAATCCGGCGCTGAAGGCTGCCTGGAGCAAACACAAGGTTCCCCAGTGCGGTTACTGTCAGACAGGGCAACTCATGTCTGCCGCGGCGCTCTTGAGTGAAACGCCCAACCCCAGTGACCAACAGATAGACGATGCCATGTCCGGCAATATCTGCCGCTGCGGCACCTATACCCGGATCCGCAGCGCCATCAAGGATGTCGCCGTCAAAGGGGGGCAGAGCTCATGAGCCGATTTACCGCAGTGGAAAACTTCAGCCGTCGCGATGTGCTGAAACTCTTTGGCGCCAGTGGCGGTGCCTTGATGCTGGGCAGCAGCGCCCTGGGCTGGAGCCCCATGAGCCTGGCGCAGGACAAGCTGCAACCTCTGAATCTGTTTATCGCCGTCGGTGAAGACGACAAGGTCTACCTCACCTGCCATCGCTCGGAAATGGGTCAGGGCATACGAACAGGCATACCTCAGGTGCTGGCCGATGAACTGGAAGCCGACTGGGACAAAGTCGTGGTGGTGCAGGGCCTGGCCGACAAGCGTTACGGCAGCCAGAATACGGATGGCAGTCGCAGCATACGTAAACACTACGACAGAATGCGGCAGATGGGTGCCATGGCGCGCACCATGTTGGAACAGGCTGCCGCCGAACATTGGCAAGTGCCGGTCGCAGAAGTCAGCGCCAAGGCTCACAGAGTGACTCACAAGGCGTCCGGCCGCTCCCTGAGCTATGGCGAACTGGCGCTGGCGGCGTCCAAGCTGCCGCTTCCGGATGAGAACCAACTCAGGCTCAAACCCAGAGAAGAATTCACCCAGATAGGTCAGTCACGCACCATAGTGGATATGGATGCCATGTTGGATGGCAGCGCCATCTATGGCCAGGATATACGTCTGGAAGGCATGCTCTATGCTGCGATTGCCCGGCCGCCTGTGCTCGGCAGCCAAGCGGAGAGTGTCGATGATAAAAAGGCCCGCGCCTTCCCCGGTGTGGTGGATATTATCAGTCTGCCCGCTCCCAAAGGAGCGCCTGCCTTCCAGCCGCTTGGCGGTGTGGCTGTGCTGGCCAACAACAGCTGGAGCGCCCTTGAAGGGCGCAAGGCACTGGCGATCCAGTGGCAGCAAAGCCCCAACGACAAGCACGACTCCCAAGCGTTTATCGCCACCCTGAAACAAAGAGTACAACAGAGTGGCAAAGTCAGGCGTGAGCTGGGCCAGCCTCCCGCAAGCTGGCCCGAAGAGCGCACGCTCAGCGCCGATTACACTGTGCCCTATCTGGCTCACGCCATGATGGAGCCGCCGGCGGCCACCGCCAGAGTCACCAAGGATGGCTGTGAAATCTGGGCCTGCAGCCAAACTCCCCAGAGTACCCAGCAGAATGTGGCGGCCGCTTTGGGGCTGAAGGAGGAGCAGGTCAAGGTGCATGTCACCCTGCTGGGCGGCGGCTTTGGTCGTAAGTCCAAGCCGGACTTCAGCGTCGAGGCGGCGCTGCTGGCTAAGCGCAGCGGCAAGCCGGTGAAGGTGTTCTGGAGCCGGGAAGATGAGCTGCAAAACGGCTATCTGCACGCCATCAGCGCCCAACATTATCAGGCGCTGCTCAGTGATGATGGCAAGGTGGAAGCCCTGTTGTCGCGCACCGCCTTCCCGTCCATCAGTTCCACCTTTGCCGAAGGCGTGGATGAGCCCTCGGACGGCGAACTGGATTTGGGCTTTATCGACTTGCCGTTTCAGTTGCCGTCGCTGCGCTGCGAAACCGCCAAGGCCGAGGCTCACACCCGCATAGGCTGGCTGCGCTCTGTGTGCAACATTCAGCATGCCTTCGGCATCGGCAGTTTTGTTGACGAACTGGCGCTGCGCACCGGCCAAAGTTGCCCGGCCATGTGGCGGCAACTTCTGGGGCAACCCCGAGTGGAGAACTTTGCCAATCAGGGCTTCAAATACGGTAACTATGGCGAAGAACTGAGCCGTCATCCTGTGGATGTCGCTCGTTATCTGACGGTCATCGACGCCGCCGAAAAACGGATGGCACTGTCACCGGCCAAGGCAGGCGAAGGCTGGGGGTTTGCGGTGCATCGCAGCTTTGTCAGCTATGTGGCGGTTGCCATCAAGGTCAAACTGGACGGTGAGCGTTTGCAGGTGCTGCAGGCCATCTCAGTGCTGGATGCCGGCACTGTGGTTAACCCTGACAGAGTGCATTCGCAGCTGGAAGGCGCGGTCATCTTCGGCCTCAGCCTGGCGATGCTGGGCGAAATCAGCTTTAAGGATGGCAAGGTGCAACAGTCGAACTTCCACAACTATCAACTACTGCGGTTGCCGCAATGCCCTGAGATAGAAACACAAATTATCGCCTCGACCGAGGTCCCCGGCGGTGTGGGCGAACCCGGCGTCCCCCCGGTAGCACCGGCCCTGACCAACGCCATAGTGGCCGCCGGCGGCAAGCGCTACCGGGATCTGCCGCTGAAGCAGTATCTGCAGCTTTGATTGGTCGATAAAGTGCCGGGGCCATGCCCCGGCAAATCTAAATTGATCAACATCGCGATTTAGCGAGCCTGCTTGAGATTACCAGCCCCACCATAATGAAGCGTAAAATAAATAAAAAGCCGCTTTATAAGTTAGCGGCTGAATTCGAGTTAAGGTGTTGGATGATTAATTGAGCGTTTGCAGCTCACCATCACGCCAAGGTTCAATCACGACTTTAATATGTTGATTCGGCTGCATAAGCTGTTTGAATGCACCCGATACGCCGTCCATCCCAACTTTACCTGTGAGCAACTTATTCCAAGGCACCCTGCTCTCGGTCAATTCCTGCAAACACTGAGCAAACTCATGTGGTTGATAGTAGTATGAGAAACGCATATCCAGCTCTTTCACTGTGGCGTAAGCATAGTTGATGTTCGCTTCAGCAGTGTGGATCCCCGTCACCACTATGGTCGCATTGGCCGGCGAACGCTTCACAAAACCTTCGATCAGTTTATGAATACCCACACACTCGAAAATCACCACACGATTACCCGCGGCAATTTCAGCAGCATATGCCACTTCATCTTGCTCACCCGGATTAACCCCATGAGTCGCACCGAATTCATGGGCTAATGCCAGTTTTTCGCCCTGAAGATCAGCCGCAATAATATTACCTACACCCTGCAGATGCAGCGCTGAAATGACCGCTAAACCGATAGGCCCACAACCAACGACCAAGGCAGTATCTTCGGTGCCGACTTCACCACGATTAACGGCATGCAAGCCTACAGCCAGTGGCTCTGTCAGCGCCACAGCTTCAGCCGGGAGATGATCCGGCACTGGCAGCAGCTGTGCTTCATCGAGAATAAAGTATTCTGAATACGCCCCATTGACGCCGGGAGTCACCCCTACGCCAGCACCATTTTGACTCATCAGGATTGGCACCGATGTAACTCGGGTGCCTAGGGCTAGGGTTTGCTGGGTTTCGGGACCAAATTCAACCACTTCAGCACAAAACTCATGTCCCAGCATCACAGGAACATGATTATCAGCCCCCTCTGGCATCATGCCTAGTTTGCGGTAAAAATCGAATACTTCGTTATAGTGGCGCGCAATATGAATATCCGAGCCACAAATACCACAAGCAAGACTGCGTACCAACACTTGGCCTGCCTGTGGCTTAGGTAATTCGACCTGTTGCAGAGTAACTTCGCCATCCTGCAACACGATTGCATTCATCAAACTCATAATGGTTTCCTATTTGGTATCGCTCATAGATGCCGGCGCACCGGGTTTAATGTAACGAGGCTTGATGCCTTGTGCCTTGGCGGCAGCAAGAAGAGCCTGCTCAATCCAACCGGCATCCATGATAAACATGAAGTTACCATCGGCATCGAAGTTAACATTGACACCGGTAATCACCATCACACCATCAGCGCCTTCAGAATCGGCGGGACAATGGAAAGTGTGGATAGAACCACCCGGCTCATACAGATAGCTGCCGGCTGTTTGGGGTTGTTCCGGATATTCTAGGTAGTGCCACCGACCCGCCAAGGTATAAAAATGCACTACGCCTGTATGAAAATGCTTGGGTAAGGTGATACCCGGCTTAAACTTAGCGCGGATCACCCAAACACCATTTTCAGGGTCCAAAAATAACGGATACACATCAACGCCCGGCAGCGCATCTTTGATGATCTGCTCTTCGTTAGTATTGAGGGTTAATAAAAAATCTTGATGATTAATCACTTCCGGTAAAGCCATATTTGCCTTCCTCATGTTCTTATTGGGTTGATGGGTCGAGCTATCACTCCTTCTGCAATGGATATTTAAAATTCTCAAAACCGTCGGAAGCATGCACTGTGCAGCCGTTGATGCAATTGGCCTCGTCACTCACCAGAAATACCGCCACATCGGCTATCTCGCTCGGAAGAGTAAACTCCTGACGCATTTGTTCCTTACGAATGTGTTCCCAGAGTCCCAGTGCCTCGTATTGACGCAGCATAGGAGTATCGACACGACCGGGAGCAATGGCGCAAACACGAACGCCCAATGGGGCAAGCTCAAGCGCGGCGCATTTGGTCATCATATCGACGGCCGCTTTACTGACGTTGTAGGTAAAAGTCATTTCCGAGGCAATTGTTGCGTAGACAGACGAAGTATTAAGGATCACGCCTTCAGTACCTTGAGCGCGAAATTGACGTCCACCGGCCACAATGCCGTGATATACGCCTTTTTGATTCACATTGGTAACTGAGTCGAAATCGCCCAAAGGATCATGTTCTAACAAGGGTTTGGCTGAGCCAATACCGGCATTATTTATCACAATATCAAGCTGACCAAACCGGGTAACCGCATGTGCCACCATAGCTTCAACTTGCTTGTAATCGGTCACATCGACACTAAAAGTCACCAACTTATCAGTGGGGAAATCGTTAAAGACCTTGAGCGAATCAACTGACAGATCGGCGGCAACGACTCTCCCTCCCTCGGCGAGTATTTTACGGACAATTGCTTGCCCTATGCCTCCTGCTGCCCCCGTCACCACTGCGGTTTTATTCAGTAAACGCATAGATGTCCTCTTTTTATATTTATTAATTTCATTATTAAGGCAATAGTAATTTAGATGATTAATTGCACATCTTCTTGACTTATTACGAATGAAATTTGATATATTGCGATTCTTATACCAAAGAGAACTCAACGCCCCATGTACCTAGTCCGTAGCGGTGCAGCTGCCCAATTTGAGCAACTGGTCCTGGAGTTGGGTGAAAACCCCATAGAAATGATCCATCAAGCAGGATTACGTCAGGCACAGTTTCGCGATCCCAATATCTATATCGCCTATCCACGACTAGCCGAGTTATTGGAAATCGCCGCCCTAGGCTGTAAACAGCCGCTGTTCGGACTTATGCTTGCCAAACGGCAAACCTTACATGTGCTCGGTGACTTACCTATGTTGATTTCCCGCACAGCAACCGTGGCCGATGCTCTTGAAAAGGTGAATGACTATCTGTACCTGCACGCCTCAGGTATCTCGCTACAACTGCAACCACAGGGAGATATGGTACGCCTAGTCTTATCAATTAATGTTCACTGCCGTGGCATTGAACAATTGATGCAACTGAGCGTGGCACAACTGGCAATGTTTGTTTCAAGCCTGCTGAATATCAACATTAACACTATCCCCTTACATTTGTGTCAAAGTAAGCCCAGCGAACTTGAACCCCAGCACTTTGCCCACTTAGTGCGCTTTCGTGAATCCTTTGATGGCGTAGTACTTAAAACTGCACAATTAACCGGGCGTAACTATCACGATGAGGGAGCACTCAACCGCCATTTTCAGTCACATCTACAATATTTACAGAGCCGCTATCCCGATAATCTGGCCGATCAGGCAAGAGACTTAATTCACCGATTACTTCCAACCGGAGAGTGTTGTATTGAAAGGGTATCAACTGCGCTGGGGATACACGAGCGCACGTTACAGGCAAGACTCAAAGAGACTGGGCTTAGCTATCGTCAATTGCTGCAAGAAGTCAGACAGAATATCGCTAAACAGCAACTCAGTTATGGCACCCAAACCATTACCGAACTGGCACTGCAATTAGGTTATGCCGAGATCGCTGTTTTTAGTCGTCATTTTAAAACTTGGACGGGATTATCCCCCAAGCAATGGCAGCAGCAATATCGCAGGGGACAAATAGAGGATTAATCTTGATAAACAAAAGCCCCGCTAAGCTAGCTTAGCGGGGCTTTTTATTCACTGTGAGGCTATCACCTCGAACGCAACCACAATCAACCGCGGCTGGCGCGCTTACGGTCGTTTTCAGTCAGATGACGCTTACGGATCCGAATGCTCTTAGGCGTTACTTCCACCAGTTCATCATCATCGATGAATTCCAGCGCTTGCTCCAGAGACATCTGGATATGCGGAGTCAGTACCTGAGCTTCGTCAGTACCTGAAGCACGCATGTTGGTCAACTGCTTGCCCTTGAGGCAGTTTACTGTCAGGTCGTTGGAACGGCTGTGAATACCTATCACCTGGCCTTCATAAACCTCGGCGGCATGACCAATCATCAGACGACCGCGATCCTGCAGACCAAACAGAGCAAAGGTCAGTGCCTTACCGGTCGCATTGGAGATCAATACTCCGTTGGTACGCTGGCCGATATCGCCACCCTTGTATGGACCGTAATGGTCGAAGGTATGATACAGCAGACCTGTACCCGAAGTGGCTGTCATAAACTCAGTCTGGAAACCGATCAAGCCGCGGCTTGGGATCATGAAATCGATACGTACGCGACCCTTGCCATCTGGCTGCATGTCGCGCATGTCGGCCTTACGGGTACCCAGCTTCTCGATAACGCCACCCTGATGCTCTTCTTCCACATCCACGGTTAGTTGCTCGTATGGTTCGCACTTCTCGCCGTCGATCTCTTTGATGATCACTTCAGGACGGGAAACCGCCAGCTCATAACCTTCACGACGCATGTTTTCGATCAGGATAGACAGGTGCAGTTCACCACGGCCGGAGACGCGGAAACGATCCGGACTCTCGGTTTCTTCAACACGCAGGGCCACGTTGTGTACCAGCTCCTGTTGCAGACGCTCAAGGATGTTACGTGAAGTCACGTACTTACCTTCTTTACCTGCGAAAGGAGAGGTGTTGACCTGGAAGGTCATAGTCATGGTTGGTTCATCAACAGACAGGGGTGGCAATGCTTCGGCATGACCGACGGCGCAGATGGTGTCGGAAATCTTCAGCTCGCCCAGGCCTGTGATGGCAACGATATCACCGGCATTGGCGCTGTCCACTTCGTGGCGATCCAGGCCCATATAGCCCAGAACCTGGCCAACTTTGCCGTTACGGGTTTTACCGTCGGCACCAACAATAGTGACCTGCTGGTTGGTCTTGATGCTACCGCGCTTGATACGACCCACACCGATAACCCCTACATAGCTGTTGTAGTCCAGCTGAGAGATCTGCATCTGGAATGGACCATCGGCATCGGCATCCGGAGGAGATACTTTTTCAACGATAGTCTGGAACAGCGGCGTCATATCTTCACTGGCTTCATCGGGATCCAAGCTGGCAAAACCATTCAGAGCAGAAGCATACACAATAGGGAAGTCCAACTGTTCGTCGGTAGCACCCAGGTTGTCGAACAGGTCAAATACCTGATCGATAACCCAATCTGGACGAGCGCCAGGACGGTCAATCTTGTTGATAACCACAATAGGCTTAAGGCCTTGGGCAAATGCTTTCTTGGTCACGAAGCGTGTCTGTGGCATTGGACCGTCCTGCGCATCAACCAGCAGCAGTACAGAGTCAACCATAGACAGAACCCGCTCTACTTCACCACCGAAGTCGGCGTGCCCAGGGGTATCTACTATGTTAATGCGGTAGTCGTTCCACTTAATGGCGGTGTTCTTCGCCAGAATAGTGATCCCACGTTCTTTCTCCAGATCGTTGGAGTCCATCACCCGCTCGGTGGCTTCTCCGCGGGTTGCCAGGGTTCCTGACTGTGCCAACAGCTTGTCTACCAGGGTAGTCTTACCATGGTCAACGTGCGCTATGATGGCGATGTTACGTAAATTCTCTAACACAGTTTTGCCTCTTACGATCTCTGTTCTGTGGGATGCAGCAATATAAATTGAATGGTACAACCGCTTTATGACTGCTTGGCGATTGCCTTCCAGGCCTTATAAAACCTGGGCTAGCATCATGCTGGGGAACACTATTTCCCCGGATGGTTGCTTTAAAAAGCGTGCCATTCTACTCTAGCGAGGGGCTATCGCACAGGATTATTTTTTAAACACCTATGAATATCCTACTGAATAAGCGCACGCACCATTATGGTGAGCGCACCTTTTTGGAACACAGCACGCACCATTATAGTGCAAACCCGCTTGTCTCGCCAGCCCTCGATTTTACCACTCCCTTTATTTTCAATATCTTAGCATCTTGGCATGAGTTTGGCTTAATAGAAACCAACAAGGCGCCAGACGCTAAATACTAAGAGTTGACAAAGGGCACCCCCTTTACCCTACCGGAGGCTTGATAATGTCAGTCGAATCAGTTTTACAACAGCTGCAAGAGTTGGAAGTTAAGTTTGTTGATTTACGCTTTACCGATACCAAAGGTAAGGAACAGCATGTATCTATCCCGACTCATCAGGTAGATGCTGATTTCTTTGAAGACGGCAAGATGTTTGATGGTTCATCCATCGGTGGCTGGAAAGGAATCAACGAATCAGACATGGTACTGATGCCAGATCCAGACAGCTTTGTACTGGACCCATTTACCGAAGAAACCACAGCACTGATCCGCTGCGATATTCTCGAACCCGGCACTATGCAGGGGTATGAGCGTGACCCTCGCTCCATCGCCAAAAAAGCCGAAGAATACTTGCGTTCTACCGGCATCGCCGACACTGTGCTGATCGGCCCTGAGCCAGAATTTTTCCTGTTCGATGACGTGCGTTTCGGTACCGACATGAGCGGCACCTTCGTCAAGATAGATGCCAAAGAAGCGGCATGGAACTCAGGCACCAGCTATGAAGACGGCAACACAGGCCACCGTCCATTCGTTAAGGGCGGTTACTTCCCGGTAGCACCGGTAGACTCTTCACAGGATCTGCGTAGCGCCATGTGTCTGGTGCTGGAAGAAATGGGTCAAATTGTGGAAGCTCACCACCATGAAGTAGCTACCGCTGGTCAGAACGAGATCGCCACGCGCTTCAACACGCTTACAAAGAAAGCCGATGAGATTCAAGAGCTTAAGTATGTGATCCACAATATGGCTCACGCCTACGGCAAGACTGCGACCTTTATGCCCAAGCCGATTGTCGGCGACAACGGCAGCGGCATGCACGTTCACCAGTCACTCTCTAAAGACGGTACCAACCTGTTTGCCGGTGACAAGTACGGCGGCCTGTCTGAAACTGCCCTGTACTATATCGGCGGTATCATCAAGCACGCCCGTGCCCTGAACGCCTTCACCAACCCAAGCACCAACTCCTACAAGCGTTTGGTGCCACACTTTGAAGCCCCCGTGATGCTGGCATATTCTGCCCGCAACCGCTCCGCTTCTATCCGTATCCCTGTGGTACCTAGCCCTAAGGCTCGCCGTATCGAAACCCGCTTCCCGGATCCTATGGCCAACCCTTATCTGGCCTTTGCAGCACTGCTGATGGCCGGTCTGGACGGTATCCAGAACAAGATCCACCCTGGTGATGCCATGGACAAGGATCTGTACGATCTGCCGGCCGAAGAAGCAGCGGAAATCCCGACTGTGGCCGAATCTCTGGAAGTCGCCCTGGCGGCTCTGGATGCAGACCGTGAGTTCCTGACCCGCGGCGGTGTGTTCAGCGATGACTTTATCGACTCTTACCTCAAGCTGAAACAAGCCGAGGCCGAGCGTGTCAGCCGTACCACTCACCCTGTCGAATTTGAGCTGTACTACAGCCTCTAATTGCCCTGCAATCAACCGATGAGTCAAGCCATCGGATAATAAAAAAAGCGCCCCGGGAGCAATCCTGGGGCGCTACTATTTTAAGGCTCTGAAACTCAAATCATTCAGGGAGCGCTGATAAGTTCAGGCGCACTCTGGGCCTTGGCCCCGGTGAGGATCACCGCCAACTTGAGTTCACCCTCTGTCTGGTTCAGCTCCTCAAGCCCTTCCGGCGTAAAGCGATATTGGCCTTCAGTCTCCAGCGCTTCCATGGTGCCAGCACAGGTGTCGACGGTTTCACTGCATTCGAAACGTGCGCCCTTGTGCCAAGGCATGGAAAAGGCTGATACCTGCTCAGCCGGCATCTTGAGATACATCACCACATAGTTGCTGCCGGCATCCTTGACAGGTTTACCTTCCGCCGTGGTCAGACTAAAGGTCAACGCCTGGCTTTGAGGATCCACGGCGCTCAGTGCTACCTTGAGGCTTTCGGCTTCATTGATGGACACAGACTGCCCCGGCTCCGGCGTAGGCGGAACCACAGGGTCATCATCATCGTCCAACCAATCACAACCACCCAAGCACAACAGCAAAGACGCCACTATCAAACTCTTATGTTTCATAACAGCCTCCTAGTGACAATCGCTGCAGGACGCACCTTCATGAACCCCGGTCAAACCGGCGCCAATATCATGGGCGCTGTGGCAGCTCTGACATTCCATCTGTGAATTAACATCGGCCCCTATGTAGGTATCCGGCTCACGTTTGGTGCTGCTGTGACAACCGCTACACTCGGCATTACCCTCTGCCACCATTTCAGCGTCCAGGGCATTGTCCAGCGACTTATTGAGGAAGTCAGTAGTGACATAGGCAATCTCGGCCGTCAGCTGAGCGCAGCGCTCCAGTTTCGCCTGATGACTGGAGCCGTACTTGCTCGCTTTCGACCAGTGGGTCACCGAGGTATGGCAAAGAATAGAATTGGCAACCGACTGGCCTATCTTATCTGCGGTCAATAGCTCACCTGCGTTGTCTGTACGGGTCGGTGCGCCAATCGCCTTGAGGAAGGCTTCATCATTTCTCGGCATGGCTGTGTGTTCATAGTAGCGATACACGGAGCGGATCACCGCAGTGCGGTTGACCCCACCCAGAACGTTGACCGCCATAGCCGCCGCATTCAAGCAGCCACACAGGGTTCCCCAACCTGCGATACCGCCGCCACCATAGGCTGCCAGGTTGGTAGGGATAGCAGCGAATTTACAGGCATCCTCATGCCCCTTGGCCGCCAAAGCCTTCACCAGGGCATCAAACACACCGTACATACAACCACCGCGGCCATAACCTTCATAGGCCAGTTTGGCGACTTCCATCGGGTCCAATTTCACGTAGGTCAGTAGCTTGGTGCCCAGATCGCTGCCCCCTTCACTGCCGATCCCTATGCTGGTATCTCCGGAACAAGACTCTGCTGCCAGGGTTGTGGTCGCAATCAGCGAGCTCCCGGCGGCTACTCCAACCAAACCTACTATCTGGCCCATTGCCTGACGTCGATTCACGTTCATACTCATCACCTCTTTTTACACTTATATTTTGTAGAATTGCAAATTAAGCAATACTTACCCTTTATAATCAATGACTTGCATACAAGACCAGCTTACTCCCTCTCTTGTTGTGCAGATGTGATCCAAGGCGGGTTTCGATGTTAAAGAGTCAAAAAGCCAACAGCCCATCGGCAAGAGACTTGAGCCAAGCAGTAACGGCAGCGACAATGAGCCACTTCGTTAAGCAAGGATCTGCTATGAATTACAGCCTCTTTTTACTCACTCTCTTGCTGCTGGCTGGTTGTCACTCTGAGGTGCAACTGCCGATTAAAGCTGACAAGCTGGAGCCAATCCACTGCCGGGAAGTAAAGGATGACAATGGCGCCCTGGGTTATTACCTCGAAGACTGCATTGACGGATACCGAGGAGAACCCTTCAGCGGCATTGCCATTTGGGGAGCGCCGGATCGCCCCAGCTATAGCGCAGCCCAGTTCAAGGATGGCCTGCGGCATGGCTACAGCTTCAGCACATCCGCGCCGCCCGAGCGTCTACTAAACCAAAGCGCTTGGTATAAAAATGGCAAGTTGCACGGTTGGCAGCTGAACTTTCAATACCAGCAAACTCAATTACGCAGCCGGGAGTTGTATCGAGACGGTGAGCGCCAAGAGCTCTGGCTCTACGATAGCCAAGGCCAACTCGACAGTTTCAAGCGTTTCGACCAGGGTACAGTAATTGAATTCATCTCCTATGAGCAGGGACGGGAGCGAAGGAAACAGTTCAAACGGGACGGCGAGAAATTCACTGTCTGGAAAAGCTATTTCCCCGATGGCTCATTAAAGAACTTCAGTGAGCATCTGGATGAAGAAAATCTCAGAAAACTCAAGGAACAAGGTTACTACGCCAACGGCCGGCTCAAGTTGGACTACCTGTTCGACCGTCGGCAGCGCACCGCAGTGCAGCACACCTTCTGGCGCAATGGCCAGCGCCAGTCCGAGCAACATTATGGTTTCTTTCCTTCGATAGCCGCCGATGGCATCTGGCTCAGTTATTGCGAGAGCAATGGCGCCTTGAGCAAACGCACCCCCTACAGTCGAGGCGCCAAGCAGGGCGAGGAACAGCTCTTTCACTGCAATGGTCAGCTACAGGTGAGCAAACGTTTCGACCGGGACAAGCTCATACCACAGACCCTGAGCTACTTCGATGAACAGGGGCGCAACTATCTGCAGGAAGATATAGGCACGAATGGCAAGGTGCTGCATACCCGGGTCTATGATGAGCAGGGTAAACTAACCTATCAAGATTAAATTAATATTCAATTAGTTAGCATTATCACCCACAGAGAGTCCAGCTCTTTTTCAAATGCGACTTGCTTATCCCGGCACTGAATTCTAAAATATCTTCACATCAAGATACTTTAAGAAAAGAAATGCCTTACTTAATCGCACTCTTGGCTCCCGTCTTCTGGGGGACCACCTATGCCCTGGTCAGCCTGTACCTGCAGGATATGTCCCCTTTCTGGGTCGCCGTCTGGCGCGCACTACC
The DNA here is from genome assembly GCF_002836975.1 of Shewanella indica. Taxonomy (GTDB): domain Bacteria; phylum Pseudomonadota; class Gammaproteobacteria; order Enterobacterales; family Shewanellaceae; genus Shewanella; species Shewanella indica. The sequence goes on along the minus strand of NZ_NIJK01000049.1, from coordinate 26,774 downwards.
GGCCGGGATCCTGTTATTGCTGCTGCGACCCAAGCTGCCTTCGCTCGCCTGGAGCAAAATACTCTTGCTGGCATTTTGTAATATCGGCGCCTTCTTCGCCTTGCTGTTTATGGGCGCCTACCGCCTGCCAGGCGCAGTGGCTGGCACCCTGGGGGCCACACTGCCACTGATGTTTCTGCTGCTGGCCTGGCTGCTTGATGGCCAAAGGCCGGCATTGAAGTGGACCTTGCTGGCGCTGCTGGGACTGAGTGGAGTGATCTTGTTGCTCAATCCTTCGGCCAAGCTGGATCTGATTGGTGTGCTCTGCGCCCTGAGTGCCACTCTGCTGGTGGCCCAATCATCCCGCTGGATGCAACGCTGGCAAACCGGCGATCTTCTGGTATTGACCGCCTGGCAGTTGTTGCTCGGCGGCTTGATGCTGATCCCGCTTGCCTGGACAGTGGCCGGTGCTCCCACACTACCGGAGCCCAAGACCTGGCCCGCCATCGCTTGGCTGGCCATCTTCAGCACGGCGCTGAGCTACTGGGCCTGGATCTGGTCCATCAAACATCTGGGACCGCAAATCATGGGCATGATGGCCTTGATCAACCCTGTGGTGGCCGTCTCGCTCGGGGTGTTTTTGGTCGGCGAACAGCTGGACAGCTATCAATGGCTGGGGATCGGCCTGATCATGTCGTCACTATTGCTGATGAAACTTCCTGTCCCGGCTATCTGGTATCGCCTGCGCCCCAGCCGGCGCTGACACTCACCTGACATAAGAGCCCTGTTTGGCCCCTGAAAAAGGGGCCAAGGGTTCGGCTTAACTGAATTTAGCAAAATAAGGAAATGGACTATGAGCTCATCAAAATGGCAGCCTGTGTGGCTGATCCTGACCTTAATTATTCTCGGCCTCAACCTGCGCCCCAGTATGGCGGCCATAGGCCCACTGCTGGAGGCTATCCGGACTTCCTTGCCCCTCAGTTACAGTTCCTTGGCACTGCTGACCATGCTGCCCGTGATGACCATGGGAGTCGCTATGTTTATCGGTGCCAAGCTGGCCGCCAGACTGGGAGAGCGCCAAACCCTGCTACTGTCGCTGCTACTGATTGGCTTGGCTAACCTGGCTCGGCTCTGGGCCGGCAGCGGCCTGCAACTGCTACTGACCGCAATCATTGCCGGCTTAGGTATCGCCCTTATTCAGGCGCTGCTGCCCGGAATGATCAAGCGCAGCTATAGCCAGCATATTGAGCGTTACATGGGGATTTACGTAACCGCCATCATGGGTGGAGCGGCCCTGGCTGCTGCCATTAGCCCTTGGCTTGAGCACAGGTTTGGTCATTGGCAGTCGGCGCTGGCCTTCTGGGCTCTGTTGAGTCTGCCGGCGATGCTATTTTGGTTCTGGGGCAAACACGGCCTGCAACCCCTGGGCTTCAACAAGACAGCAGCAAAGAAGACTTCAGGAAAACCGGGAGTTAGCCCAAGTGTGGGTATAGGCAGCTTTAGCCGCATTCCCAGGGCCTGGCTGTTGGGGCTTTTCTTTGGCCTGAGCACAGCATCCTATACCTGTGTGCTCGCTTGGTTGGCGCCCTTCTTTATCGACTTGGGTTGGCAAGCCACTCAGGCAGGGCTATTGCTGGCGTTTCTGACGCTGATGGAAGTGGTCGCAGGCCTGTTGCTGCCGACGCTTGCGGCTCGCAGTCATGACAGAAGGCCACTGCTATGGCTGTTACTCCTGTCTACAATTGGCGGTTTTATCGGGCTGGCGTTGATGCCACTGGCCCTGCCCTGGTTATGGGCTGCGCTGCTGGGAATAGGCATTGGTGGCCTCTTCCCCTTGAGTCTGATTGTCACTTTGGACCATCTGGACGACTACAGTCAGGCGGGACAACTGACGGCCTTTGTTCAGGGGATAGGTTACCTGCTGGCATCCCTGTCGCCTCTGCTGGCGGGTTATCTCAAGGACAGCTCCAGCAGCTTCACGCTTTCCTGGTTGCTGCTCGCGGCTGTGTCTATGGGCATGCTGGCCATTGCCTGGCGCTTTGATCCCAAGCGCCACAGTCAGCACTTCGCCCTGTTGGCCCAGTGAATCGATTTGCCGGGTGGAAAATTGTTAACCGCCCGGCACTCAAGCAGACTCAAATGAGGTAGAATGGTGTCCCTCTTGTACCATTCTGCTGTCAAAGCAAAGTAACGTGAATCTATCCTATCTATTCCAGCGCCTGCTGCAATGGCTGCCTGATCGTGCCGATCTTCCTGAAGGCTTACGCATAGGGCTGCCCATGATGGCGGGCCTATTGCTGTTTTCGTTTCTCGGCGACAGTGCCAGCGGCGTCAACGCCCTGATCTGTGCCTGGCTGGTCGGCGTCCAGGGACGCAACCTGGCTTATCCCAAACGAGCCGGGCTGCTGAGCAAGTCGGCACTCCTTTGCTGTATCAGCAGCGCTCTGGCCTTGCTGAGCCTGATCCATCCTTGGCTGGGGATCAGCGTACTCGGCGCCATAGGCCTGTTATATGGCCTCAGCTCAAACCAAAGAAAATACATTCAGCTGCTGACCTACAACGCCGGCTTTTGCCTGATCTGCGGCCTGCACCTGCTGGAGTCGGGTACCGACTGGAAGATGTTGTTGCTCTCCAGCCTGTTCGGCAGCTGGTTGGCAGTCATCAGCGCCGTCGTCGCCGGGCCCTGGATGGCGATACGTCAAGGCGAACAGCTGCTGGCCAGTGTGCAGCGCAAATTCGGCTTCTGGTGCAATATACTCAGCCACTCGGACGCCGCCAATGTCGGCCAGCGTCTAGCCTTGCGGGAACAGCTCGATGATGCCATCGCCGTACTGGCCCACTGGCTGCTGGAAATGCCGGATAAAGCCGAGGTGCAACACATCGCCTGGCAACTGGAGTCGAATCTTATCCTGATAGAAACTCTGGAGAGCATAGGCAGGCTGCAACAAAATGATGCCGCCAACCCGGCACTGCAGCAGTATTTGGCCAATTTTGCCAACGAACTCAAGACCCACAGGGAAAAAGGCATCAAGCCGACGCCGCCGCCCTTGGGTGACAAGCCGCAACCTCTGCTGTTGGATGCTGCCAACCGCCTGGCCTTGGCGCTGGATCCCCAAAGACCACTGGCAGCCGACTGGCGCGAGCGCCTGGAGCTTATCTGGCCTTCCGATGCCCAAAGCGTTCGCAGTCAATGGCGCAAGGCCCTGGTGAAACACTCGCGGGAATGGCACCACGGCCTGAGAATTCTGTTCACTCTGCTGTGTTGTCAGGCCGTGGTGGAACTACTGCAACTGCCGCAGGGGTATTGGGTGACGCTCACCGCCTACATAGTGCTGATGGTAGCGCCGCTCGGGCAGTTGCAGGCCAGGATCTGGAGCCGCTTCTATGGCACAGTGCTCGGCTCTGTGTTGGCACTGGGGCTTATCTGGTATCTGGGCGCCGGTAGCTGGTTATTACCGGCCACCTGCCTGAGTGCCTTTCTGGCCTTTGCCACCTTTTACAAGGCCAGATACGAGATCCATGTATTCTGGCTCACCATGCTGATGGTGTTTGCCATCACCCTGTTGTTGCCAAGCGACCCCTATATCGCCTTCTACCGAGCGCTGGACACCTTTACCGGCGCCCTGATGGCATTTCTGGCGATGCATCTGTTTATTCCCAGTTGGACCCGGCGCTGGCTCGACAGCTATGTGTGCCACTTTATCGAGCTGGAACGGGCTTGGCTTGCCAGTATCAATACAGGTAAAGCCGACAACGCCCTGCGCTGGCAAGCCCATGCGGCGCTGAGGCAACTGGGGCAAGAAGTCGGCTTTTTGAAGCTCGAGCCCAACACAGGCCAGCGGGAGCTGCAGGACTGGCAGAGTTTTCTCTGGCTTGGGCTGACGCTGCACTGCACCCTGGTGTTGGTGGCACGCCAGCAGCAAAAGCCGCCGCTGCATCTGGCAGAGCAACAGTTGGCGGCCTGGCCCCAGCTGTTTCGCCAGCGCTTTTTGGCAACAGAGATGCACCAAGCCGAGTCCGGGCCAGCGCCCAATTCAACAGATGCGCCTACGCAGCTGTCAGCCAAACAAGCTGAAGCGATTCCCACTTGGGTAATGCAGGATATCGCCCATCTCTATGCCTGGCTTGACTGGCAACGTCCCTACGCCCTAGGCGGCAATACTCACGGCTGACAGGAGTTCAAGATGTACGATTTTGAATTTTACAATCCAACCCGCTTGCTCTTTGGCCGTAGCAGCCTGGAGCAGTTGGACACTCTGGTGCCCAATGATGCCAGAGTGCTCTTGCTCTACGGCGGCCAAAGCGCCAAACGCAATGGCACCCTGACCCAAGTCGGCCTAGTATTGGGTCAACGTGTCTGCGCCGAGTTCGGCGGCATTAGCCCCAACCCCGAGTACCACCAGCTGTTGCAGGCGGTAGAGCAGATAAGGCAACAAAAGCTGGACTTTATTCTCGCCATCGGCGGCGGTTCCATAATAGATGCGGGCAAGTTTATTGCCGCCGCCGTGCCCTATCAGGGAGAACCCTGGGAGATACTGGAAACCGACGGTCGCCACATTGACCAAGCTCTGCCGCTCGGTACTGTGCTGACCCTGCCGGCCACGGGCTCAGAGATGAATAACTGCGCGGTGATCAGCAATAGCGCTCTTGGCCTCAAGCGCTCCTTTCGTCATCCCTCGGTGTTTCCCCGCTTCTCTGTGCTGGCACCACAACTGAGTTTCAGCTTGCCGCAACCACAGGTTGCCAACGGCGTGGTAGATGCCTTTGTGCACGTGACCGAGCAGTACCTGACTTACCCGGTCGACGCCAAGGTACAGGACAGGTTTGCCGAAGGCCTGCTGCTCACTCTGATAGAGGAAGGCCCCAAGGCGCTGGCAGAGCCCGAAAACTATCAGGTGCGCGCCAATATCATGTTCAGCGCTACCATGGCGCTCAACGGCCTGATCGGCGCCGGTGTTCCGCAAGACTGGTCGACCCATAAGCTGGGTCACGAACTGACGGTGCGCCACGACCTGGATCATGCCGTGACCCTCGCCATACTGCTGCCGGCCATGCTGCGCCTGAGAAAAGCAGCCAAACACGCCAAGCTGCTGCAGTATGCCGAACGGGTCTGGCAACTCAGCGACGGCAGCGAAGAACAACGCATAGATGCAGCCATAGAGCAAACCCGGCTGTTCTTTGAATCCATGGGAATCAAGACTCACCTCAGTGACTATGGCATAGGCCACGAGGCCATAACGCCGCTGCTGGAAAACCTTGAGCGCCAGGGCCTGACCCAACTGGGGGAAGACGGCCGGGTCGACCTTGAGCTGAGCCGACAGGTTTTTCAGGCCAGCCTTTAAAGGCAGTGATTTTTGCCAATAAACAGGCTAATCTGAAACAAGTTCACAACTGCATAACAAGGGAAGTCTTTATGCGTACTCTGATGATAATCAGCCTGGCACTGCTGTCGCTGGTTGCCCAGGCGACTGTCTATAAGTGGGTCGATAAAGATGGCAAGGTGCATTACAGTGATGAACCCACCCCCCAAGCCCAGGCAGTGGAATTCACCGACAAGACCCAGAATCAAATAAGCCTGGAAACGCCTAAAGCTCTGCCCGATCCCATAGAAGTGGAACAGGTCGGCTATGGGTTGAAGATACTTTCACCACAGCATGAAGAAACCATTCGCGATAACGCCGGTGATTTTCAGGTTCAGGTAGAAGTAGAGCCGGAGCTGGCATCGGGTCATTTTCTGCAACTCTACATAGATGGCATCTCCACCAGCGACGCTCAGCGCAGCAATCTCTTCCAGCTCAAGGACATCGACCGCGGCGAACACACGCTGCAACTCAAGGCGGTGCAACAAAACGGCAAAGTCCTTGCATCCAGTAGTCCCATAACCATTTTTCTGCACCAAGCCGGACTGATGCAACCCGCCTTCCCGGCTCCCGGGAAGGGCCCCAAGCCAAGTAACTAATGTTATTTCAATGAATTAGCTACTTTGCATTTCGAGTTAGTCCACAGAGTTGTTGGCTTGCGGCCTGCACCGAATTGGTGCACCATTATGGTGCAATCCTGCTATGGGAAACTCTATGGACACAAATATCCTGCTCAATCATCTGGCAACTGCCGTTCTGGTCATCGACAGTGACCTGCTCCCCAGCTATGCCAACGCCGCTGCCGAGCAGTTGCTGGGCGTCTCCCGCCACAGGTTGCAGGAGCAGGTACTGACAGAGCATCTGCATGCCATAGGGGTTGAACCCAGGGTGCTGCAAAGCGCAGTGCTGGAACGTCAGGGGCTGACGGTCAATACCGCCCAACTCATCAGCCTGGATGGCCAGCACCACACTGTAGATATGACACTGATCCCACTGGAGCAGGGAGAACAGCTCAAGCCCTTGAGCCTGTTGGAACTCAGGCAGGTGGATCAGCAGCGGCGTATTCACCAGCAGTTGACTCTGGATGCCCAGCAGCAGGCGGCCCAATATCTGGTGCGCAACCTGGCCCATGAGATCAAAAACCCGCTGGGTGGACTGCGCGGTGCGGCGCAGCTGTTGTCCCGCGAGCTTAGCGAGCCGCAGCTCAAGGAGTTCACCACACTCATCATAGAGCAGGCCGACAGGCTGCGCGCCCTGGTAGACCGATTGCTGGGGCCACAGAAACCATCGCAGCACAAGCTGCAGAACATACATCTGGTACTGCAAAAGGTGATCAATCTGGTGAGTGTGACCCTGCCGCAACAGATACATCTGCGTCAGGATTACGACCCATCCATTCCAGACTTGCCTATGGATGAAGATCAACTGCAACAGGCAATCCTCAACATAGTGCAAAATGCAGTACAAGCCTTGGAGCATCAGGGCGGCGATATCATGATCCGCACCCGCACCGCCCATCAGGTCACCATAGGTAACCAGAGACACAAGTTGGTGTTGGTGCTGTCAATCATAGACAACGGCCCGGGTATCGCCCCGGAACTGGTGGATACCCTGTTTTACCCCATGGTCACAGGCCGTAAGGACGGTAACGGCCTGGGGCTATCCATCGCCCACAATATTGCCAGGCTGCACGGCGGCCGTATCGACTGCGATTCGGCCCCGGGGCACACAGAGTTCAGCCTGACATTGCCGATCAACAACCACAGCGGCTAACAAGAGAGGAAACAATATGAGTGAACAGGTTTGGATCCTCGATGATGACAGTTCAATTCGTTGGGTGCTGGAACGGGCACTGCAAGGTGCCAAACTCAGCTGCGCCAGCTTTGCCGCCGCCGAGTCACTGTGGCAGGCGCTGGAAATCTCCCAGCCCAAGGTCATAGTCTCGGATATCCGCATGCCGGGGACCGATGGCCTGACCCTGCTGGAACGTATCGGCCTGCATTATCCCCATATCCCGGTGATCATAATGACGGCCCATTCAGATCTAGACAGTGCCGTCAGCGCCTATCAGGCCGGGGCGTTCGAGTATCTGCCCAAGCCCTTCGACATAGATGAGGCGATTGCCCTGGTGGAGCGGGCGCTCAACCATGCCACAGAGCAGGCTCCTGCAGCGGCCGAGCCTCAGGTCAAGGCACCGGAGATCATCGGCGAAGCCCCCGCAATGCAGGAGGTGTTTCGCGCCATAGGCCGTTTGTCGCGCTCATCGATAAGTGTGCTAATCAACGGTCAGTCCGGTACGGGTAAAGAGTTGGTTGCCGGGGCGCTACACAAACACAGCCCACGCAAAGACAAACCCTTTATCGCCCTCAATATGGCGGCCATCCCCAAGGAGCTGATCGAATCCGAGCTGTTCGGCCACGAAAAAGGCGCTTTCACCGGCGCTGCCAGTGTGCGTCAGGGGCGGTTTGAGCAGGCCAATGGCGGCACCCTGTTTCTCGATGAGATAGGCGATATGCCACTGGACGTACAGACCCGGCTGTTGCGGGTACTGGCCGATGGCCAATTCTATCGGGTCGGCGGCCACTCCCCGGTGCAAGTCGATGTCAGGATTATTGCCGCAACCCATCAGGACCTGGAACAACTGGTACTCAAGGGGGGCTTTAGGGAAGACTTGTTCCACCGCCTGAACGTGATTCGAGTTCATCTGCCACCGCTGTCGCAGCGGCGGGAAGACATTCCGCAGTTGGCACGCCATTTCCTGGCCAGTGCCGCCAAAGAGATAGGGGTAGAGGCCAAAATACTCACCCCGGAAACCGCCGCCAAGCTGCAGCAACTGCCTTGGCCCGGCAACGTGCGCCAGTTGGAAAACACCTGCCGCTGGTTGACCGTGATGGCTTCAGGCCAGGAAATTATCCCTCAGGATCTGCCGCCTGAGCTATTCAAGGAGCCCAAGGCAACTCAAGGCAGTGCAAACCCGTCCCAGGATTGGCAAAACGCCCTCAAATTGTGGCTGGATATGCGCCTGTCACAGGGCGAGAGCGATCTGCTGACCGAAATCCAACCCGCGTTTGAGCGCATCTTGCTGGAAACCGCGCTGGAGCATACCCAGGGCCATAAACAGGAAGCCGCCAAACGCCTGGGATGGGGCCGCAACACCCTGACCCGCAAGCTCAAAGAACTGGCGATGGACTGAAACCTCATAAAGATGGGGACATAACCCAAATAAGTCCAAGGGTGAAGGTTATTAAGAGAGGATTTTGGCGCCCAGACGCAGGGCCGCCAAACTCAGGGAATAGCCCCAACGGATCAGTCCCCTGCGTCTGCGATCAGGCAAGAGTGGCCAACTGGAACCATCTGCTGCAATCAACTCGGCGCGCCAAAGCGGTAAAGAGATGATCTCCAGTCGGTAGTCTTGACCATTCAAGACTATGGTTTGCCGTCTTGGCAAACCATAGAGGCGCTGACAAAAACACTGTTGCCCCTGCCATTCAAGTTCCAGACGACTGCTTAATGGATAATACCGACAGTGCAGCTCACCCCCTTCGAGATTCAACCTCTGTTGTTGCATCCATGCCATGACAGTGCCCGCTACACAGGATCCTGGTGAATAATCACCTCGGCATGGTCAAAGTCGGCGCGGATCCGCTCGCCTGTGGCCACGGCAATATCGTGGGCCTGTTGCAGGCTCAGCTCTTTGTCCAACTCCAGATGCAGTTGAATAAAGGTGGTCTTGCCCGCCTGACGGGTACGCAGGTCATGAATGCCACGCACTTGAGTATCCTGCTCGGCCAATTGCCGAATGCGCAGCCGGGTTTCATCATCCAGCTCCCTATCGAGCAAGGCCTGAATCGAGCGATACCCCAGCGACCAGGCCTGTTGACCTATGTAGAGGGCGATCAATACCGCGAACAGACCATCGGCCCACCACCAGCCATATTGCGCCAAGACCAGCGCCAAAAGCACGGCGCCATTGAGAAAAAGATCTGACTTATAGTGCAGGGCATCGGCTTCGACCACTGTGCTCTTGGTGGCCGCCAAGGCCCGTTTTTGCAGTAATACCAAAGCCAAGGTCAGCACCATGGCGATAATGGATACCACAATACCTAGAGTGGCATGGGTCAAAGGCATGGGATTGACCAGGCGCTCGCCGCCGTGAAACAGCAGCAGGAATGCCGTCCCCATAATAAAGGCCGATTGCGCCAAAGATGCCAGAGGCTCAGCCTTGCCGTGACCATACCTGTGCTCCTGATCGGCAGGGACCAGGGCATAGCGAATGGCAATAAAGTTAACTATGGATGCCAGGGCATCGGCAAAGGAGTCGGTCAGGGAAGCCAACATACTGGCAGACCCGGACCAGAGCCAGGCAGCCAGTTTTATCAGGATCAGGGTAATCGCGGTCGCCACTGCGGCGCGGCTCGCCAATTTAACCCAAAACTCGTAGCGGGAAGTCGGTGTCATTCAAGGGCTCAGCGGTCGGGAGTCACTGAGCCCATAGTAGCAGATTTAATTTGCCGCTGGCCCGAAACAATCACCACAACGGTAAGGACCTTCTTTGAATTTCGCTTGCTGTTCAGGTGTCAGCAAATTATAAATTTGATTGTGTAACTTCATGCGCTCCAACATATGTTGTTCACGCACTTGCTGACGCTGCTCGATAATCTTTTTGGCCTTGGCTTCATCGAAGTTGCCTGAGGTCATCAGTGCCTGCATTTCGGCTCTGTGTGCTGCTCGGGTTTCCTTGTCAGGACGTGACATGCTGCTTCTGTGTTGTTCCATCAACGCCTGGATCTCTGTTTTCTGGGCGTCGGTCAGATCCAGACCTCGCAGGCCATACATGCCAAAATGGCCCTTGTCACCTTTCATGTGGTGGTGATAGCCGCGCTCACCCTTCATGTGATGGTAGCCACGCTCGCCCTTCATGTGGTGATAACCACGGTCGCCGTCACGGTGCGGACAATCGCCGTAGCCGTCACCGGCTTGTACCGCACCAGCCATCAGAGTGGTGCCGGCGATCAGGGCCAGCAAGCTTGCTTTGATTGAAGTCTTCATATGGATATCCTCGTTCTCGGTCGGGAAGTATTTGACGTCTTCCAGTCTAGTCCTCTATGTGTAAGTGTGGGTTCAAACTGAGTAAAGCACTGTAAAGCTTGGTTATCCGGGTTGAAGATCCGTATCTTTACCCAGACTTACACAGCTAAACCGCAGTTGACTCAAAAGCGGGTATACTCGGCAGAGAGAAATTGTGTGAGGCGTATAAATGAGCCGGATTTTATTGATAGACGATGACCTGGGCCTGGCAGAACTCTTGGGGCAATTGCTGGAGCTGGAAGGCTTTGAGCTGACACTGGCCCATGATGGTCAGAGCGGCCTGGAACTGGCGATTGCCAATGATTACGACCTGATCCTATTGGATGTGATGCTGCCCAAGCTCAACGGCTTCGAAGTGCTCAGGGAGCTGCGTGGCAAGAAACAAACCCCCGTGCTTATGCTTACCGCCCGTGGCGATGAGATAGACAGAGTGGTTGGCCTGGAGATAGGCGCAGACGACTATCTGCCCAAGCCTTTCAATGACAGGGAACTGGTTGCCAGGATCCGCGCCATCATACGCCGTGCCAATATCACCCCGCAGGACATTCCCCAGAGCGGTATTCAAACCATAGGCGATCTCAGCCTGGACTCTGCCCGTCAGGAAGCCTATTGCAATGAACAGTTACTGTTGCTGACCGGTACTGAGTTCAGCCTGCTCTATACCCTGGCCAATCAGGCCGGCGAACTGATCAGCAAAGATGAGCTTAGCGAAACCGTGCTGGGCAAAAAGTTGATGCCCTTTGATCGCAGCCTGGACATGCACCTTTCCAACCTACGCAAGAAACTGCCGGAACGCAGCGACGGTCGCCCCAGGGTCAAGACCATACGTGGCAAAGGTTATATCTGGATCCCCTGATGAAATCATTTTCCCTGCCCAATCGCCTCTTTATCAAACTGCTGCTGGGCTTTTGGCTCTGCAGCAGCCTGATCATTCTTGCTGTTGGCATGCTGCCGCTGCTGCAGCAAAACCATGACAGGGCCCCAATGCCGCCTAAACTGCGGGAGGTCTTGTCTCAGGTCGCCGATGAGCTGCAACAGGAACCGGCCAAGTTGAATGGCCGCTTTCTGCACCATTGGGAGCGCAGACGCAGCATGGAAGGCAAGCCAATTCGCATCTATCTGGTCAATGAGCAGGGACAGATAATCAACACTCACAGAGTGTCCAAAGGCATGCGCCGCTTTATGTTGATGGCGGAGGAAGCTAACGTACCAATTTCACACCAGTTTCGCGATGAACTGATATTCGGCCCATTCGATTTTAAGGTTAACGGCACTCCCTATGCCCTTTATGGCCGGTTGCCGGATCACCACCCCATGCCCTGGTTCTTTTTCTTTATTGAACACAAGTTATTGACATTGTCGCTGGCGATTCTGCTTTCAGGGTTGCTCTGTGGTTTGTTGGCCTGGCACCTGGGCAAGCCGCTGCGTTCGTTGAAACAAAGCGCCAACGCCCTGGCGCTGGGACAATTGAACAGCCGGGTCGACGATGCCACTGCCGGACGCCACGACGAAATCGGCGAACTGGCCCAGGCCTTTAACAGCATGGCGGCCGCCATCGAAACCATGGTCAATAATCAGCAGCGACTGATAAGCGACATCTCCCATGAGCTGCGAACTCCGTTGACCAGACTGCAATTGGCACTGGCTCTGGCACGCAAGAAGGGTATGGCCGGAGATGAAGCCGAACGTATCGCCTACGAGGCCGACCAACTGGAAAAAATGATTGCCGAGCTGCTGGAACTTTCCCGGGTGAAACTCAAGGCACAGGACAACAAACTGAAAGTAGGCTTGGCCGAATCACTGAGCCAGGTACTGGACGATGCCGAATTTGAAGCCGAACAGCAACAAAAAGATCTCTGCATCCTGATACCGGAAGAACTGGAGTTGCCCATCTACCCAAGACCGCTGTCGCGGGCGATTGAAAACCTGCTGCGCAACGCCATTCGCTACTGCCATGCCCAGGTAAATATCTGCGCCGAGACCAAGGGGCCATGGGTAGAGATAAGCATTACTGACGACGGCCCGGGTATTGAGGAATCTGAGTTGGAGGCTATTTTCAAGCCCTTCTATCGACCGCATTCAGCCAGGGAAAGAGAGAGTGGCGGTTGGGGGCTGGGGCTGGCCATTGCCGATGCCGCAGTGCAAGCCCACGGTGGCCATATTCTGGCAAGCAATCGCGCCCAAGGTGGGCTCGAGGTCGTCATCCATTTGCCACACGCCTGAGCCCCTCGGGCTCACCTTCCAAAGAGGATTGGCGGCATACATTGTGCTCAATCATGTTGATATGTGACTGCATAACCATTAAACATCTATCTCTGCAGATAATGATTATTAGGGGGGCCAAAAATACGAGGGGCTGGCCCATAATCGCCCCTGAAAAGCCAGTCGCAACACTTCCTCGCAAGGTGAAGCACTGCGCCCCCGCTAAAGCATCTCTTCTGAAAGAGATGGCACAAAGCACAGCTTTACTTTAGTCAATATTTTAATATTGGAGCTAGACCAACATAGGACCAATTGCGTTGAAAACCCACCCTATAAGGGTGAATGACATCAGTAAAATCGTAAAAACAATCGCTAACAAGCGCCATTGCATCACCTGCTTAAGCAAGATAAATTCGGGGAAACTGGCGGCAACCGTGGCCATACAAAAAGCCAATGTTGTCCCTATAGGAAGACCATTGATGATGAGGCTTTCCATAATAGGAATAACCCCAGTCGCATTGGAATAAAGCGGAATACCTATTAACACAGCAACAGGCACAGACCACCATTGACCATCACCCAAGTGAGTTTCAATCCAACCATCCGGAACAAACCCATGAAGTGCCGCGCCAAGCCCAACGCCGATAATGACCCATTTCCATACCCGAGAAAAAATCGCTTTGGTTTCACTTTTGGCAAATTGATGTCGTTCCGATAAAGTCATCAGTGGGGCCGATGCTTCTTGTTGATTATTAGATACACCCGCCTGTAATTTCCCTCTTTCAAACGCCTTGGCTGCAAAGGACTGTAGCCAACGCTCAGCACGAACAGCATCCAGGAAAGCCCCTGCAAGTATACCCACTGACAGACCTACACCTACATAAATCATCGTAAACTTCCACCCCAATAAGCTTACCAACAGCAGAATGGCGACCTCATTAATTAAGGGTGAAGTAATAAGAAATGCCATAGTGATGCCGACAGGAATGCCTGCGGAGGTGAAGCCTAGAAACACCGGAATACTTGAACAAGAGCAAAAGGGGGTCACCGCACCAAAACTTGCTCCCAGAAAATAACCGACAAAGCGATTTTTACCCGCTAAATAATCCCGAATACGTTCAACATTAAGTGAAGCTCTCACCAAGGCGATGACATAAATCATCAGGATCAACAGCGCGAAAATCTTAGTGGTATCTTCAATAAAAAAGTGTATTGCGTCAGCCAGCTTGGTCTCTGGAGGAATGCCTAACAATCCAAAGGTTATCCAAGTCGCCAGATCAGAAAAGAGGTGCATCATGATTTACCACCTTTGAGCTGTGGCTACATTATTAGGAAAGGTGTCGCGAGGGCTTATTCGCACCTTCCTTAGATGGAAAGCCGGAGAAGAAGCCGCTTATTCCGGCTTGGCTATGCTCTACACTGAAGATTCAATGTGTGCCAGCATTAACGCCTTGATCTCCGCAGGACTGGCAAGACGACCTGTCAACTTAACTTGTTCATCTATAACCAAAGCCGGAGTCGACATCACACCGTACTCCATAATTTCTTCGACATCTGTAACTTTAACTAGCTGATAATCAAGCTCTAAAGAATCCGCCACAGCAGAACAAGTTTCAGCCAGCTTTTGGCATTTAGTACAGCCAGACCCTAACACTTTGATTTTAAACATAACACCACCTATCATTTGGTTATTTAGCCAAATGATAGGTAAGAAACCACTTCGGGAATGCGATCTACTTCTGAATTTGGTGATCCTGTAAACAATCAATACAATTGAGTGAATGAAGCAAACACGGCATAGCTAGATGATAGAAGATCTGCTTCCCACGCTTTTCCATACCGACAATGCCCCTAGTACGAAGTATGGATAGATGCTTGGAAACCGTTGAAAAATCAACATCAAGTGCCTCTACAAATTCACATACACATTTTTCGCCATCAGCAAGTTGTTCAACTATCCATAGACGCGTTGGATGTCCCAAGGCCTTGAAAATATCGGCTTTAGTTTTGGTTAGTTGTTCCACAAATTCTCTTCCACAACACAGAACACATTGTGTGCCATAGTGAATCGATAAACTCACTTTTTAGCAAGGGAGTTATGAAATAAAACACGTCATTGCCAATAAAAAACCAGGGGACAGGGGCAATCCAAGCACCATAAGACGAACTGGCGCTAGCCCTGGCACGCCAAAAGGGGATGGTCGGAGATGAGCAAAAGGAACTTAACTGCCTGATACCGGAAGAGCTGGAACAGTCCATAGCCCCAAAGCTTGAGTCGCTGACGATTGAAAATCTGCTGCGCAACGCCATTCGCTACTGCCATGCCCAGGTAAATAACTGCGCCGAGGCCAAGGGGTCATGGGTAGAAATAAGCCTTACTAACAACGGCCATATTCAGACCAGCAATCGTATCCAAGGTGGGCTTGAGGTCGTCATCCATTTACCACACGCCTGAGACCTTCAGGCTCATCTTCAAGCCGGGGTTGGCGGCTTAGCCAGGCGGCAAACTGTTGTTTGGAGGGACGGCGCTTATCTGAGTGCCCCATCAGATGGATCAGCGCATAACTGAACTGGTAATAGAGCTGCGGGTCGTCGTGGGCCTTGCAGGCATCGTCGGTATTGATCATGGCGCCACGCAGATAACTCATCACCAGCTCGACCCATGAGAGCGACTGATAAACCGCTATGACTTTGGCTCTTTCTCAAGCTCAAAAACTAATCTAAGGCAAAGTTAGCCAAGCACTGACTCAATAGAATGAATATAAACATAAAAGCTGGGTTGAAGCCGTATTGCTGGGGCCTAACTGTATTCAGGACAAGTCACAACAAACTGTTGGGGGCCCAGAGGCCCCTTTAGGCGAGGATCAGCCGACTTTAATCAGAGTGCGGCCGCTGATTTCACCTTTAACGATTTGCGCTGCGGCCTCGGGGACCTGCTCCAGAGTGATTTCATGGCAAGCCTCTTGATAGTAACTCTCAGGCAGTAAAGCCACTATCTGCTCCCAGGCAGCGCGGCGCTTGGCGGCCGGGCACTGCACCGAGTCGATTCCCAGTAGGCTGACGCCACGAAGAATAAAGGGCATTACCGTGGTTGGCAGGGCAAAGCCACCCGCCAGGCCGCAAATCGCGGCAACCCCAGCATAATTCAGCTGTGATAATGCGCTGGCCAGCACCTTGTTCCCTACGGTATCCACTACGGCGGCCCAGCGCTGCTTATCCAGTGGTTTGGCATCCTGCTCAAGCTCGCTGCGCTCAATTAAATCGCTGGCGCCAAGCTGCTTGAGCCAGGCCGCATTCTGCTCCAGGCGCCCTGTGCTGGCGACAACCTTAAAGCCGAGTTTAGCCAGCAGCGTCACGGCCACCGAGCCGACACCACCACTGGCGCCGGTTACCAGCACCTCGCCATCTTCCGGTTTGATCCCAGCTTGCTGCAACGCTTGTACACACAGCATGGCCGTAAGGCCGGCGGTGCCTATCATCATCGACTTGGCGGCTGTGCAACCCAGTGGCATAGGCACCAGCCAGTCACCCTTGACTCTGGCACGCTCGGCCATGCCACCCCAATGGTTTTCACCAACGCCCCAGCCGGTGAGGATCACTTCATCGCCTGGCTGATAGTCAGGATGGGCCGACTCTCGCACCACACCGGCAAAGTCGATACCCGGTACCATGGGGAATTGACGGATAATCTTGCCAAGCCCGGTCACCGCCAGGCCGTCTTTGTAGTTCAGCGAACTGTAGGCAACATCGACCAGAACATCCCCCTCAGGCAGATCGCTGTCTTGCAACTGAGTGACTTGAGCCTGGGTCCGTTTATCGTTTTGGGTCAATACCAGTGCCTTAAACATGATTACCGCTCCTGCTGTTAAAAATACAAATTCAAGACTAATGGAAAAAAACGCGACGGGACACAAGAGCATTAGCAGAGTGTCGAGGCGTGCAACTCATGGGTTATTTCGCAGCTTGGTTCACATTCGATAATCCCAATCTGTTGCCCTGGCCTCATTACTTGGCTCTACCACTACGGAATTATTAACGAAATACCAACATCTAAAACTACTTCAGCGCCAACGCCTTAAGCTTACGGTATAGGGTGTTGCGGCTAATCCCCAAACGGCGTGCCGCTTCACTGACGTTACCATTGCAAGCCAGCCAGGTGTCGCGAATTTGCGTCTGCATTTGGCGGTGCAGATTGTTGCCCGGCGCGGGTACCAAACCGGTCACAGTCTCTTCTGTAGCCACCAAGGTCTGCTGCAGACTTTCAGGCAGCGTTTGCCAGTTGAGTTCAGGGAACTCTTCGGCCATCAAACAGGCTACCTGCATCAGGTTATCCAGCTCCCGTAGGTTTCCCGGCCAATGATATTGCAGCAATCGCTGCTCCAGCACAGGACACAGGCTCTGGGGCCGAACTCGATAGCGCTGGTGCAATTTGTGGATCAGACGCCGCAGGTCGCTTCGCTGGCGCAATGCAGGCAGTGTGACCTGCAAACCATTGAGCCGGTAATAGAGATCGGCGCGAAAGGCCCCCTGCTGCACCAATGCCGGTAAGTCCATATGAGTGGCGGCAATCACCTGAATGTCGACGCTATGTGCCTGATTACTGCCAATGGGCACCACCTCGCGCTCCTGCAACACCCTCAGCAAACGGCTCTGGGCCGCCAGGGGCATCTCGCCGATTTCATCCAGAAACAGGGATCCCTGGTGCGCCTGACGTATTTTGCCGACATATCCCTGCCTGGAAGCTCCGGTAAAGGCACCCGCCTGATAACCAAACAGCTCTGATTCCACCAGCTCCGCCGGGATCGCGGCGCAGTTAACCGCCACAAAAGGCTGCTGATGCCTGGAACTTTGCACATGCAGCTGTTTGACAAACTGCTCCTTGCCCACTCCGGTTTCCCCGAGGATCAGCAAAGGGATATTTCGTACCAACACCTTACGCGCCTGCTGCCAGGCTTGATCCAACCTGGGTTCTTTAAAAGCAGCGCTGCTTTCTCTGCTCTGGCTTTCTCGGCTCTGGCTCGCTCGAACCACGGGCTTGGTATGTTGAGGCTGCTCCAACGCCTGGGTTCTGAACACCAATCCCTGCTGCAAGCGGCCGCTGCCCCGGCTCAATACCTGAGGGGACAAGGCCTGGTGAATTTGGCCCAGGTTGATGCCTTTGAGTAGTTGCCTTGCCATAGGGTTGGCGCCCAGCACCCGTCCATCAAGGTCGAGCACCAACACGCCTTGCCAACCTGAATGCAACAGGGCCTGCTGCGGCGCCAGATCCAATCGAACAGCAGCGCCGGGAAGTCGGCACAATAAGGCCAGCTCCAACTGCTGCGCCAAACTGGACACCAAAATGGCTGTCTTTGGGGTATGGGTTTGCTGCTCACTGGTGATATCCAAGGCTCCCAGCAACTCACCGTCCGGGGAGAACAGCGGGCTGGCGGTGCAACTCATAAATCTGTGGCTCTTGATAAAGTGCTGCTCACCGATAACCGAAACACACTGGCGTTCGCTGAGTGCCGCGGCTATGGCATTGGTTCCCTTGTATTGCTCCAGCCAGTTGACCCCGGTATCCAGGGCAATATTGGCAAGCTTCTGTGAGTAGCGGCTCACGCCCCAGTGCTGTAGCACAAAACCTTGAGGATCCGAGAGGATGAGCCGACTCTGGGTTCGCCCCATAAGTTGATTGAACAGTGGCAGTGCACTGTGCTCCACGGCTTGCAGCAGCCGGCCATGGCGCTGGCGCCGCTCATCAAGAGCAGCAGTATTGAGCCTGAGTTCATCGGGTATGGCAGCGGGATTGAGCCCAGCCCCCTGGCAACGTTGCCAGGAAGCCGATAACCAGGATTGGGAATGGGTCTTGAGTGTCATAGCCCTGCTCCATTCTGGTACACCTGTGTGTACCTTTTTGCCACAGTTTGCGCGATAGACAACTCGAGTACCCGGCACCACGCCAAGATACAGCAATCGCAAATTTAGTTTTTCATCATACTGTTAGCACAATAAATGAACAAGCAGGCTAACACTGGCCCGGCCTTTGCGTTTACCTGAGCCAAGGCCGCTGTGGCCGAACAGATAAATACAAGAAAAACCTTTCAAAACTCACCATGATTTATGCCCAACCCGGCACTCAGGGTGCCCTGCTGCAGTTCAAGGACAAGTACGACAATTTTATTGGTGGAAAGTGGCTCGCGCCGGTTGGCGGACAATACTTTGATAACCGTACCCCGGTCACCGGCGAAGTCTTCTGTCAGGCCGCCCGCTCTGACGCCCGGGATATCGAGTTGGCGTTGGATGCGGCCCATGCCGCCAAAGAGAGTTGGGGTAAGACTTCAGTCACCGAACGGGCCAATCTGTTACTGCGCATTGCCGATAGAGTAGAGCAGAGGTTGGAGATGCTGGCAGTGGCCAAAACCTGGGAAAACGGCAAGGCAGTCAGGGAAACCCTCAATGCCGACTTACCCCTGTTGGTGGACCACTTCCGTTACTTTGCCGGCTGTATTCGCGCGCAGGAAGGCAGTGCTGCCGATATTGATGCCACCACGGTCAGCTATCACTTTCCCGAACCTTTGGGCGTGGTTGGGCAGATCATTCCCTGGAACTTTCCACTCCTGATGGCAGCCTGGAAGATAGCCCCGGCACTGGCGGCCGGCAACTGTATCGTACTCAAGCCGGCAGAGCAGACACCGGTTTCCATCATGGTACTGCTGGAGCAGATTCAGGATTTGCTGCCTGCCGGGGTGCTTAATGTCGTCAACGGCTTTGGCGCCGAGGCGGGTCAAGCGTTGGCCACCAGCAAACGCATCGCCAAGTTGGCTTTCACGGGGTCAACCGAAGTGGGTTATCACATACTCAAGTGCGCCGCTGAGTCACTGATCCCCTCGACCGTTGAGCTGGGTGGAAAATCCCCCAACATCTATTTCGCCGATGTCCTGGAACAGGAAGACGACTATCTGGATAAGGCGGTCGAAGGCATGTTGCTGGCCTTTTTCAACCAGGGTGAAGTCTGCACCTGCCCCAGCCGGGTACTGATCCAGGAGTCCATCTACGACAAATTTATCGAGCGGGTCATCGCCAGAGCCCAGAGTATCAAACAGGGAGATCCGCTGGATACCGACACTCAGGTCGGCGCTCAAGCGTCACAGGAGCAGTTTGATAAAATACTCAGCTATCTGGAAATTGGCCGCAATGAAGGCGCCAAGGTACTGCTTGGCGGTCAGGCCAACAGCCTGCCGGGTTCCCAGAGTCAGGGCTATTATGTTACCCCGACAATACTCAGCGGCCATAACCGGATGCGGGTATTTCAGGAGGAGATCTTTGGCCCTGTCGTTGCTGTAACCACCTTCAAAGATGAAGCAGAAGCACTCAGCATTGCCAACGACACTCAGTATGGTTTGGGTGCCGGCGTCTGGACCCGGGATATGAATCGGGCACAGCGGATGGGGCGGGGGATCCAAGCAGGACGAGTCTGGATCAACTGCTATCATGCCTATCCGGCACATGCCGCTTTCGGAGGATACAAGAAGTCAGGTATCGGCCGGGAGACCCACAAAATGATGCTGTCTCACTACCAAAATACCAAGAATCTGCTGGTGAGTTACTCCACCAGTCCCTTGGGTTTCTTCTAATTCGGCGTGTCTACAATCGTAAATAATCGGCCTTCTTAATGGGCCGATTATAGTAGTCACCTAATTCCAGACAATCACCATCGCCAGGGAATGATGGTTTAAGCAAGACAATAAAAAAGTGCCGCAACATGATTGTTGCGGCACTTTTTTCACTTTCCGAATTAGAACTTAATGTTCACACCGGCGAAGAAACGACGTCCAACAAGATCGTAGCTAGGATCTGCGGTATAGCCTGGAGGCACCGCATCGAATAGGTTACGAATACCGCCTCGTACCACTATGTTATCTGAAATATAATAGGTGGCTGACAGATCATGAGTAGTCATAGAGCCGATATGACTGATATCCACATCTTCTGGAGAACCGCCATTAGGTGATACGTCATACAACACAACACTATCTACATAACGAGTTGCCCAACTTACAGTCAAATCTTCCCACTTATAACTTGCGCTAAAGCGGAACTGCAATTCAGGATCACCTACTTCACCTTTCTCATCGTTGATCTCATCAGGACGGTCCTGGAATTCGAATAATTCAAGTTCCAACAGACGATCTCCCAAGAGGTTCATACTCAACTCGCCAGGTCCCACATCTAAAGCATAGCTCGCCTGGAACTCGAGGCCACGAGTGTTGTAAGCCGCAGCGTTCAAATAACCCGAACGAACCAAAGTAATATCATTGGTAACTGGATCACGATCGATTTGAGAACAATACCCGGCATCTGGACCGCCAGTCGCATCAACACAGTTATCGGCCACATCTTGTGCGGCAACAAAGGTGATAGCGTCTTTGATCTCAATATCATAGTAATCGACAGAGAAGGATAAACGCTCTACGAAACTAGGTTGCCAAACAATTCCCCCAGTTTTAGACGTAGATTGTTCAGACTCTAGGTCAGGGTTACCACCGGAAAGCAAATCAACGCTAACATTATCATTGGCCTGGAAGCCTGGTGGAATCCCCAATGCTGCACAGTTGGCGGCACGATCCGGATCATCAGTGATATTGTCTGCATCACAAGGATCTGCTACTCGAGCAAAACCTGGAGATACCGGGTCAAAAGCTTCACCTATGTTTGGAGCTCGAATGGCTTCACCATAAGTGGCTCGTACTCGTAACTCTTCAATAGGTGCATAGATAGCCCCCACCTTCCAAGCTTCTGCGTTACCGGCATGGGAATAATCGGCCTTACGGTAAGCACCATCTATCGATAACTCATTGGCAAAAGCCAAGTCCTTCAACAGGGGCACATTCACTTCCAGGAAGTACTCAGTTACATCATACTCGCCATATGAGTCAGGTGTCGCAGCATTGGTCAGGAAACCTGCTTTGGTGAATTCGTCAGTAATGGACTCTGAAGTTTCTTCGCGATATTCAAAGCCCACCACCAAATCGATAGGTCCGCCCTGCAATTCAAACAGTTCGCTGGAATCTGTGACTAAGGTACCGCCAATGACTTCTTGGGTGATTTTATCTTCACGAGTCACATCTGCAGAAACCCAGTCTCTGGCGGCTTCTGAAGCCTGGCCAAGTCCGAACGGATTATAAGCCACACAACCACCACTATTCACAGTTGCAGGATCTTCATAACCTGGGCCTTGAGCACTGTCTAACTGACTGCGACAAACCGCCTCGCCTGAAACAGGATCTATCACTGAGTCGACCGCAGCATAGAGGTTCCCTTCAATCAAATCATTCAGAGTTTTACGGCGGTTGTTGGTCTCACCGTAGACATAATAGATCTCATAATCAAAAGGTGTCTGACTCAATTCAAAACCACCTTTAAAACCACCTACAAAACGGAAGGTTTCACGACGATTGTCTGCTGAACGATTGCCAAGTTCGTCAAAGAACTTAGCCATAGACACAACGTCTTGGCCTGAAGCCAACAGACTCTGTCTCAGATCCTCATCAATGAACGCATTATCTGCCACATTGATATCTATATCTCCAAAGAGGAAAGACGGCTGAAACTGCTGGGTAATATCAGCTTTCACATATTTGAAGTCACTGAAAAATTGAACATTGTCAGTAATTTGATAGTTAAAGGTAGAGCCAACCGTAATACGTTCTACCCCAGGTATATAGTTTTCATAATCTTCGGTATTGAAACAGTATTCACATCCATCGGGGAAGTTACCAAACGCAAAGCTGTTAGTACCTTGACGATCTGGCTGCCTTACGGGATTACCGTCATTGTCAAAAGCCCAACGGTCACCACCAAACGGATTAATAACACCGTTAGAGCTGATCATTTCCGAATAAACCTTTGGCACTCGCAATCGATCTGGGATGCCATCTTCTTCACCCGTATTATCTGGGTTAACAATAGTACCCCAAGAATCAAATTGGCGAATAGCTTCTGACATCACTTCCTTAGTACGGTCATAGCCCGCATAGAAGGTGACGTTCCCTTTACCGTCCGCAACATTTGAACCACCCAAGATACTAAAAGTATGATGTTCAGTACCTACGCCTTCGGTAGAATTCCCCGCAGATGCATCGAATTCAAATCCTTCATAATTATCCTTCAAGATAACGTTAATAACACCGGAAACTGCATCAGAACCATAAATCGCCGAGGCACCACCAGTGATTATTTCAACCCGCTCAATTAATCCAGAGGGAATTGTTGATAGATCCACTTGAGCAGAACCAGGAGCACCAGCAACGTGACGCTTACCATTGACCAACACCAAGGTACGGTTGGCTCCTAAACGGCGCAAATCTGCGGAACTGAGACCTGCATTCTCATTGCTGTTATTGTTGCCGATAATGGTGTCTGTGGCACCAACGGCTGGCAATTCAGCAAGGATACTGGCTAAATCATTGTTACCAAACTTGGCTATTTCATCAGCACCTAAACTCACTACCGGTGTTGGTTGACTCAACTCCGGTTTTGCAATGCGAGAACCTGTAACCGAGATCTTTTCTATTTTTGAACTGTCATCCTGCTCTTCCGCATAAGCTGGAACGGTACTTAGGGCAACGCCTAAGGCCAGAGCCAGTTTTACTGACGAAGCCAGCTTTGAATTGTTAAACATACACCTCTCCCTTTACTTTATAGTCTTATCTCTCAACAAATTTACCGTTGAGCAACAAAAATATACTAATAGCAAAACAAATAAACAACAAGCATACGTCGTACTTAAGCAAAAATGTCGAATATCAAGAGGTTGAAACAGGAGAGTTAGGACGTGGATTATGTTACAACAACATCTAGATGCTTCACCTATAGCAGTTATAATGCAGCTCCTTTTCACATTGAGGTAAACCCGTGTTCCACATCGCCCTCTATGAACCCGAAATTGCCCCCAATACCGGCAACATTATCCGTCTCTGCGCCAACAACGGCTGCGAGCTACACCTGATAGAGCCTTTGGGCTTTGATCTGGAAGAGAAAAAACTGCGCCGGGCCGGGCTGGATTATGGCGATCTGACCCGACTAAACCGCTACCCGGATTTCCCGCGTTTTCTCGCGGCCATGGCGGGCAAACGTATTTTGGCTTGCACCACCAAGGGCAGCCGGCCACATTCTGAGCTCGAATATCGGCAAGGTGATGTGCTCTTGTTTGGCCCCGAGACTCGCGGCCTGCCTCAGGAAATATTGCAAAGCATTGCTGCAGAGCACAGACTGAGGATCCCTATGGTACCCACCAGCCGCAGCCTGAACCTTTCCAATGCAGTGGCTATCATCAGCTATGAAGCTTGGCGTCAACAGGGTTTCAGCGGCGCTATATAAATCAGCGAGGTTGCAGTGAGATGGCTCTGTAGGTTTGATAGCTATCCGAGTCCTCATCCAGATAGTGCAGATTCTGGCGCCAGAGCCAGCCGTCATTGTCGGCTTCGAATAGCAGTTGGATCAGCGCCGGACGTCCACCGGACCGCCCTTCACCCAGCAGGGAAAATCCGCCGCCCTGATGGTAAAGGGTGAAGGATTGAAAGCGTTCTTCGGTCACACCGTCAAAGTACCAGAGCCCCACACTGGGATCTTGGTCTCGAAACCACCAGGTTTCACTCAGGGGGTGGCGCACGCCCTCACTGACGCTGAGTAACAACTGTCGCTTATCTTTACTGCAGATGGCATCCAGGCTGAGCTCCTTCGGGGTTTGCCCCCTTTGGGCACCATCCCCCTGCCAATGGCCATTGAGTGCTTCACAGAATTGGCTAAAGGAGGCCTTGCCGGCCCAGGCGGGTTGCCAGGCCAGAGCCAGGGAAATAATAAACAGGCGTAGAAAGTCAGAAGAGTTCGATATGGTTGTTGTTGTGCTTAAGATGTTCATCTTGATACTGGCTCAAAGCCTCGTGTAGTGGCATTCCCTGCAGCACAAGATCAAACATTTTGCGTTCACAGTCCAGCGAGTATGTCGACTTAATCGTACGCTGTAACATTTTCCAGGCATGTTCCGAGGTGCGACTATGCTCATACCGCAGAACTTCTTCAGTCAGCGCCAGCCCGGTCACCACATGGTTGAGCCTTTGTGACAGACGATCATAGAACTGAAAAGCTACTATGCCTTCATTGACCTTACCGGCCAGATGGCGACCGTGATCAAGGATCTCGGCCGGAGTATTCTCCTGAGTTTCCAACCAGGCATTCACCTCACGCAATTGCTCCGCCATGTCGGTAAACAGACTCCCTAAACCGGTGACATTGTGTTCACCGTCAGTCAGGGTCAACTCTATCTGGGCTATCGACAACAACAAGAGTTTTACCGTTTCCGAGATATGCAGCCATTGGGCCGAATCGAGTACATCCAGAGTCGTGGGCGTTTCGAGCTGCTTGTTATTTGTCATGGGGATCTCTGTGGCTGAGTAGCAGGCATAAAGAAGTTTAGGACATAAAACGCCTTTTGCCTCTTTCCTGGCGCGCCGGCAAACTGCTACCCGGTGTCGTGACTATGAGTTAGTGCCCGGGAGCTTTTGAACTCCGCCAAGTCCCACAGTCGAATAGCGCCTGGAACAGATCAAAGTTTCCCGATAAACAGGTCGATAAATTTCTGTTTTCGTAGCAGATCTATTGCACAGTTTCTGCGACAATCAATGCCAATGCTGTTATTGCCGGAGATCTCATGCACAGACTCAAGAGCCGTATCATCAGAGAGTGGGATTTCAACCACAAAGGCTGGTTACTGGAGGCTGCCCGCTTCCTGGCCCCAGAACTACTGGCGTTAACTCTGTGGGATGAGTCTGAGGGTAAGCCGCTGCTGGCCATTTGGCCTACCGAGGCCGACTCCCCCGACTTGTTGCTGGATCTCACTCAATTTAAGGGGCATCCCCAGGTCTGCCTCTGGCATCAACAACTCACCTTGGTGGATGAAACCGGGCTCTGGATCTGGCAGTCACCGGCAGAAGATCAGGCGCAGCACTATCCCTTTGCCAATCCGGACGTGCTTTCCATGACTGTGGAGCAGCAACACTTCCACTTTCTGCCATTGCAGCTTTGTCCGCTGGATGACAACCAACTGCTACTGCGAATGAGTTCCCCCAATACCCGTAAGGGCCGAGCCATTTCCTGGCTATTTATCAAAGACGATCACTGTCACTTGGTCAACAGATACAAGGAGCCGGACGAACCTGAGCTCACCGCCTTAAAGCCAGGCAGCCCACTCTGGCTTGAAGCGATCCAGGTCTGTGACAAACAGATTCTCTGCCTCTGTCAGGGGCAATCGGCACCAGGCACTCAAGATACTATATTGGCAGAATACAAATATGGCCTGCCGGATAGCCTCTTGGGCAAGCTTTCCAAAATGCTCGGCAGTGGTCAGGAAAAAGATCTTCTATTGCAGTCGTCTCGCCGTCTGGCGCCAGGCAGCGCCCGCTTCAGCAATTGTGGGCCACAGTTGTGGTTAAGAACCAAGGGTAACAATCGTTTCGAGTGCCATTCACTGACCGAGGAGCAAAGCGCCTTTGAACTGGCACTAACCCAGGTTCAAAGTCTCGGTGACATCAAACCATCCAAGGCTCAGGTGAGCTTTATGAATAACAAGCTGTTTTTAGTGCACGACAAGCGCAGGTTGAATTTATGTGCAATTCAGGCTCGTAACCCTGTGAGCCCTTTAAATGAAGGTACAGCTTAAGGCAGAAATCCTCTATCCCGGATTAATTAAGCGTTGGCGCATAAAAGGAAGGAAGCAAAGCGTGTAAGTAACTTGGTTATAAAACAAAAAAGGAAGCCGAAGCTTCCTTTTCAAAGTAACCTATCTCGCAATTAAGCGATGATCTTGNAACACTCATTGCCAACCATTTTTGAACGACTGACAAACGGCCAGTAAAAAGGCGACCCTAAGGTCGCCTTTTTATGATAGCCGAGATCCGCAATTAAGCGATGATCTTGGCTACAACACCAGCACCAACTGTACGGCCACCTTCACGGATTGCGAAGCGCAGACCTTCGTCCATCGCGATTGGGCAGATCAGAGTAACAACCATCTTGATGTTGTCGCCTGGCATTACCATCTCTACGCCTTCTGGCAGTTCGATAGTACCGGTCACGTCAGTTGTACGGAAGTAGAACTGTGGACGG
>NZ_NIJK01000008.1 GCF_002836975.1 Shewanella indica | reverse complement strand
CGCGTTGCCGCTGTGCCGTGTCAGTGGGAGCGCATTATAGGGAGCCTGAACTTTTGTGCAAGGGCTTTTTAAAAGAAAAAAGATCGCTTGCCGAACTTTTAGGCAAAAACGATCTTTTTCAGTCATCATGGCTGTTTTACAACCAGATTTAGCTAGTTTGCAGCCGACTTAGTGACATTTTCCTGCTCAATAAAGCCTTTGAGTAAGGCTATCGCTTTTGGGTCATCCCAGTCGACAAAGCTACGAACAAAGGCAATCAGCTCCCCTTTACCATTTAGAATAAAGGTCGCCGGGATAGTATCGAGTGGGAATATCTGCCCCAACTGCATCTGTGGATCGTAGTAACTGCGGAAGTTTGCCATCCCCTGGGATTGCAGAAAACTGGCAACTTGCTCCTGCCCCCCCTGATCGATGGAAATCGGTAGCAGGGCGAACTCTTTATCACTGAACTGATCTTCAAGTCGTTCCAGTGCCGGTAACTCCCTAACACACGGAGGACACCAAGTGGCCCAGATATTGACCAGCACCACTTTTCCTTTGTGTTGACTGAAATCCAATTGGCTACCGGCCTTATCCTGGAAGGAAACTACTTCCAGAGGAAAGCTGTGGGGGAGCACATTGATCTTGTCGACACTGGATTGGATCTGATTGTGATCCTTTGGCTGCATACCAGGATAAGCCTGCGCCCCCAGTGACAGGGACGCCAGCAAAAGTAATGAGTATCCGAGTTTATTCATTACTTGTCTCGCTTCAATAACTCATCCAACTGGCGTTGTTCTTCGGCAGACAGTTCAAGCTCTTTACCACCGGAAGTACGTTGTTTACGGATGAAGATAAAGCCAATCAAACCACCAAACAACAGCAGTGCCACAGGCCCAAGCCACAGAACGTAGGTCTTGGTTTCAAGTCTCGGCTTATAGAGGACAAACTCACCATAGCGACTGGTCATGAACTGGACGATTTCATCATCGGCTTTGCCCTCTTCCACCATCTTGTACACTTCAAGACGTAGATCGCGGGCAACCGGTGAGTTGGAATCGATCAGATTTTGGTTCTGACACTGAGGGCAACGCAGCTCATGAGCCAACGACAACGCTCGCTTCTGCTTATCAGGAGAGCTGAACTCGAAAGTGTCCACCGGCGTTGCCGCCACCTGAGCGGCATAGCCAATCAGGAGTGCTACAACAGCAAAGGTTTTTAGCAGCAACTTTCTCATGACGCTTTATCCTTAGCGGCCTCGGCCTGCAACTGTTGGATCATGGGATACAGGGTTTCTTTCCAAACCCGCATATCTACCGGCCCAGCATAGCGATAACGAATAATGCCGTTATGATCCACGATGAAACTTTCCGGCGCACCGTATACTCCGAGATCCAGACCAAGACGACCATCTTTGTCATAGATATTCAGCGTGTAAGGGTCGCCTTGACGAGAGAGTTCTCTCATTGCCAGTGCACGCTCGTCACGATAATTAATGCCATGGATAGGTATCAAATTCTGACGTGCCAGTTGCATCAGGTAAGGATGTTCATACTTACAGGATGGACACCAAGTTGCCCATACGTTCAGCATGGATACCTTACCTTTGAGATCTTCGTTGGTGATCATCTCTCCCGGCGTTTCCAGTTTTTCCAATTGGAAGGCAGGCACTGGCTTGCCTTCCAAAGCGGAATCCAACTGCTGCGGATTCAAGAACAGTCCCTTATAAAGGAAGATCCCCATCAAAAGAAACAATATCAGTGGAATAAAAAGTATTAGCTTCTTCATCTTCTTCTTACCTGTTTCAGGCTGTTGCCAGTTTGGCTTTCTTGGCTGCGGCCGCTTCTTCAGCACGCGCCTTGGCACGGTATCGCTTGTCTGAAGCAGCAAAGAAACCACCAACCATCATAAAGATGCTGCCAAACCACAACCAACGAACAAAAGGTTTGTAGTTCAGTCGCACTGCAAATTCAGTACGGCTAATAGGGTCGCCCATAGTGACATAGAGATCCCGGAACAGGCCCCAGTCGATACCGGCTTCGGTCATATCCATGGTGCGAACATTGTATTGACGACGATCCGGCTGCAACAATGCAATCTTTTCACCATCTTTAAGTACTTCAACCTGTCCTTGCTGTGCCGTGTAATTGGGGCCAACAACGTTACGGGTTTCCAGATAGTTGAAGGTGTAACCGGCCAGTTCATGACTGGTACCAGGCCCCATACGCACGCTCTTCTCAATAGAGTAGTTAGACACCATGGTGGCACCAACTACTGAGACAGCAATACCTAAGTGAGCAATGATCATCCCCAGTTCACTGCGGCCCATACGCGCCAGGCTGACACTACCGTCTTTAGCTTTAATCACGTTGTAACCGGCACGCAGAGTCGCCAGCACAATCCAGACTGCCGCACCTATACCCAGTGCCACCCAGATGTTGAACTCACCACCGGCGATAAATGGCGCGATTACACCCAGCACAGCCGAGATAATCGCAGGTACCAATAACTGACGTTTGAGCTCTCCTTGTTTGGATTTTTTCCAGCGAATGATGGGACCAATCCCCATAAAGCCGAACAGCACCAGCACGATAGGAACAAACACTGCATTAAAGTATGGTGGGCCAACAGAAATCTTACCCATGCCCAACGCATCGATCAGCAGTGGATAAAGAGTACCGAGCAATACAGTACCTGCAGCCACAGTCAGCAATACGTTACAAACCAGCAGCATGGTTTCTTTGGATTTCAAATCGAAGCGAGCTGGGCTGCTCATTTCACTGGCACGGAAGGCAAACAGGGTCAGCGAACCACCGATAGCCAAACCGAGCAGCAACAGAATGAACATACCCCGGCCTGGGTCTGCCGCAAAGGAGTGCACTGAGGTCAGCACGCCAGAACGAACAATAAATGTACCCAGTAAGCTCAAAGAGAAGGCAAAGATAGACAGAAGCACTGTCCAGTTACGGAAGGCACCGCGCTTCTCTGTCACTATCAAGGAGTGAACCAGAGCTGTACCAACAAGCCATGGCATAAAGGACGCGTTTTCAACCGGATCCCAGAACCACCAACCGCCCCAACCTAACTCGTAATATGCCCACCAGGAGCCCAATGCGATACCACCAGTGAGGAAGATCCAGGCAGCCAGAGTCCAAGGACGACTCCAACGAGCCCAAGCAGAATCGAGTCGACCGCTCATCAATGCGGCGATAGCGAAGGCGAAGCTGACTGAAAAGCCCACATACCCCAGATAAAGCATGGGTGGGTGGAAGATCAAACCCACATCCTGCAACATAGGGTTAAGGTCACGCCCTTCTGCCGGGATCGGGAACAAACGTTCGAATGGGCTGGAAGTGAGCAGCATAAACAGGGTAAAGCCTATGGTGATCATCGCCAACACGGCCAATACCCGAGCGGTAAACACCTCTTCCAACCCCTTGCTGAAGAAAGCTACAGCTGCGGTCCACACCGAAAGTGAGAAGACCCAGAACAACAATGAGCCTTCATGTCCGCCCCAGACTGCTGCAATCTTAAAGAAGATAGGCAATTGAGAGTTGGAATGATGAGCCACATAGGCTACTGAGAAGTCATCGATTGCGAAGCTATAACCCAACGCAATTACCGATAAAAAGATGAAAAAAAACATACCGTAACTTAGTGGCCAGGCATAGCGCACTAGGTATTGGTCTTTGCGGGCAACACCGATCAGGGGGACTGTCATCAGCAGTACTGCGAACGCCATCCCTATGATCAATGAGAAATGTCCAAGTTCTGGGATCATGGGTTTTCCTCAGTTTCCAGGTCAATGTCTGCCAAGCTTCTATTCTAGACAGACGCACAACTACGGGCACACACCATTACTTTATTAACTTAATTGCGGCTTAAAAGCCGCAAGGGTTAACAGGTATATATTACGAATTTTTGTTCATTTTAGTATTTGCTTTTGTTCCTGTCTGCCACTTTCCACCAATTATGGGTCGCGGCTCTCATTCTCCGAGCGACCAATATTGACCATGGAAAAACGGCAAGACTCCAAGCTGTGACAGGCGTTAAATAGAGAAGTTTCATTGAATTTTTTGCTGAAATTTGGAACTGTGAACCAGTGCCCAACTATGACCATTAACTTTGGTGGGGGACTTATATTACTGTTCAATGAATCATCTTTCCGTATAATCTTGCAATCAGGCCGTGCGGTAACCCCGCTTTGTCACAAACCAACGTGAAATAAACATAATGACCACTTTTTGGATTTTTATTGCGATTGTTGTGTTAGTCAGCCTGGGGCTGATCTGGCTCCCTCATTTCCGGCAGCAGAAGCTACTCAAGGCTGAAGAGTCCGGTGTCCGTAAACAGACCAACCTGGAACTGTTTAACGAACGTCTAGCTATTCTGGAAAAAGAACGCCAGGAAGAACTGCTGGACCAAGACGAATTTGAATCCCTGAAAAAGGAGCTGGAAGTCAGCTTGTTGCAGGACATCAAGCAAGGAGCGGATGATTCGCTCGATACACAAGCCAAGCCTAAAGGGCTACTGTGGCCAAGTCTGATGTCTGCCGTATTACTGGTCGTGGCCGGTTACTCCTATCAACAGTTAGGCGCCTATCAGAATATCGATTCACCTCAACCTGAAAACCCCCATGCAGGTATGAGTACTGAACAGATCATGATGCAACGGGTGCAAATGATGGAATCTGCAGTGCAGCAGGAGCCGGAAAACAGCCAAGCTTGGTTCAGTCTGGGTCACGCCTACATCTCTGCCGGACAATATGATCAGGCAGTAGCAGCCTTTGATAAGGTGATCGAACTGGTGGGAGTTCACGCCGAATTGCTTGGCCCCAAAGCTACCGCCCTCTATTATAAGGCCGGTCAGCAGATGATCCCTGTGGTTCAGTCACTGATTGATCAAGCGCTGAAACTGGATCCACAAGACCCTTCCACTCTACTGCTGGTTGGTATGGATGCTTTCTTTACCGCGGATTACAACAAGGCAATCGGCGCTTGGCAAACCATTCTTGACAGTGATAGAGCCGACGTGGATCGCGCCGCACTGATCAATGCCATCGACAGCGCCAAGATGCGCCTGCAGGCAGAAGGTGGTGCCACTATGCCAAATGATGAGGCTCACAAGGGCTTAAAGACAGCAACAGCAAAGACAGTGACACTGAATGTCTCTATCGCCCCTGAACTGGCGGCCAAAGTCAGCAATACAGATATGTTGTTCATCTTTGCCAGAGCAACCGAAGGCCCTAAAGTCCCACTGGCTGCCACCAAGGTGAGTGCCAAGTCATTACCTGTGACTGTGACTCTGGATGATTCCACCAATATGGGTGGTAACGTTAAACTCAGCGATGCTACCGATGTTGAAGTGATTGCAGTATTGTCCAAGCACGGCAGCGTAAAACCTCAACCAGGCGACCTGCAAGGTAAGCTGGCCAGCATCAAAGTCGGTGCCAGCGGTGAACTGGTGCT
This sequence comes from Shewanella indica, assembly GCF_002836975.1. Lineage (GTDB taxonomy): Bacteria > Pseudomonadota > Gammaproteobacteria > Enterobacterales > Shewanellaceae > Shewanella > Shewanella indica. Next base: position 18,946 of record NZ_NIJK01000008.1, on the reverse strand, counting down.
GGATACCGAAGTTCAGTAATCCTAACCTTGACAAATAGACATAAAAAAACCGGCTGATGCCGGTTTTTTTATGATGATACCTGATTACTTGGACATGAATCCAATAGCGTTCTTGTAATCTTCATCAGTACAATCTGTACACATGCCACCAGGAGGCATAGCGTTCAAACCAGACTTAACGCTGTTAAGCAGGGTGTCGATACCTTTGGCCAGGCGAGGCTCCCAAGCAGCAGCATCGTGTGCTTTAGGTGCACCGGCAACACCCATGCTATGGCAGACTTGGCAGGCTTTATTGTAAACGGCCTCACCTTCTTGGGCTGACACGTTCGCAGACATAGTCAATGCAGCTACTGCGGTCATTGCTAACAGTTTTTTCATGTTCAATGTTCCTAATGCAAATACTTACAAAGCTCAACGCTGCCCTTGATTTAAGCAGGCAGACTCATTTTAGCTCGCTAAGAGTACAACAAACTTCAATAAATCTCACCTTTTTGTGATTAAAATCGCAGCTTGTTCCGTAAAAAAGGACAAAGGTCGCGAATTCATTAATATATTAGTAACAGATAAAAAAGTTCCAAAAAATTCACTTTTATTGGAAGCACATCAAATTGCTGAAACTTAATGCAAACCAGTGGTAAACCCCAGCCAGAGCATGTGTTAGTATCTCTTGTGTTTCCTTATCGCTTGTTATAGAGGGCTCAGTGGCAGAACCAAAACCTACATCACTGCTGTCGGCAAGCAGCCTCACTTGTATTCGAGAAGAGCGAATACTATTCGATGAACTCAGCTTCGATATCCATCCTGGCGATATTGTCCAGATTGAAGGTCCCAACGGTGCCGGTAAAACCAGCCTACTGCGGATCCTCGCTGGCCTGTCACGCCCATACGGAGGGGAAGTCCTGTTCCAGGGAGAAGCTATTACTCGTTGCCGCGATGAGTTCAATGAAAACCTGCTTTATCTGGGCCATCTCGCGGGCGTGAAAAGCGAATTAACCGCCGAGGAAAACCTTAACTTCAATTTAAGAATCAGTGGGTATGATGACTTTGATGCTCGGAAAATCCTTGCCAAAGTCAACCTGACCGGTTTTGAAGAAGCGCTTGCAGGCCACCTGTCTGCGGGCCAACACAGACGAACCGCACTCGCCAGGCTCTGGCATACCGCCTGTAAAATCTGGATTCTGGATGAGCCCTTTACCGCGATCGATAAGAAAGGGGTCGCTGAATTGGAACAACTCTATATTCGCCATGCCGACGCCGGTGGCTGTGTCATTCTGACGACCCACCAGGATATGGGCATCATTACAGATGAAAGGTTGCGGAAAATCCGCTTGGATTATCGCTTCGTATAAGGCTTAGCAGAGATGAACAGAGGCATTAGTTTTACCAAGGCATTTTTCACCCTGCTGAAACGGGATCTACAGATTGCCGTGCGTCATCGTGGTGATATTTTTAACCCACTGCTGTTTTTTATCATAGTGGTTACCCTGTTTCCGCTGGGTATAGGTCCTGAGCCGCAGGTGTTGACCCGGATTGCTCCCGGGATTATCTGGGTTGCGGCCTTGCTGGCAGCCATGTTGTCACTGGAACGTTTGTTCAAGGCAGACTTCAGTGACGGAAGTCTGGAGCAGATGTTGCTTAGCCCGCAGCCACTGGCGCTGTTGGTACTGGCCAAAGTGTTTGCTCACTGGTTACTGACTGGCGTACCTTTAATTATAATCGCACCGCTGTTGGCTGTGCTGCTGCATCTGGACGACAACAGTTATGGTGCTCTGATAGCCACCTTGATGCTGGGGACACCTGTGTTGAGTCTGCTTGGCGCCATAGGTGTAGCCCTGACAGTGGGCTTACGCAAAGGCGGCGTGCTGTTGAGTTTGTTGATCCTGCCACTGTATATACCAGTGTTGATCTTTGCGACCGGCGCGATCGACTTTGCAGCATCCAAACAACCCTATGATGGTCAGCTAGCGATTTTAGGCGCTATGCTGGTCGGTTCTTTAGTCTTGGCACCTTTTGCTATTGGTGCCTCATTGCGAGTGAGTACTAACTGAAATGTGGAAATGGTTACATCCCTACGCCGACCCTCAAAGGGCGTATCAACTGTCAGGAAAACTACTGCCTTGGTTTGCACTGCTTGCCCTGGCACTTATCGCAACCGGAACCGTGTGGGGCTTGGCATTTGCTCCCACTGATTACCAACAGGGTGACAGCTACCGTATTATCTTTATCCACGTACCGGCTGCATCCATGTCAATGGCTGCTTACATGGGCATGGCAACCGCGGCCTTCATTGGCCTGGTGTGGCAGATTAAGCTGGCCGATTGGGCAGCCGCCTCTATCGCACCAATTGGCGCTGTAGTGACCTTTATCGCTCTGTTTACTGGTGCCACTTGGGGTAAACCCATGTGGGGCACTTGGTGGGTTTGGGATGCACGCCTGACCTCTGAACTTGTGCTGTTGTTCCTATATTTAGGGGTTATCTCCCTCTATGCCTCATTCGAAGATAAGGTGCTGGCAGCCAGAGCCGCCGGCATTCTGGCCATAGTAGGGGTGATCAATATCCCTATCATTAAGTATTCGGTTGAATGGTGGAACTCACTGCACCAGCCATCCACTATCCGAATCACCGAAAAGTCGACCATGTCCACCGACATGCTCTACCCTTTATTGATCAACATATTTGGGTTTGGTCTGATGATAGGTGCCATCACTCTGGTGCGTTTCCGTGCCGAAATTCTGGCCCGTAATGGAATGCGCCCCTGGGTTAGGGAACTGGCCAAGGCCGAAGGAGTCAAATAATGCAGTTTCAATCTTTAGCAGAGTTTTTCAACATGGGCGGCTATGCCTTCTATGTGTGGTTGGCCTACGGTGTCACTTTCGTGTCCCTTAGCCTGCTTATCCTGGTTAGTTCGATGAAGAAGCGTCGGGTACTGCAGGAAATAGCATCCAAAGTGCAACGTGAGGAACGCCTCGCTCAAAACCGGAGTAACAGATCGTGAACCCAAGACGCAAAAAAAGACTGGTATTGGCAGTGGCCTTGATTGCAGGTGTTGCAGCCGTGGCTTCTTTGCTGTTATATGCCCTCAACTCTAACCTTAACCTCTTCTATACTCCCACCGAGATAGTCAATGGTAAAAAGGACACAGGCATCAAGCCGGAAGTGGGCCAGCGGATCCGCGTGGGGGGCATGGTTACTGTAGGTTCCATGGTACGTGATCCTGAAAGTCTGCATGTTGAATTTGCCGTGCATGATGCCGCCGGCGGTGAAATCATAGTGACTTATGATGACCTGTTGCCGGATCTGTTCCGTGAGGGACAGGGGATTGTAGCCCAGGGTGTACTGGTTGAATCTGGCAAATTGGAAGCCTCTGAAGTGCTGGCAAAGCACGATGAAAACTATATGCCACCTGAAGTTGCCGAAGCCATGGGCCAGACCCATGAAAAGCTTGAGTACAACACGCAACAGGTAGGCGGCGCCAAGTAAACGCCCATAGATAAAAAAGCCTCTTCGGAGGCTTTTTTATTACTTGCAGAGTCAGAAATTTATGCCACGCTAAAATGCTACAGGCAGAATAGAGGGACTTGGCATGCGCGCATTGGTATTTCTGGGTTTACTGCTGTCACTGCCAATCGGTGCCGCCAATCTCTTGCTGATTGAGTCCTATCATGCCGAATATCCCTGGGACCAAAGCTATAAAGCCGGGATAATGTCCATCCTTGGCAATGAACACCAATTTGAGACTTTCGCTCTCGATACCAAGCGACTCCCCAAAGAACAGTTTCAAATCCAGGCCGATAAAGCCTGGCAAAGATACCTGGAACTTAAACCCGATTTGGTCTTTCTCGCCGATGACAATGCCTTGATGCTGCTACACGAACGCTTCAGCCAAACCCAAACCCCGGTAGTTTATTTAGGGATCAATGGCAATCCTCGTGATTATAGGATCAAACATACAGCTAACATTACCGGTGTGTTGGAGCGTCCTCTGTTCAAACGTTCCCTATTGATGGCACAGGCTATGTTACCCACTCCACCACCACATAAATTCTTACTGTTATTTGACTCGGGTTATACCTCGGACACAGCGGTCGCTTCCATCAAAAAGCTCAACCAAAATTTGATGATAGGCAACAACCAAATCGATATAGAACAACATCATAAGTTCAGCAGTTGGCAGTCGTCTGTTTCGAGTGCCCGAGAACGTGGCTATGACGCCGTGTTTGTGGCCCTGTATCAAACGCTACAAGACGATAAGCAACAGATAGTAGATGAGCTACAGGTAGCACGTTGGACCCACGACAACGCCACTGTGCCTCATTTTGGTTTTTGGCATTTCAGTGTCGGCTCTGAAGGCAATATCGGAGGCTACATTCTGGATGGTTACAAGCATGGCTGCATAGCAGGAACCATAGCCAAACAGATCCTGGCGGGCATAAAACCGGCAACTATATTCCCAAAGATGGATACCAGCGGTGCTTATCTGTTCAGTGAAAGTGGTTTAACAAAATGGCAACTGAAACTGCCGGAAAGGGTCAAACAGCAGGCTGAACTCGTAGATTGACCTTAGGCGACGAACAAAATAAAAAGCCCCGCTAACAAGCGGGGCTTTTTCAGAACTTACCTGAGATTACTCAGCAGCAGCTTCAACTTCTACAGCTTCAGCGGCTTCTGGGCGACCAACCAGCTCGATGTAAGCCATAGGGGCTTTATCACCGGCACGCAGACCGCACTTCAGGATACGGGTGTAACCACCAGGACGTTCCTGATAGCGTGGACCCAGTTCGTTAAACAGTTTACCTACGACTTCTTGGTCGCGAGTACGAGCAAACGCCAGACGACGGTTTGCTACGCTGTCACTTTTAGCAAGTGTTATCAGAGGCTCAACTACGCGACGCAGTTCTTTGGCCTTCACTACGGTTGTCTTGATGATTTCATGACGAACCAGTGAACTTGCCATGTTACGGAACATGGCTTGGCGGTGACTGCTGTTGCGGTTAAGTTGACGACCACTCTTACGATGGCGCATGACCTAATCCTTATAACCTAAATCTGTACAAAACCTGGGACTTACAGGTCGTCTGCCAAACTAGCCGGTGGCCAGTTTTCCAGACGCATACCTAGCGACAGTCCGCGAGATGCCAACACATCCTTGATCTCGGTAAGAGATTTCTTACCCAGGTTAGGCGTTTTGAGCAGCTCAACTTCAGTGCGTTGTACCAGATCTCCGATGTAATGAATCGCTTCGGCTTTCAAACAGTTAGCCGAACGTACAGTTAGCTCTAAATCGTCGACAGGACGCAACAGAATCGGATCGAACTCCGGTTTCTCTTCTTTCTGCTCTGGCTCAGTCACATCACGTAATTCAACGAAGGCATCCAGCTGTTCAGCCAAGATGGTCGCAGAACGACGGATAGCTTCTTCAGGATCGATAGTACCATTAGTGGTCATATCGATGATCAGCTTGTCCAAGTCAGTACGCTGTTCCACACGAGCCGCCTCAACATTATAAGCAATGCGAGCAACTGGCGAGAATGAAGCATCGACCAGCAGACGACCGATTGGGCGATCATCGTCTTCGGTTTGTGCACGGGCAGAAGCCGGTACATAACCACGACCACGCTCAACGCGGATACGCATACTGATGTCATTGTTACCGGTCAGGTGACAGATAACATGATCCGGGTTCACGATTGTGACATCGCCGTCGTGGGTGATGTCGGCTGCGGTAACAGGGCCTGCGCCGGACTTGCTCAGAGTGAGCATAGCCTCGTCTTTACCCTCGATCATAACTGCCAGCCCTTTCAGGTTCAGCAATATTTCAAGGATATCTTCTTGTACGCCTTCCTTACTGCTGTATTCATGCAGTACGCCGTCGATCTCGACTTCGGTAACCGCGCAGCCGGGCATAGACGACAATAGGATGCGACGCAACGCGTTACCCAAAGTATGACCAAAACCACGCTCGAGTGGCTCCAGAGTCACCTTGGCACGAGTTGGGTTAACCTGCTCGATATCAACGAGACGCGGTTTAAGAAATTCTGTAACAGAACCCTGCATTGTGTCCTCTCTTGTTTGTTAGCCTTACTTAGAGTAAAGCTCGACGATCAGCTGTTCGTTAATTTCCGCAGACAAATCGCTACGTTCTGGCAGACGCTTGAAAGCACCTTCCATTTTTGCGCTGTCGACTTCAACCCATGTAGGCTTCTCGCGTTGAGCAGCCACTTCCAGAGCAGCCTTGATACGGGCTTGCTTCTGTGACTTCTCGCGAATGCTTACAACATCATTCGCAGACACTTTGAATGACGGAATGTTAACAACACGACCGTTGACCATAATTGACTTATGGCTAACCAGCTGACGTGCTTCTGCACGAGTCGCACCGAAGCCCATACGATAAACTACGTTATCCAGACGGGTTTCCAAAAGTTGCAGCAGGTTTTCACCTGTGTTGCCTTTCAGACGTGCAGCCTCTTTGTAGTAGTTACGGAACTGCTTTTCCAGTACACCGTAAATACGACGAACTTTTTGTTTCTCGCGTAACTGCAAGCCGTAATCAGACAAACGTGGCTTACGAGCGCCATGCTGTCCAGGTGCAGCTTCCAGCTTACACTTCGAATCGATTGCTCTCACACCGCTTTTCAGGAAAAGGTCAGTACCTTCCCGGCGGCTGAGCTTGAGCTTGGGACCCAAGTATCTTGCCATGATCTTTCTCCAACTATCCTAACGAAACTGCCAATTACACGCGGCGTTTTTTAGGAGGACGACAACCGTTATGAGGGATCGGCGTCACATCAGTGATGTTGGTAATTTTGTAACCAACAGCGTTCAGCGCACGAATGGCTGACTCACGACCTGGACCTGGACCCTTCACGAAAACTTCAAGGTTTTTAACACCATAATCCTGAGCGGCAGTACCTGCGCGCTCAGCTGCCACCTGCGCAGCAAATGGAGTAGATTTACGTGAACCACGGAAACCTGAACCACCTGCAGTCGCCCATGACAGAGCGTTACCTTGACGATCTGTGATAGTAACAATTGTATTGTTGAAAGACGCATGGATATGAGCCATGCCATCAGCAACCTGTTTACGTACGCGCTTACGCGGAGAACGTGACGGAACTTTAGCCATTGTCTACCTTCCCGTTACTTCTTGATTGGTTTACGTGGACCTTTGCGAGTACGCGCATTGGTCTTAGTACGTTGCCCACGGAGAGGCAGGCTACGGCGATGGCGGAGGCCACGATAACAACCAAGGTCCATAAGACGCTTGATGTTCATTGAAACCTCGCGGCGTAAGTCACCTTCTACTGAGTATTTGGCAACTTCTTCGCGTAGAGTATCGATTTGAGCTTCGCTCAATTCCTTGATCTTAGCGTCTTCGGCGATGGAAGTAGCCGCGCAGATAGCTTTAGCGCGAGTACGACCGATACCGTAGATAGCAGTCAGTGCAATGACTGTGTGCTTTTGATCAGGAATGTTAATGCCAGCGATACGGGCCACTATGCACTCCTTAAGTTAAAGGCCATCTGTGAAAAGCCCGAAAGGATACTCGACAGATGACTAGTTTGCAAACAATATTTTTGGCCAGCCCAGTTAAGAGCTGGCCAAGATTTTTTAGCCTTGACGCTGTTTGTGTTTTGGTTCAACACAGATAACGCGTACAACGCCACTACGCTTGACGATCTTGCAGTTACGGCAGATCTTCTTCACGGAAGCTCGAACTTTCATTTCATCACTCCGTAAAGCTATCTTATCGACCAAAGCGATCGAGATTCGCTTTGTTCACCAGATTAGCTTTCTTCATCACAGACTCATATTGATGAGACATCATATGGGTCTGAACCTGAGCCATGAAGTCCATGATCACAACTACCATAATCAGTAGTGAAGTACCGCCAAAATAGAACTGTACTTTCCATGCGATTAACATGAACTCCGGAATTAAACAGATAAAGGTAATATACAACGCGCCTGCCAGAGTCAAACGGGTCATCACTTTATCAATGTAACGCGAAGTCTGTTCGCCGGGACGGATCCCGGGAATGAACGCACCACTCTTCTTCAGGTTATCTGCTGTCTCACGAGGGTTAAACACCAACGCAGTATAGAAGAAACAGAAGAAAATAATTGCTGCTGCATACAACAGAGAGTACAGCGGCTGTCCAGGAGAAACTGCGAGGGAAACCTCAGTCAGCCATTCCATAGACGGATTCTGACCAAACCACTGAGCCAGTGTGCCTGGGAACAGAATAATGCTGGACGCAAAGATTGGCGGAATTACGCCGGCCATATTAACCTTCAGCGGCAAGTGAGTTGACTGCGCAGCAAACACCTTACGGCCCTGCTGACGCTTGGCATAGTTAACGACGATACGACGCTGACCACGCTCCACAAATACCACGAAATAGGTTACGGCAAACACGATCACCGCAATCAACAACAATACTAATACGTTCAAGTCGCCTTGACGCGCTTGCTCGGCCGTTTGACCGATAGCAGAAGGCAGACCGGCTACGATACCTGCGAAAATCAGGATCGAGATACCGTTACCTATACCGCGCTCGGTAATTTGCTCGCCAAGCCACATCAGGAACATGGTTCCTGTGACTAAACTGACGACTGCAACAAAATAGAATCCGAAACCGGGATCGACCACCAGGCCGGTCACCAAATTTGGCAACCCTGTTGCAATACCGATCGACTGGAATGTACCCAGCACCAGCGTACCCCATCTTGTGTACTGACTGATTTTTTTACGTCCTGACTCACCTTCCTTTTTCAGTTCAGCGAGTGCAGGATGCACAACAGTCAGCAACTGCATGATGATCGAAGCCGAAATGTACGGCATGATCCCCAATGCAAAAATAGAGGCGCGCTCAAGGGCGCCACCCGAGAACATGTTAAACATGCCCAGGATGGTTCCCTTTTGCTGAGCAAACAGCTCTGCCAATACAGCAGCGTCAATACCAGGAATTGGCACAAATGAACCGGCACGAAACACGATAATTGCGCCAATCACGAACAGGAGGCGAGCTTTCAATTCGGAAAGTCCACCTTTCGCGCTTTTTAAATCAAGTCCTGGTTTTGCCATCGACGTATTATTCCTCGATCTTACCGCCGGCAGCTTCGATAGCTGCACGTGCACCTTTGGTTACCTTCAGACCTTTTACGGTCACTGGGCGCTCAATGGTACCTGAAAGAACGATTTTCGCAAACTGGATGTTGCGAGTTATTACGTTCGCATCTTTCAGTGCGTTCAGGTCGATAACGTCACCATTAACTTTTGCCAGTTCGCTCAAGCGAACTTCAGCAGTTACCATAGCGATACGCGAGGTAAAGCCAAACTTAGGCAGACGGATCTTAAGTGGCATTTGACCACCCTCGAAGCCAGGACGTACACCGCCACCGCTACGAGATTTTTGACCCTTGTGACCGCGACCAGCGGTCTTACCCAAGCCAGAACCAATACCACGGCCTACACGCTTAGGTGCAGACTTAGCGCCTGCAGCTGGAGATAAAGTATTCAGACGCATTGATTAGTCCTCCACCTTTACCATGTAGTAGACCTTATTGATCATACCGCGAACAGCAGGAGTATCTTCCAGCTCTACGGTGTGACCAATACGACGCAGACCAAGACCAGTCAGAGTGGCCTTGTGCTTAGGCAGACGCCCGATAGCACTTTTGGTCTGGGTTACTTTGATAGTTTTAGTAGCCATGGTGCATTACCCCCGAATTTCGTCAACATTCAGGCCACGTTTGGCTGCGATCTGCGCTGGTGACTTCATATGTACCAGTGCGTCAACAGTTGCACGAACGATGTTGATCGGGTTAGTAGAACCGTATGCTTTCGACAGTACGTTGTGAACGCCTGCTACTTCCAATACGGCACGCATTGCGCCACCGGCGATAATACCGGTACCCTCTGAAGCAGGTTGCATGTAAACACGTGAACCAGAGTGACGACCCTTCACCGGATGGTGCAGAGTGCCTTCGTTCAGGTTTACAGTAACCATGTTGCGACGGGCTTTTTCCATTGCTTTTTGAATAGCAGCTGGAACTTCACGCGCTTTACCATAGCCGTAGCCGATCTTACCGTTACCATCACCCACTACAGTCAGAGCGGTGAAGCTAAAGATACGACCACCTTTAACTACTTTAGAAACACGATTAACTGCAATCAGCTTTTCTTGCAGATCGTCTTTTTGCTGAGCTTCTAATTTAGCCATTGTTTTACCCCTTAGAACTGGAGGCCAGCTTCACGAGCGGCTTCTGCCAGAGCAGCAACACGACCGTGATACTTGAACCCAGAACGATCGAAAGCAACAACAGTTACGCCTTTTTCGATCGCGCGCTCAGCAATAGCTTTACCTACTGCCTTGGCCGCATCTACGTTACCGGTGTACTTCAGTTGTTCCTTTACTGCTTTCTCAGCAGTAGAGGCAACAGCCAGCACCTGAGCTTCAGGGTTGATTACCTGAGCGTAAATGTGACGCGGTGTACGATGTACAACCAGACGGTTGACGCCCAGCTCTTGGATCTTCTTGCGAGCGCGAGTGGCGCGGCGCAAGCGAGATGTTTTCTTATCCATATCGCGTTACCTACTTCTTCTTAGCCTCTTTACGGCGTACTTGTTCGTCATCATAGCGAACACCCTTGCCCTTATAAGGCTCTGGTGGACGATAGCCACGAATTTCAGCCGCAACCTGACCAACCAGCTCTTTATCGATACTTTTCAGTACGATGTCTGTTTGGCTTGGGCATTCAGCTGTAACGCCTTCTGGCAATTGATGAACCAGAGGGTGAGAGAAACCCAAGGTCAGGTCCAGAGCGCTGCCGCTAACTTTGGCACGGTAACCCACACCAACCAGCTTCAGCTTCTTTTCGAAACCCTGAGAAACACCAACAACCATGTTGTTGATCAGTGCGCGAGCAGTACCTGCCTGTGCCCAAGCGTTAACAACGCCTTCAACAGGAGAGAACTTGATTTCTGCACCTTCAACAACAACGTTAACTGCGCTGTTGATTACTCGAGTCAGACTACCTTTACCGCCTTTAACGGTAATAGTTTGGTCGTTTAAAGTCACCTCTACGCCGGCTGGAATAGATACTGGTGCTTTTGCTACACGAGACATTCCTAGCTCCTTACGCTACGTAGCAGATAACCTCACCACCCATGCCTGCAAGGCGGGCGGCACGATCAGTCATCAGGCCTTTAGAAGTGGACACAATTGCGACACCCAGTCCGCCCATAACCTTTGGCAGCTCGTCTTTACCTTTGTAAATACGAAGACCAGGACGGCTTACGCGCTGGATAGTCTCAACAACAGGTTGGCCCTGGAAATACTTCAGAGTGATTTCCAGTTCAGGCTTAGCGCCTTCTTCTGCTACGGCGTAGTCAGTGATGTAACCTTCATCTTTCAGCAGCTTTGCGATAGCAACTTTCAGTTTGGCAGAAGGCATCTTCACAGATACTTTGTTAGCAGCTTGGCCGTTACGAATACGGGTCAACATATCCGCAATAGGATCTTGCATGCTCATATTAGCTTACTCCGTGACAAGTGCTTACCAGCTGGCCTTACGCAGACCAGGAACTTCACCACGCATGGTTGCTTCACGCAGCTTGATACGGCTCAGGCCGAATTTGCGCAGGAAACCATGAGGGCGGCCAGTTTGATTACAGCGATTGCGTTGACGCGATGCGCTTGAATCACGTGGTAGAGCTTGCAGCTTAAGAACCGCATCCCAACGAGCTTCGTCAGAAGACTCTGGGCTGCTGATGATAGCCTTAAGAGCTGCACGCTTTTCAGCATACTTGGCCACGAGCTTTGCACGTTTTGCTTCACGTGCCTTCATTGACAATTTTGCCATTTCGCTACCCCTTATTTCTTGAATGGGAAGTTGAAAGCATCAAGCAAAGCGCGACCTTCTTCGTCAGTATTCGCAGAGGTAGTGATAACAATATCCATACCACGAATCTTATCGACTTTATCGTAGTCGATTTCTGGGAAGATGATCTGCTCGCGCACGCCCATCGCGTAGTTACCACGGCCGTCGAACGACTTAGCGCTCAGACCACGGAAGTCACGGATACGAGGGATTGCGATGTCAACCAAACGCTCAAAGAATTCCCACATGCGCTCACCGCGCAGGGTTACTTTACAGCCAATAGGGTAGCCTTCACGGATTTTAAAACCAGCAACTGACTTACGAGCTACAGTCACAACTGGTTTTTGGCCAGCAATAGCAGTCATATCACGGACAGCATTTTCCATGATTTTCTTGTCAGCTACGGCTTCGCCAACACCCATATTCAGGGTGATTTTCTCAATCCGAGGGACTTGCATGACACTGGTATAACCGAACTTTTTAGTTAGTTCAGCAACAACAGTCTCTTTGTATCTATCATGCAGTTTCGCCATCGTTTACTCCAGTTACTTAACGAGTTCACTGTTCGATTTGAAGAAACGGACTTTTTTACCGTCTTCGAATCGGAAACCAACACGATCCGCCTTGCCAGTGACAGGGTTAAAGATCGCAACATTAGATGCTTGAATCGGTGCTTCTTTCTCAACGATACCACCAGTCACACCCAGTTGAGGGTTAGGCTTCTGGTGTTTCTTAACGAGATTGATGCCTTCAACAATTAACTTACCGGTAGTAAGTACACGAGTAACCTTACCGCGCTTACCCTTATCCTTACCGGCCAGTACAATTACTTCGTCTTCACGACGGATTTTTGCTGCCATTTTGAAGCTCCTTACAGTACTTCTGGTGCCAGCGACACAATCTTCATGAATTGCTCAGTACGCAGTTCACGTGTCACAGGTCCAAAGATACGAGTACCAATCGGGGCAAGGTTTGCGTTAAGCAATACCGCTGCATTCCGATCGAAGCGAATGACAGAACCGTCTGGACGACGTACGCCTTTCTTAGTACGGACTACCACCGCGTTATACACATCACCTTTCTTCGCTTTAGCGCGAGGAATGGCTTCTTTAACAGAAACCTTGATGATGTCGCCGATACCGGCATAACGACGATGAGAGCCACCCAAGACCTTAATACACTGAACTCTGCGCGCGCCGCTGTTACATGCGACATCGAGAGTCGATTGCATTTGGATCATTTTAAGTGCTCCGCTATCGTTACTACACAATCCCCACCATGGGGCTAAATAAACACCATTTTTGCCGTTCAAATCGGTCAAAAATGGCGCGCAAGTATAACACCATAAATAGAGGATGGATAGTATTAAAAAACAAACGGCCCCGAAAAGGAGCCGTTTACCAGTTTACCTAATAAAAATTAGGCCTTGCTTACTACTTCAACCAGAGTCCAAGACTTGGTCTTAGACAGAGGGCGACATTCGCGAATAGACACGAAATCACCTTCTTTACACTGGTTTTGTTCGTCATGTGCATGGATCTTAGTAGTACGTTTAATGTACTTACCGTAGATTGGGTGCTTAACTTGACGCTCAACAGCTACAGTGATGGACTTGTCCATCTTGTCGCTGATGACTTTACCCTGCAAAGTACGGATTTTCTCAGACATTATGCACCTGCCTTAGAAGTAATAATGGTCTTAACGCGCGCAATGTTACGGCGCACTTGTTTCAGCTGGTGAGTTTGTGCCAGCTGACCAGTGGCGTGTTGCATACGCAGGTTAAACTGCTCACGCAGCAGACCAAGCAGTTCAGCGTTCAATTCCTCAACGCTCTTTTCTCTCAGTTCGCTCGCTTTCATTACATCACCGTCTTAGTTACGAAGGTAGTCTTGATAGGCAGTTTAGCAGCGGCCAGTGCGAATGCTTCGCGAGCCAGCTCTTCTGAAACGCCATTCATTTCATAGAGTACCTTGCCTGGTTGAATCTGACATACCCAGTATTCAACGTTACCTTTACCTTTACCCATACGCACTTCAAGAGGCTTAGAGGTAATTGGCTTGTCAGGAAAAACCCGAATCCAGATTTGACCTTGACGCTTAATGTGACGTGTCATGGCACGACGTGCAGATTCGATCTGACGGGCAGTCAAACGGCCGCGGCCAACTGCTTTCAGACCAAATGTACCGAAGCTAACTTCAGTACCGTTCGCCAGACCGCGGTTGCGGCCTTTGAACATTTTGCGAAACTTCATACGTTTAGGTTGCAGCATTGCCGGCTCTCCTATTTACCACGAGGCTTGCGCTTAGGTTGCTGCTTCGGCTCTTCGATCTGAGGCACGATACCGTCCAGGACTTCACCTTTGAAGACCCAAACTTTAATGCCGATCACACCGTATTGAGTGTGACTTTCAGAGGTTGAATAGTCGATGTCAGCACGCAGTGTATGCAGAGGCACACGGCCTTCGCGATACCACTCGGTGCGCGCAATCTCAGCGCCGCCTAAACGGCCACTAACTTCAACTTTGATACCTTTAGCGCCCAGACGCATAGCGTTCTGTACCGCACGCTTCATAGCGCGACGGAACATAACACGACGTTCCAGCTGTTGAGCGATAGAATCAGCTACCAGCTTGGCGTCCAGTTCAGGCTTACGGATCTCAGCGATGTTAATTTGCGCAGGAGTGCCAGTAATTTTGGCAACTTCAGCACGCAGAACCTCAACGTCTTCACCTTTCTTACCGATCACAACACCTGGACGGGCAGTGTGAATGGTAACGCGGATGCTTTTCGCTGGGCGTTCGATAACGATCTTAGATACTGATGCGGCTTTCAGCTTCTCTTCGAGAAACTTACGCACTTCCCAGTCGCCGTGCAGATTAGCAGCGTAGTCTGCTTTATCAGCGTACCAGGTAGAGATCCAAGGCTTAGTGATACCCAGACGGATACCATTAGGATGTACTTTCTGTCCCATTGCTCTCTCCTAGCGATCTGATACAACCACAGTAATGTGGCTGGTACGCTTCATGATACGGTCGGCGCGGCCTTTAGCACGTGGCATGATGCGCTTCATAGTTGGACCTTCATCAACGAAGACTTTTCCAACTTTCAGTTCATCAATGTCAGCACCTTCGTTATGCTCAGCATTAGCAATGGCTGAATCCAGTACTTTTTTGACCAGTACGGCGGCTTTCTTGGGGCTGAAGGTCAGGATCTCGAGGGCCTTGGAAACAGGCAAACCGCGGATCTGATCAGCTACCAGACGAGCCTTTTGAGGCGACGTACGGGCAAAACGATGTTTAGCTAAAACTTCCATCTCATTCCTCCCGTATTAGCGCTTCTTCGCTTTCTTATCAGCAGCATGGCCGCGATAAGTGCGAGTTGGTGAGAATTCACCAAGTTTGTGGCCGATCATTTCGTCAGTTACGAACACAGGAACGTGCTGACGACCATTATGGACAGCGATGGTCAAACCAATCATGTTTGGAATGATCATTGAGCGACGTGACCAAGTCTTAATAGGCTTCTTGTCACCTGCTTCCACCGCTTTCTCTACCTTCTTCAGCAAGTGCAGGTCAATGAATGGACCTTTCTTGAGAGAACGTGGCATGGCGAATCCTCTTACTATTTATTACGACGACGTACGATGTACTTGTCAGTGCGCTTGTTACTACGGGTCTTGTAACCCTTAGTTGGCACACCCCATGGAGTCACTGGGTGACGACCACCAGAAGTACGGCCTTCACCACCACCATGTGGGTGGTCTACTGGGTTCATTGCAACACCACGAACTGTTGGGCGTACGCCTCTCCAGCGCTTGGCACCAGCTTTACCCAGCTGACGCAGCATGTGCTCGGCGTTACCAACTTCACCCAGAGTCGCGCGGCAATCAACTGGCACTTTGCGCATTTCGCCAGAGCGAAGACGCAGAGTGGCATAAGCGCCATCACGAGCTACAACTTGTACATAAGCACCGGCAGAACGTGCAATCTGAGCACCTTTGCCAGGTTTCATTTCAACAGCGTGAACTACGCTACCAACTGGGATGTTACGCAGTGGCAGGGCGTTACCTGTCTTGATTTCAGCTTCTACGCCAGAAACGATTTTGTCACCAGCCTGCATGCCTTTGGCAGCCAGGATGTAGCGACGCTCACCGTCTGCGTACAGTACCAGCGCAATGTGCGCGGTACGGTTTGGATCGTATTCCAGACGCTCAATCTTCGCTGGGATACCATCTTTATCACGTTTGAAGTCAATCAGACGGTAGTGTTGCTTATGACCACCACCAACGTGACGAACAGTGATACGACCAGTGTTGTTACGGCCACCACTCTTAGATTTTTTCGCCAACAGGCCAGCAAAAGGTTTACCCTTGTGCAGGTCAGAGTTAACCACTTTAACGACGTGGCGACGACCTGGAGAGGTTGGCTTACACTTAATAACTGCCATGAGTAATCTCCTTACGCTTCAGCGCCGACGAAATCGATGTCAGCACCCTCAGCCAGAGTAACATAGGCTTTTTTCCAATCGCTGCGACGACCAACACGGGCACCGTGACGCTTGGTTTTGCCTTTGTTCACCAGAGTGCGAACTGAATCAACTTCAACTTCAAACAGTTTTTCAACTGCAGCTTTGATCTCAGCTTTAGTGGCGTCGATAGCTACACGGAAAACTACAGTGTTGTTCTTCTCAGCAACCACAGTGCTCTTTTCAGAGATGTGAGGCGCCAGAATAACTTTCAGTAAACGTTCTTCGCGGATCATGCCAGCATCTCCTCGATTTGCTTAACAGCATCAGCAGTTACCAGCACTTTGTCGAACGCGATCAGGCTTACTGGGTCAATACCAGCAACATCACGAACATCAACCTTGTACAGGTTGCGAGCTGCCAAGAACAGATTCTCGTCAACTTCGGAAGTCACAATCAATACGTCTTCCAGACCCATGTCTTTCAGCTTGGCCTTCAGCTCTTTAGTTTTAGGAGCTTCAACAGCAAACTTTTCAACAACGATCAGACGTTCTTGACGTACCAGCTCGGACAGGATGCTCTTCAGAGCGCCGCGGTACATTTTCTTGTTGACTTTCTGGCTGTGATCTTGGGTTTTAGCAGCGAAAGTTACGCCACCGCCACGCCAGATTGGACCCTTGACACCACCCGCACGAGCGCGGCCAGTACCTTTTTGGCGCCATGGCTTCTTGCCAGAGCCAGTCACTTCAGCGCGAGTTTTCTGAGCACGAGTGCCCTGACGCGCGTTTGCAGCGTAAGCTACAACTACCTGATGAACCAGTGCTTCATTAAAGTCACGGCCGAAGGTAGTTTCGGAAACTTCAAGAGCGCTTTGCGCGTCTTTCAATACCAATTCCATTACTATCTCCTCAGACCTTAGGCTTTAACGGCAGGCTTGATGATCAGGTCGCCATTGGTAGCGCCTGGAACAGCACCTTTAACCAGCAGCAGGTTACGCTCAGCATCTACACGTACTACGTCCAGATTTTGAGTGGTAACACGCTCAGCACCCATGTGGCCTGACATTTTTTTGCCTTTGAATACGCGACCTGGCGTCTGGTTCTGACCGATAGAACCGTTAGCACGGTGCGCCAATGAGTTACCGTGAGTCATATCCTGGGTACGGAAGTTCCAGCGCTTAACGCCGCCTTGGAAACCTTTACCTTTTGATTGACCGGTAACATCTACTTTCGCTACGTCAGCGAAGATATCTACGTTCAGCTCAGCACCAACTTCAATGCCTTCGCCTTCACCGTCTGCCAGACGCATTTCCCACAAACCACGGCCGGCGTCAACGCCCGCTTTGGCAAAGTGACCTGCTTCTGGCTTAGTGATGCGGTTGGCTTTTTTGGCACCAGTAGTAACTTGAAGTGCACGGTAGCCGTCGTTTTCCAGAGTTTTCACCTGAGTAACGCGGTTTGCATTTACTTCAATTACAGTAACAGGGATAGACACGCCATCTTCGGTGAAGATGCGGGTCATACCCACTTTACGACCAATAAGACCGATAGCCATCTCTCAAACCTCTTCTAAGGATCTCAATTAACCCAAGCTAATCTGTACGTCGACACCAGCCGCAAGATCCAGACGCATCAGCGCGTCGACTGTCTTCTCAGTTGGCTCTACGATGTCAACCAAACGCTTGTGAGTACGGATTTCGTATTGGTCACGAGCATCTTTATTAACGTGCGGAGAGATCAAAACGGTATAACGCTCTTTGCGCGTAGGCAGTGGGATAGGACCACGTACCTGGGCGCCAGTACGCTTAGCAGTTTCAACGATTTCCGCGGTAGACTGATCAATCAAACGATGATCAAATCCTTTCAAGCGGATACGGATTCTTTGGTTCTGCATTGACCAGAGCTCCTAAAATGGACACATAAAAAATCACCCTCTAGCCATTTCCTTTCTTGGAAAGACAGAGCGAGATGATTTAACCGTTCGACTCCCAATCGGAGTCGCTGTATTTGTGTTTAGCCCCGAGGGCTAAATCAACTTTTGTCGCTTACTCAAGTTAAGCGAGGAGGCTATTATACTCATCCAGTTACGGATTACAAGCCTACTGTCGGAATTATCAACAGCATTAACGCTGTCAAAAAGTGGCGCAAATTATACTGACTTCAACACTCATTGCCAACCATTTTTGAACGACTGACAAACGGCCAGTAAAAAGGCGACCCTAAGGTCGCCTTTTTATGATAGCCGAGATCCGCAATTAAGCGATGATCTTANAAAAGTGGCGCAAATTATACTGACTTCAACACTCATTGCCAACCATTTTTGAACGACTGACAAACGGCCAGTAAAAAGGCGACCCTAAGGTCGCCTTTTTATGATAGCCGAGATCCGCAATTAAGCGATGATCTTAGCTACAACACCAGCACCAACTGTACGGCCACCTTCACGGATTGCGAAGCGCAGACCTTCGTCCATCGCGATTGGGCAGATCAGAGTTACTGTCATCTTGATGTTGTCACCTGGCATTACCATCTCTACGCCTTCTGGCAGTTCGATAGTACCGGTCACGTCAGTTGTACGGAAGTAGAACTGTGGACGG
>NZ_NIJK01000001.1 GCF_002836975.1 Shewanella indica | reverse complement strand
TCATCTGTGGATTAAGGGCAAGGCAGATCAGATCATGACCAACCGTAAAAGTTCAATTTAAAGTGGGATCCCGCCCTGCCTCTGCCGCAGAAGCGCACCCCAGGGGTAAAGCCACTGCCGAAACTATCAATATATTGGATAAGCCTCTCATCAACACTGTTCTCCAAGAATAAAACAACTTAATCAGAAATTATTAATGTGAACGCCAAAAGCACTATTGATAATTTAAATGGCTGCCACATTAAAGCACTACTTTACTTATATAATTTATTTATCCAGCAGCTAATAAAAACTGGTATAAATATAAAATTCTTTTTTAATTAACTCAGTTAGGAAATTACAACACAGAAAATAACTTAAAAAGCGAGATTGGGTATTTATTCAGACTGGATTGCAAATATGTAAATTACTGCCCTTGAGTGCCGTTTTTTGACATTACTTTGACAAAACAAAATTTAGGGAGGTGCAGTTTGCTTTCATTGCTATAACCACAACAGAAAGGGAGAGTCACTCCGGGTGACTTGCAGGGCTCGGCAAATTGGTGAAAGATAGAGCGCTTCAACAATAACAATTATCCTGTACCCGGAGCCTTTCATGCGCATGCTGTCCCTGCTCTGGCTCGCTGTCGCGACGTTACCCGGCGCCGCTCTTGCCGAACCAGCCACCCAAGCCAACACCTATATCAATGATGCCATTTTGCCGCCGCTCAAACCCTGGAGTGGTGCCAGCGAGGCCTTAATGCGTGCAGCCGACGACGGCTGGGCCACGCCTTTTGAGCAATCCGGCGGTATTGAAAGCCCAAGCTATCAGCAGACCTTTGCCTGGCTGGATAGGCTGATGACCCAAAGCAACAAGCTTAACAAGGTGAGCCTGGGCAAGAGCCCCCAGGGGCGGGATATCTGGATGATAGTGGCCAGCGCCGAAGGTGCCGCCACTCCGGCACAGCTGAGACGCAACCACAAGCCCAATGTTCTGGTGCAAGCCGGGATCCACTCGGGTGAAATTGACGGCAAAGATGCCGGCATGATGTTATTGCGGGATATCATAGTCGGCGACAAGGCCGAGCTGTTGGAACAGGTCAACCTGCTGTTTGTGCCGATTTTCAGTGTCGATGCGCACGAGCGCTCCAGCCAAAGCAACCGAGTTAACCAACGCGGCCCTCTGAACATGGGCTGGCGAACCACCAGCCAAAACATCAACCTCAATCGTGACTACGCCAAGGCCGACAGCATGGAGATGCAACACATGCTGACCGCCATCAACGACTGGCAGCCGCAGCTGTATATCGATGTGCATGTCACCGACGGTATCGACTACCAATATGATGTGACCTTTGGTTACAACCTGTCTCAGGGGCTGAGCCCCGCAGGCTACAACTGGCTGCAGCAGGAATATCGCCCGGCGATAGAACAGGCGCTGACCCAGGCAGGTCATATCCCGGGGCCTCTGGTCTTCGCCTTGGACAATACCGATTTGAGCAAGGGCATGTCACTGTGGAATGCCTCGGCCCGCTACTCCAACGGTTACGGCGATGCCAGACACCTGCCGACCATATTGATTGAAAACCACAGCCTCAAGCCGTTTCGACAACGGGTACTGGGCACTTATGTAATGCTGGAGCAAACCCTCAAGACTGTGGGGGCCAAAGCGACCAAGCTGCGCGCAGCGATAGAGAAAGACAAGTACCGCTATCCACGGCTGGTGACCCTGACCTGGAAGTCACAAAAGCAGCAGCAGGGCTGGGATTTCAAAGGCATAGACTATCAACTGGAACAGAGCCCTGTTTCGGGCAAACAAGTGGTGCGCTGGACCGGCGAGCCCAAGCTTTATCCCAACCTGCCGGTAATAGGCAACACAGAGGCGGATATCCGGGTCAGCCGCCCGGCCGCTTACTATATTCCGCCCCAGTGGCAGGAGGCGATTGCCAAACTATCGCTGCACGGCATTCGTATGAGCCGCCTGGAGCAACCTCAAACACTGAAGCTGCAGCAGTATCGCCTCAGCGAACCCCAGTTTGCCGCCAGTGACTATGAAGGCCGCCAGAGAGTCAGTGCCAAAGCCAAACTGGAAAAGGTTGAACTCACCTTGCCCGCCGGTACCGTCAAAATAAGCACTGAGCAGCCGCTTGGCGATCTGGCGATGATACTGCTGGAGCCGCAATCGCCCGACTCACTGCTGCAGTGGGGCCTGTTCAACACCATATTCACCCGCACCGAGTATATTGAGGACTACGCGGTTGAACCTTTGGCACAACAGATGCTGGCCAACTCCAAAGCGCTCCAGGCCGAATTTGACCAGGCGCTCAAAGACCCGGCCTTTGCCGCCGATGCCAAGGCCAGGTTGCGTTGGTTCTACGAGCGCAGCCCTTATTATGACAAGGCTTACCAGGCTTATCCCGTCTATCGCGCCAGATAGGCCCTGACAATAAGCTATCCAGGAGTCGAGCGATGAAGCAGCAGGATGAGTTACAGGGAGGCTGCCTGTGCGGCGCCATACGTTATCACCTCGAGGGTGAACCGTTCGATGCCGACCACTGTTACTGCAGTCAATGCCGTAAGAGCACAGGGGCTCTGGTGGGCAGTTGGATGGACTTCAAGCTGGAGCAACTCACTTGGCAGGGTGAAGCCGTGCGGGAATACGCCTCTTCGGCCAAGGTCCGCCGCGGCTTTTGCCCAAACTGTGGCACCAGCCTGAGTTATCGCAGTCTCGACCATCCAGAATTTATCAGCTTGAGTATTGCTTCTTTGGATGACCCAGACAGGGTGGCACCCAGATATCATATCTACTGCGCCAACAAACCCGCCTGGCTGGAGATTAGCGACGACTGCCCCCGTTATCCCGCTAATATCAGTCAAGGCGACTAGCCGTCGGCAGAAGCGTTATTGCGCAATAAAAAATCCGCCCTGTGGCGGATTTTTTGTCATTCATTGAACCAAAGATTACATATCACAAGGCTTCAGCGGCTTACGCAGTTGCGCCCGGACATTATCCATACCGGCATAAAACTCTTTCATCATCAGCAGGCCCATCATCTTGCCGTTGTCTGTAATGATCAGCTCATCCGGGTTGCTGGGATCATTCTTGATGGCGCCAATCAGCTTCATCGAGCTCATCTCTTTGAACAGGGCTGTGTCCAAATTAACGCCGAAGGTGTCGCGGAAATACTTGCGCGACAGACGACCGGAGAACATCCCCAGCAGGAAACGATACTGCATTACATCTTTCTTGCTGTACTGCTTTTGTTGCTCAACACCCATCTTGCCGCTGGCGATCCGCTCCTGATACTTGCGCAGCGAGAAAGTATTCACATGCAGGGTATCGTTGAGGAAACTGAATGAGCCTGAACCCACACCCAGATATTCGTCGTAATCAATAACGTACTCGTCAAAGCCCTCATCGTTGGCCTTACCAAAGGCCCAGGCCGACAACTGGTTGTACTGGCCATTGAGGGTATTGAGGATCATCCGGTACTGGTTGGCCATATCGGCCTGAGGCGCAGCCAATTTTCCTTTGACGCTCTTGCGGGTCTGGTGGGTGATCATCAGGGGATAAGTGGTGATCTGGCGTGGATCTAGTCTGGAAGCCATATCCAAGTCATGCTGGATCACTTCGTCTGTCTGACCGCGGAAACCGAAGATCAAATCGACATTGATAATAGGAAACAGCTCTTTGGCAGCCATGATCTTGTCGAATGTTTGCTGGCCGGTGCCAAACTTTTCCAACCTGTCTGTCATCTTGAGGATGTCATCATTAAAGCTCTGCACCCCGATGGACATGCGGTCAACCAATCCCTTGAGCTGTTTAAAGCCAGGGCTGTCAAGGTGTTGGGGATCCGATTCACAGGAGACTTCCTTGATGGAAGGGAACAGGGTCTTGGCATACTCAATAGTGCGCGCCAGTTCATCTTCCAGCACAGTCGTAGTACCGCCACCTATGTACATGGACTCGAAGTCATAGCCCAACTGCTTGACCATATCCATCTCTTTACGCAGCGCCACAAAATAGGCACGAGCCTTGTCTTCCTTGAACAGGAAGCGGTGGAAGGTACAGTAAGAGCAAAGCGTGTGGCAGAAAGGCACATGGGCATAGAGCATGTATTTCTTGCCCTCTACCGGAGCCGGCATCACATCAGCAGAAATAGTGTCCAGCCTCAGGTTCTTGTCAACATAGTACTGCATCACCCGCTCCATGGCCCCCAGCATCCAGTTGGGTACTGTAATATTGGCTTGGTATGGAGTGACCAGTTGGCGATCGAGAGTTTGGATAATTGATGACATAAGGCTTCCTGTTAGTTTTGCTAATCCTTAGATACCACAAACAGTTAGGTGATTTCCAAGGTACTGCCAGCTGTTTGTAGACTACCTCCTGCACAGGAGTCAAAACGTGAACTGGCTAGAAGTTAACAATACCTATCAGTATCGAGAGTGGCGTTTTGTTAAGCAGATCATGTTTTAGCATTAACGGATGAAAAATCAACCTTTCGAGGGGTGCCTTTACACCAGGCAGCAAAAAGGGGTCCGCAGACCCCTTATTTTCAGCTGAGTTTAAACTGTCTGACCACGCTGGAGAGCTGATCTTTGGCAGCGGCCAGTGCCGCAGTGCTGCCGAGTGTCGCCTTGCCACTCTGATTTAGCTCTTCCACCATTTCGCGAATGACACTGAGGTTGCGGGTAATCTCTTCAGAAACCGAGCTCTGCTCTTCGGCAGCCGTGGCTATCTGGCTACTGAGGCCATTGATATCAAATACATGCTCGGTCAACCCCTGCAAACTTTCGGCCACCAGAGTCGTGGTATCGGCCGTTGCCTGACAGCTCTGGCGGGTACGATTCATGGCATTCACCGCCGAATCGGCTCCCTGACGCAGCTGTTCCAACATATTGTTGATCTCTGAAGTGCTGGCCTGGGTGCGTGCCGCCAACGCCCTGACTTCGTCTGCCACCACAGCAAAGCCACGTCCCTGCTCACCGGCTCGGGCCGCTTCGATGGCCGCATTCAGCGCCAGCAGGTTGGTTTGTTCGGCAATCTCACCTATCACATCCAGCACACCGGCAATTCTACGGGTGCTCTCATCCATCTCGGCAATGGTCTGGGAGGCACTGTCGACTTCGCTGACCAGCGCCATCACATTGTTGGAAGCCTGTTCGACCGCCTGACGGGACTCATCCCCTTGAGCTCTGGCCTTATCGGTCAACTGTGCGGCGGAGGCAGCATCGTTGGCAACCCCTTGAGCAGTAGCGCTCATCTCTTCAACCGCGGTGACTACCTGGTCGGTTTCCAAGGCGTGGGCCTGCAATGCGGCCGAGTTGGACTCAGACTGCACATTGAGCTCACCAACCTGCTGCGCCATATGTTCCGAGGCTTGGGCGATTTCACGGATCATGACTTGTAATCTGTCGCTGAGCTGATCCAGATCGGCCGCCAGAGTGCAGAGTTCATTCTTGCCCTGGATCCCTATCTTGTGGGTCAGGTCGCCGACCGCCAGCTTGGCGACAGATTGTTGGATCCGGCTGACAATGGCCACCAGATGGCGGCTCATAAGGAGTGCCATCAGCAAGGAAGCCACTATGGCAAACAGGATCAGACCGAGCAGAATAGCTTCGGCATTATCCACCTCGGAAACCGTCATCTGCCCCAATTCCTGGTTACGCTCGGTTATCTGCGCCACCAGCAGATTGATCTCGGCACTCACCTCAGGGCCCAGATCTCGTCTTACCGGAGTGAGAAGCGGCTCTGTGCCGGTTCGCTCGGCCAGCGCCAGCTCATCGAAGTAGAGACGGGTGTATCTGTCGATTCCGGGTTTGAGAACGGTGATTCGCGCACCACCATTCTTCATAAAGGCTGTGTCGAATTTACTCAGGCGGGCTATCAGGTCATGCACTCTGTCTTGATGCTGGCGTACCCCTTGAGTGTTGTGCACCAGGGAAGCCAGTCGCAGTTGATAGAACTCTTCGCGGATCCCGGCGAAAGTCTCGGTCAGATTGTTGTTATTCACCAGACGTTCGCTGACGTCATTGAGTTGGAAAAAAGCACGATAAGCAAAGATGCCGATCACTATCAGTAGCACACTGGACAGCAAAGACGGCAGCATGGATAACACACTGGTTCTGGTATTGTTGATCATGATGGTATCTGATTGAATGAAGAAAAAGACTCGTAACTTTGTTACGTTTGTAGAACCATTTTACATATTGGTGATTAAATAAGCAATCCATCATAATGTCATTAAAAATTGAAATAACTCTTAATAAACATGACGTTGTTTTATTTGAATTGCATTTTTTACACTTTGACAGTCAAATCGTTAACTATTTTACGGCTCAAATCAGAAATTTTGTTACAAAAACAGTTAAGCAGCAGAAGAATTAAGCTAAGGATTAAAATAATTTAATGATTAAAAACAGCTAATTAATGCCAATCACTCAAGAAAATGGCACTTTGACCACCTATTTAGAGGTATAAGCGCCATAAATAAAATAATCACCGCTTTATTTTTCATTATTGATAAAAAAGCCGTGTCGACTGACACGGCTTTTTTGCAAAGGGCTGGCCTCAGTCTCTGTATTTCAGAGTACCGTTGGCCTTGATCTCGTCATACCACAGGTTGTGGTGCTGAGTTGCCCAGTTTTCATCACAGTAACCGGAAACCATGCACTCCATACCACCTTCAGACATAACAGTTGCCATAAAGATATGCACTATGGAGAAGGCACAGATGATGATGGCACTGATTGAGTGCAACACCAGAGCTATCAGGCTCAGGGTACGGCTGGGTTCAAACAGGTTGGGGAACAGCAACAACATGCCTGAGGCAGAGATGATCAGTCCAAAGAAGGCAAAGGCCCAGAACCACATCTTCTCACCGGCGTTGGCAAAGCCGGCATCAGGGTGTTTGCCCTTGAAAGGACCGAAGTTGATGTAACCGCCCACGACCATGAACCACTTGACGTCATACATCTTGGGTAACTGGTTCTTGGCCCACAACAGAGTCATCAGCGCCCAGCCGAACATGAAGGGAATCGCCATCACGTCGTGCACTTGTTTGGCACCATTGACCATGGATGCCCAGAAGCCTTCACCCAGATAAGGCTGGAAGAAGAAACGCCCGGCCAACAGCACCAAGCCGGTGAGGATCAGCAGCAAGCAGGGAATCGCCCCCAGCCAGTGAATGCTCACATCAAACTTGGACCAACGATGTACCATCTTGCCGGAGAAACCATGGTGCAGTTTGGAAATACCGTTAACCATGATAAACAGGGCAAAAATGATGATCATGCCGAACAGGGCCAGCATCAACCCGGGGGCCAGCCAGTCGCTGCGCAGTTCCAGTACCCGCAGATCATAGGTGTTGATCGGCTGGTTGTGGAACTGGCTCTGGGACGTGGTGTAACCCGTTGCCCCATCCTTGAGCTGAGCCCAGATCTGGGCGTCGCTCGCTTGTGGTTCCACAGGTGCATCGGCACCATTGGCAAAGCAGACCGCACTAAACAAGAGCGCAATAGCCAAGCCTATGTGTTTGAACCATTTGTTCATATTAACCTCTCTCACCGACCCGGTAGTACCGGGTCGGATATTCGTGCCGTCTGTTACTTCCAGGCGCCGTTTTCGGCACCGCGATAAGCCACACGCTCGCGGTAGATGCCGGAAACCACTTCCGCATCACCGGCCAGCAGGGCCTTGGTTGCACAGAGTTCGGCACACATAGGCAGTTTGCCTTCTGCAATACGGTTGGCACCGTATTTCTGACGCTCGGCATCCGAATGGTTTTCTTCAGGACCACCGGCACAGAAGGTACATTTGTCCATCTTGCCGCGGGAGCCGAAGGCACCTGATTTCGGGAACTGAGGTGCGCCGAATGGGCAGGCATAGAGACAGTAACCACAACCGATACAGGTATCTTTGTTGTGCAGCACTATGCCGTCTTCGGTGCGGTAGAAGCAGTTGGCAGGACACACGGCCATACAAGGCGCGTCGCTGCAATGCATACAAGCCACAGAGATAGAGGCCTCGCCGGGCTGACCATCTTTGATGGTCACTACACGGCGACGTTGGATACCCCACTCGAGAGCGGAGTCGTTTTCGTTTTTACAAGCGGTGACACAGCCATTACATTCAATGCAGCGCTTGGTATCACACAGAAATTTCATTGTAGCCATAGTGGCAATTCTCCTCGCTTAAGCTGCACTTATGCTTTGACGATCTGACAAAGCGACGCCTTGGTTTCCTGCATCTGAGTCACTGGGTCATAACCATAGGTCAGCGCAGTGTTACAGGATTCACCCAATACGTAAGGCACAGTGCCTTCCGGATAGTTGGGCTCTAGGCTCTCGCCGTGCATGATCCCGGCGAAGTGATAAGGCATCCAGGTCACACCAGGTTGAACCCTTGGGGTCACCATGGCCTGAACCAGTATCCGGCCACCTTCGGCGCCTTCCAGCCATACCTTCTCGCCGTCGCGGATACCGCGGTCGGCAGCATCACCAGGGTTGATCTCAACGAACATCTCCTGTTGCAGTTCGGCCAGCCATGGGTTGGCACGTGATTCTTCACCACCACCCTCGTATTCCACCAGACGACCGGAAGTCAGTACCAGTGGGTACTTGCCACTGACATCTTTCTCCTGGATAGACTTGTACAGAGTCGGTAGACGATGTACTTGCATGTCGTCATAAGTTGGATACTTGGCTACCAGATCGCGACGGGCTGTGTACAGCGGCTCGCGGTGTACTGGCACCTGATCAGGGAAGGTCCACACAATACAACGGGCCTTGGCGTTACCGTATGGGATACAACCGTGCTTGATGGCAACCCGGACAATACCGCCGGAAAGGTCGGTCTTCCAGTTCTTGCCTTCGGCTTCGGCTTTCTCTTCGGCAGTCAGCTCGTCCCACCAGCCCAATTGCTTGAGCAGCTTGTCGGAGAATTCAGGATAGCCGTCCTGGATTTCAGCACCTTTGGAGAAGGAGCCTTCGGCCAGCAGGTTCTTGCCTTGATATTCTACACCGTAACGGGCGCGGAAGTTACCGCCGCCGTCTTTGACGTGCTTGCTTGTGTTATAGAGGATCTGGGTACCTGGGTGCTTCATCTCAGGTGTACCCCAACATGGCCAAGGCAGACCATAGGTTTCGCCCTTGCATGGGCCACCTTCGGCTTCCAGAGTCTTGTTGGAGAAAGTGCCCCAGTTCATGGTGTGAGCTTTAATACGCTCAGGGCTCTGGCCGGACATACCGATAGTCCACATACCGCGGTTGATTTCGCGGGTGATGTCTTCGATCAGAGGCAGACCATTCTCTTTCTTGATGCGCTTGGTGTACTGCTCGGCAAAGCCCAGTTTCTGCGCCAGACGATACATGATTTCAATATCTGTCTTGGACTCAAACAGCGGCTCGATAACCTGCTCACGCCATTGGATAGAACGGCCTGAGTTGGAGATGGAACCACGGGTCTCAAACTGAGTCGCGGCAGGCAGCAGGTAGACGCCATCCTTACGACGGTGCATAACACCGGCCATAGTTGGGAATGGGTCAACAACAACGACTGTATCCATCTTGTCCAGTGCATCACGCACGTCGCGCTGACGGGTTTCAGTGTTGACTGACTGACCCCAGAAGAAGGCCAGGCGTACGTTGTCTTTCTGTGCCAGCTTTTGCTTGTCTTCCAGTACGCCGTCGTGCCAACGGGAGCAAGGAATACCCGGAGTCGTCATAGGTTCGCGGCCCAGGTAAGTCCCCTGGTCGAAGCGGCTCTTCATCCACTCCATATCCAGATCCCATACGTGGGTCCAGTGTTGCCATGCCGCAGTGGTCAGGCCGTAATAACCAGGCAGGTTATCGAACAGCAGACCCAGGTCGGTAGCGCCCTGTACGTTATCGTGACCACGGAAGATGTTGGTACCACCACCGGAAACACCCATGTTACCCAGAGCCAACTGCAGGATACAGTAAGCACGGGTGTTGGCATTACCTACGTGGTGCTGGGTACCACCCATACACCAAACCACAGTGCCTGGACGGTTATCGGCCATCATCTTGGCGGCCTGGTACAGGTACTCTTCGCTACAGCCAGTGATGTTAGCCACTTCTTTAGGTGGGAACTTCTTGGCTTCTGCACGGATGGTTTCCATCTCGAACACACGTTCTTTGATGAAAGTCTTGTCTTCCCAGCCGTTTTCGAAGATATGCCACAACATACCGTAGATAAATGGAATGTCGGTACCCGGACGGATAGAGCAATGCAGGTCGGCATGAGCTGCGGTGCGGGAGAAGCGTGGGTCAACCACGATCAACTTGGCATTGTTCTTCTCTTTGGCGATCAGAATGTGCTGCATGGAAACAGGGTGTGCTTCAGCAGGGTTGGCACCAATGAAGAAGATGGCGCGGGCATTCTGAATGTCGTTGAAAGAGTTGGTTTGCGCACCATAGCCCCAGGTGTTGGCCACACCGGCTACAGTGGTAGAGTGACAAATACGGGCAGAGTGGTCGACGTTGTTGGTACCCCACATGGCAGCCAGCTTACGATACATGTAGCAGCCTTCGTTGGAGAACTTGGCACTACCCATAAAGTAAACAGAATCAGGGCCTGATTCCTGGCGGATCTTCAGCATCTTGTCACCAACTTCGTTGATGGCCTGATCCCAGCTGATACGCTTCCACTTACCGCCTTCAAGCTTCATTGGGTACTTGAGACGTTTCTCACCATGACCGTGCTCGCGCAGTGCAGCACCTTTGGCACAGTGACCACCGGCGTTGAATGGGTGATCGAAGGCAGGCTCCTGACCAGTCCAAACACCGTTTTGTACTTCGGCATACAGACCGCAACCTACGGCACAGGCACTACAAATGGTGCGTTTTACTTCTATAGGCGCATCATGAGGTACATCTTTGGCTTCGGCGCGACGTATCATGCCGGTACCCAGCATAGAGGCGGCAGCGATACCACCGGCAGTAATACCGGCATTTTTCATAAACTGACGACGGCTGATCCCCAGTTTGGGTTTGTCGGCCTTAGGGGCGACATTGGATGTGCGAGTTAACTTCATCGCTTGAGATCTCCTGGATTAGCTACGCAGGCTGTTGTAATAGCTGCGGATATGCGCTGTTTCGTGATAGCCCTTTGTCGCGGACTTCGCTTCAACAGGCTCACTGGCCTGAGCGGCATTCACCCCTGTTGCAGCAATCGCGGCACCCGCGGCACTGCCTATGGTGATAGCCTTCAGCAGGGATCTGCGGTTCAGATCTGGCTTCTGGTCTTTCATTTTCGCTCCTGATAATTTTCCCCCGCGCTGCGGGTGACTCGACACTTTTTTGTGCACTCCAGCCTATTAACAACTCAAGCTGCGCTTATGTACAAAAAAGGTAAAAAATCCGTTATATATGAATGGAGTCCTTCTTTAAGCATGGGCAATATAAGGCTTTGCAAGAGTATGGGTTTTGATCTGGGACAGTTTGAATGTAAGCCCCATGGGAGCGGCTGTTTAAAGCGTTAACTGCTTCAAACTTTCAATAAAAGGAAAATAGCGAAAGTATCAGGAGAGTGTGGATTCTGAAGTAAATGATGTTAAAAAACGGATCATAAAAAAACACCCCGGCAGGCCGGGGTGTTTGCAGTCTTAAATCAGCTCAGGGGACTCAATTTTCGCGATATTTGAGCGTACCGTTGGCCTTGATTTCGTCGTACCAGACATTGTGGTGCTGCATCGCCCAGTTTTCATCACAATAACCTGACTTCATGCACTCCATACCACCTTCAGATAGTACGGTCGCCATCCAGATATGCACTATGGTGAAGGCGATGATCAGAATTGCACTGATACCATGCACCAACAGCGCCGCCATCGAGGCTTCGCGGGGCAAATCCAGGTTAGGCAACACCATCATGATGCCGGAAATGCTGATAAACAGGCCGAAAATGGCCAGGGTCCAGAACCACATCTTCTCACCGGCGTTGGCAAAACCCGAATCCGGGTGCTTACCCTTGAAGGGGCCGAAGTTGATGTAGCCTCCCACCAGCATGAACCACTTGAGGTCATAGCTCTTGAACAGCTGATCCGGCATCCATTTCACCACCAATACCGCCCAAGAGACGATAAACAGTGGCCCGACCCAATCGTGGATCGTCTTGGAGCCATAGATCAGTGCCGCCCAAATATCGCCACTGACATAGGGTTGCAGTACATGCTTGCCCAACATGATGTTGAGCCCGGTGAAGATCAGGATAAGACAACTGATCGCCACTACCCAGTGGATGATCAGGTCAGCCTTACTCCAGCGGAACACCAACTTACCGGAAAAGCCGTGATGCAGCTTAGATGGGCCATTCACCAGGTAAAAGAGCACGAACGCCCCAAACACGCCGACTACGGCTATCGCCATAACGGGTGTCAGGTACTGATTGCGCAACTCCTTGCCCTGATTGCCGGCCACGTTGATCAGCACGCCGGTTTCAACACCTTTGGCTGTGGTATAGCCGGATTCACCGGATTTTACCGCGCGCCAAAGATCGGCCTCACTGGTTTGCGCCTGTTGCTGGCTCGACTGTTCATCGGCGGCCATGGCTGTGGAAGCAAACCCCAGCCCGGCAACCAATACCAGCAGAGCGAACAGACTGCGCAGTGATTTGATTAACATAGTCACTCCTCGTCAGGGTGGGCCTTAGCCCACCCTCGCTCTGTCTCAGTTGATCTCACCGGTCTTGGGATTGTAGCCCCAAATGACATCAGGGTTACCCCGGGCGGCCATCCGCTCACGATAGATATTGGATACCACTTCCGCGTCACCGGCCAGCAGCGCCTTGGTGGAGCAAAGCTCGGCACACATAGGCAGCTTACCTTCGGCGATACGGTTGGCACCGTACTTCTTGCGCTCGGCTTCAGAGAAGTTTTCCTCTGGGCCACCGGCACAGAATGTACATTTATCCATCTTGCCGCGACTGCCGAAGGCGGTCTTTTTCGGGAACTGAGGCGCCCCGAAAGGACAGGCATAGAAGCAGTAGCCACAACCGATACAGGTATCTTTGTTGTGCAGCACTATGCCATCGTCAGTGCGGTAGAAGCAGTCTGCAGGACAAACGGCCATACAAGGCGCGTCGGTACAATGCATACAGGCAACTGAAATGGACGCTTCACCGGGCTGACCATCATTGATGGTCACCACGCGGCGACGCTGGATACCCCACTCGAGCGCGGAGTCGTTTTCGTTTTTACAGGCTGTGACGCAACCGTTACACTCGATGCAGCGCTTGGTGTCACATAAGAATTTCATGACTGCCATAATGGCTTATCTCCTCATCAAGTACGGTTAGGCTTTGGTGATCTGACACAGGCTGGATTTGGTTTCCTGCATCTGTGTCACCACATCATAGCCGTAAGTCAGAACCGTGTTAGCCGATTCACCTTGAACGTAAGGTACTGTACCTTCCGGATAGTTCTTCACCAGGCTCTCGCCTTCGAAGATACCGGCGAAGTGGTACGGCATGAAACATTCACCGTTGATCACCCTTGGTGTTACCATGGCCTTAACCTTGATCTTGGCGCCTTCAGGGCTGTGTACCCAAACATCGTCGCCATCGCGTAGACCGCGGTCGGCAGCATCTCCTGGGCTGATTTCGATAAACATCTCTTGCTGCAACTCGGCCAACCAAGGGTTGGAACGGGTTTCTTCACCACCGCCTTCATATTCCACCAGACGACCAGAGGTCAGTGCCAGCGGGAAGTCTTTGGAGAAATCCTTGTCCTGAATTGACTTGTACAGAGTCGGCAGACGCGCCACCATACGGTCTTCGTAGGTGGGGTACTTGGCGACCAGGTCTCGACGAGGCGTGTACAGAGGTTCACGGTGCAACGGAATGTCGTCCGGGAAGTTCCATACGATACAACGGGCCTTGGCGTTACCATAAGGGATACAGCCGTGAGCTATGGCCACACGCTGAATGCCACCGGAAATATCGGTTTTCCAGTTTTTGCCTTCGGCGTGTTTCTTCTCTTCTTCGGTCAAGTCATCCCACCAACCCAGCTGCTTGAGCATCTTGTCGGTGAACTCAGGGTAACCGTCCTGAATCTCACTGCCTTTGGAGAAGGAACCTTCGGCAAGTATGTTGTTGCCATTGTGCTCAACACCGTAACGGGCACGGAAGTTACCACCGCCGTTGCGGACTTCACGGTCAGTACGATAGAGGATTTGAGTACCTGGATGCTTCATCTCAGGAGTGCCCCAACATGGCCATGGCAGACCATAAGTTTCACCCTTGGCTGGGCCGCCGGGTGCTTCGAGGGTATCGAAGTCGAAGGTACCCCAGTTTTCCTGGTGCATCTTCAGACGCTCAGGGCTCTGACCTGTGTAACCTATGGTCCACATACCGCGGTTGAACTCGCGGGTGACATCTTCAACCAGCGGCTCTTCACCGTTGACCTTGATGTGCTTACAGAACTCTTTCTCAACGCCCCACTTCTTGGCCAGCTTGTACATGATCACATGGTCAGGCAGCGATTCGAACAGAGGGTCGATGACCTGAGAACGCCACTGCAGTGAACGGTTGGAAGCTGACACAGAACCATAGGTTTCAAACTGAGTCGCGGCAGGCAGCAGGTAAACGCCATCTTTACGCTGGTGCATAACACCGGCCATGGTTGGGAATGGGTCAACGACGACCACAGTGTCCATCTTGTTCAGTGCTTCACGCACCTCGCGGCCACGGGTTTCGGTGTTGACAGACTGACCCCAGAAGAAGGCCAGACGGATATTGTCTTTCTGGGCAATCTTGTTCTTGTCTTCCAGCACACCGTCGTGCCAGCGGGAACAAGGAATACCGGCTGAAGTCTGTGGCTTCTGGCCCAGATACTCACCTTGGTCGAAACGGCTGTTGACCCAGGCAGGATCCAGATCCCACACATTGCACCAGTGCGCCCAGGCGCCGGTAGTCAGACCATAGTAACCAGGCAGGTTATCGAACAGCAGACCAAAGTCAGTAGCACCCTGTACGTTGTCGTGACCACGGAAGATGTTGGTACCGCCACCGGAAACACCCATATTACCCAGGGCCAACTGCAGGATACAGTAAGCACGGGTATTGGCGTTCCCCACGTGGTGCTGAGTACCACCCATACACCAAACAATAGTGCCGGGCTTGTGTTCGGCCATCATCTTGGCGACGCGACGCATCTGAGCTTCACCGACACCGGCAACATGCTCAACCTCGGCAGGGTTGTACTTCTTCACCTCTTCGCGGATACGTTCCATGCCGTAAACACGCTGATCGATAAAGCTCTGATCTTCCCAGCCGTTTTCGAAGATATGCCACAGCAGACCGTAGATGAAAGGAATGTCGGTACCGGGACGGATATGCACGTACTCGTCAGACTTGGCTGCAGTACGGGTGAAACGTGGATCAACCACTATGACTTTGGCACCGCGCTCTTTACCTACCAGAATGTGTTGCATCGCCACAGGGTGAGCTTCACTGGGGTTGGAGCCGATAAACAGCATGCACTTGGCATTGTGCATATCGTTGAAGGAGTTGGTTTGCGCACCATAGCCCCAGGTGTTGGCCACACCGGCTACAGTGGTAGAGTGACAAATACGCGCCGAGTGGTCGACGTTGTTGGTGCCCCACATGGCTGCGAGTTTGCGGTACAGGTAAGACTGTTCGTTGGAGAACTTGGCACTACCCATGAAGTATACAGAGTCAGGGCCGGATTCTTCGCGGATCTTCAGCATCTTGTCGCCGACTTCGTTGATAGCCTGCTCCCAGCTGAGACGCTTCCACTTACCGCCTTCAAGTTTCATTGGATACTTGAGACGTTTCTCACCATGGCCGTGCTCACGCAGTGACGCGCCCTTGGCACAGTGACCACCGCGGTTGAATGGATGGTCCACGGCAGGCTCCTGCCCGGTCCAAACA
This sequence comes from Shewanella indica, assembly GCF_002836975.1. Taxonomy (GTDB): domain Bacteria; phylum Pseudomonadota; class Gammaproteobacteria; order Enterobacterales; family Shewanellaceae; genus Shewanella; species Shewanella indica. The sequence goes on along the minus strand of NZ_NIJK01000001.1, from coordinate 30,642 downwards.
CCGTTTTGAACTTCGGCGTAAATGCCGCAACCCACTGAGCAGTGAGAGCAGATAGTACGCTTCACTTCGGTAGGGGCATCATGAGGAACATCTTTGGCTTCGGCTTTACGCATCATTCCTGCGCCCAGCATAGATGCTGCGGCAATCCCACCGGTAGCCAAACCGGCAGACTTAAGGAACTGACGACGATTCAGACCCAGAGCGGGCTTTGCAGCCACCGCGGCCTGGTCTGTTTTGCGGGTTAATCGCATCACATACTCTCCTTATCGTTATTTGTTACGCAGTGAGGCGTAATAATTGCGCACATGGTCAGTCTCACGGTAGCCCTCACCCTTTGGCACTTCTGGTGCTTCAGGCTTAGCCGCCAAGGCTTGACCACTGACAGTCGCAACCGCGCCTGCCGCACTGCCGATCGCCAATGCCTTGAGCAGTTGACGACGACCCATGTCGGAAGCTTGCTTCTTCATAGTGTCTCCTCGTGTTGAAGGTAGACGGGGGAAACTCCCCCGCATGCTTTAGCCCGTGTTGCCACGGGCAAATTCTTAGGCCAGCTCACTGGCCTTGGGCTGGATCTGTACCGCCGGGGTTTCCACCACAGGCGTGCTCAGCACCAGCTGTTCAAACTCATTGATTTCGGTTTCAAAGAAGGCCCGGCCGAGTTGTGCCACCACGGCGTAAAACGCGGCGGAGGGACAACGGGACAAGGTATCGAAGAAACGTATGATCCAGCTGCCGATATGGCGGCGGTAGAAGGCCAGTTGCTGGTGGGCCGGAGCTTCCAGCAGCAGTATGCCCATTACCTCGCACAGAGCGGCGACATGATCTTCCGGTTCCTTGACATTTTCTTCGCGCTCGAAGCCCAGTTGCATCAGGTCCTGACGCAGCAGAGCCAAGGGCTTGTCCATCAGCGAACCTGTCATAAACCAGCTACCGTAGGGCAGGATTTCCCCTGAGCCTACGCCGAGGAAGATGTTGAAATACTCATCTTCCAGCTGGTTACTGTCGAATTGTACGGCCGCCAACTTGAGCGCCAACCAGGCCTTGGTCATCTCACTGTCGTCATTGGCGTCGACTTCGAGGTCGCCAAGAAAACTCAGCAATTCCGGGCTGGGGTGGCGCCTTAACAGCGCCGCCAGCAGCTGATAGATATCTGCTCTAAGCTGATCGTTTTCTGATACTTCTCTTACTGTTTCGGTCATAGCGGATCTCTTATCTCAGTTGCTTTTCCGGATCCTGGAGTATGTCTTCAAACATATCCTTCACCCGGCAATCACCACACATCTTTAAGCGCTCTATGTTGGCGCTGAAAGCGCTGTGGCTTCCGACCATATCCAGCATCCGGTGCACCATAGACTGGGTCGCGAACGGCGCTCCACAACGAATACATTCGAACGGAGCTTCTTCTTTCAGGATCCGGCGCTGCTGCCGTGCAGCCTTATCCAGATTGACCTGAGGAGTCAGGCTGATCACCTTCTCCGGGCAGGCAGCCTCACATAGGCCACACTGCACACAATCCTGCTCGACAAAATACAGTGCCGGAGTGTCGCCACCGTCGGTCAGCGCCTGGGTAGGGCAGGTCGCGACACAGGACATACACAAGGTGCACTTGTCGGCATTGATATTCACCAGGCCATAGGGGATATTGCCCATGGTCAGTTGAGTATCAACATTGGCTGCTTGCTCATTGAGATGGTCGATAGCAGCGTACAGCTGGGTGCGCTTGTTACCCTCAGAGAGCACAGCAGGTACTATCACGGGCCAGTCCAGACTTACATCCAGTATAGGCCAGAGATTGGCAAGCTCGGCTTCGTCGATAACCCGAATCCTTTGAGGCTGTCCCATCTCATCCAAAATGGCATTGGCCAATCCCAGTTCGCCCTTGAGCATCTGGGTCAGGGTAGGGGCCGTAGCGCTGGTGTTGAGGATCAACACCTGGCGCGCTCCCCAAGCCAGAGAAGCCATCCAGTGATCCATGCTGGCCACAGTGACTTCTTCCAGTGCCACAGGGAGAACCTCGCCCGGCAACTCGTCATTGATCAAGGCGCCGCCCTGTCCCATGTCGTGGAACAGCACTACAGGCGCGGTTTGTGCCTGTTCGCGGAAGCGGGAAATCAACTTATTCAGGTATGAATGCAGCGCCTGAGGGGTTGGCTGGTCGTAGGCAATGGCCCCGGTTGGACAGGCATTGGTACAGCTGCCGGCGCCGTGGCACAGATAGGGGTCTATCTCAATCTGCTTGGCCACGCTCTTGATAGCATCGGCCGGACAGAAGTTGAGGCAGCGGTTACAACCATTATTGCCGTTGCGATTGTGGGCACAGAGATCGGCGTTGACCTTGACATAGCGAGGCTTGTCAAACTGGCCGATCATCTGGGGCAATTCCTGCAAGGCTTCGGCTAATTTCTGCGGATCCTGACCCACATAGAAATAGCCGGGTGGCAGCATTTCCAACTGAATTTGCGGCTCGCGGCTCAGGTCGAGGATCAGGTCAAAATGCGGCTTGCGCAGCGCAACCACACTGAGCTCGGCGGCGCCATTGTCATGTTCGACACTCACCTGGAATTGACCGAGGAAGCCTTTGATGCCAATCAGCTTGTTGTAGTAGCTCTCAACATCTTCGGCGGCAGCCATTACGGCTTCGAGATGGGCCTCTTCTTGGCTGGTGATCGGCTCGTTGGCCAAGATCACTCTGCCGGCCATGGCAGACAGTTTATCTGCCGCCAGCCGGGCCAGATCCTCAGGGCCTATCACAAGGACATTCCCTTCTGTGGTGTAACTTACGGTCGGCGGGATCAGGTTTTGCAGAATCTGAGTCTGCTGGCTGACCTCACGACGCACCTGCCGCAGCGCTTGCTGGGCGGGATTATTGCTCACACTATTGTTCACTTTGCGTTCCTGAACAGTTTATGGCGATGGCCGTATTCTTTATCTTGCTGCTTTTATTATTGATTTACAGCTTGCTATAGCCTGAATACAGCAATTCACATACCAAATTTATGGGCATTAAAGGCTGTTAAACTGACGTCAAACAACCGGCTTATGAGTTTCGGCTTCTGCATCTGTGGCATTTTGGGCCTCTGCAGTCACATCTCCGTCCAAATTGTCCGTTGGTGACTGTGGCGCAGATTGTTCGGCTAACTGCGGGGGGGCGGCCTCTGCCTCGGTTGCTGAAGTCTCTGCTTCGGCCAGGGCTTCTTCAGCCTCTTCCGGTTCCTCTTTTTCCAGCACGTGACGGAACACCTTCTTGGCCAATTCGGCCGAGGCTTCAGCGCTTAGCTTGGGCTGGTTGCTGTAATCGAGGGCGTACTCGAGCAAGCCGTCGATTTCGTTGAAGTGAGGTTGCTTCCACAGGGTGCGCAACGCGGCGGTCTTCACTGCCGGGTCGACATTCTTGGCCATAAAACTGGCGAAGCTGCCACCAACCTCGATACCACTGGGGTCGGGTAAGTCTTCGGCGGTCAGCAGTTTCTCTTCCTGGGTCTCGGTTTCTGGAAGGGGGTCGAGCGCGGTCTGAGTTTCCGGCTCTGCCTCTGCAACGGCTTCCGCTTGAGGAGGAATTTCTTGCAGCGGTTCATCGACAGGGGTTTCACCTTCCTGTACTTGCTGCTTGCGTAGCGCCCAGCGGCTCAGGAATCCACTCTTTTCGGCCATCAGTGCCTCCGAATGTTGTCTTCGGCCAATTCCTTGCGGCGGTTAACATGTTTGCGTCTGTGGGCGGTGATTTCCACTTCACCGTGACGGGTTATGAAGGCTTCAATCCAGCAGGCGATTGCCTCCGGCATCGGCATGTTCAGCACTGGGGTATCTCCTTCGAGACAGCCGGCTGCGACATTTTGGTCGGCGGAGATGGCGGCCGGGATCCAGTTGCCCTCTACATCTTCGTCACAGACGATGTAAAGCATGGGATTGTCCATATCCAGGTTAAGGCGGTAACTGGCACGCTCATCACGAAACAACTCCAGTAGGACCAGCTTGGCTCCGGGCGGCGCCTCATGGGTAGCGGGCACGATTTGGTCCAGCTCCCAGCTGATGGATGTCCAACGACCGACCTGTTTCTCCACTTTTTTCAGTGAAACGTACATGGGCCATACGCTTTCGGAATGTTGCATACTGACTCTCCCTCCCGATGGGATTATTTTCGGGCATAAGTAAGATCTCTAAGTCTTTGCAATTTTAGTGCCAGTTGCCATTTGAGAAATAAGTTTGAACTTGATCATCTATTTAAGGCTAAAAATAGGACATTTTGTCCAATATGCAATCTGGTTTGGGACATTCATGACCTGAGTGCCGCCGGCGCTTGCTGCGGATCACGCATTTTGCAGCCTGAATCCTGTGACGGTATAAATATTGCTATGCTGTGGCTCATGCTCTCTGTGAAGGTTCGATAATGACAAGTGCCAAACCCCAATTGATCAAGACCAATACCCAGGTACCTTTGACCATTGCCGTAACTGCGGTCGATGAGAATGGTCAGTTGCAGGAAAAGTTTGTTGCCTGTGAAAGGCCGCTGACGGTTTACCTCAACTGGCGACCAATAGTCACCCTGATGACCCTGGGCGCAAGAGCCGAGGCCCTGGCACTGGGTTACCTAAAGAATCAAGGCTTTATCAATGATGTTTCGCAACTGGAATCTGTGATTGTCGACTGGGATGTGGCTTCCGCAGCCGTAATCACCCGGGAGCAGACTGAGGATCTGGACGCCAAACTGGCCGATAAGACGGTCACCACTGGCTGTGGCCAGGGCACGGTGTTCGGTGGCTTTATGGAAGGATTGGACGACATAGTCCTGCCGCAGCCGAAATTGAAGCAGAGCATGCTCTACGCCCTGTTGAAAAACATCAGTGAATACAATCAAACCTACAAGAATGCCGGCGCAGTTCACGGCTGTGGTTTGTGTGAAGCGGATAAGATAAAGTCCTTTGTCGAAGATGTTGGCCGCCACAATGCGGTGGATACTCTGGCCGGTGAGATGTGGTTGGAGCAGGACAGAGGCGACAACAAGATTTTCTACACCACGGGACGGCTTACTTCCGAGATGGTTATCAAGGTCGCCAAGATGGGGATCCCTGTGCTTTTGTCCCGCAGTGGTGTTACCCAGATGGGTCTGGAATTGGCGCAGAAGCTGGGGATCACTATGGTCGCCCGCGCTAAAGGGCGCCATTTCCTGGTGTACAATGGCGCCGATAATATTGAGTTTGATGCCAGCAATCCACGCTGATACCCAAGATACCAAGGAGAAGTGATGACGGAGCCCAGTGAACTTGTCTATATGAGCGCCAAGCAGGTGGCCGAGTATCTGGACCTCAATGAAAAAAAGGTCTATGCCATGGCTAACGAACGTATGCTGCCGGCGACCAAAATCACAGGTAAGTGGCTGTTTCCAAAGATACTCATCGACCGTTGGATCATGGATTCCTGCCACAGTGGTATGTTGACCGATCGTTTGCTGATCACCGGCAGTGATGACCCCTTGTTATCGATGCAGGTGGCCAGGCTGATGGCTCAGGTTGGCAGTCGAGAACTTATTAGCTACAGCGCTACAGGTTCCCGCCTGGGGCTGGAGCTCTTGTCCAAGGGCTACGCCGATGTCTGTACCTTGCATTGGGGCAGTTTGGAGGAGCGTAATATCCGCCATACGGCGCTGCTGAAGGGGTATCCCAACCACCAGCAATGGATCATGGTTCACGGCTATAACCGCCAGCAGGGGTTGATAGTGCGGCCGGATATGCACCACAGGTGTCAGGAAGAGAGCAAGGTGTTGCAACTCTCCTGGCGCTGGGTCACCCGCCAGGGCGGTGCCGGCAGCCAGCAACATCTGGAACATTGGCTGTTGAAACAGGGTGCCAAGCTTGAGCAGCTCAACTCAGTACTCACCGCCTTCAGTGAGCGGGAGTTAGCCGGTTATATCGCCCGGGGGGATGCCGATATAGGCTTCGGTTGTCAGGCTGTCGCCATGGAGAGTGGCCTGAGCTTTGTGCCCTTGGTGACTGAGTCTTTCGACTTTGTCATGCCGCAAGGGATCTACTTCCGCCGCCAGTTGCAGCAGCTGTTCAAGATGCTCGGCGGCAGCCACACCCGGCAGATGGCTGCTCTACTCGGTGGTTACGATCTCACCGATTGCGGCCGGTTACTGTGGAGTCCGGAGTAGCTCGATTTCTCAATCCAATTTGAGGCCTGCCGTTGGTGGGCCTCAAGCCTTGAACTTCCACCACTGACATCTGGCGGCAGCATCGAAGAAACTCCAGGCCAACACCCGGGTTTGCTTATTGCCCTGTTGCATCTCCAGAATCTTGACCTCTTTGGCGCCAAGTTGCTTTAACGCCTGTTGGCAGGGTTTGAGGTTGTCACCCTTGGACACCAAAGAAGAAAACCACAGCACTTGTCCACCATATTCACGGCTTTCGTGAATCATACGCAGCAAGAAGCCCAACTCGCCACCATCGCACCAAAGCTCGGCCTGACAACCGCCGAAGTTGAGTTTGGGCTCCTGACTCTGATGTTGCTCGCCGCGACTCGCCGCCAGATTGCGCTGTTTGCGTTCGCTGCCACTGCGGGCATCGGCGGCCGAGGCATGAAACGGCGGATTACAGAGGCTGAAGTCAAAACACTCCCTGCTCTGCAAAAGACCATGAAATATCTGCTCTGGCTTGGGCTGCAACCGCAGTTCAATGGCGCTGGCCAGCTTGGGATTGTGCTGTAAAACGCCGGCGACATTATCCAGCGCCACAGGGTTAATATCGGCGCCGACAAACTGCCAGCCGTAGACACTTGAGCCCAGCAAGGGGTAGATGCCATTGGCTCCCGTTCCTATATCCAGGCCGCGAATACGTCGGCCTTGGGGGATTTTACTGCCTTCTGCCAGCAGATCGGCGATATGGTGCAAATAGTCCACTCGCCCGGGAATGGGGGGGCACAGATAGCCCTCGGGCAATTGCCAACCCTGGATATGGTAATGGTGCTGCAATAAGGCGGCATTAAGGGCCAAAACAGCTTGTGGCTCGGCAAAGGGAATCGAAACCTGGCCATAATCTGTGGTGATAAGATGAGGCGCGAGCGCTGGGTAACTGGCTGCCAGGGCGGCAAAGTCATAGCCCTGGCGGTGCAGGTTGCGCGGGTGCAAGCCCTTGTCTTTGGCTTTCCCGCCCGTTTTAACCGAGGTTTTGCCGGCCGTCGTCTTTGGCGGCGTTTTATTAACCTTTTTCTTTACCTCGGTCCTGGCCTTGCCTTTCGAGGTGTTGAGCCGACGCTTTTTTACCTCAGTCATACAGGTATTTGGTAAACAGCAGATTCACTACCAGCGCCCGACCGGTTTCCTGTTCCAGCAAACGATTGACTGTGTCGTAACATTCGCGACGGATCTCTTCCCTGCCGGTAAGCGACTTGACCCTGTCCTCGGGTTGGTTACCGAGAATCTCCACTATCGCGGCCCGCAGCAGGGGATCATGGTGTTGCAAGGCTACCAAGTCCTGAGGGTCTTTCACCATCAGTTCAACACTGATGCGCACAAACCCCAGCTTCTTACGATTGGAGATATAGTTGGTCACTATTTCAGGTTCAAAGCCATAGTAGGCATAGGTGTCTTCGGCGGGCTTTTCATCGGCCGCCATCACAGGCTGCAACATGCCGGCCAGCATAAAAAACAACAGTGTCAAAACGCGTTTCATATTGAGTATCAAGCTCCCGTAACTTGTGCAGACGCCCCTTGCGATCTATCTGCTTGTGGGCAAGCGTGATAGACTCCCGAGTTGTAATATTGTACCGGGTATCCGATGAGTGTGACCAGTTTAAGCTTTCCTTATGGTGAATCAATTCAGTGGTTTTCGCCAGAGCAATCACAACAACTTCCCGCAGCGCCATTGCACGATTGGCTGCTGGCGACCGGTAGTCTCACCAAGAGACTCAAGAGCTGCTGCAACCACTTTGAAGTCAAACTGCTCGGTGAAGCCATGCTGTCCACCGCCGCTCAGGAATGGCAGGGTAAGGAGCACAAAGCCATCTGGATCAGAGAGGTGTTACTCTGCCTGGATGGTACTCCCTGGGTCTTTGGCCGCACCCTGATCCCGGCAAAGCTGCTGGAGCAACAGCAGCGACTGGGAAAGTTGGGTACCCGCCCCCTGGGAGAGCTGTTATTCGGTGATATCGGCTTTGAACCCGGTGCCATAGAAGTCGCCAGTTTCGATAACCATTCACGGGTCGCTTCCCTCGCAGATTCACTGTCGCAATCCACCACAGAGGCAATATGGGGCAGAAGACGTTATTTTCACTTTCAGGAGCAGCAACTGATTGTTGGTGAAATCTTCCTGCCGGCGGCGGTTGCCGCCATCAATCAAGGCCAACTTACGCCTTGAGCAAGGGCTTGTAATCCCTCTATTGAACGACCAAAAACATAAGGGACGCTTGAGCGTCCCTTATTTCTGTCAGTGCCTGCGCCGCCAGGCGATCAGCGCCAGCCCCAATAGGCTCAGGCCGCCGAGGCTACCGCCACCGCCGCCGGAACTGCTTTCAGTTGTATTGGGCACGACCGGATTGGAGACCACCAGAGTGCGACTATTGCTGCTCTGATTATTCTGTGAGTCGGTCACAACCAGGCGCACACTGTAACTGCCTGCCGCACTGTAGGTATGTGAGGGAGAAGCGATAGTGCTGCTCTGGCCGTCACCAAAGTGCCACTGATAACTGAGTTCACCGTTGCCACCGCGACTGAGGTTATTGAACTGCACGGTTAAACCTGTACCACTGATATCGAACAGTGCCGACAGAGGAATGCTAACCGTCAGCTGCAAGCTGGTCACGGTTTGCCGATTATTGGCGTCTGTCACAGTCAGTGTGACTGTGTAGTTGCCGGACTCACTGTAACTGTATTGAGGCGTCGCTTGGGTACTGCTGGCGCCGCCGACCCCAAAATCCCACTGGTAGGTGTAAGGCGCAGTACCGCCACTGAGATTAGCGCTGAAACTGACATTGCCCCCCTCCTGCTGCGCTGAAATGCTGGCACTGAGTTCTGTGCCGCTGCTGTCGCTGCGTTTACTCACCAACAGTAGCGCCTGGCTGCTGTCTTGCTCCTGGGTCAAAAGCTGCACCATAAGACCCAGCTGGGGCAACACCAGACCGGCCTGAGGCTTAAGCGGCGCGCTGTAGTCGTCGCTGTCATCAAATAGGCTATTGTTGCCAAGATGGGGGTCACCGAAAAACGCCGACTGTGGATAAATACTGAAGCTGGCATCACGAACCTGCACATCGGTATCACGGTTGCCGATCAGGTTTTGATCCGCATCCACCACTCCAATGAGGCCGTATCCCGGATGTTCAGCCACCTTGTTGTCGCTGTAGGCTAAGTTTTCATACCACACCAAGAGTCCCGGTTCATAGCTATCTTGTTGCAGTCCGCTATCAACACCCTGATAGTTACGCAGTTGCAGCAGGTAACGCCGTGTCGCTCCCGGGCGGGTATCGTCGGTGCGGACAAAGCCGGAAAGTACCACAGTCTTGAGAGCTGTTTCGGCATTATCGCTGTAGATAAGCTTGCCATCACTCTCGAGACGTAAGTCATCGACGGCAAAGCCATAGCCACCGACCGCTTCATCGGTACGATACACCAGGCTTATCTGCTTGCTCATTCCGGCGTATGCGCTAAGGTCGAAATTCAATTCCTGCCAGCCTTGTTCCCCTTCACCACCGGATAAGGCCGCCGAGTCACCACTGATAATATTGGCGGCATTGTTGATACTGTTACTGCTCTTGGTATGGCTTCCAGCCAATGGCACCCCATCCACCAGCAGTTGCACATAGTCATAGTCCTGCTCTATCTGCCAATGGGCCTTCATCTTCAGTGTTAGCTTGGTACTCATGGGCAGTTGCAGCTCGAACGACATGGCGTTGTTGAGCTGATCGCCCTGATTCGAATAGTACTGGTATTGCCCCTGATAGGCCTGAGTAAAGGCGATGGAGTCGGACGGCAGCTTGATGGCCAGCTGGTTTACGCCATTGCTATTGGCATGCTCAAGCGACACTTGAGTGCCGTTGCTATCCAGTGCTTGATAATCCAGGGTTTGTTCGTTGACCCAGCGGCCCTTGTACCTGTCCTGTAGAAATGAGCGGGCGTAGGGGCTGAAACCACTTGGCTGGGAGCCTCTTGGGGAACCTGCCCAGCTGCCGCCGGACATCAGAGACCAGAGACCTACAGGCGAGCCATCGCTGGCTTCGGCACTGGTGTCATACTCATCCGGTAAACCGAGATCGTGACCAAATTCATGGGTACAAACACCTGTTCCGGCATCCAGCGGCTGAATGGTGTAACCGAACAGACGCATATTACTGCCGGGAATAGCCTGACCATATTGACCGGGCGCCGAGGGCACAAAGAATCTGTGTGACCAGATGGCATCATCGCCGAGCATACCGCCACCGGCCTCTTCGCCTATGCTGGAATGGAAGATCATCACATGATCCAAAATCCCATCGGCTTCATCCAGGTTGCCGTCAGTGTCGATATCATAAGGATCTTCAATATCATACTGCGCCAACTCAGCGGCGCTCATGCTGGCTACCGCAGCCGCGACCGCTTCTTCCACCAATTCAGTGGCGGCAGTGTCGTCATTGTTGTTATTTGGGTCGTTGGCACCATAGTAGGCGGCATTTTGGCTGGCTCTAAACCAGCCTTTCACATCGCCGCTGAAGAAAAAGCTCTGGCCGGAAACCGCTTGATAATATTGATAGGCAGAGGGCAGAGTTTGCCCCTGAGGTCCTGGGAAACCTGCATCGGAAAACAACAGACCACGGTAATGGGCTACCGAGTAGTTGACGTAATACATTTCGGTATCGCCGGGACTCAGGCGATTGTTGTTATAGGGCAAATCGGGGAAATCCACCAGCACGGCCAACACCTTGACCCGCTTGGTCACATCGGTATCGGCTACCCGCGACTGTGCCCGCATTAACTTGCTTTGACGCAGGCTGTTGCTTCGCGCCTGTTGCAGCAGTTGTTGTTCTCTGGCCTTAAGCACTTGTGCGGCCTTGCTGCCCGCTCCGGTAGATTTGGCGATGTAGGCTGCCAGCGCTTGTTGCCGCTCCTCTTCTGAGGCGTCGGCATCGAGTTCACCGCGTTTCTCCAGCCAGTAGAGGATCTGCTCTTTGTTGATCACTCCGGGATCCGCCGGAGCCGTGGCGGCCAGAGCATTGGATATGCCAAAGAGACAAGCAGCCCCCAGGGCCAATACCGACGTCAAACTCATGACTTTGGCTCCTTGATACAGTTTTCAAACTTCTGATTGCGCTGCTGAATATACTCAGAGACCTTAGCTTCGGCCTCTTGTTCACTCATGTGCTGAGTGATGATGTTGCGCTCGATTAGACTGGCTTTAATTTTAGCCCGATTTACCACAGGTGCCCCACTGCCACAGGGCAACAAAGGTTTAACCGCGCGGTTTTTATCCGCAATGGCATCGATTTCGCCATCGTTCCCTGCCTGACAGGCACAGAGAAACAAGCAGATCGCAAGAGTTGAGGGCAGTCGCACAGGCAACACCTTGTTGTTAACAGAGATGGTACAGAAGATTAACAGTGGCTGTTAAGATTGCACAGCAGAAAATCGCGGCCAATTCGCCTCATTCAGCGATTATTCAGCCTCAGACAACAAACCGTCGCTATAAAGCAACAATAAGACCGAGGCCGACCAGCTGAAGTTGGTGCCATGCAGTCCTTCACCGCTGAGTGGATGGTAGTTTTCCCGTATCGGCAGATCCCGGCTATCGGCGGCGATGGCCTTCAGCAAGCGCCGCGACATTGCACTTGCCTGCTGCCGGTAACCGTAATGCTGCAATCCCTTGATGGCAAAGAAGGCCTGATCCAGCCATACCGGCCCGCGCCAGTATCTGTCGGGGGCAAACTCCGGGCTGTCGCGGCTCACGCTCGGAAACGGCACCTGGGTACCGAAGACTTCTGGCCTAAGTTGTTGCTTTACAACCGCATCTGCCTGCTCAGGCGAAGCAACACTGGCCCACAACGGGATCCAACCTTCAGTGCCCTTATTGCCGCGGAGCAATCGCCGCTTGCCCTCGGCATCGAAACGTACATCGTAGAAGAAACCGCTGGCAGGGTCGTAAAAGGCCTGCCGAATCGCTTGTCCCAACCGCTGGGCCTGTTGCCGCAGTTGCATCGCCTCGGCTTCCCGTCCCAGCAGACTGGCCATTTGTGCCAGATATTGCTTATCGGCATAGAGAAATGCATTGAGATCGACACTCTCCTGATTGAGAGAGTAGCCGAGTAAACGCCCTTTGGTGTCGCGGTTTTCCAGTACCTGCAGGCTGTTATCGGCATCGAATCTGGGCGCATTGTCCATCCCGGACTCCCAGGCTGCCGCCTGAATGATGGCATCACGATTAAGTGCCCCGGGCTCACCGTGCAACGGATGCAGATTGGCGCCATATTCTGCCAAACCATTGCCGTCATGATCCCGGTTGCGATACCACCAGGCATGCAGGGCCATCAGTCTTGGGTAGAGCTCGGCGACAAATGCCTTATCACCGTCCTGAAGGTAGATCTCCCATACGGCCCAGGCTGCCAGTGGCGGTTTGCCATTCCGCTCATTCCAGTTGCCGCCGTCACCGCCGCGGGCTGCATCTTGGTTGTAAAACACCGCATCCGGCATGCTGCCGGCATCCTGAGGTCTGACGGGATCTTGCTCATCAAATTGATAGTCAAACATCGCCCGCACATTGGACTTGGCAAGCCAGGGCTCGACACGCGCCAAGGCTACCGCCTGTTTCCAGCTATCCCATGCCCAGATACCATTGAACCATTGATAGGTGACCGAAGGCGTTATCCCGTGGTGACGCAGGGCACCGGCTGGGCTGCGCCAGTTATGTGTCAGGGTGCTGATGGCCCGGGCAGCCATGCGCTTTTGCCCCAAGTCACCATCGGCCAACTTGGCCAGACGCCAACCCCAGCGACTTTGGTTGCGCTCGGCGCTCTGCAATAACTTCGGCCACTGCAGCGGCTTTGCCTCTGCTGCGGTGTGAAAATACTGCTGGGCACTGAGAAAACTGCGCCGCTCTGAGGGAGACAGATTCAGCACTTCAGAACTGGCTCGGTAGCCCCGAGTGCCACGCTCTTCCAGAAAGGTGGGTTCACGGAAGCTTAAGCGGAATTTGGCATCATCGAGCAGCAGCGACCAGGTTTTTCTCAGTGGCCGAAACTGCCACTCCAGTTGATTGGTCGCAAATTGTCTGTCGGCAATCCAGGGCTTGCCTATCGCCTTGTCGAAGGGTTCTCCCTGCCATTGCAACTGCCACTGACCGGCTTGGGAGCCGATATTTTCCAGAACAGTCTCAATCAGTGAGCTGCGCTCATCGGCAAAATAGAGCCTGGTGCTGAGGCTGAGATCTTGCCAGCGGTATTCCTGATACAGGCCATCCGGGCGACTGAACAGGCGTTTCTCCGCTTCGGCAAAATTCTTCGCCTGCCCTGTGCTCAACTCCAATATGCTGAGGTGCTGCAAGCTTGGCGCCAGATGCAGGCTGTATTCCTGGGCGATGATCATGGGGCCGGTGAAGCTGCCATAAAATGCAGGATTATCCGGTAGGTGATATCCATGCCAGGCCCCCATATCCATGTACACTGCGGGGATCTTCAGATTCCCGGCGGCGTCCCGCTCCAGCGCTTGCTGCGGCGTGCCTTGATAGGGCAAGAGATTGTCATAATCTCCGGCGCTCAGACTCAAAGCACAGATCAGGGCACAACTAAGCACTTTTACCTCGACTCAACAAAAGGATTAACAACTCAGGGATTCAAATATCGGGAGACACCATCGAGGAACATCTGCACCGAGATCATCACCAGCACCATGCCCATCAGACGCTCGACCGCCGTGAGCCCCTTGTCGCCCAACACCCTGGTAAATAACTTATAAAACATCAAGATAACCACGCTGGCGCCCCAGGCCGCCACCAGAGCTATGGTCCAGTCGCCCATACGGCTGCTATCCGTATGGGCCAGCAGTATCAGTGCCGCCAAAATCGAAGGACCGGCCATCAGCGGAATCGCCATCGGCACAATGAAGGGCTCTTCACCGGCAGCCAGGCCCACCACCCCACCGGGTTGGGGGAAGATCATCCTGATGGCTATCAGGAACAGAATAATGCCGCCGGCAATGCTGACCGATTCTGACTTGAGGTTGAGGAAACTCAGGATAGCTTCACCGGCATATAGAAATAACAGCATGATCAACAAGGCAAAAATAAGCTCACGGATCAACACTCGACGGCGTTTCTTGGGCTCGATATGACGCAATATAGAGGCAAAGATAGGCAAGTTGCCCAAGGGATCCATAATAAGAAACAGCATTACGGCAGCCGACAGAGTATCCATAAATATCCATTCACCAATACAACAACATAGAGTCGACTATTGTATAACTTTTTAGTCACCGGCTGTGGACTTTTATCTGTGGTCTCGGGGGGAAAATCCTTCAAGGTAAATTCCAGGTAACGGCACTGCTCATTTGCCCGGCTACTGGTATACTATGGCGTTCTCTAAACTTCAGCCGTGAAATACATGCTCTATCTTGTCGCCAGTTTTATCGCCCTGCTCCTGGGCCCGCTGTTTTACCGCTATTTCTCTTCAGGCAGCGGTTTGCAGAAGGGCTTGGACGGCTTTATTTTTGTTTCCCTTGGCGGCCTGGTATTGATCCATATCCTACCGGAACTGCTGGAGCATGGCGGCATACTGGCGATCATCTTCGTGATCCTCGGCCTTTGGGGACCCAGTGCCAGTGAGAAGTTGTTTCATCGCTACTCAGAGATCACCCATAACCTGACCCTCACGCTGGGGATCGGCGGCTTGTTGTTGCACACCATCACAGATGGCGGCGCCATGGTGCTGGCACAACAGGAAGGCAACTCCAGCCTGCTGGCGCTTGGGGTGATCATGCACAGGCTACCCGTGGGCCTGGCGATTTGGTGGTTGCTCAAACCCCAGGTTGGTACCCGTTGGGCCAGTCTGGTGTTGCTGGCCATGATGGCGCTGACATCTGTGGGCTACTTCGCCGGCGAGCAGCTGCTCAGCCATCTGAGCCTGGATAATACCGTGTACCTGCAAGCCTTTGTCACAGGCTCTATTTTGCATGTGGTGCTGCATCAGCCCCACGGCCATGGGCAGCAGACCCCAAGCAGCAAATATGAATATCAGGCCGGCATAGGCAGCCTGCTGGGGATAGGCCTGTTGGCATTGCTGCTGATGATGGATTCCGGCGGCCACCAACACGCTCACCATGACCACAGCACAGATCAACTGCTGCACTGGTTGTTGTTACTGGCTCCGGTATTGCTGGCGGCCTACGCCTTGGCCAGCATACGTTTTGCCGCAGGTTTGTCTCCTACTCAAGCTTCGCTGCCGGGACGCTGGGTTCAACGTCTCGCTGGCCCTGAAGCCTTGTTGCTGACCTTGGTGCTGCTGGGCTGGCAGTTTGCCCTGCTGCAGACCCTCGCACTCGCCGCACTGGGACTGTTTTTGAGTTATGCCCGCATTGAATTGACCGATCCCCACCCCAAGGTGCCGCAGTCCGCCTGGCATTTTGGCTTCACTCATCTGGTGGATAGAAGCGCGCCCTGGATCTTGCTCAGTTTAATCCTCGCCAATCTGATAGGTCATCCGTCAGTGCCACTGTCGCACCCGGTGGCACAAGTGCTGGTGCTGGCCTTGCTGTTTCTGCCGCTGCGTTTCTGTAATCTGGGCGCCGCCGTATTGGCTATGTCACTGGCCTACAGCGGCTGGAGCCCCTTGGCAGTAGCCTTGCCCCTGATCGCCGCACCTGTGCTTAACCTGTCACAACTCAAGTTGATGAACTGGAGTCAACGGCTCGGTATGTTGTTGCTGTTATCCATTCTGCTTAGCGGCATTGCCTGGTGGCAACCACAGTGGCGTGAGCTGGGCGATCTACCGAAAGAGATAAGCTACCCGGCACTGACGTTGCTGTGTCTGCTTTACTCCAGTAGCATACTGCGTCAGGGGCCACGTAAGTTTTTACGGGGTATGTGGCTGGTCAAAGGCCATAGCCATGACCACGGCTCGGGGCAGCACAACGACTCAGGCCACAACCATGGTTCACATAGTCATGGTTCACATAGTCATGGTTCACATAGTCATGGTTCACATAGTCATGGTTCGAGCAGCCATGATTCACACAGTCATGCTCACCATAATGGCCACGAGCATCAAGACAAAGGCTCTCACTGATTTAACCCTGTCAATTGGCGCCTTTGTTGGCTAACTTGTGGGATAAGCCCGCATTTAGACCCGGCATAAGGACAGCCCATGTGCATTCTGTTTCTGGCGCTGGATCAGCATCCGGATTATCCGCTGATCCTCTGCGCCAACCGCGATGAGTTTCATCACAGGCCCACAGCCCCGGCACATTTTTGGCCGCCACAGCAGCAACTGCTGGCGGGTAAGGATCTGCAGGCAGGTGGGACCTGGCTTGGCTGTAATCGTTTGGGAATGGTGGCTGGCCTCACTAATATCCGTCAGTCAATCTCTCAGCCGGATGGTATGCGCAGCCGCGGGGAACTGGTGCTCAAGGCGCTCAATAGCCAAACCCCAATAGAGCCGCAATGGCTCAGTGACCACAGCGACAACTACAATCCTTTCAATCTGGTTTTCGGCCAGGGCAAGCGCCTTTGGTGTTATCACAGCCCGGATAAGTCATTGCGGTGCTTGAACAGGGGGTTTCACGCCATCAGCAATGGCGCCTTGGATGAAATCTGGCCCAAGATGGCCCGCGGCGAGCAGGCGTTGGAGCGGTTGATTAGCCAATCGGCCAAGCCGGATATAGATAGGCTGCTGGCAATAATGCGTGATGAGACTCCAGCGCCGGACATCAGCCTGCCAAACACAGGAGTCAGCCTGGAATGGGAGCGACGTCTGTCATCCATCTATATTCGCCACCCGGAATACGGCACCCGGGCCACCAGCCTGATATTCATCTCCCGCGAAGGGAAACTGAACTTTTACGAAGCCAGGTATGATGGCAAGGGGCGACAACTGGGGTTGGAGCAGTTCAGTTTTGCGCTGACAAACGCGGAGCCACTATGCTGATGGCGCCGCGGATCTGCCCAAGCTGATAACCTCTGGCGCTGTCATCCGGGTAGTGCTCATCCAATGCGGTTTTGACCTCGGGCGCCAATTGGCTGCCGTGACAGGTGAGGCAAAGCGGCGCTACGCCCTGGGCCTTCATAAAACGCAGCTGTGACTCGGTCTGGGCAACATGGCTCAAGGTTTGCGGATCTTCACCGGCTGCGGCCCGCGTATCGAATGACAACAATACCTGTCGCTGCCAGGTTTCCGGCTCGGCTGTCGGATTACGGGGTTTCAAGCTGACACGTTTTACCTGCCAACCGCTCTCGGCAGAGAGTTGGCGGGCGATTTCCGGCGCCTTATGGGAACAAACTTCGATAGCCGCCACCGGGCCACCTTCGGCCAGGGCTTGTTGCAGTTGCGGCTTGAGTGTTTGGGCAAAACGCTTGGCCAGCGCGGCCGCTTCGGTTTTGAATTCTGCCGCTGTTGGCTCTGCCGTGGCTTGATTCGCTAGCGCAAAAGCCAGCAAGGCGGTCAGTGTGGGTTTTAACATAGGGTGCTCCATTAGATTTTTTTAATGGGTTGATATTAGATAAATCTAATTCCCTATGCAAGTCAGGATGAATGATCGTGAGTGATTACCCAATGGTCGTCTTTCTTTTCCAACAGCAGGGTAAAGACTCCGGATGGGCTGTCCTTTTGTCTGAGCAAGACCCAGCGACCGGCCACCAAGGCAGAATAGTTACTCAACATCTGCACATCCTTGAGCTCCAGCTTGAGCTGGCCCATAGTCGCGCGATTCGGATAGCTACGTTTATAGGCGGCCAGCATCTTGTCCCAGCCATATTTGAACTCGCCTTTGGAGACAAACCTCAGCTTGGGATCGTGCCAGTAACCCAGCATATAGGCATCAATATTTCCCTGATTCCAGGCTTGTTGCTGACGATTGATCAGCTCGGTAATTTCATCTGTCGGTACCGCTTTAGCCGGAGCGATTGCAAGTAGCAGTACTGACAGGAGTCCAAAGATTAACTTTTTCATATTCCCTCCTTGCACTCTCCCGGAACCAGGCCAGGAAACCGTGCCGACACAGGCGTTGAGCTTCTATACAGATACTAACCTATTTGGCCCTGGATAAGGAAAGAACCGGGTAAACATTGTCTTAGTAGATTGTAAGCAAATCCACCGCGCGTTTTGAACAAACTTACGTCACGGCGATTTATAGCCAATGACGAGTCCTTGGCAAGATGTAGAACCCAGGCTTGCACAAAAGAGATAATACTGAAATTATATTTTCCCTCAGGCCTCTGCTTGGGGAAGTGCTGCCTATGTTCAGACTCCTAAGCTAATCAAGGTTGGACTGGCGGCCCACCCCAAACACTTTTGAACTATACCTTTAATCAACTCAAGGTTTGGCAACTCTCTATGTTTAAAAAAATCTGCCAATGGCTGCTGGCTCTGTTCGGCTGGCAAATTCGCGGACAACTGCCCGACTCCCAGCAATACCTGGTGATAGTGGCGCCCCATACCAGTAACTGGGACTTCATTATCGGCGTACTCGCCCGTGGAGCTCTGGCGGTGAAGATCCACTTTCTCGGTAAGCATCAACTCTTTATTCCGCCCTGGGGCTGGTTTTTCAGGGCCATAGGTGGCAGGCCGGTAGACAGGCGCAAGAACAATAATCTGGTCGATGCGGTCAGCGACTTGTATCGCCTGGATCGCAACTTTAAGCTGGCGCTGGCGCCGGAGGGCACCCGCAGCCCGGTGAAACGCTGGAAGACAGGTTTCTACCATATCGCATCCAAGGCAGGGGTGCCGATTGTGGCAGTGGGGTTGGACTTTGGTCAGAAGGCGGTGGTGATCAATCAACCCTTGATACCGAGTGCTGACATGCAGCAAGACATGGATCAGCTTATCGCCTTCTATCGCGGCATTCGCGGCCGCTTCCCAAAGGAGATCCCGGACTATTCAGCGGAAAAGTGAATCTTGTTCGGCAGGCGTCTCAGGACTATAGTGACGCTTAACCGAAAACTTTGTATACAAAATTATGGATCACCAGACCTTCCTGTTGTACCTGTTTGCGATCTTATTGATAGCCATTTCTCCCGGCCCGATCGCCATGTTGTCTATTTCTCACGGGATCCATTTTGGTAAACGCCGCAGTCTGGCAACGGCCTTGGGGAGTGTCAGTGCGGCACTGCTGTTGATGTTGGCCTCCATCGCCGGGCTGAGCGCCTTGCTGCATGCCAGCGAATACGGCTTTACCCTGCTCAAATGGTGCGGTGCCGCCTACCTTATGTATCTGGGGATTAAGCTGCTGCTCACCAAGCCCCATGCGGCCGAGCAGAGTGTTGGCCCCAAGGGACATGGTCATCCTCTCAGTCTGTTCCGGCAGGCGTTTCTGGTGGGGATCAGCAATCCCAAGGATCTGCTATTTTTCGCCGCTCTGTTTCCACAATTTATCGATGTGACTGTGCCGCAGGGGCCACAACTGGCAGTATTGGCTTCCACCTGGGCCTTGGTAGACTTCAGCTTTGTGATGATTTACGCCTCTATGGCCAGTGTGTTGGCTTCATGGCTGAAGCGCAGTCAACGCTTGCATTGGCTGGATCGTGTCAGTGGCGGGGTGTTTGTCACCCTCGCCACTGTATTGGCCGTTAAAGATTAGGGGAGCGCTTTAGGGGAGGTGCGAATAAGCCTATGTAGGCTTATTTGCGCCGGCTCCATTATCTTTTAAGCTGCGGATATCATTGCCGGTAGGTCCCTGGAAGGCACGCAGATCGAACTGCGGCAAGATGGCAAAGATATGATCGAAGATATCCGACTGAATATCTTCATAATATGTCCAGCGGGTATCATTGGTGAAGATATATAGCTCGATCGGCAGCCCTTCAGTCGTAGGCGCCAATTGCCGCACCATCAGGGTCATCTCCTTGTGTACCTTGTCGTGGTGCTTGAGATACTCCAGCAGGTAGGCTCTGAAGGTCCCCACATTGGTCAGCCTGCGACCATTGACCGGCATTTCGATATCCGACACTTTCGCATTACATTCAGTGATTTCATGGATTTTCTTCGGCAGGTACTCTTTCAACAGGTTGATCTTCTCCAGCTTCTTCCTGTCTTCTTCGGTCAGGAAACGTATGCTGTTGATATCTATGTTGACCGAACGTTTGATTCGGCGACCGCCTGACTCAGACATGCCACGCCAGTTGCGGAAGGCATCGGATACCAACGCATAGGCCGGGATCATGGTGATGGTCTTGTCCCAGTTGCGAACCTTGACTGTTGTCAGCGATACCTCTTCCACCGCGCCATCGGCGCCGTATTTATCCATCTGGATCCAGTCGCCTGTGCTGACCATACGGTTAGCCGCCAGCTGAATACCGGCAACAAACCCCAGAATGGTGTCCTTGAACACTAACATCACCAAACCAGTGGCGACACCCAAGCCGCTGAGGAAGTAGACAGGAGACTGGTTGGCGAGCACAGAGATGGAAATAATGATGGCGACAAAGAACAGGAACAGCTTGATCAGCTGCACAAAGCTCTTCACCGGTAGACGACGGCTAATCAGCTTAACGTCTGCCACCTCGTTGACCGCATCCAATGCCGAATAGGCGGCGCGGATCAGCAAGACGACCAGCCAGACACTGAGCAGCCTGTCGACCAGTCCGGCCAACAGTTTATGATCTGTCAGTGCTATGGGGATCAGCAGGTTGAGCACCAGCGCCGGCACCAGCATCGCCAGCTTTTCCAGCACTCTGTGGCGCATAAAGATATCGTCCCAGGTGACTTTGGAACGTTGAATCACCAGGTTCATCGCCCGTACTACGCCGCGACGCACAATAAAATAAGCCAAACCTGCCAGCAGCAGGCAGGCGAGCACCATGAGCGAAGTGGACAAACCATCGGCTGGTTGGCTGTTGATCCCCAGCTGTGACAACCAGTGTGACAGTTCGAATCTTAAGTCTTTGTCCAAGTTATCCAAAATTAACCTCTCAGAGAAAAATCACTCATCCCGGCCCACAACCCAGGCCAGGTTGCAGAGTAACATACAGGTGTTAACTTTGGCTGAACAGTCGATCCCATCCTCGTTGGAAAGTGTGCGCTTAATCACCTTTCAAGGTGAGTACTATTTTGGTTCCCAGCGGCTGTTGGAAGTGCTCCAGGTGATCTATGGGAAGCCCGGAAATTGATAATTGTCTGTGATTGTACCAGTCGAGTTTCAACTCATCGTGGCGACCGGATACCACCAGCAGACCGGGGAAGCGGCGTCCCGAGTCCAGCTCGGTCAAGCTTAAGTGGCTCTGCCAGTGCTTACGTCCATGCAGACTGCAGTTGGAAAAGCTGACGTCGGCCTGCCAATCTTTATTCGGTGACCAGCTGCTGAGCAGTATTGACTCTTGGCAATGCTCGCTATGGTCAGGTAGTTTGCCTACCCAACCTGCCACATGGAACAGACTCCATGAGGCCAGCAACAGGTAAAAGCATCCTCCGCCAAATTGCAGAGCCTTCGACAACCAGGCCTTGGTATTCGACGGCATACCCTCTCCAAACTATCAGATAGACTAAGAGCGGGATCATATAGTGGGGTATGTTGTAAGTAAACGCTGACCAATGAGTTACAAACTCGGTGATTGTTTCATTGAATGGTTTAATTCGCCACACAGCCGGCTGGATGTGTCATAGGACTCTTCACCGCAGCCAAAGTATAAGAGATGATAATGCCCTTTATCTTCCGGTATACCCAGCGCCAAAGTTGCCTGCAAGACAATTCTGACCCCCTTTACAGTCAAGGCTGACATATTAGCGGGCAATAACTTCACTTTCTTGCCAAGGACTTGGTCATTTGCTGCGAACTATGTCTTACATTCCAGTCAGTAAGCCGACGCAGAGCACACATGGGGCTTGTTCGCACCTTTCCTGGACAAAGGCACTTGAACATACTTCCCGTGGATTGCCGTATGCCAGGAAAGCAAGTTTATGTTTTTCGTCATTGCCAGCCCAGGTAAGCCCGGTTATTGTTGACGCCAGGATCCAGCCAAGCGCAAGCGAATTTTTTCATGTCGAAACAGAACCTTTTCAAA
The DNA here is from genome assembly GCF_002836975.1 of Shewanella indica. Taxonomy (GTDB): domain Bacteria; phylum Pseudomonadota; class Gammaproteobacteria; order Enterobacterales; family Shewanellaceae; genus Shewanella; species Shewanella indica. The sequence continues at coordinate 8,488 of NZ_NIJK01000001.1, read as the reverse complement.
CCCGGCTTCGCCGTCAGTGCTCTGGCGTTGCTATTGAGCTCAAGTTTTGCCGTTGCCGAACCGGCCCAGGTGGCCGAAGTCACTCTGGAAAATGGCGCCAGAGTCATACTCAAAGATGATTTTACCTGGGAATATGTGCTTACAGAGGCGGTGATCAGCGCCGCCGAACCCGAAACTGTGACTGAAGATGTGGTGGCCGAGATATCGAATACCGCAGCCAATACCGGCACCCATACTGTCGCAGTGGCGCCCAAGTCCGAGGTAAACCCAGCCGCCACGGCTGAGCAACTGACCCAGAGCGCCATGACCACTCCCGGACTGCTTGGCAAGACTGCCAGGGAAGGGGTCAGCGTTTCTCTGCTGCAGACGCAGTGGCAAGGTGACAAACTGGGCCTGACCTTCGAACTCGGCAGTAACAGCAGTGAAGATATGGTTGGCGTACTGATCAGTGTCAGCTTTTATAACGATCAGGGGCGCAAGATGAAAGAAGAGGAGCTACAGGTTTGGCGTGCCATCAAGCGTATGCCGGAAACCTATCTGCGCAAGGGCCAGCAGCGGCAATCCTCGGTGATCTGGATTGAAGGGGTAGATAAAAACCAGTGGCAGAAGCAGCTGTTGAATCTAAAGATCACAGAACTGGATGCCTGGTAACATCTGTCTCTCGGCATTGATTTAGTAAAATAAATAAAGAGCGCCAGTTGGCGCTCTTTGTATTTCATATACGGACTTTTGTCCCTAAGGTGCCCAAGGGCCCTCAGACCCTTCCAGCGATTCCCGGCTCAGAGGCTGCTTGGCAGCAACTCCTTTGGCAGATAGGCGTTATAGCGCCCACTCGCCAGCAGCTCAGTGGCCTTGGTGATATCCGGACCGAAGTATCTGTCCTTGTCATAGAAGGTAACCCGCTCGCGCAGTTCAGCCTTGGCCTTGGCTACTGCCTGGCTTGGCTGCAGCGGCGCCCGGAAATCCAACCCTTGGGCCGCAGCCAGCAGTTCCACTGCCAGCACGCCGCGGGTGTTTTCCGCCATATCCTTGAGCCTGCGGGCGGCAAAGGTCGCCATGGAAACATGATCTTCCTGGTTGGCCGAGGTCGGCAAGCTGTCGACAGAGGCCGGATGAGCAAAGGTCTTGTTTTCACTGGCCAGTGCCGCGGCTGTCACCTGGGCAATCATAAAGCCCGAGTTAACCCCACCGTTTTCCACCAAGAATGGCGGCAGCTTGGAAAGATTGGAGTCGATCAGCAGCGCAATGCGGCGCTCACTGATGGCCCCCAGCTCGGCAATCGCCAGTGCCAGATTATCCGCCGCCATGGCCACAGGTTCGGCATGGAAGTTACCGCCTGAGATGATCTCGCCGGTATCTTCAAACACCAGTGGGTTATCTGTTACGCCGTTGGCTTCAATTTCCAGCACTTCGGCCGCCTGACGGATCTGCGTCAGGCAAGCGCCCATCACCTGTGGCTGACAGCGCAGAGAGTAGGGATCCTGCACCTTTTCACAATTGGCGTGTGACTCGGCAATCTCGGAGCCGCTCCCCAGCAGATGACGGAATACTGCCGCCGAGTCTATTTGGCCCTTTTGACCGCGCACCGCATGAATTCTCGGGTCGAACGGGCTGCGACTGCCCATGGCCGCCTCGACACTCATGGCGCCGACCACAGAGCCGGCGGCAAACAGGTCCTCGGCATGGAACAAGCCCTCCAGTGCCAACGCCGTCGATGCCTGGGTGCCGTTGAGCAGGGCCAGGCCCTCTTTGGCAGCCAATTCAATCGGTTTCAGGCCGGCGATACTCAAGCCCTCAATGGCGGGCATGATACGCCCCTGATAACGCACTTCGCCCTCGCCGATGATCGGCAGACACATGTGCGACAGCGGCGCCAAGTCGCCCGAGGCCCCCACTGAGCCCTTCTCGGGTACGCAAGGGTAGACACCGGCATTGACCAGGGCGATCAGGAAGTTGATCACCTCGAGACGGATCCCGGAAAACCCGCGGGACAGTGAGTTGATCTTCAACACCATCATCAGCCGCACGGTTTCATCGCGCATCAATTGGCCGGTACCGGCGGCGTGGGACAACACGATAGAGCGCTGCAACAGTTCCAGATCCGCCGGGGCAATCTTGGTGTTGGCCAACAGGCCAAAGCCTGTGTTGATGCCGTAAACCGTGCGGCCCTCATCCAAGACTTTTTGCACCACGGCGGCGCTGCTGTTGATGGCCGCCAGCGATTCCGGGTGCAATTGCAGCTGGGTTGGCGCGCGGCTGATGCTGCGCAGTTCAAACAGTGTCAGGCTTCCCGGTGTTAGAGTGATTTGAGTGGTCATCATCAGTCCTCCAACATAGGCAGATCCAGGCCCTGCTCTTTGGCGCAGCGCTTGGCAATCTCATAGCCGGCATCGGCATGACGCATCACGCCCGTGGCCGGATCGTTCCACAATACCCGGGATACCCGCTTGGCGGCGGCATCGCTGCCGTCACAGAGGATCACTACCCCGGAGTGCTGACTGAAGCCCATGCCGACACCCCCACCATGGTGCAGCGACACCCAGGTGGCGCCACCGGCAGTATTGAGCAGTGCATTGAGCAGCGGCCAGTCGGAGACGGCATCCGAGCCATCGAGCATGGATTCGGTTTCCCGGTTGGGACTGGCCACAGAGCCGGAATCCAGGTGATCCCTGCCGATGACCACAGGCGCCGACAGCTCGCCGTTTTTCACCATTTCGTTGAAGGCCAGCGCCAGACGGGCGCGGTCTTTGAGGCCAACCCAGCAGATACGGGCCGGCAGCCCCTGGAAGGCGATACGTTCACGAGCCATATCCAGCCAGTTGTGCAGGTGTGGGTCGTCCGGGATCAGTTCTTTCACCTTCTGATCTGTCTTGTAGATATCCTCAGGGTCACCACTGAGCGCCGCCCAGCGGAACGGGCCAATGCCTTCACAGAACAGCGGCCTGATATAGGCGGGAACAAAACCGGGGAAATCGAAGGCGTTGGCCACGCCTTCCTCAAACGCCATCTGGCGGATGTTATTGCCATAGTCCAGGGTCGCGGCGCCGCGGCTTTGCAGCGCAAGCATGGCCTGAACCTGCACCGCCATGGAAGCCTTGGCGGCCTTGATCACAGCGGCCTCGTCTTTGAGGCGCATCTCCTTGGCCTGCTCCAGCGTCCAGCCCTGAGGCAGATAGCCATTCAGCGGATCGTGCGCCGAAGTTTGGTCTGTCACTACATCCGGAGTAATGCCGCGCTCAACCAGCTCACTGAAGATATCGGCGGCATTGCCCAGCAAACCGACGGAAACCGGCTTGCCCTCGGCCTTGGCGGCTTCCAGCATCGCCAGTGCCTCGTCCAGGCTATGGGCCTTCTTGTCCAGATAACGGGTACGCAGACGAAAATCGATACGGGTCTCGTCCACTTCACAGGCCAGTACAGAGAAACCGGCCATGGTACCGGCCAGAGGCTGGGCACCGCCCATGCCGCCCAGGCCACCGGTCAGGATCCAGCGGCCCTTGGCGTCACCGTCGAAATGCTGCTTGGCCACGGCCACAAAGGTTTCGTAGGTGCCCTGGACTATGCCTTGGGTGCCTATGTAGATCCAGGAGCCGGCGGTCATCTGGCCATACATAGCCAACCCTTGCTTGTCCAGCTCGTTGAAGTGTTCCCAGTTGGCCCAGTGAGGTACCAGGTTGGAGTTGGCGATCAGCACCCTGGGGGCATCGCTGTGGGTCTTGAATACTCCCACCGGCTTGCCGGATTGCACCAGCAAGGTTTCATCCTCTTCCAGACGCTTGAGCACCTCGACGATTTTGTCGAAACACTGCCAATCGCGGGCGGCGCGGCCTATGCCGCCGTAAACCACCAGATCCTCGGGGCGCTCTGCCACATCCGGATGCAGGTTGTTCATCAGCATTCTGAGCGGCGCTTCGGTCTGCCAGCTCTTGCAGTTCAGAGTGGTGCCGGTCGGCGCAATAATTTTGCGCGCCGGATCATGTCTCTTATCCATAAACTTCCATTCCTCTGTTGCTTGTCTTGTGGTTTATTTTGTTGTTTTTATTTAGCTTTATGTTCGCCTCTGAAGGTCAAATGCCCTCCGAGACGGAAGCGACTGCCGGGATGGATCAGCCGGGCAAAACTCACCACCCCCTGGCGTGACCAGGTGCGGCGCAGTATCTGTAAACAGGGCTCGCTGGCGGGAATAGCCAAGCGGGCGCGTATCTGTTCATTGGCGACTATCGCCTCTATGGTATGGCGTGCCTCGGTCAAAGGCGCCACCTGCGACAGATATTCATGAGGGGTCTGCAAATTGAAATCCTGCTGCAGATAGTCGGGAATTAACTGGGGATTCACGAAGCGCTCCTCGAGCTGTAGCGGCAGCTCCTCTTCGCAGTGCACCAGCACCGAGTAAAACACCCGGCTGCCGGTCTCCAGCCCCAGGGCGATGGCGATAGGCGCCAGGGCCTCTATGGCGGTCAGCTCCAGCACCTGCACGCTGTAACCATGGCCGCGGGCCTTGATCTCATCGGCGATATTACGGATAGACAACATGGATGACTGCGACTTGAACTCGGCCACAAAGGTACCCAGCCCCTGACTGCGCTCCAGCACGCCGTTGTCCACCAGCTCGGTCAATGCCCGTCTGGCCGTCATCCGGCTGCACTCAAACAGCTCCGCCAGTTGGTTTTCGGAAGGCACCCTGGAGTGCTCGACCCATTCACCCGACTCAATGCGGTCTGAGATGTACTGTTTAATGCGGGCGAACTTGGCTGTGCTCATCGAATCGACTCTGTGTTGGTTTCAATCTGCTGAAAAACTCGGCTATAATCCTAACTTGTATATACAAGTAAATACAAGTTGGCTCACAAAATCACAACAATTGCCATCATTAAGGCAAGCGTAAGGCAAACAACAAGGAGCAAGCATGTCCTGGGATCAGGTTTGGATAGATATCAATATTGCCACTATGGACCCTTCTGTATCAGAGGCTTATGGTGCCATCACCGACGCGGCCCTGGCAGTAAAAGACGGCAAAATAGCCTGGATTGGCAAGCGCAGCGAACTGCCTGCCTTCGACGTGCTGGCAACTCCGGTTTACAAGGGCAAAGGCGGCTGGCTGACGCCCGGGTTGATAGATGCCCATACCCATTTGGTGTTTGCCGGTAACCGCGCCAACGAGTTCGAGCTGCGTCTCAAGGGCGCCAGCTATGAAGAAATCGCCCGTGCCGGTGGCGGCATTATCAGCACGGTTAAGGCCTGCCGTGAGGCCAGCGAGGCCGAACTGTTCGATGAGGCTCGTCGCCGCCTCAACGCCCTGGCCAAGGAAGGGGTTACTACGGTGGAGATAAAGTCGGGCTACGGGCTGGAAACCGCGACCGAACTCAAGTTGCTCAGGGTCGCCCGCGAGCTGGGCAAACACCACCATGTGGATGTGGTCACAACCTTCCTGGGCGCCCACGCCTTCCCGGCCGAATATCAAGGCCGGGAGCAGGAATATGTGCAACTGGTAATCGAGGAGATGCTGCCTCAGGTATTGGCGGAAGATCTCGCCGATGCCGTGGATGTGTTTTGTGAAAATATCGCCTTCGACCTGCAACAGACAGAAGCCATTCTCAGCGCCGCCAAGGCCAAAGGGCTGGATATCAAGTTGCACGCCGAGCAGCTCTCCAACATGGGCGGCTCAATACTGGCCGCCCGTCTGGGGGCCAAGTCTGTGGATCATATCGAGTATCTGGATGAAGCCGGAGTCAAGGCCCTGGCCGAGAGCGGCACCTGCGCCACCCTGTTGCCCGGCGCCTTTTACTTCCTGCGGGAAACCCAGATGCCACCGATAGCCTTGCTGCGCCAATATCAGGTGCCCATGGTACTGGCCAGCGACTTCAACCCGGGGACGTCCCCCATCTGCTCAACCCTGTTGATGCTCAACCTGGGCTGCACCCTGTTCCGCCTGACGCCGGAAGAGGCCTTGGCCGGTGTCACCTGCAACGCCGCCCGCGCCCTGGGTCGTGAACAGCGCATAGGCATGCTGCGCCAGGGAATGGATGCCGACTTCTGCCTGTGGCGGATCTCAACCCCAGCGGAACTCGCCTACAGCTACGGCGTGAATCCGTTGGTGGATGTCATCAAAGGGGGCAAACTTATTCATCAATAAGTTTGGCAAGTGATTGGATGGCAGGTCACCGACCTGCTATCGGCTTGCGCGCAGGCTTCCCAGCGCCAGGGAATAGCTGCACAGCTTAAACTCATCAGTTTTAACTGGATTAGTATGGATCCAATCTGTCAGTTTCGTTTCCTTGACGTGACCATATCTGACAGATTGGCCTAACCTGGTTCTGCCCCAAAATGAGTTATGCACGATATATGTAGTAATTTTACTAATCCAAAGTACCTCGAAGAAGTTACTTTCGCACGATGAAACTAATGAATGACTTTCTTTCTATCACCTGGTCTTGACAAAAAATAAAAATGAGCGACAACTTATCTTTAAAGTAGTATCTTAATCGTTGATAAAAATGATTTGTAATCGGACAGATTGAGAGATGATGAGATATGCCAATAACTGCCTATTCAAACACTTATAAACGAGAATTAGATGCAACTCAATTGGAGTCACTTTTTAATGAAAGTCCTCATTCTCTAGATGTTTCGTTTCAAAACTTTGTGAAAAATGACATAGAGTGCCCTTCATGCAATGTTACTGGTGGTTATATAGTTAGTGAGGGCATTTGTACAAGAACGGGTAGAACGGTATCTCAAGCTCACTTTGCATTTAGAAACGCTCAAGGAGTAGATGCACACTTACCATTTTGTGACTTCTATGATGGTGAAGACAAACAGAAATTGGTATCAAATGAGGGTAGAGTTGACTTCAGAAGGTCTCAGTCTGCTATAACAAGACAAATTGGAGTCATAGTTAGTATTGGGATAGAAAATAATATTTTCAGCCAAGGTGACATGAGGGATATGAGGCAATGGTTTCTTGATTTGAGGAAAAGTGGCCAAGAACTTTTTGATATCTCTCCACACATTGTCAATCTAGCCAGAAGCTCATACGTTAGATCTAAAAGAAATTTTGAAAAATTTGTCCCAGACGTGAGTGAAGCTTCAAAGGAAGGGTTTGATATCGATAGGGAAGTTTATGAATCTCTAAGCCATCAATATCCTCATTACAAATTGATTGAGTATTATAAGGAAAATCCATTCTATTTAGAAATAGCACAGAAGGCTGTAGTTAAAAAGGCTATTAAAATAATAAGAAACGACTAAAATTTCTTAAGTTTTGACCGAAGCGTACTCTTAGATAAGTATCAATTGACCCGTAAGCTTTCCGATAAAATTGTTCAAAACGATGGTTTTCTATCACAAAATCTATCTCCTAGTGCAATTTTTAAATCTAATCCGTTAATGGCACTTTCAGCTTTACTACTATTTGTATCGAATTGGGATATTGATGAAGCATGGGGAAAGGTTGAAATAATTTATAAAATTCGGACAGTTAAAGATCATGATGCTGGCAACTTTATTGGCCTTAATCCATTTGCAAATTATAGTGCTTGGGTGATCATTAAAAAATTGATGGTCATAAAAGACACCCTTGAAGATAATCTAGACTATGACTATTTATTTAATGAAGAAAAATCACGATTAATGAAGTTATACGGTCTTAAAGGTTGAACATTAAACCGAACATACAGGACATCCTAAACACTTTACGAGCTGCAAGGAAGCACCTTGCAGGGGTCAGTCTCTGATAAATAACGACGGATTTTTGGAAATAGGCTCTCTGAGATGAGTAATTTGCATGCTTCATACGGAAACTTACAGGACATCCAAAACACTTTCTGAGCTGCAAGGAAGTACGATGCAGGGTGTCAGTCTCTGATAAATAACGACGTATTTTTGGAAGTAGGCTCTCTGAGATGAGTAATCTGCGAGATTCATGCAAAAACTGCGGTTGCCAAGCATGCCAACGGCAGGCTTAAGCCTGTTTATGCAAAATCACCAAGGGTTTAAGGTTAATGGGGATGTATTGCTTGGCTTTGTTGCTTACCCCGGCACCACTTACCGCCATATTTGGCCTTCATAAAATATACAGGACATCCAAAACACTTTCTGAGCCGCAAGGAAGCACCTTGCAGGGGTCAGTCTCTGATAAATAACGACGGATTTTTGGAAATAGGCTCTCTGAGATGAGTAATTTGCATGCTTCATACGGAAACTTACAGGACATCCAAAACACTTTCTGAGCTGCAAGGAAGTACGATGCAGGGTGTCAGTCTCTGATAAATAACGACGTATTTTTGGAAGTAGGCTCTCTGAGATGAGTAATCTGCGAGATTCATGCAAAAACTGCGGTTGCCAAGCATGCCAACGGCAGGCTTAAGCCTGTTTATGCAAAATCACCAAGGGCTTAAGGTTAATGGGGATGGAGGGTGTTCAAAATTCTGTGTCACGTTAAAAATCACAGATCGATGTGAGCATCCAGTCGTCCTTCAAAATGGATGGA
>NZ_NIJK01000002.1:307-6044 GCF_002836975.1 Shewanella indica | reverse complement strand
ATCGGTCGCAGTTGATTCAGATGCCGCCGCAGCTTTTTTGGCCTTGGCTTTGGCAACCGCTGCCGCGATACGGGCCTGTTTGCTGTCATCGCTTGCGGTTTGTTTTGTCGCTTGACTTGCGACTTGGTTTACTTCGGCGCCTTGCGCTGATCCCACGTCATTATTATCGGTCGCAGTTGATTCAGATGCCGCCGCAGCTTTTTTGGCCTTGGCTTTGGCAACCGCTGCCGCGATACGGGCCTGTTTGCTGTCATCGCTTGCGGTTTGTTTTGTCGCTTGACTTGCGACTTGGTTTACTTCGGCGCCTTGCGCTGATCCCACGTCATTATTATCGGTCGCAGTTGATTCAGATGCCGCCGCAGCTTTTTTGGCCTTGGCTTTGGCAACCGCTGCCGCGATACGGGCCTGTTTACTGTCGTCGCCTGCGGTTTGACTTGTTTCGGTGGCAGTAGCTTGAGCTTCGCGAGAGTCAGTATCTGCCTGGCTTGAGGCTGCAGCGGCCTTTTTCGCCTTGGCACGGGCGATAGCCGCTGCTACTTGAGCTTTTTTGTCCGCGCCAGGTGTTGTGGCTCCAGCTGCATTATCTGTCGTCGCATCAGCAACTTCATTGGCAGCAGTGCCTTGTGCTGCGGCCTTTTTGGCCTTGGCTCTGGCAATCGCTGCGGCGACATCGTTCTTTCTCTTGTCTGCCTTTGGCTGGATAGCTGCCGATTCGGCGGTGTCGGCCGCTTTTTCTACCGGTTTAGCCGTGGTCGCCACAGAGGCTTCGGCGGCTTTTTTCGCCTTGATCCTGGCCATAGCCTCGGCTACGGCATCTTTCTCACCACTGCCCATGGCGGCGCGGCGCTTATCGGCTGCGGCTTTGGCCTTGGCTTCCCGCGCCTGTTTCTCGGCCTCCAGCCGTTTGAGCCTGGCATCGAATCTCTGCTTGGCCTGCTCGGCCAGCTGTTTCTCTTCGTGATTACGCTTAATGGCCGCCTTGGCAATGCGGTAATACTCCACCAGAGGAATATCCGATGGGCAAACATAGCTGCAACAACCGCACTCGATACAGTCTCTGAGGTTGTAGGCGCTGGCCTTGTCGTATTCTTCGGCTTTACTGTGCCAATAGAGTTGCTGGGGCAATAGCGACGCCGGGCACACCTGAGCACATTCTCCGCAGCGAATGCAGGCCTTTTCCTCGGCCGGAGGGCTGATTTCGCTGGTCGATGGCACCAAGACACAGTTACTGCCCTTGAGCAGCGGCACTTTGATAAGGGGCAGGGTGTAGCCCATCATGGGGCCGCCTATGATGACGGTATCCTGACCGCTGGCGGTAAAACCACTTTGCTCCAGTATATGGGCTATGGGCGTGCCCAGTGGCACCCAGTAATTACCCGGCTTGGGAATATTGCCGCCGGTCACAGTGACAACCCGCTCTATGAGAGGCTTGCCCTGGCAAACGGCTTCGCGAATGGCGAAGGCGGTGCCTACGTTGTGCACTACTATTCCAAGTTGCGCCGGAATGGCGCCGGAAGGCACTTCTTGTCCGGTAATGATCTGGATCAGCTGTTTTTCGCCGCCGGAAGGGTATTTGGTCGGGATCACAGTGATCCTGATGCTGCCTTTAGGCAGATGGCAGTTATCCAGCGCCTGCTGCATCGCCTGAACGGCGTCGGGCTTGTTATCCTCAATGGCGATAATCACCCGTTTGGGATTTAGCAGCCCGTGAACAATTTCAATGCCGTCCAGAATTTCGCTGGCGTGTTCGCGCATCAATCTGTCATCGGCACTGATATAAGGCTCGCATTCCACGCCGTTGATCAACAGCAGTTCAATTTCACTGGCGGGGTTGAGTTTGATGTGAGCCGGAAACATGGCACCGCCCAATCCGGCTATCCCGGCTTGGCGAATGCGGCTGAGGATCTGCTCGCGGCTCAGTGCTGAGACCTCTTGCTGCTCAAAATCTATGGCTTGATCCTGGCCGTCGGCTTCCAGCACACAGGTCAAGACCGGCAGGGCAGAAGGGTGGTTGCTCGGTCTTTGCTCTATGGCGCGAATGATGCCTGAGGTGGGGGCATGCACTGCCAGATACATGGCGCTCAGTCCGCGGGTCAGCGCCTGGCCCTTGAGCACTCTGTCGCCCACTTTGACTTCGAGCACGGCGCTGTCACCAACCTGGGGCACAGGCAATAAGAATTCGCTGGCAAGTGGTAGACGCCCAATAGGACTGCCGTTGGAGAGGTCTTTCATCTGCGGCGGATGAATTCCGCCGGTCAGGCGCCACTGAGTTCCTTTATCCAACTGTTCGAGTAATGTCAGCACGGCTTATCCTCTTCCACCAACTTCACTGGAATTGCGTTAAGCTGCCAGTCCCAGGTTTTCAGATCCTGTTTCACCGGGATCATATCGATACAATCCACAGGGCAGGGTTCAACACAGAGATCGCAGCCGGTGCAGTTGCTGGTCAGGACTGTGTGCATCAGCTTGCCCGTGCCTATGATGGCATCTACCGGACAGGCCTGAATGCATTTGGTACAGCCGATACATTCCTCTTCACGAATGTAGGCGACCTTTTTGACCTGGGTTTCAACACTGGCATCGAGAGGCTCGGGATCGACCCCCATAAGATCGGCCAGTTTCTCCATAGTGGCGGTACCACCCGGCGGGCAGCGATTGATCTTCTCGCCGTTGGCTATCGCCTCGGCATAGGGGCGGCAACCAGGGTAGCCGCATTGACCACATTGGGTTTGTGGCAACAGGGCTTCGACCTGATCCACTATCGGATTGCCCTGAACTTTAAACTTCTCGGCGGCGAAGCCGAGTAAAACGCCGAATACCAGCGCCAGCAGAGACAATAAAATGACTGCAATTAGCATGGAAGACATAACTCTATTTGACTAAACCGGTAAAGCCCATGAAGGCCAGCGACATCAGGCCGGCGGTGATCATGGCGATGGCGCTGCCTTTGAAAGGTGCGGGCACATCAGCCGCCGCCAAACGTTCGCGCATTGCCGAAAACAGGATAAGCACCAATGAAAAGCCGGCGGCAGCGCCGAATCCATAGACAGCACTCTGCATAAAATCGTGGTTTTCATTGATATTCAGCAGGGCTACGCCCAACACGGCACAGTTGGTGGTGATAAGTGGCAGATAGATACCCAGCGCCCTATGCAGAGTCGCACTGGTTTTCTGCACCACCATTTCGGTGAACTGTACCACCACTGCGATAACCAGAATAAAGCTCATGGTGCGCAGGTAGCCGAGCTCGAAGGGCAGCAGCAGATACCGGTTAACCAGGTAGCTGAGAATGGCGGCCAAGGTCATGACAAAGGTAGTTGCCATGGACATGCCTATGGCTGATTCCAGCTTGCTGGATACCCCCATAAATGGGCACAGCCCAAGGAATTTCACTAATACAAAATTGTTGACCAGCACAGTACCAATCAACAACAGGAGATACTCACTCATCTCATTACAGGTGTTGTGACTTCTTGGCGGTTATTATCAGTGTTTCAGTGGTCATAAACAACATATAGAAAGCAGGGTTTACCTTCTTTGCGCCCTTAATGAGTCATAAACGGCATTAATTTCTGTTCATTTCGGCGAGGTCCAGCTGTTGGGGCCTGGCAATGTAGAAGCCTTGCATACCATCAACCAACAGTTTTTCGACGACCATTTTCTCTTCCTGGCGCTCTATGCCGCAGGCTATCACCTTGACACCACTGCGGCGGGCCACATCGACCAGCATGCGGACAAAGAACTGGTTATTGGTATCTTCATCTATTGCCTGGGTATAGCTGGGATCCAGTTTGATATAGTCGGGGCGCACCTCACGGAAGAATTTGAATGAGGTAAAACTCATGCCGAAACGCTCTACCGATACCCGGCAACCGACGCTATGCATGGCGCGAACAAACTTGTGACTGGCGGCCAGGTTACCTTGCATGCCTGCTTCGTTGATTTCGAACACCAGTCTTGAGGCTAATCTCGGATGTTTGGAGAGCAGATCTTTGGCCCAGGCAATAAAGCTTTCTTTGGAGGCTGAGCCCGGGCTCAGATTGACGCCGATATTACCGCTGAGGTTTGGCAGGCTCTGCAGTAGTTTCAAGGCGCTGAGTAGCACCAGTTTATCCAGCTCTTGGCTCATGCCGTGACGTTCGGCCATGGCGATCACTGTGGCTGTCGGTAGAAACTTGCCTTCACCGTTGTAAAAGCGTGCCAACAGCTCACGGTAGCCATCTACCTCGCTGCGACAGGGTTGAATGGGCTGTTGGTAAAATTTGAGTGCCCGGCGCTTCAGCAAGTCTTCAATGGCCAGTTTCCAGCGGTTATCGCCGAGTGTTTCATTCAGCAAATTTTTATCCTGGAATTGCACTGCATTCGGACCCAAGGTTTGCGCCACATTGGCGGCGGTATCGGCCATGGCAAGAGTGCTTATGGGATCTTTGTCGCTGGCGTAGGCCACTATGCCGCTATGGGCGATGGAGTCGGTTTGCAGTTCTGCTTGGTATTCTTCCAGCTCACGCTTGAGCTGGGTGGCAAAGGTTTGCGCGTCTTTCAGCACAATTGAGGGGACAAAGATGGCAAAGTCAGTACTGGCAATGCGAAAGCTTTCGCTGTTGTTGTAACCCTGGAGTGCCCGGCGAATACAAACCGCGACGCGGGCAAGATAGTCATCGCCGCCCTGACGGCCGCGCAGTTGATTGATATGGCCAAGCTCGGTGGCTTTTACCAGGATTAGCACCCCAATCTGGGATTTGCCGGAAAGTGATAACTGTTGCAGTTTTCCGGTGAAGTGTTGGCGGGTGCCAAAGCCGGTTATCGGATCTTCGTAGGCGAGTTTTTTCAGCGATAGGTTTTCTGACTCAAGTTTCTCAAACCGCTGCTTTATCAGCTGCCGACTTTGTTCCAATGCTTGCCCCAAGGGCCTGAGCTCACCCCGAAAGCGGCTCTGTGCCAGCGCATTGAACTCACCTTGAGACATCTTTGTCAGATAGTCGGCCGCATATTTAAGGACACTTTTGTGGCGTTTCATCATCAAGGCAAAGATTAACGCCAATACCAAATAAAGGGGCAATAAGCGCAATCCGTCAAGCCAGAGGGTATGGATCCCTTGTTCTCGAAGAGGGCTGAGGTCGGGCTTAAGTAACACTCGCCCGGAAGCGAAGCGGTATTGGGATTCGAGTTGCAATGGCAGTAGATAATATTGCCAGTTCATCTCCGGCAGGAAATGTCCTCGAGTGAGATTATTCTGACCATCGACGTCATCAGTATATTGAAAAAACTGCAATGACACTCTGTCTTGTAATTGCCGGTAAAAGATAGCGGCATCATCTGCGCCCTGGGCTTGCTCTTGCGCTTGTTGTAATCGCTGTAACAGGACATCAGCTTGCTGCTGCAACACCTGCCGCTCCTGTTGCAACAAGACCAAGCCGGTTGCCAGAAAGCTCAATAACAGTAACAGTTGAAAAAAGCGCGAAATGCCCATCTTTTCCAGAATTCAGACTAGGTTAAAGGGATGTCAGAATTGTATACGTATTTGTTATAAATACAAAACGCAGGAAGAGATAAGATGGCTCCCCTGACTGGATTCGAACCAGTGACATACGGATTAACAGTCCGCCGTTCTACCGACTGAACTACAGGGGAATTGAAATTTTCAGGGGGCAAAATCGAAGTGGCTCCCCTGACTGGATTCGAACCAGTGACATACGGATTAACAGTCCGCCGTTCTACCGACTGAACTACAGGGGAA
>NZ_NIJK01000002.1:0-181 GCF_002836975.1 Shewanella indica | reverse complement strand
TGGCTCCCCTGACTGGATTCGAACCAGTGACATACGGATTAACAGTCCGCCGTTCTACCGACTGAACTACAGGGGAACAGATTTCGCTAAGGTTAATCTTGAAGTGGCTCCCCTGACTGGATTCGAACCAGTGACATACGGATTAACAGTCCGCCGTTCTACCGACTGAACTACAGGGGAA
>NZ_NIJK01000028.1 GCF_002836975.1 Shewanella indica | reverse complement strand
CGTGCGTTAAAAATGAGTAAAAACAAGTATCCCATTAAGCCTAAGAAAAATGCCGTTCACACTAAGTGAACGGCATTACGCCGCGGCGGCCTTTTTTGTTGCTCGTTTTCTTAGCTTTTTGCCACTGTTTCTCGCTGCTTTTTTGCCATAGTTTTTGCGTAGTTTTTGCCATAGCTTTTTACCAAAGTTTTTTGCCATCACTTTTTACCGTAAAAAGTTCACTTACCTTGGCGCAGTTCAGTCATGGTATAAGATAAAGGAACAGCAACTCAGGGAGCCAAGGCATGCAGCTGATCTCACACACAAAAATTTGGGACCAAGGCGAACACAACGCCTTTTGCGATCTATGCCGCTGGCAGGGGGCGCTCTACTGCGTCTTTCGGGAGGGCCAAGCCCATGTGTCTGATGATGGTGCGCTGAGAGTGCTTAAATCCAGCGACGATGGCCAAAGCTGGCAGGCCGAGGCGCTTATTCAAAGTGAGCTTGGCGATCTGCGTGACGGCAAATTGCTCGCCCATGCCGGCCGTTTATGGCTTTTTGGCGCAGCCTCCAAACATGGCAAGGCGCCGCTGCAGTCTTTGATGTGGCACTCGCTGGATGGCATCAACTGGTCGGCCCCCGAAAAAGTCGCCGATACCGTATACTGGCTCTGGCGGGTGACCGAGGCCGAAGATAAACAGAATACAGGACAGCCATATCTTTTTGATGTTTCGCCCAGCCTTGACTAGGCTTTGAAATACCCATCAAAGCTCAGTCGAGGTTGGTTATGACCACTGCCCGTCGCCAGTTGATAGATGCTGAAAGTACGCCCTTTTACCACGTGATTAACCGTTGCGTGAGAAGGGCATTTTTGTGTGGTGAAGATGCACTGTCGGGGCGCAGTTACGAGCATAGACGTGGCTGGATAGTGGATAAAATCAGGCAGTTGTCGTCAATATTCTGCATCGACGTTTGCGCTTATGCGGTCATGAGTAATCACTACCATTTGGTGCTCAAAATCGACCTTGCAGCGCAACATTCGTTGTCGCCATTTGAAGTCATCGAGCGTTGGACATTGCTTTTTAGTGGTAATCCTGTGGCGGCAAAGTTCCTCAAGGGCGATAGTCTCTCAGAAGGTGAGCGAATACTGCTGGATTCGCTGATTAGCGATTGGCAGGAACGCCTTGGCAGTATCAGTTGGTTTATGCGCTGTTTAAACGAAGATATCGCCCGCAAGGCCAATCGAGAAGATGGTTGCAAGGGCGTATTCTGGGAAGGGCGCTTTAAGTCACAGGCGCTGCTCGATGAACAGGCGCTGCTGGCCTGCATGATGTACGTGGATTTAAATCCCATTCGCGCAGGTATTGCAGATTCGCTGCAAACTTCTGATTACACATCCATTCAGGAGCGCATAGAAGAAGTTGCTGAGCCAGCAACTGCTAACACTTCACTTAAGCCGCTGCTGCAATTTGATGGTGCAGCCACTGCCACCGAACAAAGCGGTATCCCATTTCACTTTGCCGACTATCTGGAGCTGATTGATTGGACAGGCCGGGCGGTGCGGGAAGACAAGCGTGGCTATATTGCCTGTTCGAGGCCCAAACTGCTGCTTGAGCTTGGTATCAGTGACGATGCCTGGATAACTTCCGCCAAGGAGTTTCGCCGTCAGTACAGTGGCATGAGTGGCCGATGGGATGCAATGTGTGCCATGAAGGCCAAATATGGCGGTAAATGGTGCCGGGGTAAGCAACAAAGCCAAGCAATACATCCCCATTAACCTTAACCCCTTGGTGATTTTGCATAAACAGGCTTAAGCCTGCCGTTGGCCTGCCTGGCAATCGCAGTTCTTGCATGAAGCACGCAGATTACTCGTTTCAGAGAGTCTACTTCTAATAATTCATCGTCATTTATAAGAGATTGAGACCGCTAGGTATGCTTCCAGGTGGTCCGTAAAATGTTTAGGATGTCCTGATTTTTTTTCTGCCAAGGAGTTTCGCCGTCAGTACAGTGGCGTGAGTGGTCGATGGGATGCAATGTGTGCCATGAAGGCCAAATATGGTGGTAAATGGTGCCGGGGTAAGCAACAAAGCCAAGCAATACATCCCCATTAACCTTAAACCCTTGGTGATTTTGCAGCAACAGGCTTAAGTCTGCTGCAAGCACGCCTGGCAACCGCTGTTTTTGTATGAAGCACGCAGATTACTCGTCTCAGAGAGTCTACTTCGAATAATTCATCGTCATTTATAAGAGATTGAGACCGCAAGGTATGCTTCCAGGTGGTCCGTAAAATGTTTAGGATGTCCTGATTTTTTATGATGATACTTTTATCGGGTTAATAGCTGGCCCGGAGCGATGGTGGAAATGTACTTTCCAGAAGCACAGTTCGCAAGAGATATAAGCTCTCTTGGTGAGCCCTGGATTCAGGAAATGCACCTTCCTTGATTGCAGATGCCTGTGTTACCCCTGCGCTTGCTGATCGGTTTCCAGTTTCGGGGGTAGTTTGGATTTCAAAAACGCCCGTGACTTCTCTAATGCCTGGTAGATTTCGTTGCGCATTCTATCTTGTTCTTGATAGTCGCCGTAGAAATAGGTGTCCACCAGATGGTGAATGTAGCGCACTGGTAGTTGATTGAGCGTGATACAAGCCAGATCGGCCACATAGTCGGTTGGCAGCTCATCCATCAACCCCTCTTCAGCGAGGATTTCCATTAACATCACTTCGTAGTAGTTGCGGATTTCCAGCTGCATAGGTGACGCTCCCAAAGTTCTTTGCTGTGTTCGGTTTGGTTGGTAACAATTGGTTCGTAGCCTTTAGCGATACAGCGTAGTCGCGGCGCGAAATAATTGACTGTGTCTGAGTGTTAATTGTAGAGGGTCTTTGCAGTATCCGCCTCCCGTGACACAGGCTATTGGTATTGCCGCTTCTCTGGCATGACCCAATACGCTCATATCCCGCCGGGATATGCCCTCAAGGCTGAGCCGCAACAAGCCGAGTTCATCTTCAGCATGTACATCGACTCCGGCGTCATAAAGAATGAGATCCGGTCTATGAGTCAAGATCAGCAAAGGCAGTATCTGCTCCAGCGTTGAGAGGTACTCGTCATCACCAGCGCCGTTTTCAAGCTCGATATCATAGTGAGAGTCTGCCTTCCGGGTAGGGAAGTTTTGCCGGCAGTGTATTGAGCAGCTGATGATGTTCGCATCGCCGGCTGTCATGGTGGCTGTGCCGTCACCTTGATGGACGTCGCAGTCGATAATCAGAACCTTGTCTGCCAGCCCTTGGTTTATCATGCGTCTGGCACTGTAGACTAGATCGTTGAAAACACAGTAACCGCTGCCAAAGTCCTGGTGAGCGTGATGGTAACCGCCGCTGATATGCAGCGCTATGCCGTGCTCAAGTGCTTTTCGTGCCGCAAGCTCGGTGCCTGCGACCGAGTGCAGTGTCCGAGCCAGCAGATGCTCGCTCCAGGGAAACCCTATGCGGCGCATTGCCTTGGGATCTAGTTGGTTGTGAATAAACCCGGCAACATATTGAGGACAATGCACAGAGGCAAGAGCGATTTGTTTTACAGGTTTTGGGGAGCAGAGGCTAAATTGCCCGGAAAAAGGAGTTTGGCACAGATACTCAAACAGGCGTTGATATTTGCTGATGGGAAATCTGTGCCGGGATGGTAACGCCAGTTTGGAGTAGCTGGCGTGATACACCAAAGGGATCATTTATCAGAGCTGTTTGATGGCCCAGCTCATGAACTCTTTGCGAGTTGCTTCATCGGCCTGTAACCACCAGTATTGCAGCATTTGCTGGGCATGGGCGGCACTGTCACCCCCTTGGCTACCGGCCTTGGAAGCCGCTGGCATTGTCATGGCACTGACAGGTGATGGCTGGGATACAGGTGCCACAGGTTGGTTGGCGGCCATGTTGCCTGAGGTTACGGCTGCAGCAGCGGTTTCAACATCTGGCCCCTTGTTGCCATTGAATAGCTGTGACAGGAAACTGGTTTCTTTCAGTTGAGTCAGTTCCACCTGGTAGTTGACCTGGCCCTTATCGGCGCGGGTAATGACGACCTTGGGAGTTTTGGCAAACTCTTTGGGCTTCTTGACGTAGTCACCATCGGCAGGCTTAAGGATGTACTCGTTGTCGCCTTCGGCTTTCAGGGTCAGAATGAAAGGAGAAGATTTAACGAAGCTCTGACTGTCGGAAAACTCATCATCGACCATGTCATGATAACGAATAGCAATCTTGTGGACACCTTCGGATAGTGCCAGCTCAGATTTGTGGTTGAAGTTGCTGGTTTCAATTTCTTTGCCATCCAGAGCCAGATATTCAAAAGACATAGGGATGGTCAGATTGGCCGCAAATACCGAGGAAGTGCTGAGCAGGGCCAGTATGGCCGAGGCGGTCAAGCGTAGTTTCATTGTTGCTCCTTAACGATTGTAACTCTGATGCGGACGTTCGAATGCCTGAATGCGATCTTCAATATAGCTGATCGCCTGCCTGCACTTACCGAGGCGGCGATGCATCAAAAGGATGTCATTCTGGACGGGGATTTTGTCAGTACTATGACAGTTTTCAAGCTTTGATTGCAATTGTTCAATCTTTTGTTCTATTTTTTTGGCCCAGTTCAGATGTTTGTTCAGCTCTTCGTACAATTGATGGCTGTTTTGCATAACACCCGCGGCTATCCAGCCAAAACCACTTTCCTGGTGTCGGCGGCCCTGACGTTGTTGGTAGCTTTGCCGCTTACTGGTCTGCTGCAGCTTTTGGATCCTGGCGTTGAGACCTGTGGTTCCCAAGGCCCGTTTCAGGGCGACAAACCTGTCCTGAATGCGTTCGCAGCTTAAGGCGATAGTGTGTTGGGCCAACTGATGGCGTAACTGTTTTTCCAACTGATCTATGCTCTTGTGCAGCTGTTCCACACAGGGATAGAGTTGGGCACCATGCTGAATAAACAACTCGCTGTTGAAGCGTTCAGTATCCTGCAGTAGTTTGCGCTGTGCCGCTGGCAAAGAGGCATCATGTTGCAGCACTTCTTGCTCCAACTGCCTGAGCTGTTCCCGCAGACGTTGTACCAGTTGATTGGTGTTCAAAACCAGGCACTCCAGGCTAGATTAGCGGCGATAAGTACCACAATAGCAATAAAGAGTGGCCTGATAAACGGCATTCCGAAGCGGATAGCCGAGTGGGCGCCGATATAAGAACCCAGCATCATACACAAGCCCATCACCACGCCTACCAAAAGGTGCACTTTACCTAGCAGCAAGAAAATCATCAATGCCGTGATATTGCTGACAAAAGTCATTGCCCTTGCCAAGGCACTGCTGTGCAGGAAGGGCAGGCGGTACAGCGCGGTCGAGCTGACGGCCCAAAAGGCGCCAATGCCCGGGCCGGCAAAGCCGTCGTAGGCGCCAAGCCCCAGCCCTTGAAGTATCTGTTTATGCTTGGCCGGCGTTTCGGTGACGGGTTTACATTGGCTGCAGCCCATGGCTCCGGGTGAAAACAGCGAATAGAACGCGATGGCGATAATAAGCAGTGGCAGAATTTTTTCCAGCCAACGGGTGTCGATGAGATAAACGGCAATACTGCCGATAACGGCGCCTATGGCAGTAGCAATAAAGGCGAACAGCCAGAACTTGGGGGTCAGCAACTGCTTGCGGTAATAGGTAAATGCCGCCATGGAGGAGCCGAAGCAGGCAGCCAGTTTATTGGTCCCCAGCGCCAGATGAGGTGGCATGCCCACTGTCAGCAAGGCGGGAATGGACAGTAGACCGCCACCACCGACTACGGCATCAATAAATCCGGCCAGCAGGCCGACTGCGGCCAATATGGCCCAACTGCTGGGTTCGAGCAGAATATCCACTTTACATCCTGATTGAGCGCATCATTCGATAACGCGACGGTAAGGCGGCAGGGCATCAAGCAGCGACGACCCGTATCTTTTGGTTACCAAACGCCTGTCTAATATGGTTATTCGGCCATAGTCCTGCTCTTTTCGCAACAGGCGGCCGCAACTCTGGATGAGTTTCCGTGACGCATCCGGAATAGTCAATTGTAAAAACGGGTTACCGCCTTTCATTTTGACATATTCTGCGTGGGCCTGCTCTACCGGCGAGGTTGGCACGGCAAACGGCAGCTTGGTTACTATCAGGTTAGTCAGGTAGTCGCCGGGAAGGTCGAGACCCTCGGAAAAACTGCCGGTACCAAAGATAATGCTGGGCTCACCTTTGTCACATTTTTGCTTATGTTGCTCGAGCAAGTGCTGGCGTGGGGCACTGCCCTGGATCAGCGGTTCGGATACCAATTTGTTGCGCAGTAAATCGGCTACCTTTTCCATCTGCCAGTAGGAGGCAAACAGCACCAGAGTGGCCATTTCACCCTCTACCAACTGCTTTATCTGGCTGGCGAGTTCTTCTGTGTAGGCGTCTTCGGTTGGCTCGGTGCGCATTTTCGGCAGGTAGAGAGTGGCGTTGTTCTCAAAATCGAAAGGCGACTGCAGCGCCAGGTAGCGACTGCCATCATTGAGTGACAGGCCAACCTGATAGGCAAAATGCTCAAAGCGGTTCAGCGCTCTGAGGGTGGCGCTACATAGCACGACACCGGCAGCTTTTTCCCACAACATATGTTCCAGCATATAGCCGACTTCGATTGGCGATGCACTGAAAAGGTAGTCCTGCTGCTTGCCGCTGAGGGCTTCAATCCAGCGGGCGGTGGGGGCACCTTTGGGGCTGTCCTCCTTGGCCATCATTTTCCAGAGCTTTTGCAGGTTTTCCAGGCGCTGCATCATAAAGCCGGTTTCACTCAATAGGGCTTCGGCCTGATGCCTTGGTAATTCACCATCCTTGACGCTTTCGCTGAGGATAGCCTGCATCTTATTGAATTGCTTGAGGGCATCGTTGGAGGCCGTGGCCAAGTTTTCTGCCTGAATCAACAGGGCGTCCGGCAGCTTGCCATGTTCGAACCGCAGGCGGTTTTCCGGGTTGGCAAAGAGTTTGGGCTGGGTATCACAGTAGTGGGCAACCTGATTCAGCAGGCCGGTTAATTCTTCGATGCGATCCAGCATCGCCTGCGCCGGGGCAATAATATTGTTGCTCTTTATTTGGTTTTGCAGTTTGGCCGTGGTCTTGCTGACTTTCTCCAGCCAATCACAGGCCCCTCTGAGCGTAGCCTGGGCGCTGGAGAAATCCCTGGCTACATTCGGCAGGTGATGGGCTTCGTCGATAACGTAATAGACTTCTTCCGGATCCGGCAGAATCACACCGCCACCCAGTTCAAGGTCGGCCAGTAACAAACTATGGTTGGCAATAAGCACATCCCAGGTATCAATATCTTCGCGGGCCTTGTGGAAGGGGCAGTGGCTGTGACTGGCCAGTTGGCGATGACAGCTGTGTTTGTCACAGGCTATCTGTTGCCACAGGTGGTCCGGCAGCGGCGTTTTGAGGGTATCAAGTTCACCATTCCAGCGGCCATCCTGATAGTCTTTGAGCAAAGCCTGCAACTGCTCAACCTGTGAGGTATCCGGCTTGGTTTGCCACATGGCCATCTGGCTGCCGTTGCCGTCACCTACCAACATCTCAAGCTTGGCCAGGCACACGTAACGCTGGCGCCCTTTGACCAGACCGTAACGGAAATTGAGTTTGGAGTGTTGCAGAAAAAACGGCAGATCTTTATGCAGCAACTGCTCCTGCAGCGCCACAGTGGCGGTGGCGATACAGACTTTTTTCTTGCTGGCCAGCGCCAGAGGTATGGTTCCCAGAATATAGGCCAGGGATTTACCTATACCTGTGCCCGCTTCAATCACCATGATGCGCCGCTGCTTGTCGTATTCACCGGCAAGTGTCTTGGAGATCTCCGCCACCATATAATTCTGCTCCCGGCGGGAACGGAAGTTGGGCAGTGCGGAGGCAATGTCCTTGTAGATCTCGCGGATCTGGGTCTTTACATGGGCTGCTAGCATGAGACTCGGTTCTGGAAAATTATCCTGTATATAATACCAGTAATTTCTTATGCTAATAAACCTCTAAAACACGATTGTCCCGACTCATGCCCCAAAACACGCCGCAAACCCTGAAAGGCCGTATTCTTACCCGTCATCTGGTTCAGAGAGACGAGGGGTTATGCCTGCAATACTATCTGGCCACCGAGCAGGGGCCTGTGTTGGTTGAGGTGCCGGGACAGGAGCAGATTTGCTTTGCCAAAGAGAAGGATGCGGCGGCTTTATGTCAAAGTTTAAGCCAGGTACGGACCCAGCCGCTGGCGCTGAGAAACTTCGCTAAAGAGAAGGTTGCGGCGCTTTACAGTCGCAGTCGGCAACAGATGCGGTTACTGCAAAAGCAGGCCCAGGATCAGGGAATGCCCTTGTATGAAGCCGATCTTAAACCCCAGCAGCGTTTCTTGATTGAGCGCTTTATTGCGCTCGATGCCGAGTTTTACGGTTATTTCAGCGAGGAAAGCGGCGCACTGACACGGTTTGTTGCCAGCCGCGCCAGGAAAGCCTCGCTGAACAATGTAGGTTTGGCTGTTATTTCCCTCGATCTTGAATGCAGCATGCAGGGCGAGCTCTATTCCGTCGGACTCTACGGTCGTGACCGCAATGGAGCACTGTTTCAGCGCGTGTACATGATAGGTCAAGCCCAGGACGGGCCAGACTATATCCACTGGGTCAGGGATGAAGCAGCCTTGTTGCAGGCTTTGATTGACTGGTTTTGTCTCTGGGACCCGGACATTATCATAGGTTGGTCGGTTGTCAATTTTGACCTGGCACTGCTGAGCCGACGCTACGCCCATCATGGTATTGAAGCACGGCTTGGGCGCGGAGGCGTGCCCATGTCCTGGTTGGTGGAAGGCAAGTATCGGCCGGAAACCCTCTCTTTGCCCGGGAGAGTGGTATTGGACGGCATAGACTGGCTCAAGGCCGCCTTCTATCAGTTTGAGCGCTATTCGCTCGAGTTTGTCTCCCGCGCACTCTTGAGTGAGGGCAAGGCGATAGATCAAGTTGAAGATCGCGGCCAAGAGATAAGCCAGCTCTTTCAAGAGGATAAATTGGCCTTGGCCCACTACAATCTGACCGATTGCCGTCTGGTGCTGGATATTTTCGATAAAACCGATCTATTGAATTTTGCCCTGGCCCGGGCGCAGCTGACCGGGTTGGAGTTTGGCCGGGTAGGGGCTTCGGTGGCGGCGTTCAATCATCTCTACCTGCCACACTTGCACCGCGGTGGATTTGTGGCGCCGGCAGCACCGGCCAGTGATGGCCTGGAAAGCCCCGGCGGCTATGTGATGGACTCCATTCCGGGCCTTTACCGGGACATCCTGGTACTGGACTTCAAGAGTCTATACCCTTCTATTATTCGCACTTTTTTGATCGATCCCATGGGGTTGGTACAGGGTATGGGTGAGCCCGAAGCCGAGACAGTACCCGGCTTTCTCGGGGCCAGATTCAGCCGCAAACAAGCTATCTTGCCAACGCTTATCGCCAAGTTGGCCCAAGAGCGGGAAAGTGCCAAGGCCCAAGCCAATGCGCCTTTGTCTCAGGCAATCAAGATCATCATGAATTCGCTTTATGGGGTGCTGGGGTCTCGGGGCTGTGTGTTTCACGATGCCCGGTTGGCAAGCTCAATTACTATGCGCGGTCATGAGATAATGCAGCAGACCAAACGTTGGATTGAGGACGAAGGCATGAGTGTCATCTATGGCGACACAGATTCCACATTTGTTTGGCTGGGACAACAGCATGACATCACAGAGCCGCAAGCCTTCGGCAGAGAGTTGGCCGCCAGGATAACCGCCAAGTGGCAACAGCATTTGGCGGATGATTTTCAGTTGCAAAGTCATTTGGAACTCGAGTTTGAGCGTCATTATGAACAGTTTCTGATGCCCACTCTCAGGGATTCAGAAGAAGGCTCCAAAAAGCGCTATGTCGGTGCCAGTCGCAATAGTCAAGGTCAATTGGATATTATTTTCAAAGGCATGGAGCAGGTTCGCAGTGATTGGAGTCCTCTGGCCAGACGGATTCAATACGAGCTGTACCGGCGTATGTTCAATGGCTTGGATGTGGTGGGCTTTCTGGCTACGGAAATAGAAGCGCTTAAACGCGGCGATTATGATAACGAGCTTATTTTCTCCAAGCGACTAAGGCGTAAATTGGATGCTTATCAGGCCAAGGCGTCACCCCATGTCAAGGCGGCCAGACAATTGTTGGAGCAGACCTGTGATCCGCGTTATGGTCGTTTGGGCACCCGGATAGACTACCTGATCACAATCAATGGCCCCGAAGCTGTTTCCCTCAGACGTTCAGCCATTGATTATAACTACTATATTGAAAGACAAATCAAGCCGATAGCCGATCCAATACTTTCTATAATGAAAGAAAGTTTTACCTCTATCAGCACGGGACAGTTGAGTTTAATCTAATACCAAAATTGTTTCAAAAAGCTAACAAAGTTAATGGTTGGTTTTATTTCTGGATTTTTACGGCCTTTATGGTTTTTTTTAAGGCAAAAGTAATAAAAAATGTGATTTTTGTCTTTGCCGCTTTACTGAGCTTTTGCTAATCTTCGCTCCCCTTGGAAGGAAATAAAACAACGGAATGGGGTAGGCAGACTGAAAACACTTAAGGTTACAACAAATGAACAAGACTCTCATCGCATCCGTCCTGGCAGGACTCTTGGCCGTTCCATCGGTTCAAGCTATTGAAATCTACAAAGATCAGAAAAATGCAGTCTCAATCGGCGGTTTCGTTGATGTCCGAGTAATCAATACTCAGGGTGAAACGGAAGTTGTCAATGGTGCTTCCAGGATTAATTTTGGTTTTAGCCGTGAGTTAACCCACGGTTGGAACACATTTGCCAAATTGGAATGGGGCGTGAACCCTGTTGGCAGCAGCGACATTGTTTATAACAACCGCTTCGAATCGGTGCAGGATGAGTTCTTCTACAACCGTCTGGGCTATGCAGGCATTAGCCATGATAAATATGGCACTATTACTATTGGTAAACAATGGGGTGCTTGGTATGACGTGGTATACAACACTAACTACGGTTTTGTATGGGATGGTAATGCTGCTGGTGTATACACTTTCAACAAAGACGATGGCGCGGTAAACGGTGTTGGTCGTGGTGATAAAGTCGTTCAATACCGTAACAGCATCGGAGATGTGAGCTTTGCGGTCCAGGCACAATTAAAAAATAGCAGTTTCTATACCTGCGACATCGAAAACATCACTGAGAGTGCCTGTGAAGCAGAATGGAATGCAGGTAAGAAAGAAGCGCAACAAGTTACTTACGATTACACCTATGGTGCATCTTTGACCTACAAGGCTACTGATAAATTCAGCTTAATGGCGGGTGTTAACCGTGGTGAGTTTGATGTGGTCTATGGTACAGGTGAGCAAAAAACAGCTGTTGATTTAATCTATGGTGTGGGCGCGACTTGGGGTGATTTTGACCAGAATGGCTTATATGTTGCCGCAAACGTTCACAAAGAAGAAAACCATGATACTGATAACATCGGCCGCTTGATTAAAGATGCCTATGGTGTTGAAACTTTAGTTTCTTACAAGTTTGATAATGGTCTACGTTCTTTTGTGTCTTATAACATTCTGGATGCAGGGAAAGACTACGTTATTCAACCAAACTTTAATGCCGATCCTAACGATGTGTTCAAGCGTCAGTTTGTGGTTGTAGGTTTACACTTTGTTTGGGATCTGAATACGGTTCTCTATGTTGAAGCACGTAAAGATTACAGCGACTTTACCAGTGCCGACAAAGCGCAAGAAGCCAGAATGTCATTATCAGAGGATGATGGCATCGCTATTGGTATTCGTTACACCCTTTGATTGTTAATAGAACTGTTTAAAAAAGCGCCGAAAGGCGCTTTTTTATTGGAAAAAAAAGTGTTGGCACAGCTTACCAGAAAGAGATGTGTAACGGGTTTGTTACGTTTGGGTGAGTGGGGACGGGTTTTGATAAACTCCATTTACTTCATGGTCTTACATAACGATATTCTGGTTAAGATAAGCTGTTACTGCTGTAAGAGACACTATATTCATACTCAATGAAATAATCTTATCTCTCTTTTGTTGTTGGTTTTATGTGCAATATTAATGTTTCAAATGTTGATAAAATGTTTGTTATGTGATTTTATTTGCGTGAAATTGTTGCTGGTCACTCGTGTATACCTGCAAACAACTAAAGGATCCGGACAAAGCATTTGGATCCGTTACCAAGACACAAGATGTCGAAAGGGAGATAAGTATGTATAAGAATAATTCGTTAACCAACGCAGTGCGTCTGGCATTGGTTGGTGGTGTTGCAGCGACTGCTTTTAGCGCTCCAACCGTTTTGGCGGCCGAAGAAGGTGCTGACAATGTAGAGCGTATTCAGGTTACAGGCTCTCGTATCAAGCGCACCGATATGGAAACCGCAAGCCCTGTCAGTGTGATCGATGCTTCATCTATCATAGCGTCAGGCGCAGTGAATATTGACGACGTTCTGCAAAAAATGACCTCAGCCGGTGGTGCCATGACCAACGCCGGTATCAACAATGGCTCAGGCGGTAACTCGCGCATTAACTTGCGTGGTTTGGGTGATAACCGCACTCTGGTTCTGGTGAATGGTCGCCGTATGATTGCATCCGGTACCGGTGCGGCATCTTCTGTTGACCTTAACACCATTCCGGTATCTATGATCCAGCGTGTCGAAGTACTGAAAGATGGCGCTTCTGCCATTTATGGTACCGATGCGATTGCCGGTGTGGTTAACATCATTCTGAAAAGAGATTTCGACGGCTTTGAAATCAACGTTCAAACAGGCCTTTCCGGTGAAGGTGACGCTGACGAGTCCAGCATCGACATGACACTGGGTAACACCTTTGAGAAAGGTAATGTCGTTGTTAATGCTCAATACACCAAGCGTGGTGATGCCAGCCAGGCTGACCGTGATTTCTCAAAGTGCCCCATTGCGGAGACAGGTCCAAAGGGTGAGCGTAGCCTGTACTGCGGCGGTAGTAGCTATTCTCAAGGCGGTCACATCTGGGGTGACAACAACTTTGGTATCGTGGGCACAGGACCAGAAGGCGCTTATGCCATAGGTGACAAGGGCTACTATGGTGAATATGTTGATAACGGTGAGGGCAAGCCTAAGTTCCAATACTTTGATGGCATGTCTGAGGCGGATCTGAGCGGCTTGGGTGGAACTTATCATGAGTTCAGCGATGCCGACAGATACAACTACGCCAAGGACAGTTACCTGTCGACGCCAATGGAGCGTTTGAACCTGTCCATGGCGGGTACTTATGAACTGACCGAATCGATTCGTTTCTTCACCGAAGCCATGTACTCCAAGCGCTGGTCCAATCAGCAGATGGCGCCTCAGCCAATCTGGAACAACTCTGCTTGGGTTTACAATCCTAAGTCAGCCGGTGGCTGGATGACCGATGAACTGCTGCCTTGGGTTCAACCCGGTGAAGCACTGGCTTATGGCCGTCGCATGGTTGAGTCCGGTACCCGTGACTTTGACCAAGTAGTAGACACTATTCGTATCGTTGTCGGCTTGGAAGGTGAGTTTGAAAACGGCTGGACCTGGGATGCTTCTTACAACAAAGGTAAGAACGACTCAACCGATACTCTGGCTAACCTGCACAACTTGGGCTCCATCAACGCTGCGGTTCTTGAGGGCACTTTCGATCCTTTCCTGCAATCATCATGGGAAGGTGAGAGCATCAAGCCATACATATATACCGAAGTGAACAGCGGTGGCAGCGAGTTGGATATTATTGCAGCGACTCTGTCCGGAGATTTGTTTGAACTGCCTGCCGGTATAATGGGCTTTGCAGCGGGTTACGAGCATCGTAAAGAGGCTGCTCATTATACTCCGGATTCCCTGACTTCCCAGGGCTTGGCAAACGATCCTCGCGTAGAGCCAACCTCCGGTGACTTCAGTGTTAATGAATTTTACGCAGAATTGGCAATCCCACTGCTGAGTGAGCTGCCTTTGGCGCAGCAAGTGGATCTGAGCGCCGCTATGCGTTACTTCGATTACAGCACTTTCGGTGATGATACTACCTGGAAACTGGGTCTGACCTGGCGTGTTTATGATGACCTGATGATCCGCGGTGGTATGTCCACAGCCTTCCGTGCCCCAACTGTATATGAACTGTATGGTGGTAAGTCACCATCATTCGAGCAGATAGTTCACCCTGCTACCGATCAGGATCAGGCTGAAGTGACTGTTGGTGGTAACGAAATGCTGACTCCTGAAGAAGCTGATATCACTACTCTGGGTCTGGTGTATTCACCAAGCTTTGTAGAAGGTCTGTCTCTGACCGTCGATTACTATGACATCGAGATCTCCAACACTATCACTTCAGTTGACAACAACTATATTGCCAACCAGTGTCTGGATGCCGGTGGTAACAAGATCAACACAGGCACTGCGCTGTGTCAGTCTTCCAACATTGAACTCGACAATAGCGGTCGTATCAAGTTCGACAACGGTTTGCAGAACATAGGAGCTACCAATACCTCAGGTTACGACATCAACGTTGCCTACGTATTCGATGCCTTCGGTCTGGACTGGAAGGCCGGCTGGGACAGCTCTATCCTGAGTGAGTATGAAGAGTTTGACCCGGATGGTAATGCAGTTGACTATCGTGGCTATATTACAGGTGGCGTGGGTGCTTATGCCAAGTTTAAGAGCAACCTGAACATTACCGCTGCCGGTGATGATTGGACTGTCACTTATGAAGCTCGCTACATCGACGGTATGGACTCGTTTGCTTGTAAGAAAAATGATGGCAGCTGCTACGCGCCTTCAGTAGACAGCGTGGTTTACCATGACCTGTCAGGTTCTTACGATATCACCGACCGCATCCGTGTATCCGGCGGTGTTAACAACTTGTTTGACAAAGAGCCTCCGTACTACACTGGTAATAACGACTCGAATACCGACCCTTATACCTATGATATGTTGGGCCGCTACTTCTTCGTTCGTGCCAGCATGAAGTTCTAATGACACACTTCATCTTTGGATGAATTAAGTTAGCTTCAAAGAATGAACCCCGGGATGATACCCGGGGTTTTTGTTTTTCATACTACATATAGGTAGCGGATCCATCCAAACTCACAAAACACTATTACGTAACAACTGGAATAAGCCCCGGTTGCCAATTGATTCTTTGACCAGTGAATAGGGCGAATGAGTTTGTAGCGAAACTGGCTTCCCCTGGATGGTAATCGTTTGGAAAAAGTGGATTGCCATCGGTCTGCAGAATTGATTCCTTCGAAGATTTATAAAATATAACGCACAGTCTTATGCTTTTTAATTATAAATAAATCATAAGGTTAAATATTAGCTTGTGCTGTTTTTACGGTTATTCTTGGTTCAGGAAGGCGACACATATTTGATCACTAAATGTAAAAAAAAGCCATTGATGATTAATCACACAGTTAGCCTTAGTTTCCAGCGTTTTCGTCTCATTTCAAATGTTGACACAGGTCAACATTTTGTGAAATGATGCCAGCGGGTCTATGCCTTCAGGGGCATAGAAAAGGGAAGATAAAAAACTAACAATCACAAGAGAAAGACATACTTGATAGCATCATCTGCCGTTGAAATAGGGATATTCGGGGCGCTGTTGCTGAAAAGTTAAACCTTTTTAATCACTTCAAATTGGTTGGGAACTATGTCCAAGGTAAGCAATAGAACAAAAATCGCTTCTGCGCTTGTTGGCGCGCTGGCACTCGCCAGCAGCAACTTAGTCGTTGCAGATCCTCTTACCGACGCGCAAAAAGCCGCGGGTCGTCTGCAGTCAGACGCCGTTGCGTCACAGAAGAAGATCGATAAGTATTTTGACCAGGCTCAAGATATGCTTTTCGAATATTCCGCCGTTGCTGACGAGCGTGAATCTCTCAAAGCCTACAATGATTATTTGGCTGGGCTGGTCGCTGACCAGGAAGCCACAATGAAATCCATTCAGGACGATATCAATGGCGTAGACAAACTGCGTCAAGGTGTTGTTCCTTTGATGTTTAAAATGGTTGATGCCCTGGAGCAGTTCGTGGCTCTGGATCTGCCATTCAAATCTGAAGACCGTGCACAGCGCGTTAAAAACCTCAAAGACCTGCTTAACACTGCCGAAGTGACTCTGGCTGAAAAGTTCCGTTTGATCCTGGATGCTTACAGCATCGAGCGTGAGTACGGCAGCTTTGTTGACGTTGAAACCGGTAAGCTGAACCTTGATGGTAAAGAAGTGCTGGTTGATTTCTTCCGCTTGGGCCGCGTAGCTCTGTATGCTCAGAGCCTGGACCAGAAGACTGCCTGGATGTACAACTCTGAAACCAAGGGTTGGGATAAGCTGGATGACAGCTATCTGCGTGACATCACTAAGGGTATTCGTATCGCCCGTAAACAAGGGGCTCTGGATCTGTTCGCACTACCAATTCCAGCTGCGGAGGCTGCACAATAATGAAAAAGCTAATCACTACCGCCGTCGTTGCTGCCAGTTTCTCACTGTCTGCCGGTATGGCCAGTGCCGCAGAGGCGCCTAAGACGATTGATCAACTGCTGCAGCAAGTTAAAGTTGAACGTGCCGCTCAAGGCAAAATCAATGCTAAGCGTGAACAAGAGTTCCAAGCTGAGCGTGGCGACAAGGCCGCCCTGCTGAAGCGTGAAAAAGATGCGCTGGCAGCTGAAACTCAACGTGGTAAAGACCTGAACCAGGCCTTCCTCGATAACGAGCGTAAAATTGCTCAACTTGAAGAAGACCTGAAAACCGCTCAGGGCGACTTGGGTGAAATGTTCGGTGTAGTTAAAGGCGAAGCTGGCGATTTCGCCGGTAAGCTGATCAACTCCAACGTCAGTGCCCAGTATCCAGGACGTGACAAGTTCGTTCAGGACCTGGGTGCCCGTAAGCAACTACCTAAGATTGAAGAGCTGGAACGCTTCTGGGAAGAGCAACTTTTCGAAATGGCCGAATCCGGCAAAGTCGTTAAGTTTGAAGGTTCTGTAACTGACATTGATGGTAACGTGAACAACACCACCATCTATCGTGTCGGTGCTTTTAACCTGTTGGCTGATAACAAGTATGTGGTTCTGAACCACGAGCTGGGTCTGATCCAGGAGCTGTCTCAGCAGCCGGAAGGTTATCAGGTTAAGCCTATCGCTGACTTCGAAAAAGCCACTTCAGGTACAGCCAAGCTGTATGTTGACCCTGCCCGCGGTACTCTGCTGAACATCTTCACTCAGAAGGCCAGCTTCCAAGACCGTATTGAGGCCGGTGGTACCATTGGTTACATCATCATCGCCTTGCTGGCTCTGGGTCTGCTGATCTCGCTGGAGCGTCTGGTGACTCTGACTGTTATCGGTGCCCGTGTTAAGTCTCAGGCCAAGAATGTTGCCAACCCAGGTAACAACGCTCTGGGCCGTGTACTGAAAGTGTACCAAGAGAACAAAGATGTTGACGTTGAGACTCTGGAGTTGAAACTGGATGAAGCCATCCTGAAAGAAACACCAGCGCTGGAAACGCGTATCTCCATCATCAAAGTATTGGCGGCTATCGCTCCTATGATGGGTCTGCTGGGTACCGTAACCGGTATGATTGCAACCTTCCAGAGCATCCAGTTGTTCGGTACGGGTGATCCAAAACTGATGGCCGGTGGTATCTCTATGGCACTGGTAACGACAGTACAGGGTCTGATTGCGGCTCTGCCACTGATGCTGTGTCATGCTATTGTTGTGGCTCGCAGTAAGTCTATTGTTCAAATCCTTGAAGAGCAAAGTGCCGGTATTATTGCTGAACACGCAGAGAAGAGGGCTGACTAATGATGCTATACCTGATGGACATTTGGGATTCCGTCAGGGGCTTCATGGCCTCCGGAGGCGACGTCCTCTGGCTTGTAGCGGCGGTGCTGTTTCTCATGTGGGTATTGATGCTTGAAAGATTCTGGTATCTGAACTGGGTATCACCTAAGAATCATAAAGAGATCATTACTGCATGGAATGCCAGGGAGGAAACCACCTCCTGGTATGCACACCGTATCCGTGAAGCTTGGGTATCCCAAGCGAAGCAAGATATGAATGCACGTATGCTGATCATCAAAACATTGGTAGCCATCTGTCCTATGATAGGTCTGCTGGGTACTGTGACAGGTATGATTTCAGTGTTCGATGTTATGGCAGTTCAGGGGACGAGTAATGCTCGTCTGATGGCAGCTGGTATTTCTATGGCCACTATGCCTACTATGGCTGGTATGGTCGCGGCATTGTCCGGGGTGTTCTTCAGCACTCGTTTGGACGCCAAGATGAAAATCAGCTTGGAAAAGCTGAAAGACAGCCTGCCACACCACTAGAGAGAGATTGAACATGGCACGTAAGAAGCATTCCAGTGTAGAAGAGGAAGCACAGATCGATATGACCCCGATGCTCGACATCGTGTTCATCATGCTGATCTTCTTCATTGTGACCACCTCGTTTGTGAAGCCATCCGGTTTGGACTACAACAAACCCAAGGCGTCCACAGCGACTTCAAAACCTTCGGCGAACATCTTTATCGGCGTCAGTAAAACAGGCGTAATTATGATGGAAAACCGTCAGGTTGATATTGAACGAGTAACAGCTAACGTAGAACGTATGTTGGCAGAGGCACCAGAAGCCGCCGTTCTGATCCAGGCAGACAAAGAAGCCCAACACGGCTTGGTTGTTAAAGTACTGGATCAGGTGAAGGCTGCTGGTATTGATAAGGTCTCGGTATCTGCGGGGAACGACTGATATGTTAAGAGCACTAGTATCTATCATTATTGGTGCTGCTGTGACTTTTGGTCTGTTCTGGTTTATGGCATTCCTGGTCGGAGGTGGCGCTCAACGTGGCGACACCTCAACCGAAACGCCAGTTATCGAGATCACAATGGACAAGCAGGATTCGAAGGCACAGAAGAAACCAAGGGTGACACCTAAGCCACCCCCACCACCAGAGCAGCCACCGAAGCCAGCGGAAACGCCACCGGATAGCTCTTCTGATATTGATACCAATATGGCATTCAATATGGGTGGAGTAGAAGCAGGCGGTCCAAGCACAGGCTTTAAGCTGGGCAACATGATGACCCGCGACGGTGATGCAACACCTATAGTGCGGATTGAACCTCAGTATCCCATTGCTGCGGCGCGTGACGGTAAAGAAGGTTGGGTACAACTGCGCTTTACCATCAACGAACTCGGTGGTGTTGATGATGTTGAAGTTATCCAGGCTGAACCAAGAAGGATCTTTGATCGTGAAGCGGTTCGTGCACTGAAGAAGTGGAAGTACAAGCCGAAGATTGTTGACGGTAAGCCGATGAAGCAACCCGGTATGACAGTTCAGCTGGACTTCACCCTGAACCAAGGAGACAGATAAGATGCAAAAAGTGAATAAGCTTGCTGCAGCCATGCTGTTGACTTTGTCAGGCAGTGCAGTACTGATGGCGCCAATCGCCCAGGCCGCTGAGAAGTGTCCTATCGACCAGCGTCAGGCGAAGGCGGTGGGTCAAACTGCTGCCAAAAAGGTGCAGAGATCCTTTGAAGCCTATCAGGACGGTAATCTGGACGAAGCAATCGCAGTATTGCTGGAAGCCAACGCCCGTAATGACTTCGACAAGGCCTATATTGCCCGTATGCTGGGTAACTTCTACGCTGAAAAAGGTCAGATGGGCACTTCCATCAAGTACCTTAAGCAGGCAGTAGAAGCCGATATCCTCGGTGGAACCGACCACAGTGCAACTCTTAAGTTGTATGCGGATCTGCTGCTGCAGGAGAAGAAGTTTAAAGAAGCTATCACCTACTACAACAAGTGGATGGACTTCTCCTGTAAGCAAGATCCTGTGGTCTACCGCCGTATCGGTATTGCTTATACAGAACTGAAAGACTATCCAAACGTGCTGAAAACAGCGGACAAAGGTTTGTCATTGGCCGAAACGCCCGACAAGAACCTGTACCAGCTTAAGTTCCAGGCTTACTTCAACCTCAAGCAGTACAAGAAGGCGGTTGGTGTTCTGGAAACTATGGTACCCCTGTTTCAGGATGATAAGCGTCTTTGGGTTCAGTTGGCTCAGCTCTATCTGCTGACCGAGGACTTCGACAAGGCTACAGTGACATACGATCTGGCCTATCAGAACGGTTTCCTGGAAACTGCTGATAACATCACTCGTTTGTCGCAACTGTTGGCGTCCAAAGGTTCCGCTTATCGTGGTGCGGTGATTTTCGAGAAGCACATGAAACAAGGGCTTATCGAAAAAAGTGAGAAAAACCTGTCTATGTTGGCCGGTTTCTTCCACAACGCCAAGGAGCTGAAGAAGGCCGCGGCCTATTATGGTCAAGCTGCTGCTGTCGGTAATGATGGTAAGTTGTACCTGAAACAAGGTCGTTTGCTGGCTTTGGATCAGCAGTTCAAGGAAGCGATTCCAGTATTCAAGCAAGCGCTGGATGCCGGGCTCGAAAACCCTGGTGAAGCTCAGTTTGAGCTGGCACTGGCCTACCTGAACCTGAAAGACTATAAGTCGGCTTACCGCCGTGCTGAATTGGCCTCAAAAGATTCCAAGACAGCACGTAGCGCCACTAGCTACCTGTCATACATAAAAGAGAAAGCGCGGATCCATAACGTTTCACTTTAATGCGATGTCAGCCAAATGAAGCCCCGTAAGGGGCTTCATTTTTTTGGTTCATTGCGGATCTGCGGCGAACGCCACTTTGATTTTCAAAACGCCACTCTGACTTCGAAAAAAATTAGGCGGTATCCAGCTATCCATGCCCCCATTAGCTTCGGCAGTTTGTTTTTGTTACTCACTCCTGTTAATCGATTTTCGGTACAGCTCAACCAAGGGCAATTAGTCATTTGCTGTCAGCATTGGCCCAAGGTTCTGCTTGGTCAACCTAAAACCATATTGCTTTAGTTATGTTTTTGTAAGGTTATTGCCTCGTATCTCGTCTGTTTATCAGTTAGCTTACGGTTGTTTTGAGTAAGCTGTAGGCCAGGTTATCCATACTTAGACCGACAAGTTTGCCTGAGAGCGGCATTGCCAATGGCCCCTGCTGTACTTGGCAATAATATCAAGCCGAGCATAGCTATTTTGAGACAAGGCATCAGGTGCGCTAACTTGAGGGCAGTATTCATATTTATGACTATGACTTCAAAGCTTGAACAAAGATTAGACAGAAAAACGGCTGGAGTCTTAGTATTTGTTACTTGGTAACGAACCAATAACTTCTCAACCGTTTTCATTTCTGGATACGAATTAATCTATGATTTACTTTTTATACGCCAGCTTGGCTTCAGCTTTATTTTGAACAGCTGGCCGCAGGCAAGCGTTTGATCCATTCGCTTATCAGCGCAACTCCTTCATCGTGGCTGAGGCTACGGCCAATTTCGGGCATTCTGTCGCCCGGTTCATTGCTCTGCATCCGGAAATGCATGATGGACTCGGCCGGATTACCCGGTACCACATCGTAGCCCAGGGTGCCGCCGCCATAGGCGACAGGCGATTTACAGGTGCCGTGGCTGAAGCCGTTGTCTTCATCATAGCTGCGTTGGTATTCCAGTTTCAGCCCGGTATTGGAGGCATTGCCTTCGGGTCTGTGGCAGTGGGCGCAGTTGATATCCAGGTAACCCTTGGCAGTTTGCATCAGCTCGCTGTCACTGAGCTGAGTCAAAGTGGCTTCATCGCCATCCACGTAGGCTGGCACCTTGTCGACGCTGGTAAGGGGGGGCAGGCCGCTGAGAATACCTGCGCTTTGCCAATGAAGCAGTTGGTTGGCGCTGCCATCCTGGTAGGGGTAGTCACGGTTCAGATGGCGGGCCTTGGGACCAATCGGCATAAACACCGCCTGGCTGGCGCTGTCGGCCTTGAACTGATGACACTGCTTGCACTGATTCATTGACGGGACAACGTAGTCAAAGTTCAGGGGTTGCCCCTTGTGCACCACGCTCTTGCCTTGAATGGCACCGGCCTTGGCCAAAGAGGCATCTGTTTGCTCGGCATTCCAGACATAGGGCAGGGCGGTCCAGCCCGACTCCCTGTGGATCAACAACCGGGTTTCAATCAGAGTTTCATTGTCCATGCCTCTGGTTGCGGTATCGGCGGGCAGGGCAAATGTTTTCACCAGTACTGTGCCTACCGGGAAGTCAAAGGCCTCATTGCTGCTGTAGTTGGCTTGTTTCCCTTCCGGCACAAACACATAGCGATACTTACTGGCATAGTCGGTAAACAGCGGTGTGTTGAGTTTGTAAGGGATCCCGCCACTGTTTGACATGGCCGCCGGCATAGAGGCGTCGGCAAACAGGCGGTACTGTGCCAGGCTGCTGCAATTGGCACCTGTCAGAGCATCCCAGTTCACACCAGAACCTTGAGCGCTGCACAGCGATTGGTCGCCATCGCCTTCAAGGCCGCCTTCACCTTCTCCTATAGTACCGCCACCGCCGACCAGCACGCCGCCATCACAACCTTCAGTATCATCATCCACGCCGCAGCCGAAGATCTGTTCGCCGAAAGTGACGGTATGCACAGGTAGGCTGACCAAAGAGCATTGCAACAGTTGCTGCTGCTTGGCTTCATACATGACATCGGGAATGCTGACATCGGTATTGCTGTTGCCGTAGAGCCGGCCAACGCTGACATCTCCATTGTTGCTGGCACAGACATTTTCACTGCCGTCAGGGTTGAAGGGGAGTTCACCAAAGCCGAGATAGGCGCCGGTACCATTATTGGCGAGCAGTTCACCCAGGCCATCGTAGAGGATCCCCGGGAAGCGGCCATGGCTGTAGATGTAGGCCTTGATGATATCCTCGATAAGATAACCGTTGGGCTTGGTGGCAAAACCGCTTATCTGGTTGTCATGGATATAGATGTTGCGTGGTGTGGCGCGCCAGCCATCTTCAATGGCCTGACCCGGCAGGGCATAGCTGGCGGCAAAGGTGGAGACATCCGGCTCGGCGATGAAGAAGCTGGAGACAGTGACCGCCAGGGTATCGTGGTTGCTGATCTGGTTGTTGAACACTTCCACATCGCTGGTGGAGAGTATGATCACCCCGGTACCGGGAGGAACAATATGCACTCCGGCCGGGTTGGCAGAGGCGTTGGCGAAGTTGTGGGTATTGTTGTCATAAACCTTGTTGTTGAATACCCGTACGCTGGAGCCGTACTTGTGGTTGCCTATGGGAAGGTCGAACACCAGAATACCACCGGTATTGCCCATGGCCTCATTGTTATAGACATCGGCAAAGCGCGAGTTTTCCACTTCGATACCGGCGACGTTTTCCTTGGCGACATTGCGTCTGACGACTATGTACTCAGACTGGCCCACATAGATACCGGCATCGGCGCTGCCGCGGACATAGCTGTCTTCAATCAAAATATTCTCGCATTCCACCGGGTAAAGGCCGTAGGCGCCATTGCCTTGATCCAGCTCACCTTCCCACACGGCGGAGACATTGCGCAGTATGATGCCATTGGTATTTTTCAGCTTGATGCCGTTGTTTTTGGCTTCATAGACCGACAGATCCTTGATGGTGATATTGAGGGCGTTTTGCACAAAAATACCGTCACCGGCGTTGGCATTGGCAAAGTCGAGAATGGTTTCATCGCGGCCATAACCCATGACAGTGACATTGCTGGCATAGCTGCCGTCACCGTCGACATCGCCGTCAAACAACAAGGTGGCATCTATCTCAAATCGGCCCTTTGGCAAGACGATCACAGCACCACTCTGGGCGTTGATCAGAGCTTCCTGAATTCGGGTTGTCAGATTGTCTCCGGCTTCAACCATGATGGCGCCTTCGGGGAAGGGGCTGGTTAGCGGCGGTGGCGTCACGACCGGTGGTTCAGTGGTTTGAGACGTATTGTCGTCATCCGAGCAGGCAATGAGTCCCAGGGTTAACCCGGCTGCCAGCAACGCCAAAGTCAGGGGGGTTTTCTTGTTGAACATAATCTCTCCTGATAATTGTTATTATTCCGTTAACAAGATCCCGATTCATTTCCCGACTGACAATGTGAAATCCGGCCAAATTAGCGTCAAATAATGCAAGTAGCAGCAGATAACAGATTGAGGCATTATCGCCATATATAAACACTATTTTAACAACAGTTTGTTTTTCATCATTTATTCTGGATTTCGTTCGCAGGCAGTGATAAAACCTCAAGCGTCAGAATCAAAAGGAGTTGGCATGAGTAAGGATGAACAAGAATACAGCCTTTCCGGTGATCCCATTTTCAGATACACGGATGGTGAAAAGGAATGGCAGTCACCTATGGGTGAAGAGTGTATCGTCCAGATAAGCGAACATATTGAGCGCCATATTGGTGAAGTCACCTGGGTCTTTCATGAAGTTATCTCGGATACTGTGCATATTGATGTGCATTATGTGGCACCGACAGACGAGCGACCTTTCCATACTCTGGTGACTTCCGGCATGAGTGACTTGCCTATGAGTACCCCCGAAGGGGCGGATATCCCCAGGTTTATGGAGCTGATGATCACTTTGCCGGCGCATTGGCAGATAAGTCAGGAAGCCTTTATCGATGAAAAGTGGTACTGGCCTGTAAGGCAGCTTAAGTTTTTGGCGCGCTTTCCGCATAAATACGACAGCTGGCTGGGCTGGGGGCACACAATACCCAATGGTGATCCTGCCGAACCCTTTGCCGAAAATACCCGTCAAAACGGCATGATAGTTCTGCCGTCACTGCTACTTGATAATGCATTCCACACCTTGGAGATTGACCAGGACAAGTGCATCAGTTTTTATAGCCTGGTGCCGCTTTATGAAGAAGAGATGATGTTGAAACTGGAGCAGGCCAGCGATGCTTTGTTGGATCTGTTCGACAAGTATCAGGTGAGCGATCTGGTGGATGTTGCCAGAATCAATGTGGTCACAGGGCGGAAATAGCCGAGCCCTGGGGACTCATTCATAGCACACTCATAATAACAAAGTAAAAAGCCGGGCTGAGCGGTATTGTACAGGCTAGCCCGGCTTTTTTGAGTCTTAACGCTTGTAACTGATGTGCTGATGGAATCTCAGCACCAGTTCATGGCGCTCCGGATCCAAACCTATGGCTTCGGCAAAGTCTTTCAAAGCTGCTTCCACCTGGTTCATATAGCGGCCATAACCTGGCTCTGTGTAATCCTCTTTACCGGCGACCAGCAAAAAGTGCACCGATTCCACCAAGTTACCTCCATCCCAATGGCTGACAAACTGGGTGTCGGTTGCCGCAGGATCAAAGCCTATCATCTGGGCTTCGGCAGTGCTTTCCACCTTCTCGAACTTACTGTTGCGAACCAAAGGCATCAAGCCATTGGCTACCATGGCGGTGCGGTGTAATTGCTTGCCTGCCGCCGCGCTGCGGAACTTGTCCTCAAGGAACTGGTACAGCGGGCTGAAGTCTTCGGTATGCTCCTCTTCCAGTACGCTCTGTTTCAGGCGGCGGCTCAACGGCAGGCTGACGGTGACATAGGCCAGTGAGCTGTGATCTTCCGGCAGTTTGCACCTGCGCGACTTGTAGCGCTGATAGATATCTCTTAGTTTGTAGCCATAGGTCTTTTTCTCACCCTTGGCACGGGCGAAGAGATCGTAGGCCATGTGCTGGTGATCGCGGACTTTGACCTTTAACTCCTGCTCCGGCAGGTTGTCCAACACCCCATTCAGTACGGCGTTAACCCGGTTGTGGAAGTTGGCGGCGTTAGCGCGAATTTCCTTACCTGTAGCCAAAAACAGCAGTCTTAACTTGCGGGCCTTGTAGTCCGGCTGGAAGAAAAGATTCTGGGCTTCATGGTAGGCTGGGTTGTAAAAGAACAGGATCTGTTCGGCAGTTTGGAAGCAGTAGGCCTCGGTGTGAAAACGCACCACAGGCAGTTTGTCATTGGCGATCACATGAATGTTGTGCAGATCTTCCTTTTCTGCCAACTGGAATACCAACTTGCTGATCTCGCGGTAGCAGTTTTCGTAACTGGCATAGTGACTGAGCAGCGCATCTGTCATCAGTATTTCAGCCATGATGTACTGGCTGGTACGGGTGGCCAGGGGAATATAGACTTTTTGCAGGGACATATGCTTTCCTTGTTTCATGTTATCACGCTGGTATGGGCATACTAGCCGGGTTGCACAGCACTCTCTTTGCGACAAAACAACTTTCAATCCGATCGGCTATAGACTTATCGCGCCCGCCCTAGTGTAATCTATGGTTATGATTTATTAAACATTAATAAAATTTAGCCAACCTTAAGGCAACAAGCTGAACCACAAGGAGTGATTAATCTTGATTATCGAAAGCCCCAGATTAATTTTGAGACAGTTCCGTGATGGTGATCAGCAGGCCTTATTCGCCATGAACAGCACTTCCGAAGTCCTGAGATATATCCCCGGCGAGCCGTTGAAGGATGTTGAAGAGGCCAGTCAGGTGCTTGAAAAGGTTATTTTTGCCGACTACCGCAAGTATGGTTATGGTCGCTGGGCGGTTGAGCATAAGGCCGACGGCAAGGTGATAGGTTTTTGCGGTCCTAAGTTTCTGCCGGAGTTCGGCAAGGTTGAGTTGGGATACAGATATCTGCCTGAATACTGGGGCCAGGGGCTGGGTTATGAAGCCGCCAGCCATGCATTGCCAAAAATAAAAGCGATTTGCGCCGTGGATGAGTTGATAGCCCTGATCATGGATGGCAACCTGGGCTCGGAAGCGATAGCCCTTAAGTTAGGGATGCTGCCGCAGGAAGAAAGTGAACTGATGGGGCACAAGGTGAGGGTATTCAGCTGCAGCCTTTAGTCGTTTTTAGCGATGTCGTCCTGCGGCTATTATGTCCGGCTGCTATTATGTCCGGTGATTGCCTTATCCGCCTGTTGCCGGCGCAGATGCGTCTGTGGTGGGGGCTTTGATGGCTTCGATTGCCGATTCAACCCAGGGCAGCACAAAGGCGGTGATCTTGGGCTGGGCCTTTTCGTTCGGGTGCAGCCCATCGGCCTGCATCAATTCGGGAAAGGGCGCTATCTCTGTCATAAAGAAGGGCATCAGGGTGACGTTGGGCTGCTTGGCCAGCTCACTGTAAACGGCGCTGAAGGCGTTGGCATATCTGGGGCCGTAGTTTGGCGGCACCATGACTTCGGAAAGCAGCACTTTGGCGCCGGATTGCTGGGCCAACGCAATGATTTTTGTAAGATTGTTTTTCAGCTCTGTTGGCAAAAAGCCTCTGAGACCATCATTGCCGCCTAGCTCCACCAACAGCAGCGAGGGTTTTACCGACTCCAGCAACTGAGGCAATCTTCTGAGGCCTCCAGCCGTGGTTTCGCCGCTGACAGAGGCATTAACAATGTTATGCTCGGGCAGGGCTTGTCTTAGCCCTTCGACCCAACCCTGTTTCTCGGCCATGCCGTAACTGGCTCCCAGACTGTCACCCAGGATCAGTATATCAGCGGCCTTGACGGGCAGCGCAGAGAACAAGAATATGACTGGTATCAATGCCAGCTGACGCAAGCATAAGGAAGTAATTTTGAAGAACAGTGCCATTAAGGTTTCCCATCTCGTAAAAACTGTCACTACCCAGGAAGGTGACCTGACTATCCTGAGTGGCATCAATTTGGATGTCAAGCCGGGCCAGAGTGTGGCCATTCTCGGGCCTTCAGGTTCAGGAAAATCAACCTTGCTGGGCCTACTGGCTGCATTGGATACCCCCTCGTCCGGTGAGATTTGGCTCGATGGCAGTGCCCTGGCCGGGCTGAATGAAGAGCAGAAGGCTGCGCTGCGTAAGCAAAAAGTCAGCTTTATTTTTCAGTCTTTTATGTTGGTTGATACTCTCAATGCCCTGGAAAACGTCATGCTGCCGGCTGAACTTGCGGGTATCAGGGATGCCAGAGAGCGGGCCAAAGCCATGCTGGAGCGAGTTGGTCTTGGGCACAGGCTCAATCATTACCCGAAACAGCTTTCCGGTGGTGAGCAGCAGCGGGTCGCTATCGCCAGAGCCTTTATCAGTGAACCCAAGGTGCTGTTTGCCGATGAACCCACGGGCAACCTGGACAAACACAACGCCGACAGGGTTGCCGATATGCTGTTTGAGCTCAATCGCGAGAGTTCGACCACCTTGATTTTGGTGACCCATGATATGCAACTGGCCAGTCGCTGTGAGCGCCAGCTGGAGATGCATGAAGGGCGATTGTATGAACAGGGACAGCAAACCTTGCCGGAAGAGGCCGGTTTGCATGAGGCCAAGACAGAGAGCCAGGTGCCGGCGGCACAGGTAATGGCAGAGGAGGGGCGCTGATGGAATGGACGCTGGCATGGCGCCTGTTTCGCCGCGAACTCAAGCAAGGGCAGTTGGTATTGATAGTGCTGGCCTTGACCCTGGCGGTGTTGTCTGTGACCGGTCTGGCCCGGGTCAGTGACAGATTGCAGCTCGCCATCAATGGCCAGGCGGCCAAATTCATTGCCGCCGATCGAATCATTAATTCACCCATCCCCATAGATGCAGGCATACTGCAGCAGGCCAATGTGTTAGGGCTGAAGCAATCGCAGAGTTTGCAGTTTAACTCTATGGTTTACAGCGGTGATGCCTTTCAGTTGGTCACTGTCAGAGCGGTTGATAATGCCTATCCGCTCAAGGGCAAAATTGTCTTGCGCCAAGGGGAAACCAGTACCTTGCCGCAGCCTGGTGAATTGTGGTTCGAAATGCGTCTTGGGGGATTGCTGGGGTATCCCAAGAGTGTTGAGCTGGGTAACGCCCAGATGGCGTTGACCAAGGAGATAGACAGGCTGCCCGATGCCGGTTTCAATCCATTTGCTTCTTCCCCCCTGGTGTTGATGCGCCTTGATGATGTGGCGGCAACCGGGGTCATTCAGCCCGGCAGCCGGGTGACATATCTTTATCAGTTTGTCGGGGATAGCCAGGCGCTGAGCCGTTTTGAAGAATATGCCAAGCCACTGCTGACCAGTAGCCAACGTTGGGTGGATGTACAATCCGGCGATTCGCCGATTGCCGGGGCGGTGCAGCGGGCAGAGCGATTCTTGCTGTTGGCGAGCTTATTGGGGATAGCCCTTGCCTGCGCCGCCATCGGCATTGCCGCCCAGCGTTATTGTCAGCGTCACTATGATGTGGTTGCCATGCTGAAAACCTTTGGCGCCAGTGCAAGACAAATCCGTTTATTGTTCGGTCTGCACTTGCTGCTGGTGACCTTTCTTGGAGTGATCTTGGGGATCTTCGGTGGTCTGGTGCTGGATTATCTCATCAGCCGAGCCTTGCCTGCGGAAATTGCCGCCTATTCTCCGCCTATGTTCAGACCGCTTCTCTTGGGGCTGGCTACAGGGTTTATCAGCGCCTTTATGTTCAGTGCCTATCCGCTGATGCGGCTGCTGGCTATTCCGCCGCTCAGGGTGTTGCAACGCCAGCTTGAAGGAATACGTCTGGGTATGTGGTTGCATCTGCTGCTGAGTTTGGCGGCTATGGGATTGCTCGGCTGGCTTTACTCGCGCTCTTTGCCTTTAACTCTGACCGTGGTGGCCAGTGTGGTGTTGCTCGGGGGGCTGCTCAGCCTGATGGGTTTTTTGTTAATCCGCCTGGGGCAGAGTGTTGGTATGCGCACGACCAACCCCTTGTCGCTGGCACTGGCGGGCCTTCGGCGCCGCGCCAGACAAAACGCTGTACAACTGGTGGGCTTTTCCAGCGCCTTGGTGTTATTGCTGACCATAATGGCGTTGCGTCAGGACTTGCTCAGCGAATGGCAGAAGCAGTTGCCTGAGGATGCGCCGAACTATTTTCTGGTTAACATAGCCCCGGACGAAGTAGAGCCGCTGGCGGACTTTATGGCTCAGCGCCAGATTGCTGCCACAGATATCTATCCTGTTATCCGCGGTCGGCTCAGCGCCATCAATGGTGAGGAGGTGATTACTGCCGAAGAGCAGGAACAGGGGCAGAGAGGGCGCCTTGGGATTTCAAGGGAGCTGAATCTCACCTGGCGAAATACCTTGCCGCCCAACAATGAGATCCTTGACGGCCATTTTAATCGGCAAACCGATGAGGTGTCAGTGGAGTCCGGGGTGGCCGAGCGTTTGGGTATTACTGTCGGAGACAGCCTGAGTTTTGTTATCGATAACCAAACGCTGACTGTCAAGGTGGCCAGTATTCGTTCTGTGCAGTGGGAAACTTTGCAACCCAACTTCTTTATGATTTTCAGTCAGGAAGCCTTGGCGCCATTTGCTTATACTTCAATGGCCAGTTTTCATCTGGATGATGGTCAAAAGGCCGTTGTGCTTGAGATTATCCGTAATTTCCCCACTGTCTCTATCATAGATGTGGGGGCCATGGTGGCTCAGCTCAAAGAGATAGTCGCCCAGGTATCTTTGGCGCTGACGCTGGTGTTGGTGCTGGTGGTATTGGCCAGTGCCCTGGTGATGATAGCGCAGACCGAAGCCGGCATGGCCAGTCGCCAACGAGAGCTGGCGGTTCTACGCACCTTTGGCGCGCCGGGAAGCTTGCTTAAGCTTGCCACGGCGTTGGAGTTTGCACTGCTAGGTGCCGTGGCGGGCATTCTGGCGGTCACAGTGGCGGAGTTTGCGCTCTG
Organism: Shewanella indica; assembly: GCF_002836975.1. Classification (GTDB taxonomy): domain Bacteria; phylum Pseudomonadota; class Gammaproteobacteria; order Enterobacterales; family Shewanellaceae; genus Shewanella; species Shewanella indica. The sequence goes on along the minus strand of NZ_NIJK01000028.1, from coordinate 27,816 downwards.
GCTTTTGAAAACTCAGGTGTTTGAACTTAGAGTCAGTCCTCACTGGCAATGGTGGCTGTTGGCTCCCCTCAGTGGCGCCTTGTTGGTGGCACTACTTGGCTTGTGGCGTTGTCGCAGTCTGCTGCAAAAGTCCTGTGGTGAGCTGTTAAGGCTGGAGTAGCGCCAGGGGGTAGGTTGTCAGGCAATTTTGTCGAACCATTTTTTTGCCTGCCTCGGGTGGCGAATTACTGACCTTTTGCTGTTATTTTGAGCGTTGCTGGGGTAGTATTCCGACTTTCTTTTGGACAGTGAAGGGATGCGCTGCAACAAGTGAGGTGAGGCGAGTTGACACTGATACTGGCAGGCGCGATGGCTTTGGCGGGGACTATGGGCGTCTCCGCTTACACTCTGGGACATTCAGCTTTCAAGGCAGGAATGGGGGTTAAACGTTGGGTGGCTGCCGGGTTGTTTTTGGGACCCGCCGCTATGTTGTTATTTAATGCACATAGGCAATTGGCGCACCGCAAAACCACTCGACCCGGCGATAGCAAGCATGCTTTCTAGAGTTGTCTATTGATTCCAAATCACAGCAAAAGGGAGCATAAATGCTCCCTTATTTTTTCGCTGTTCCATTAGTTCCACCAGCCTCTGGCTGGCACCACTTCCAGGTGACACAGACCCTCCGGCAGTTTCACTCTTTTACGCTCTGGTTTGGTCAGACCCAATAACTTTTTGATTGATATGATCATAATTAGTCCTCCAAGGCCCGGGGTCAGGCGTATATAAATTTCACATTAGGCGCGGCGGCCAGCTCGACAGGTTTGAACTTCACGTTCGGGGCTGCGGCCAGCTCGACAGGCTTGAATTTCACATTAGGCGCGGCAGCCAGCTCGACAGGCTTGAATTTCACATTCGGAGCTGCGGCCAGCTCTACAGGCTTGAACTTCACATTAGGGGCGGCGGCCAGCTCGACAGGTTTGAACTTCACATTAGGCGCGGCGGCCAGCTCGACAGGTTTGAACTTCACGTTCGGAGCAGCAGCCAGCTCGACAGGTTTGAACTTCACGTTCGGGGCTGCGGCCAGCTCAACAGGCTTGAATTTTACGTTCGGAGCAGCAGCCAGCTCGACAGGCTTGAACTTTACGTTCGGAGCAGCAGCCAGCTCGACAGGCTTGAATTTCACGTTCGGAGCAGCAGCCAGCTCGACAGGCTTGAACTTCACATTAGGCGCGGCAGCAAGTTCAACAGGTTTGAATTTGACGTTTGGTGCAGCGGCAAAAGCCAGTGAACTGGTAACAACGGCGGCGGTAGCAACTATAAATTTAATCATTATCTTATCTCTCTCAGGGTAGTGGTAACAGTCAGCGGTTAACTTCTTGACGCTGAGAGAGATAAAGCAGGAGTCATGCCAGAAATGTTGTATTAACTTTAAATTGGTTTTTCTTTGGTGACTTTTTGGTTTTTATGCTGTTCTGGCTTGGTTGCTAAACTGTGTTCTTTTTACTTGATAATTCAGGCATATTTTGTTTCAAATATTCAGAAAATTCAGCCTCAGAAACCGCCTTGCTATAAATAAATCCTTGTATTTCTTCACAATTTAATGCTTTTAAAATACTCAGCTGTGAGGGTTCTTCTACGCCTTCGCCCACAACGGAAAGCCCCATATTGTGGGCTATGGTGATGATGGAGTCGACCATCTTTAAATCTCTGTCCGATTTATCGATATCGTCAACAAAGGCTTTATCTATTTTCAAGCTGTGAATGGGGAATCGCTTCAGATACGACAGGGACGAATAGCCGGTGCCAAAGTCATCAAGTGCCAGACAGACTCCCATTTTTGCCAGTTGTTGCATGACTTTAATGGCTTTTTCAGGATGCTTGATAACAGTCCCTTCAGTGATTTCCAGTTCCAGATTAGCAGCAGGTAGGCGGGTCAGACGTAAAATTGACGCGATTCTTTGCTGCAGATCGGGTAGGGCGAATTGTCGCGACGACAAATTGACAGCCACACGGCCATCAAACAATCCCTGTTCACGCCACTGCTGGGCGGCAAAGCAGGCCTTGCGCATAACAAGGTCGCCTATTTCAATAATTAGACCATTTTCCTCTGCCAGCGGAATAAAGTCATTGGGTGGGATTAATCCATGCTGAGGATGATTCAAGCGGACCAAGGCCTCCATACCCGACACTAAACCGCTACGCAGATTTATTTTGGGCTGGTAATAGACTTCAAACAGATCGTCTTTCAGGCCTTCGCGGATGAGATTCTCTACCTCCAACTGCCTAATTGCATTGCGGTTCAAGGATTCAGAGTAGAACTGATAGCGGTTACCTCCGGCAGACTTGGCATGGTACATGGCAATATCGGCCTTTCTCAGCAGTGCCTGCTCATTTTGCTCGTCTTCGGGATAAAGCACTATGCCTATACTAACGCCGACAACCAGTTGTTCGCCTACCAGTTCAAAGGCTTGACCGAAGGCGTCTATGACCCGGCTGGCTATCACTGCACTGGAACCTATGTCCGGATTCTTGTCCACCAGAATGGCAAATTCATCCCCACCTAGGCGATAAAGATTGGTGTGTCCGGGTATAGATTGCTGCAGCCTCTGTGCAACCAGGATCAAAAGCTCATCACCTATCTGGTGACCAAGTGAATCATTGATTTTTTTGAAATTATCCAGGTCAAGTACCATCAGGGTGTGGTGATGATCTTTCTTCACCAGGTTGCCCAGGGTGACTTGCAAGTTGGAGCGGTTGGGAAGACCGGTCAGGAGATCATTGTTGGTGAGCTTACGCAGCTCTTCTTCCTGCTGTTTACGACGGGAGATATCGGAAAACACCCCAACATAATGGGTCAGGATCCCTTGCTCATCGTAAATCGCATCTATGGTGAGCTCCATCAGGAACTCTGAACCGTCGCCCTTAATGGCTTCTATATCGTTACTCCAGCGGCCGTATTGCTGCAATAACTGCTTTATTTGTTGATTGTAATTGTCAGGATAACGGCTGAATTGCAGTGTTGTGCCGAGCAACTGGTTGCGGCTGTGTTGGGTGAGTTCACAGCAGGCTTCGTTAACCTCAACATAATGGAAATCGGCATCCAGAATAAACATGCCTTCCGAGATATTCTCTATCGCCCGCTCGAATAGGCGTAGCTGCTCTTCTGCTGTCTTGAAACTGTTGATGTTTTTGATGGTTCCCGTCATACGCAGGGCATTGTCATGCTCATCCCGCTCAACAATTTTGGCTCTGTCGAGGATCCACAGCCATTCACCATTTTTGCTTTTAACCCTGTAGGTTGCTTCAAAATGATCTGTTTCACCGTAAAAGTGTTTGTTGAGCGCTTCTCTTACCCGCTCTCTATCTTGAGGGTGAATATTGCTCTCTTCACCATGATGGCCGGAACGCTGGCCGTCGCGGGGAAACTCGAGGGAGCCCCAGATATTGGAGCGGTATATCTGACCCGTTTCTATATCCCAGTCCCACATCTCATCACCGCTACCCCAGAGGGAGAGCTTTAGCCTCTCCTCACTCAAGGCTATTTGGCGCTGGATCTCTCTCTTGCGCAGCACGGCTTTGGTGATAACCGTCAGTATTAGCAGCATTATCAAAACATAGAGCGCCTTGGCAATGTTGGAGAGCCACCAAGGCGGGGTTATTTCTACTTGGAGTTCGGTATTTTGGCCTTTTTTACCTGTGATGGGATCTATTGCTCTGAGCTGAAAGGTGTAGCTTCCGGGAGAAAGATTGGTATAGGTTGCAGAATTAATGCCTTTGGAGCTGATCCAGTCGTCAGAAAGCCCTTGTAGCCGGTATTCGTACTCGAGTTTAATATGAGAATACTTTGGGCTATTGAATCTAAGAGTGAAGGGGTAATCGGAGTATTTTAGTTTGATCTCATTTGACAGCGAAAGAACTGAGGAGAGTTTACTATTATCGACGAATTGGGGGATATTAAATATCAATAGTTCATTGAGGTTGGCTTTTGGCGCATGACTATTTTTGAAGTTAACAATGTCATTGGGTGAAATAATGGTTAACCCGGAGATCCCTCCCAGTAGGAATCCATTTCTCCAAGTTGAAGCGCTTTGTGTATTGTATTCATATTGACTGCCGAAATCTTCATTTAAAAGATATGTTTCACCAGAGATTCCTATTATTACTTTTCTGATGGATGTGGCAACATAATTACCATCAGAATCAGTTGCGATTGAGTAAATGGGACTGTTGGCGATATACGTTGTTGATATTTTTTTTGTAGCTTTATTGTAGAATTTTAGGCCTGTCCCAGTGCCTAAGTATGTGCCTGATTTTGTTGGTGCGATGCTGTAAGTGATCTCATCACTAAAAATATGTTTGACGCCTGTAGTGTTACTGGCAGTAAAGACACCAACTTGAGTTGCGATATAAAGTTGATTGCTTTCGTAAGCAATGTTGAATATTGATGGTTTTTCACTTATTTCATATTGGCTGACGATGCCGAGTGTTTTTACATCAACTTCATGTATTAGGGAATTTGCAGTACTTATTGCAATTCGTGTTTCATCCTCATTGACAGCTAATGCGACTATAGGGCTATCAATTATTTGATACCGTGTTCCAGTATTGACATTTATAGCATACAATCCATTTAGAGAGCCGTAGAAAATAGTGTCATTTACAAGTCCTGCTGTTTTGGGGCCTTTTAGTCCTGTATCAACAGATAAGATCACGTTGAGGTCTTCATTCAGCAGTTTAAGAACTTGTGTGTCATCTGATATTAGAAGGTCTTTTTTCTGGTTTTTTTGTATATTCCAGACGCTTTGAGTATTACTGGCAAGAGTCGAAGCGAGTTGGCTTTTAATATCTATCGCAGAAAACCCTTTATTGAGAGATGGAATGTAAATGCGGCCTTTTTCTGCATAAATGAAACTCATTGACGTAGAGAGAGCCACATCCTTGATTAGACCTAGAAACTTTTCTTCTCCTTTAGATGAAATGTTGAATACTTTGTTATTTTTTAAGGCGTATAAGTCATTTCTCAAGCTGAATATGTTATTGTATTTTTCTACAGATATGCTTGTTAGTTTATTATCTTTCCATCTGTGTATACCATCTTCTTTTAAAATGTAAATGCATTCCGTTCCTTGGCTGATTGATATTGACTCTTTTGATATTAATTTACTTGCTTGCGAATCTTTATTTGTCTGATAGACAGAACCATCGTGATTGCGCGTTATATAAAGATTTTTGTAGGAGATAATCTGTTTTACATTAAGAAAATTTTCTGATTGCAATAATGTGATTTTAGGGGTTGTAGTAGTTATCTGATCTACTTTAGCTATTTTGTCGTTGAGACCAACTAATATTGAATCTTCCATTCGTTGGAGAGACCAAACTGCACTGTTCATACTGCTTATGGGTACAAAAGTGTTTTTTTCCTTATTATAGGTATAGAGACCATGGTTGGTGCCAACTAAAAGAAGGTCTTTGTGTGAGTATAAACTTTGGATGAATGAACTTCTCAGACCAGTCCCGTCATTGGCGAAATATTGTTTGAACTCCTTGCCATCGAAACGGTTAAGACCATTGAGAGTTCCTACCCAGATATAACCATCCGAATCCTCGGTTATCGATGTGACTGTGCTTTGTGAGAGCCCTTCAGGAACGCCGTATGTTTCTGCTTTTAGAAGGATCGGAGCGGGAGTATCAATCAGAGGAAGTGCTGCAACTGTAGCCGGGACAAAGGCGATAACCAAACACCAGAGCATTGTGAGGTAGAGCAGGAAATTAGGCATAAATTTAGTAAATTTTATAATGAGTGATGCCAGTATCGTGAGTGATAACTCTTTCAGAAAGTTACCTGATTGTCAAAATTAAACCTTTCTATCACATAAGCTTACCTCAAATTTGTTCAATGTTACTGTTGGTAGATTGAACTGTAATGACAGCTAAAAAGCACGCTGTGCTGATATTGAATATAATACCTTTTGTTTCCAGCTGCTGATTTACTTACTCTTGGGATAATCTGCGATACCGATTGGGGATGAAAAAATCCCCGTTTAAGCAAGTGCAGCCCAGAGATTAAAGGTTAAACTGCTCAGCCTGCTGTTTGAAGGCACGTAAATCAGTGATCAAAGAGCCGGCTTGCAGGCGTTCCAGGTGTCTGTGTTGCTCTCCTGTGCTGAACAGCACCAGACGGTCACTGTGTTTGGTACGCATTTTATCCATCATAAACTTAATCAGCCCGGCCCGGGTTTGGCGCTTGATTTGTGCTACCACCAGTTCGCGCTGATTAAAGTGGTAATCCTTATTGCCTATGCTGACCCAATAACGTTGACCGCGGGTCTTGAGGTTGGCGTCATGTTCCATGACTTGGTTGATCAATCCCTGCTTGGTGCTTTCCCACTGTTCATTGGTTATCTGCATCACGGCGTAATTAAAGTCGGCGATAAACTCATCTATGGCTTGCAATAACTGCAGCGGCCCAGCGGTCGGTGACTGTACATAGAAGATCATTCCCGGGTGGCGGTTCAGCGGCAGATAACCAGTGCCCACCATATAACCGAGTTGCCTTTGGGTTCGCAGCTCGTGGAAGAAGGTCGATGACATGGTGTGATTCAAAAGGCTGAACAACGCCATTTTCTCCGGAGTGGCAAACACGGATTGGTAATAGACTATGATGGCGCTGTCCGGGTGGGCTATGTTCAGCTCCCTGAGTACGGTGCCTTTACCCTGAAGGTTGACCAATTCCCTTGCCGATTCACGGCTGGGCTTGGAAACCAGCGATAGAATATGGCTGAGACGTTTACCCAGAGACTGGGCTTCTTGCTCCAGCCAGTCACCATAGACCAGGCCTTCCAGATAGATTTTTTCATAAAAGGCGCTCACATGGTCGTGCAGATCGTCCAGGGTGATATCTTCCAATAACTCTGCCATCCGCAGTGGTTCATAACTGCGTTTTTGCAGGGTTACCGTCAAGCTTGTGAACAGCTGGGAGATGGGTTTCGCCTGGGCATGGTTATACCAACTGCGTAGCAACTGGCGTTTGATAAGGTTGAATCTCTCTTGGGTAAAACTGCGCTCCCGGGCCTTATTTATCAGCAGCGACAGCAGGGTTTCCTGATTGCCGGTAAAACCGGTTAAATGTAGGGTCAGTCCGCCTTGATGGGGGTAGATGTTGTAGCTGAGGCCAGCCACTTCCGCCTGGTAGGTGTGTTCGGTCAGATGATCGAGCAGCATTTCCACATACAGCCGGGTCAAGGCGGCATGTCTTGGAGTGGGGCTGGCCTGATCCGAATCGAGAGACAGATACAGATGCCCCTTGGGGACATTGAATTCATCATCTTTCTTGTGCCAGATACGATAACCGGCGCCTTCGGCGACAATCACCGGCTCAGGATGCCGACTGGGTTCACTTCGGGCTATAGCGTCTTCAACGATGAAAGGATTGGGTTTTGGCAGCTCCATTCCGGTTTCAGCCTCGGCGCTGCGCCACAGTGCCAGCCTGGCGTCTTCTATGGGCTTAATTTGATACGGGGTGTGATACCAGGCCGCCTGTTGTTCGGTATCCAGATCCTGGGCCACCAGTTGCAGGCGCATATTTTCCGGAGTCATCAGGCTCATCAGTGCCCTGGCTTCAGCGACATCCAGGCCATCCATGCGATAGTCGCCATAGACGGTATCTTCAACCTGATAGTGCTGCATATTGATGCTTAGGTGACTAGCCAGATCCAGTGCTTTTATCTGTTCCTGGTAGCGAAATGCCAGTTTGAGTAGATTGGCTCTTTCCTGATAGCGCCAATCTTCCAATCCCTTATCGGCAATGAGTTTGATATAACCGAAGCAGGCTGCAACCACCCTGTCGGTTTGGTTCAAACCTTTGTCGGTCAGCTGAATACTGATGCTGTATTCCTTGAAGTTGTAGCCGTTGATGCCACCACCGGCAGATAGTCCGTTGATAAGGCCGGCGTCCTTGAGTTTGGAAAACAGGCTGCCGTGGCTCTCGCTTCCTAGTAGGTGACTGATAAAGGTCAGTGGTTTACTGCGATAGAAGCGATCGATAGCGGGCAGGGCAAAGCTCAGGGTCAGGCGCTTTTGCTCTTTAAGCGGCACTATGTGGATCTGCTTTTGCAGTTGCTCACTGGCGAACAGTGGCACTTCGGGATAGGATTTTTGCAGGTCATGATTTTTTATTGACGAGAAATAGCGTCTGGCATACTGCTCCAGCTCATCAATTGCCATCGGAGCCACCAGACACAGGGTCATCAGGTTGGCGCTGTAATGGCTGTTGTAGAAGGCAAGCAGTTCTTCCCTGAGCTGTTGCTCGTCTCCGCCCAGCGTTTGTAGATTCCCGACGGAAAATTTGCAAAAAGGGTGTCCCGGATTAACCGTCTCTTTCAATACCTGATAGATACGGCGGATATCGTCTTTCTGCTTGAGACTGAACTCAGATTCTATGGCGTGTCTTTCTCTTTCAACCAATTCCTGATTGAACAGCGGCGCAATAAAGAACTGGCTGAATCTGTCCAGCGCCTCGGCAAATACCAAGGGATCTATGGCAAAGAAGAAGTTGGTGTGCTCAGTACCCGTCCAGGCATTATTGCTGCCACCATGTTGGTTGATAAAACTGTGATAGCCTCCGGCCTCGGGAAACTTGGCTGTCCCCAAGAACAACATGTGTTCAAGAAAATGCGCCATTCCGGGGCGGGATTGGGGATCATCGAAGTGGCCGACATTAACCGCCATGGATGCGGCGGCCTGGGCAGAATGCATATCTTGCACCAGCAATACCCGCAGGCCGTTGGTCAGAGTCAGATGACGATAGCTGCGGTGGTCATTGGGGCTGGAAATGACAGACTGGCAAGTGCTCAAGGGATAACTCCCGTATAGACAGATTGTTATATATTGATAGCCTTATGCTTTTTTGGCAAATATCTCTTGGATTTTTCGACTAAAGATTGAGAGCTGTGCGGTTTGTTGCCGCGCTATAAAGGGCTACAATTGACAAAGAACCATAAGAACTTTTTTCTGTAGTGAGTGATGTATGCAGCTTTTTCTAATGCGCCATGGTGAGGCCAGTTTCGACGCACCCTCGGATCGGGAGCGAATACTGACTGATGCCGGACGCCTCCATACGATACAGATGAGCAACTGGCTGAATGATTCAGTTTCTGCCTTTGATCTGGTGCTGGTGAGCCCTTATCTCAGAGCACAGCAGACCTGGCAGGAGCTGGGAAAACACTTTCCAGAACCGCGTAAATGGATGGTATTGGATGAATTGGTGCCATCGGCCGACCCGGAAATGGCTGCCAGCCTGGTTAAGGCTTACGCCGAACAATTTAAGGCAGACAAGGTGTTGGTGATAGGCCACATGCCATTATTGGGTTATATGGTCAGTGAATTGGTGGCCGGTATTGAGCCGCCGCTATTTGCGACTTCGTCAGTGGCACTTATCGATGTGCATGGGCAGCAGGCAAGTGTGATGTGGCAACAAGGACCGCACAATATCGCCTAGTGGTTCCAGATTAAAGCTGCCTTCAGGGCGGCGATTAACCTAAACTCAAGCGCCTTAACTGATTAAAAAGGTGACTCTTGGGTAAAGTATCAGCAAAACAAGCAACCCGGCCATGACCGGGTTCTTTGCATTTATAGTGCTAAGTCTGTAAAGGGGCAGCTCAACTGCGGTTAGCGTCGGTGGGGATGTTCGCCAATATCTATCAGTATCAGCAGCGCCGCATCGCCGCCCCATTCTTTGGGGGCCTGATGAAAGGCTTTGACCTTGGGGTGCTGCGCCAGCCACATGGGCAACTGTTGTTTGAGAATGCCGGTGCCGTAGCCGTGCATGACACTACAGCAAGGGCTGTGTTCACGGATACAGGCCTGGATCAAGGCCGCCAGTTCCAGCTTGGCTTCGGTTTGGCGGTAACCATGCAGATCCAAAAGAAAGTCAGGCACATAATCGCCTCTACGCAGACGTTTGACTTCCATGGCGTCTACATCGTCCCGACACCAACGCATAGGGCCGTTAACTGGCAATAATGGCTGGTAAACGTCTGAAAAATAACTGTCCGCCTGGATCTGAACTTCTTTTTCAGCCAGTTGCTTCTTGGTTTTACTCGGCGGGCGGAAATGGCGCTTATCCTGGTCGAGCGGGGTGATCCCGGATACCAGCGCCTGAAATTCCGCCAGGCCTTCTTTGTCGTTTTCTTCGTTCATTAGGCTATTTTATTGAATCCTGTTTCTTCTGAACAGACTTCAGTTACAATGGGGGCGGAATAAGAATAAAGCCGGAGTCAGATTTTGGATAAGATCTTTGTGGATGAAGCCGTCACCGAATTGCGGACGGTAGGCGACATGTTGCGCTGGGCCGTCAGCCGTTTCAATGACGCCAATGTTTATTATGGTCATGGTACAGATAACGCGTGGGACGAAGCGGTTTCCCTGGTATTTCACGCCCTGCATCTGCCCGATGACATTGGTCAGCAGGTGATCCACGCCAATCTCACCAGCAGCGAAAAACACAAAATAGTTGAGCTTATCATTCGCCGGGTACGTGAGCGTTTACCCGTGCCTTATCTGACCAACACCGCCCGTTTTGCCGGGCTGGACTTCTATGTGGATGAAAGGGTTCTGGTACCGCGTTCACCGATTGCCGAGATGATCCAAAACGGATTCGGTCCCTGGCTGTACAACAAGCCGGTAAGACGGATCCTCGACCTTTGCACCGGCAGTGGCTGTATTGCCATCGCCTGTGCCTATCAGTTTGAAGAAGCCGAGGTCGATGCGCTGGATATCAGCGAGGATGCACTGGAAGTGGCACAGATAAACGTTGAGTCGCTCGGTGTGATGGACAGGGTGTTTCCCATGCAGTCCAACCTTTTCAGCGCAGTGCCACGAGCGCCGCAGTACGATCTGATTGTGTCCAACCCACCTTATGTCGATGCCGAAGATATTGCCGATATGCCGGATGAGTATCGCCATGAGCCGGAAATTGGTTTGGCGTCCGGTCGAGACGGCCTGGATATCACCAAGCGCATTCTGGCCAACGCCGCCGACTACCTCACAGATGAGGGTATTCTGGTGGTGGAAGTGGGCAACTCCATGGTGCATCTGATTGAGCTTTTCCCCGATGTACCTTTCACCTGGGTCAGCTTTGAACATGGCGGCGATGGGGTGTTTGTGCTGACAAAAGATCAGTTAGTTGAAAATCAATCACTGTTCGCCATCTATAAAGACAGTGAATAATAAAGCGGCCCATTAGCCAATGGGCCTGTAAAGCCGAGGTTCGGATGGCCGAACCTCTATGGCCGGTCACTTTATCTCTAGGGGGAAATTAAGCGGATGTCGGGAAACAGCATAGGTCAGAACTTTGTCGTCACCACTTTTGGTGAAAGCCATGGGCTTGCACTCGGCTGCATTATCGATGGCTGCCCGCCAGGGCTTGAGCTGACCGAAGCCGATATGCAGCAGGATCTCGACCGTCGCCGTCCGGGTACTTCCCGCTATACCACAGCCAGGCGCGAGCCGGATCAGGTGCGTATTCTCTCCGGCGTGTTTGAGGGCAAGACCACAGGCACCTCCATCGGCCTGTTGATTGAAAATACCGATCAGCGCAGCCAGGACTACTCCAATATCAAAGATCTGTTCCGTCCCGGACATGCCGACTATACCTATCAGCAAAAATATGGCCTGCGCGATTATCGCGGCGGTGGCCGCTCCTCGGCGCGGGAAACTGCCATGCGGGTGGCGGCAGGGGCCGTGGCGAAGAAATACCTCAAGGCGGTACACGGCATTGAGATCCAGGGTTATCTCTCCCAGCTTGGGCCTATTTGCGCCGACACTCTGGATATGGCACAGGTGGAACTGAACCCCTTTTTCTTCCCCGATGCCTCCAAGTTGGAAGCGCTGGATGACTATATGCGCGAGCTGAAAAAATCCGGTGATTCCATCGGTGCCAAGGTCAGTGTGGTGGCCACCAATGTGCCGGTCGGCCTTGGCGAGCCGGTATTTGACCGTCTCGATGCCGATATTGCCCATGCGCTGATGGGAATTAATGCGGTCAAGGGCGTTGAAATCGGCGATGGCTTTGCCGTCGTCAACCAAAAGGGCTCAGAGCACAGAGATCTGATGTCGCCAGCCGGGTTTGACAGCAACCATGCCGGCGGCGTGCTCGGGGGTATCTCTTCCGGGCAACCCATAGTGGCGCATATGGCGCTGAAACCCACTTCCAGTATCAGCGTGCCAGGCAAGAGCATGACAGTGCAGGGCACTGAGGCTGAAGTGGTGACCAAGGGGCGGCACGACCCCTGTGTCGGGATCCGCGCCGTGCCCATTGCCGAAGCCATGTTGGCGATAGTCTTGATGGATCACTTGTTGCGTCATCGGGCCCAAAACCAGGATGTCAGCAGCCTTACACCTGTACTTGGAATGCGATAAATGCGCGGACTGTTTCCCGCAGGGGGACAGCTCGCCTGGCTTTCTGCCTGCTATTTCTTCTTCTTTGGCATACTCGGTGTCATGGTGCCCTATCTGGGGGTATTTTTTGACAACCGTGGTTTCGACGCCGCCGAAATAGGCTTCCTGCTGGCCATACTTATGGCAACCCGCATAGTCGCGCCCAATGTCTGGGCGCTGGTGGCGGATCGCACCGGCATGCGCTCTGAGCTTATCAAGCTCGGCGCCTTTGCCGCCGCCTTGACCTATCTGAGTTTCTTTTATCATGGTGGCTTTCTCTATCTGGCGCTGAGTCTGGCCCTCTATACCTTCTTCTGGAATGCGATTCTGGCGCAGCTTGAGGTAATCACCCTGGAAACCCTGGGGGCTGAAGCCAACAAGTATGGCCTCATTCGCAGTTTCGGCAGTGTCGGCTATATCGTGCTGGTGGTGGGCACAGGCTGGGCCATCAAGGAGTTTGGCCCCGAGGTGCTGCTTTATGTGGGGCTGAGTCTGTTTCTTGGGTTACTGGGCTGTGCCTTACCCTTGCCATCGAATCGGGCCTCGGCGGGGGCCGTGCAGAATAAGCCGGCACTCAAACTCGGGCGGCCGCTGCTGTGGTTTTTACTGTCTGCCATGTTGCTTCAAGCCAGCGCCGGGCCTTTCTACGGCTTTTTCGTGCTTTATCTCAAGCAGGTGGGTTACACAGAGGCCAGCGCCGGTATTTTTGTGGCTCTCGGGGCAATGGCGGAAATCTTCATGTTTATGATAGCGCCCAGGTTACTCGGTCGCTATGGGGTCAAGACGCTGCTGCTGGTGAGCATAGGCATGACGGCGCTGCGTTGGCTTCTGGTGGCTTTTGGCGCCGAAAGCATGTTGCTTTTGGGGCTCAGCCAACTGCTGCATGCCTTTACCTTCGGTTTGACCCATGCGGCATCCATCCAGTTTGTTCACCGTAATTTTGATATCAGTCACCGCAGCAAGGGCCAGGCACTTTACGCCAGTTTGAGCTTTGGCGTCGGCGGCGCTTTGGGCACCTGGATCTGCGGCCTGATTTGGGGCGATGGCAGTGGCGCCTTCTGGTGTTGGGTATTTGCCGCCGCGTGCGCCTTGCTGTCCATGTTGGCCGTGCTGGCTATTCCGGGTAGCGACTCCAGGCGTCAATCACAGAGTGACCCCATTGACGCCTGATGATTTCTTACAAGAGCAGAGCATCATTTGCCGGAGAGAGTTATGAGTAAAATGTTTCGACTGGGCCTTATCATTAATCCGCTGGCCGGGCTTGGGGGCAGTGTGGCCCTCAAGGGCAGCGACGGTGTGGCAAAAGAGGCGCTGAGCCTTGGCGCCACCCCCAAGGCCGGGCTGCGAATGGAGCAGGCCTTGGCTGTGATAACGCCTTTTGCCGAGCGCCTGCAAATCTATACCGCCTCGGGTAACATGGGCGCCGACCTGGCGCAAAAGCTGGGTTTTCGCACCGAGGTGTGTTACCAGGCGGCGACGGATACCAGTCGCAGTGATACCCAGGCTGCCGCCAAGGCCTTGATGGCGCAGGAGCTGGACTTGCTGCTGTTTGCCGGCGGCGATGGCACGGCAAGGGATATCTATGGGGTTGTCGGTGAGCACTTCCCCGTACTCGGTGTACCGGCCGGGGTCAAAATTCATTCGGGTGTTTACGGCATTACTCCCCATGCATCCGGGTTGGTATTGAAGCAACTGCTGGAAGGCGCCCTGGTGAGTCTGATGAGCGCCGATGTGATGGATATAGATGAAGAGGCCTTCCGCCAAGGCACGGTCAGGGCGCGGCGTTATGGTGAAATGACAGTGCCTGCCGAGCCGCGATATATCCAGGCGGTGAAGATGGGCGGCCGCGAGGTGGATGAACTAGTGCTGGCGGATATTGCCGCCGAGGTGGTCGGCGATATGGAAGATGAGCTCTACATTATGGGCTCCGGCAGTACAGTGGCGGCCGTGATGGAGGAGCTGGGGCTCGATAACACCTTGCTCGGGGTAGATCTGGTGCAGAACAAGACCCTGCTGGCCTCGGATCTTAATGCGGCGCAGTTATTGAGTGCCACTGAAAATCAAAAGGTTAAGTTGGTCATTACCCTGATAGGCGGCCAAGGGCACATTCTTGGCCGTGGCAATCAGCAGTTGTCGCCCGAGCTTATCAGGCGCATTGGCAAGGAAAATATCATCATTCTTGCCACCAAAAGCAAACTAAAAGCACTTGAAGGCAGGCCGCTTATCGTGGATAGTGGCGACCAGAAATTGGATAGCGAACTTAGTGGCTATTATCGAATTGTGACAGGTTACCGGGATTACGTGATGTATCAGGTGGCCAACCCAGACTTAGCGGAGTAGAGCATGTTAGAGAAGTACGAACAGGCATTGGAGCAGTGGATTGGCGAGATAGTGGCCGGCGGTGACGATGATGCCCTGTTTGCCAGTGGTTACCTGCAGGGGCATTTTGCCGTGGTGCTGGCCGAGCTGGAAAACGAGTCAGAGCAAGGGCCGGATGCCTTGAATGAGCGGATGCAGCAATGCCTGAAACTGGCAGCCAAAGAGCTTGAAGATGCCGACTATCGTTTGGTGGATAACGCTTGGTTAGAACTGAAACAACGAATCGCCGCCTGAGTTTTGTCGGCGTAGCGAGACAAGTTTGTTGTTGTTCCGGGTATAAAACCCGCAGTGGCTCCTTGTTGAAAAGGAAAGCTGTAATACCGTCAATATTATCGAAATAAATATTATCCGATGACAAGAGTCATCGGATTTTTGTCTCTTTAAAGCCCTACGTAAGAATAGTTTTATTCGACAGCGTTTTTGTTCTCTGGAGCACGCCGGGTTACCGGAATAAAAGAGACCTTTGGTGAACTGCTGCGGTAAATGGGGGAAGTGTTAGTCTCAGTGTTCGTTGTGCATTTTGCCAACTGCTTAGTCTGAGGCTGAGAGACTATTGTCGGATAGTCATGGGCTGGCTCGGCAAAAATGGCAAAAATAAAGAAAACAGGATGAATTCAATGGAGTTGGAGATCCCGGAGCAGGACAAGCTGGCCTTCGGCCAGTATTACGGGAAAAAGATTGCCCCCAAGTGCCGACGTTATGAGTCGGTGCGAGAGGCCGCCGCTGCCAGGTATAAAGAGCGTAGAAAGATAGTTGCGCCTCTCACCTTTATCGGCATTCCGGCATTTTTGCTGTTTTTTGCCATGAGTTTCTATGGCGCTTTCATGCTGGATTTTAAAGATGGGGTGTTTTTCATTGGTTTTGGCGGCGCCGTGGTATCCCTGGGATTGGTGGTGTTGGCCAATATCTGGGCAGGCAGTGAGATAGGTGAACTGCGTACCCAGATAGTTGAGGAGATTTATCCTTTACTGCTGGGTTATTTCGGTAAAAGCTTTGCGTTCAATCCTCCGGGATTGCCTGAACTGGAAAGCTATAAAGACTATGGTCTATTTCCCGACTATGACAAAGGTTATTTTCAAAACTCAGTCAGAGGCAAGTATCTTAATGTGCCTTTTCTGCTTAGGGAACTGACGTTACTCGAACGCACAGGCAAGAACGATAATGGTCCCCAATATAAGACGCTGTTCGATGGCATAGTGATAGAGTTCGAGCTGCCGAAGAGATTTTCCGCCACCATCCAGGTGCGCCGCGATAAAGGTTTTATGGCCAATGGCTTGGCGCAGTTTAGAAGCAAACTCACGCGGGTAAAGCTGGAAGACCCGGACTTTGAGCGTAGATTTGAAGTTTACAGTGACGATCAGCTCGAAGCCAGATATGTGCTTAATACAGTGACCATGGAACGTTTGTTGTCACTATCAGGATTTTATCAAGGTGAGCTGGAAGCCTGTTTTAAACAGGGGCGATTGTTTGTCAAAATAGCCTGTCAGCATAGCTATTTTGAGCCGCAACTTGATCTACTCAAGCCGCTGGATCTCAGCGCAGACATAGAGCAAGTGTTTAAAGAGATCCATGAAGTGTTCGATTTGATTAAGGCTCTTAAACTCGACAGTCGCACCGGGCTTTAAATATGAGGCTCAAGACCTTGGTTTTGAGCCGGGGCTTTGGTTTCTGGTCACTGGTCGGTGGTTGCTGATGCACCCTCAAGCCAAATGCTCAAATAGTTTGGCTTGAGGCCAGGCAATCCCCTGGTTTTAGTCGGCTTATATGTCTGAGCCGGTTTAGATATCCCCTTGCGGGGTGTCGGTTTCGGCGGTGGCAGGCAAAGGCCAGCCGCCAAGAGCTTTCCAGCGGTTCACTATGTAGCAGAACAGCTCGGCGGTGCGCTCTGTATCATAAAGCGCCGAATGGGCTTCTTTGTTGTCAAAGGGGATCCCGGCCAAGCTGCAGGCCTTGGCCAGTACTGTGTGTCCTATGGCCAATCCGGCCAGCGTGGCGGTGTCAAAAGTAGCAAAGGGATGAAACGGCGAGCGCTTGATATCATTGCGCTCGATTGCTTTGCTGACAAAGCCGTGATCGAAGGCGGCATTATGAGCCACTATGATAGATCTGTGGCAGTCGGCTGCTTTCTGCGCTTTTTTCACCGCCTTGAATATCTCCAGAAAAGCTTCTTTCTCGCTGACGGCGCCCCTGAGGGGGTTGTTGGGATCTATGCCGTTGAATGCCAGCGCCTCCGGCTCGAGGTTGGCGCCTTCAAAAGGTTCGATATGGTAGTGCAGGGTTCTGTCTATTCCCAGATTGCCCTCGGCATCCATCTTCAGCAGACTGACGGCAATCTCCAGCAGCGCGTCTGTCTGCGCATTGAAGCCAGCGGTCTCCACGTCGATCACCACAGGGAAATAGCCCCTGAATCTGTGCTTGAGTTGGTTGGCTAGGCTTGGCTGAGTCATGCATTTCCCCTGGAAAATAACGAAGCGGCTATTATGCTAAAACATCAACAGGGTGTCATGTTCGATTGTTGTTTTTATAGGCTAAAGGAATTAATTTCTTTGCCGATAGAGACAACATGGTGTGTGAAAAGAGAGATTTCTATGTGGCGTAAACTGTTTCTGCTGTCGACTCTTTGTCTGCCGTGGTCGGCGATGGCGGATCTCAGGCACTATGTGGCGTCTCTCGACGACTCTCATTGGCGTGTGGCGCAAAACACCCCCATAGGTTGCAGCCTCGAGCACGATATTCCCTCCTACGGCAAAGCTGTGTTTTCCAGTCATGCGGATAAAGAGCTGAATCTGCAGTTTACTCTGGACATGTGGCAAAAGCCTGATGCAGTGACTCATGCTCGCTTGATGAGCAAAGCGCCAGCCTGGCGTCCCGGGGTGACATCAAAGGCGATTACCGAGTTGAGCTACCAGAAATACTTCAATGGCGAAGTGCCGAAACAGGCCGCCTGGTCCATGCTGACTGAGCTGGATCGCGGCATGGAACCCACTTTCTACTACAGCGATTGGTACAACCAAAGCCACACGGTGGCGGTCGGCCTTTCCGCGGCCAACTTTGCCCAGAAATACCGCGAGTTCAAGCAGTGTCTGGCCAATCTACTGCCTTACAGTTTCGATGATATCGCCTTTACCGTGCTTACCTATGAGATGGGCGGTACTGAGTTGACCCGTTATTCCAAGGCGCAGCTGGCGCGGGTGCAGGAGTATCTGGCCTATGATCCTGAAGTGGAGCTGGTGCTGATTGATGCCTATACCGATAGTTATGGCGGCCGCAGCATTAACCAGAAGGTTTCACAACAGAGAGCTGATTCCGTTAAAGATTTTTTTGTCGCACGTGGTATCCCGGGAGACAGGATCCATACTGAAGGACACGGCGAACGGCGGCATGTGGCATCCAATGATTCCAGTGATGAACGGGTCCGTAACCGTCGGGTAGTCATCCGGATAAGCAAACCGCTCAAGTAGGGCCAAGAACTGACCTAAGAGAAGGTGCGAATAAGACCTCGAGGCCTTCTCTTTTTTAGAAAGCGGTATAATTGAGTGAGTTTATTTCGGCAAGCATTTTACTCTATATTCGTCAGCGCAACTTTTTGTTGCGACCGGACATGTTATTCCTGGCCAAGTATGGCATCTAAAAACGAAAATGCCGTTCATTGAAAGTGAACGGCATTTTGTTTGGGGTTCTGCTTAATTCGTTTAAGCCTTATCGCGATGGCAGAAATAGTCTACTGCGCGTTTTACCAGTTCAATACCTGTCTGCTCGCATGGCGGCAGCTCGGCATCGCTCTGTTTCAGCGGTGTGACTCTATCACCCCATTTCAGCAGCAAGGCCGCGCTGGTGAGGCCAGCGCCGAAGGCACAGGACAGAATGTGTTGTCCTGGCTTGATCATGCCTTTTTCCAACGCATCACAGATAGCGATGGGAATGGTCGCGGCCGAGGTGTTGCCATAGTTGGCTATATTGACGAAGGCCTTCTCTTTGGGGATCTTCATTCTGTGTACCAGAGTGTCGATGATCCTCTCGTTAGCCTGATGGGGGATTACCCAATCGACTTGTTCTTTATCCAAGCCACATTTATCCAATACTTGGGCGCTGAGTTTACCCATACCGTTGATGGCACGTTTGAAAATCTCCTGGCCGTCGAACTGAATGTAGAAGTCCAGCGACTCGGCGACAAATCTATCCATACCCGTCCCGAAACTGGCCTTCAAAATATCGCGGCCACCTGGGTCATTGTTGAGCTCATAGCCCAGTACGCCACATGGGCTGTCTGTTGCTTCCAGCACCACAGCACCGGCACCATCACCGAACAGTACTGCGGTCTCTCTTCTTGACCAGTCGAGATAGAAGCTGAGACGCTCGGCGCCGATAACCAGGACTTTCTTGCATTGACCACTCTTTATCTGGGCGGTGGCCAGGCCTACGCCATAGAGAAAGCCACTGCAGGCGGCGTTGATGTCAAAGGCGGCACAGGTTGCGCCTACATTGGCCTGCACGGTCGAGGCTATGTTGGGGATCAGGGTGTCCGGGCTGGCGGTGGCCAGGATAATCATGTCCAGTTCGCTACCTTCTATGCCGGCGGCGGCCAGTGCATGCTGGGCAGCGACTGTGGCCAATTCAGAAGTGTTGACGTGGCTTATATGACGCTGGCTAATCCCTGTTCTGGGTTTAATCCATTCATCGGAAGTATCGATAAAGGTGGCCAGATCATGATTGGTCAGTACGGCAGGGGGAACGCACTTTCCCCAGCCGGTAATAGTGGCGTACTGCATTGAATTTACTCTCAAAATAAAAAGACAGAAGCCAGATCTGTCTTTTGGACAACTAAAGCGCTATTGCTTGGAAAGGGTCGTGATTTTTCAGCTCACCTGTTGGGCTACCAATTCGCGAATGGCATTGGCAGCGTGCAGTATGTGGGCCCTCAACAGGACCACGGCCTCATCTATTTTCTTTTGCCGACATAATTGCAGTAGATCCCTGTGATCCTGTTCGGCTCGGGGGATCCCGCCTGTCAGCAACAACTGTAAGCGGATATAGCGATCACAGTTGGTGTTCAGACCATGTACGACTTCCATGGTATGGGGACGGTTGGCGGCGCGGTACAAACTTGTGTGGAACTCTGTGTTGAGTTCGCTCCAACTGCCCACGGCATCATCCTGTTTAAAGGCGGATTCCAGTTTGTCCAGTACGGCTTCGGCCTGACGCAGATCTTCATCCTGCAGGTTTGGAATGGCTTTGGCAAGGAGATCAGTTTCAATCAGTGCTCTGAGTTCAAATAACTCGCTGACTTGTTCAACCGATAGTTCGGTAGCCGTGGCGCCTTTATGGGCTTCAAACTTGACCAACCCCTCGGCTTCCAGTTGCAAAAGGGCTTCCCTGACCGGAATCCGGCTGACATTCATCTCTTCTGCCAGGGCGCTTTGACGCAACGGTTCACCGGCTGCGATTTCCCCTGAAAGAATTTTTTCCCGCAACACTTCGACCACAACCTGAGTGCGCGTTTTATGAACGATGGGGGTAGTTCGACTCATAGATCCCGTCTTTGTATACGTTATTCGGTTTTGATCCGATTAAGACTACAGCGAATATTCAGATAAATAAAGGGAAACCACTAGGGCTTCCTGTTTCTGCATCGATCAAGATGATGGTGGATTTCGAGCAGAGCAGTGCTCAGTTGGCGCTATCATGGCAGCTGTGTCGGATTGGCAGGTTTGAGCTCCTGAATTGATAAAAACTGCATATAAAAACGGCGCCGAAGCGCCGTTTTGGCCGATAAGGCAATGAGGCTTAATCCCCGAGGCCGTGTACCTTGTCGACACCGTTATTACGTCCCTCGGCATGACAGATGGCGCAGCTTTCGCTGCCGCTCAGATATACAGGTCCACCACTGGCATCCTTTTGGAAAACGCCACCGAAGGCTTCGGCATGGCTGGCCCAATCGTCCACCTGGACATGGCAACCACCACAGGCTGCAACTGTGGGAGAATACTCGGCTATTTGGCCTTTCTCGGTGGCGCCGGGAGTGGCGACCAACACGGAGGCGCTCTGGCTCAGTCCATCCAATGTAAGTTGACCCTTGCTATGGCAGGCGCGGCAATCATTGGCTGGCTTGGGATAAGTGGCTGTTTCTCGATCGCCACCCATACCGGCCACAGTACGGGTACCACTGTGCAGCGAATGCACCATTTCCCTGTAATTCAGGCTGTTATTCAGGGTACGGACAGCTTTTATCTGCTCCATGCCCGGAGTGTGTTTCAGCCCGGCATTTAAGTACATATTGGTGTCATTGTTGTGGCAGTCGTTGCAGCTCTTGTCGGTCAGCGCCGTGGCACCTTGAGGCGCATGACAACTGCCGCAACTGTCATTACCTGGCTGGAAATGACTGGCCAGAGTATGAGCACTGACAACCCGCTGCTGCATATCGTTGTCATGACAGCGCTGGCAAGCGGTTTCATCGGCAATGGCTTTGCTGCTCGCCGGGGCGCCGATGAGCGACAAGGGGTTAGCGGCAATCACTTCGATTCGGGTAGAGCTGGTATCGCAAGCCACCGCAAAACCTGTATTGGGATCGGCACAGACAACCAGTTTTGCCCGAACTTGAGTCTTGTCCGGCTCACCGAAATCCGCTATCTGAAGCGGGCCTATGGCGGCGTTGAGACTGTGCCCCTGCATGGCCAGGGTGACGTCATCCCCAGGGTTGGTCAAATTCCAAATCTTGCGCTGACCATTGTTGAGCGGACGATTAAGCGGCTCAGGATCGCCACTGACGGTCAGCCACAAAGACTCAATGGCCGGATCGTCTGCAGGCAGGCGGCCTTGACTGCGAAAATCCAGGCTGATACTCAGCTTGTCGCCATCAATAGCGGCGGAGGAGATCGCAAAGGCGTACTCCTGTTTGATGAGTTTGCTTGTCCTGCCAAGGCTCAGGTGGATTTTACCCGCGCCCTCTGGGTTGCTGGCATCCGGATGGCAGCCTGAGCAGCTTTGTTGCCAGCCTCTGGGGAAGAGTTCTCTATCGTGGAATAAAGCACTGGCGCTGCCATTCCAGTCATCCGGGGCATCTTTACTGTGGCAGCTCAGGCAGCTGTTATTGCCGGGAATAAAGTATTGGTTGGCCTGCGGCGCCGCATCGGGAATATGACAGCTGTTACAATCCTTGATATCACCGGGATAGTGCAATTGGCTGTAGTCATATTCATGGCCCTGATAGCCAACGACCTTGTACTCGCCTTGGTGAATTTTGTGAGTCAGGGTCGCCATATCAAGCGCCGAGCCGGTTTCTGGGTCGCCCGAGTAACTGGTGTGACACATGACGCAGCCTTCAAAGGCAAAACGCTTGCTGCCGTGCATCAACAAACGCGCCTCACTGTTATCCCTGTCACTGCCGTGGCAGCGATAGCAGGCCTGCTGCTGATCTATCAATACCCGGCTGTCTTCGGTAGCGGCGGCTTGGCCGGTTGCCGGAATAAAGTCATAGACACTGTTGATCAGCATGCTGCTCAGTGAGCTGTCGGCAGCGGGCTTGAGTTCCAGATAGACCCTGTGAGTCTTGTCACTCTCGTAATGGGTATCGAGCCCTTCAAAGCTTGGGTATTGATTGAGCGTCTTGCTGAATTGATAGCGGTAACGCCCCTGGCCCAGGCTCTGCAGGCAGTCGAGTTTGCAGTCACTCTCAATCCCGGCTTGCCACTGCGCTGCGGCCTGGGCTGTGGCACCTGTCCCCGGCTCAACCAGTTTATTGATATAGCTTATCCATTGGGGAGCGCGGCTTATCTCATAGCGCCCCTCTGCCGGCTTTGAATCGCCGTACATGGGCTGGGCGCTGCCCAGCTTGGCTATGCCCATGGCCAAGGCTGATACCTGCTCCAGTTGTTCCAGTCCGGTCACGGCAACGCCGTTGGCGTCGCTTAAGAAAAAGTCGACCGAAACCCGGGTTTGCTCATCTATGGTTACGGCTTCGATATTGGCCTGCAGTGATTTGGCTTTGGCAATATTGATCCCCACTTCTCCCGGAGGACCCACCTGGCCGTCATCGCCATCGGAACATGCAGCCAATAAGCAAACCACCAGTGGAGATAGTTTCCACCAGGCGTTTTTAGGCTTGAATTTCATCATTTCCCATTCCTTTAAGTTTTTAGATTCTGTCGGGATTTCTAATTAGGAATGTATGCGAGGCTTAATCTATTTGATTTGAATAATTTGTCTGTGACCATCGTCAATATGTTCCAGCTATAACTGATAAGTGCAGATTCAGTCTAAGTTGTATTTTTCTATTTTGAGAAGATTGTAATTTTAATATTTGATTATGGTTTTAGATAATGAGATTGGCTGGCTTACCTGTGAGTAAATGTGACTCAGATTGGGAAAAAATGTCTGGATTTAATTAGCATGAGTCGTCGGGTTTTTGGTGTATGCATATTTAAATAATATTTCTTAAACTAATTAAGGAACGCAATATGATTACCAGACGAGGAATGCTGAAAGGGAGTATGGGAGCTGCCGTAGGCACTGTCTATGGTGGAACGCTTATCAGCTTTCTTACCGGTTGTGGCAGCGACAACGACAGCGATGAAAAGGTTGAGGTGTTACCCGGTGGATTGATGGTGGTTAATCCGGTTATCTGCGTCAGTTGCCGTCGCTGTGAAATCGCCTGTGGCTGGAACCATGAAGGTGATTGCAGCCCAACCCTGGCAAGGGTCAAAGTCGAACACAACATGAACTATGGGCCTCATGGTGTGCAATTCAATTACACAGAGCAGCGGGGTGAGTGCGGCGATCGCACTGTGGTGCCGGCCACTTGTCGCCATTGTGAGGTTTGTACAGAGGTCTGTCCGCAGCAGGCTATTTCAACTCATCCGGAAACCGGCGCTAAAGTGATAGATGAAAAGCGCTGTGTCGGCTGTGGTTATTGTGCCGATAAATGTCCGCAACAAGTGATCAAAGTTGTGCGTAGCAAAATGAAAGCCGTGAAATGCGACCTGTGTCAGGGCGAACCGGCTTGCGCCCAGGTTTGTCCAACCGGTGCGATTAAGTTTTATACCTGGGAACAGGCGGAAGCTGCACTCGAACAATATGAAAAATATACTGGCCTGATCGGTTAATGAGGTAATAGAAAATGACAGATAAACTTGGCGGATGGGCCGGTAAAGTATTAAGAGTTAATTTAACAACCGGTGATATTACAACAGAGTCAACAGATAAGTATCATGATTATATTGGTGGTATGGGGATAGGCTATAAGATTCTTTGGGATGGCCATAAAGATAATATCAAGGCCACAGATCCTGAAAATATTATTGTATTCTCCGCCGGCCCGCTAACCGGTTCTGGGGTGATTTGTACTGGTCGTACAACTATTACTTCCCGCAGCCCGGTGATTAAAGATCATCTGATTTCTGATGGACATTTCGGTGGTCATTTTTCACCGGCAATGAAATATGCCGGATTTGATGCCATCGCCATTGAAGGTCGCGCCGCCGCACCTGTATGGCTCAGAGTTGAAGACGGTAAAGTTACATTGGAATCAGCCGCCGCGCTCTGGGGTAAGGGGATTTTTGATACCCACGCCATGATAGCCGAAATGATGGGCCCCAATGCCCAGGTGGCTGCCATAGGCCAGGCGGGGGAGAATCAGGTGCCGCTGTCAGTGATTATGACTCAGGGAGGGCATTCTGCCGGTGGGCATGGTGCCGTGCTCGGGTCAAAGAATTTTAAAGGGATAGGCATCATAGGCACAGGGGCTGTGGCTATTGCCGCCGATAATGCCAACATGCGTCGGCTCGATGACCATATTCTGGGGATAATAGGTGCCAACAACCAAGGGGTTGTGCCTTCAACTCCGCAATCCTGGGCCGAATATTCCAATGGTATCAGCCGCTGGAAAGCGCGTCCGGGGCTCAAATGGGGGCAGTCGGATCAGCAGATTGAGCTGGGCGAGGTGCCGTGGAATGAACGTAACAAGGTAGGCTTCCGTACCTCAATGGCCGAGATGTACTTTGGTGAAGAGTACGCCAACAAATGGATGAAGCGTACCGGTGGCTGTCATGCCTGCCCCATTCGCTGCTTCTGTGAACTCAAGGTGCCTGAGCTGAAACAGAAATATGGTCGTAAGAGCGAACATATCTCCAACGTCTGCATGGGATTCCTGGCGCCTCAGTATCTGATGGATACCAAGAAGGGCTCGGAAGAACATGCGATGACAGGTGCTCTGGGGGGCAACCTGATCGACGATTATGGCATCTGGTGTAACTATGGTCTGATTTCGCACCTGTTCAAATATCTTAAAAAACACGATATGTTCCAATATCTGTTGCCTAAAGAGGAGTTTGACAGCATCCCATGGGATCTGTGGGACAAGAAAGATCCGGCGTTTCTTATCGATTTTTACCGCCGTATCGCCTATCGCGAAGGGGAAATTGCCCATATGGCCGATGGCATGTCGGATCTGATTGAGCGCTGGAAACTGGATGGACGTAATCCGGATCTCGGTTATTGGGATATCCACAAAGAATCCTCGGTGAAAATTTTCAATAAGAAGACCAACGCCGCTGTGCACCATGCCAGTGAGACCGCAGGGCAGGTGGGCACCCTGATCAATATGGTGTTCAACCGCGATGCTCAGTGTCACTCCCATATCAATATTGTTAACTGTGGCTTGCCTCAGGACATGATAGAAACCATAGCCGCCGAATTCTGGGGCGAAGGTGCTTTTGATAAGGTGAAATGGTATACCCCAATAAACCCGGCCAAGGTTAAGTTTGCCAAGTGGTCTTTGGTGAAAAACGTGCTGCACGACTCATTGACTCTCTGTAACTGGATGTTCCCCTTGCTGGCTTCGCCGGACAAGAATCGTAACTACCGCGGAGACAGCACTATAGAATCCCAGATGTTCTCTCTGGTTACAGGTAAAGAAGTGACTGAGACTGAGCTTGACTTTATGGCCGAGCGGGTACTGCATCTGCACCGGGCGCTGACCATGATTCAAATGAATGAGATCAATATGCGCAATGAGCACGATGTGCTCTGCGATTGGGTTTACGACCTGGACCCCGACAAGGCCTTCGGCGATGAAGGCACCATCAAGATGGACAGGGACGATGTTCAAAAGGCGTTGGATATGTTCTATGACGATTTTGGTTGGGACAGGCAAACCGGGGCACCACTGAGATCAACCCTGGAAAAATTCGGCCTGGGTTATGCAGCCGATGCGCTGGAGGCCCGTGGCTTGTTGCCGGGATAAAGCATGCTGGAACTGGTGGACTTTATCCGGTTGTTCAGCCAGCACGGACGCCTGGTTTCCCTGCCGCAGCTGTTGGCTGTGGCGGGGGATGACTCAGAGAAGACTGTGGATGCGGTGCAAGAGTATATCCGTTTGATTCTGGCGCCTGAACACAGGGACCTGAAGATGCGTGTATCAGAGGGAGAACACTTCTTCTATTCAGACCGTTACATGGTAGACAGTTATGCCAACCGTTGGTTGGCACTGCAACGTGGGGAAGTTGCCTCGACCCTGGCGCAGCAGATACGCGAAGCCAGTTGTCGCCATACCGCTGTGCTTGAGGCTTCGGTTTTGGGCTATCCCCCTTATAGCTTGGATGCCGAAGCGCAGCAGGCGCTGCAACAACAGTTATTGGCGATGCCGGAATATGACGACATACGCTATGACATAGGCAACGATGGCAAGGGGTATTACTTCTCCACCGATGGTCTGAGTCCTGAGTATGCCAGAGTGCTCGCTGATTACGACCCGTTTGAATGGTCATGCTGAGTCTGGATGTCTGATGCCTCCCTGCGGGCGTGCTCCCGAGCATCAGACATCCGGGCGAGGCACCTATCCCGGGCTCCAATGCCCGGTTTTTCTTATCCTCTGCCGTCAAGCTCACAACATAAGCCTGTTCTCACAGTGCATTTTGCCGCAATGAGTGGAATAATATTGCCATTCGCTTTCTGGGAGGCAAACAGTGAACCGAGCGGTTTTTTTGGATAGAGATGGTGTAATCAATGTCGATCACGGCTATGTACATCAAATAGATGATTTTGAATATATTGAAGGTGTCTTCGATGCTTGCCTGGCGTTGAAGTGCCAAGGCTATAAGCTGGTGGTGGTGACCAATCAGTCAGGTATTGCCCGTGGGCTCTACACTGAAGATCAGTTTGCCAGTCTCACCGAATGGATGGATTGGAACTTTGCCGACAAGGGGGTGGATCTCGATGGCATCTATTACTGCCCGCACCACCCGGAGAAGGGCATAGGTGAATACAAACAGGATTGTGACTGTCGTAAACCCAAGGCGGGAATGATCAACAGTGCAGCCAGTTTCCTTAAGCTGGAACTTGCCGCCAGTGTAATGGTCGGTGACAAGGCCGATGATATGCGCGCTGCCAAAGCGGCGGGGATCCCGGTGCGGATCCTGGTCAGAAGTGGTAAAGAGGTGACTCAGGAAGCTATGGATGAGGCGAGCGTAGTACTGGATAGCATTGCCGATGTACCTAAATACTTGGCATCATTGGCCTGAGTTGGTCGATTAGTGCGCGCCTTGGCGCAATAGTGAACACTTGAAGACTTTGATAAGAAAAATCGCCTTTTAGGGGTTGCGCAAAAATTCAGGCTCCCTATAATGCGCAACCACTGACCCACGACAGGGTCTGGAAGTCAAAGGTTCAAACATCGAATGCTTTAAGCTAAGATGTTTGGCTGGCTTCCTTTGCTCTTTAACAATCTATCAAGCAATCTGTGTGGACACTCACAGGCATTGAGAAATCGACAAAACGATTTAACTCGATGAAGAGTGTTCATACGAACAGAATTCATTGAGTCGANCTGCTCTTTAACAATCTATCAAGCAATCTGTGTGGACACTCACAGGCATTGAGAAATCGACAAAACGATTTAACTCGATGAAGAGTGTTCATACGAACAGAATTCATTGAGTCGAACCTTCGGGTTCAACCAAAACTTTAATTGAAGAGTTTGATCATGGCTCAGATTGAACGCTGGCGGCAGGCCTAACACATGCAAGTCGAGCG
>NZ_NIJK01000022.1 GCF_002836975.1 Shewanella indica | reverse complement strand
ACCGAACTGCCACATAGAAAGCTTTAGTTGCCGCTAAAGCCTGGGTCTCACTTTACCCTTTTGGCTTGGTTATTATCCATATAAAGCATTCAAGAGGGATTCACAACGCTTGGCAGTTTTGGTTTGAATCAGCTTTAGTGTTTACGGCACAATAGCTCAGGTTGGGTGGTGGCGTTGTTCACCCCTTAATGCGGCGTTAAATTCCAGGAATAAACGTGAAGTCTATAGATGTATCGCAATTGTCCTATCCGCCAATGAAAGAAGTGGTAGGGAAGGTGAGCGAACTTGCCAAAAGCGGTGAAAAACCAAAAACTGCCATGAAAGGTGGGATTTGGGTTATAAGAGAGGGAATTACCCCTGTCGAGCTTTACTGCTACTTAAATGCGAGATTTGGTCGTCCAAATGGGATGCAAATGCTTCTTCGTTCAGATGATTCAGATAATCTAATCCACTGGCATTACACGTTACATTATAAAGATGAAACGCTTGAAATCATGTGTATGACTTTTAGGTTGGAAGTTATGCATAGTATTGATTTTGATGATCCCTCAATAGCGAAAAACGAGTTTATTAAAGACATAAAGAAAGACTTCTCTACATATGGTAAGAATATTTCAGAATTCAGAAAAAATATAGAGAGATGGCAGCTCTTTATAAATCCATTTTTTAGAATTAAAAGTGTTATTGAGCACCAGCTAACAAAGCTTGAAGCATTGAAAATTGAGGAGCTAGAGCCACTCTCGTATCCCAGTTCAGCAAAAGATTTGGAAAACCTTAAGGACAGGATTAGTCATGTTGGAGAGTTATATACGGAAGCCACAGCGTTAGGATTGAATATAAGAATGCTTGCTCCTGTATATGCCGAGTCTTTCGTTAACCTAATAATATTTTTGCTTGCTGAAGACGATGTGAAAAATGACAAAAGAATGTATGACTCTGTTGTTCGCCAACAAATAGACATTAGAATAAAAGGGCTGCATAGACACTGCAAAGGCTTTTTTCAAGCGGTTGATTATAACAATATAGATGCATGCAAAGAATTTCACACGCTAATGAATAACCGGAATGATTTGTTGCATGGAAATGTAGACCCTAAAAAACTTGCTTATGAAATAGTCTACTTCGATGGAAAAATCCCACTATTTAACGACTACAGAAACTTTAGCTTTTATTCTTGGGAAGCATCAATAAGAAATGTCACACCAGAGCTGGCCATTGGCGATTATCAAGTAGTGCAGAACTTGATTGCCTATATACTTGTCTGCTTGGAAGATAACGTTAGAGGTGAAGTGAGTCGGTTCTTGGAAACCAAAGATCCTGGCTGGAATGAATCCACTAAGAGGCCAGGGGTTTTATTTCCTTCTTATATGGTAGATATGTTTCCAAGATTTGAAGATGAAGAATTTAACAAGCGCGTCAATTAGGACACTCTGACAGTCGGACTTTGGCGAGTAAGTGTCGGCGGTTGACCTTGCACTCTCTTGAATAGAGCCGCGCGAGTCATGAGCCTTGCTGATTTTTAATGAGTTTATCGAATGAACGCAGGTTGGTTGGGATTGTGCCATGGTAATGCACGGTCTCAGCAGACTTATCAGAAACCCAGGCCACGTCAGTGGTCTCCTTGTGTACGTCCAACCCGATAAAAAGTGTGTTAGCTTTAGACATGTCGGCCTCCTATGATTGTTTGCCTATTGGATCAACAAACAGTGTGGCTCTGGTTTAACTAATCCACGAGAAAACACGGAGGCCGACACCTGCACAGGGAATCATTATGTCTAGTTTCAAAGGAGATATCTTGAAGGGCATACCAAGTACACCAACAGACAATATTTATAAATTTATGGCTATATCAGGCTTGTGGTTTATTGCAGGTTTCATTGCGCTATATATCTGGTTGGTAAATACACAGATTCAAATAGATAAAGAAGCGCTGAATTCACAAGCTTACTTCTTCTCAGTAAACATGGAGAGAAAAATAAAAAATCGATTGGACTCAATCGAAAAAGGGAAGCTCGATGAAAATAGGCTTGATTGGGTTCCCGCTTCCTATACTCCAGAACAAGAAGAAATGTTTTTATCAAAAGCGCTTGAGAATCACCAGGAAACAATTAAGAAGAACAAAGATGCCTTAAATAGTGACACTGGGGAAGAGCTTAAACTTGTGGAGCGTTGGGACGTGAGGATTGCGGGTGCTCTGTATATCTTATTTATGGTCGGATTAACTTGGTTTGGATTTTCTAGGTGGGTAAAAAATCACATTATTGATGAAACCGTAAAAACACTAGATCGCGAGATAAAAGAAAAATCCTTAAAAAAGCTTGAACTGGAAATCCAACAATTAAAACTAACAAATCAATCAACTTCGCGCCTACGGCGCCGGACGCGCTAAAGCACGCCTGGCAACTGCAATTCTGCATGAATCTTCGAAAGTGAGCGTCTCAGATAGTCTCATTCCCAAAAACTGTCGTTATTTATCAGAGACTGACCCCTGCAACGATCTCCCTTGCAGCTCAGAAAGTGTTTAGGATGTCCTGTGTATTGTAGAGTAGCTTGAAACATCTGAAGTGTCAGGGCCTCAAATATGACAAATATAGGACAGCCATACCTTTTTGATGTTTCACACAGCTTTGACTAGGCTTTGAAATACCCATCAAAGCTCAGTCGAGGTTGGTTATGACCGTTGCCCGTCGCCAGTTGATAGACGCTGAAAGTACGCCCTTTTACCACGTGATTAACCGTTGCGTTAGAAGGGCATTTTTGTGTGGTGAAGATGCACTGTCGGGGCGCAGTTACGAACATAGACGTGGCTGGATCGTGGATAAAATCAGGCAGTTGTCGTCAATATTCTGCATCGACGTTTGCGCTTATGCGGTTATGAGTAATCACTACCATTTGGTGCTCAAAATCGACCTTGCTACGCAACAATCGTTGTCGTCATTTGAAGTCATTGAGCGTTGGACATTGCGATTTAGTGGCAATCCTGTGGCGGCAAAGTTCCTTAAGCGACTTTTCCCCCGAATTTAAGACCATGTCCTTTCCTTCATTTCAAGTTAGTTTAGTATTTATGGCACAATGGTTTAGGTTCGGTGTTAGCGTTATTCACACCTTAATTTGGCGTTAGTTTTTCCTTAGGAACCTTCAAGTAATGTTAAATACAATAGCTTCTATTCTTTCAGGTAATGCAGGTACCCTTATAGGTGCGCTTATTGGAGCCTTTATTGGAATTGCCTTCATATTAAAGGACTCGGCAGAAAGTAATTGGCGTAAACGCTTTAGGGGAACGGAATACAGGACAGCCATATCTTTTTGATGTTTCGCACAGCTTTGGCTAGGCTTTGAAATACCCATCAAAGCTCAGTCGAGGTTGGTTATGACCACCGCCCGCCGCCAGTTGATAGATGTTGAAAGTACGCCCTTTTACCACGTGATTAATCGCTGCGTGAGAAGGGCATTTTTGTGTGGTGAAGATGCACTGTCGGGGCGCAGTTACGAGCATAGACGTGGCTGGATAGTGGATAAAATCAGGCAGTTGTCGTCAATATTCTGCATCGACGTTTGCGCTTATGCGGTTATGAGTAATCACTACCATTTGGTGCTCAAAATCGACCTTGCTACGCAACAATCGTTGTCGTCATTTGAAGTCATTGAGCGTTGGACATTGCGATTTAGTGGCAATCCTGTGGCGGCAAAGTTCCTTAAGCGACTTTTCCCCCGAATTTAAGACCATGTCCTTTCCTTCATTTCAAGTTAGTTTAGTATTTATGGCACAATGGTTTAGGTTCGGTGTTAGCGTTATTCACACCTTAATTTGGCGTTAGTTTTTCCTTAGGAACCTTCAAGTAATGTTAAATACAATAGCTTCTATTCTTTCAGGTAATGCAGGTACCCTTATAGGTGCGCTTATTGGAGCCTTTATTGGAATTGCCTTCATATTAAAGGACTCGGCAGAAAGTAATTGGCGTAAACGCTTTAGGGGAACGGAATACAGGACAGCCATATCTTTTTGATGTTTCGCACAGCTTTGGCTAGGCTTTGAAATACCCATCAAAGCTCAGTCGAGGTTGGTTATGACCACCGCCCGCCGCCAGTTGATAGATGTTGAAAGTACGCCCTTTTACCACGTGATTAATCGCTGCGTGAGAAGGGCATTTTTGTGTGGTGAAGATGCACTGTCGGGGCGCAGTTACGAGCATAGACGTGGCTGGATAGTGGATAAAATCAGGCAGTTGTCGTCAATATTCTGCATCGACGTTTGCGCTTATGCGGTCATGAGTAATCACTACCATTTGGTGCTCAAAATCGACCTTGCTACGCAACAATCGTTGTCGCCATTTGAAGTCATTGAGCGTTGGACCGGGCTCTTTAGTGGCAATCCTGTGGCGGCAAAGTTCCTCAAGGGCGATAGTCTCTCAGAAGGCGAGCGAATACTGTTGGATACGCTGATTAGCGATTGGCAGGAACGCCTTGGTAGTATCAGTTGGTTTATGCGCTGTTTAAACGAAGATATCGCCCGCAAGGCCAATCGAGAAGATGGTTGCAAGGGCGTATTCTGGGAAGGGCGTTTTAAGTCGCAGGCGCTGCTCGATGAACAGGCGCTGCTGGCCTGCATGATGTACGTGGATTTAAATCCCATTCGCGCAGGTATTGCAGATTCGCTGCAAACTTCTGATTACACATCCATTCAGGAGCGAATAGAAGAAGTTGCTGAGCCAGCAACTGCCAACGCTTCACTTAAGCCACTGCTGCAATTTGATGGTGCAGCCACTGCCACCGAACAAAGCGGCATCCCATTTCACTTTGCCGACTATCTGGAGCTGATTGATTGGACAGGCCGGGCGGTGCGGGAAGACAAGCGTGGCTTTATTGCTTCTTCCAGGCCTAAACTGCTGCTTGAGCTTGGTATCAGCGACGATGCCTGGATAACTTCTGCCAAGGAGTTTCGCCGTCAGTACAGTGGCATGAGTGGCCGATGGGATGCCATGTGTGCGATGAAGGCCAAATATGGTGGTAAATGGTGCCGGGGTAAGCAACAAAGCCAAGCAATACATCCCCATTAACCTTAAACCCTTGGTGATTTTGCAGAAACAGGCTTAAGCCTGCCTTTGGCATGCCTGGCAACCGCTGTTTTTGTATGAAGCACGCAGATTACTCGTCTTAGAGAGTCTACTTCTAATAACTCATCGTCATTTATAAGCGATTGAGACCGAATGATAGGCTTCCTCGTGGCTCGCAAAGTGTTTAGGATGTCCTGTATATGCTAACTGCACGCGGACGCTATCACAAGCGGCAACAAAGACGCCTGTTTATTCTTGTCCCGCTGGCTGGTCTGTTTCAGGGAGCGCTTGTAATCGAACACTCACTGCCCCCATAACCTACAGCTGTCCAACGGGGTGGACGCAAAATGGCGCTCAGTGTAGTCGTGCCCGTCAAGCCAGCTATGTGATGGTTTATGATAAGAATGGCAATATCACCCAGGATGGCAGTCGCCGTTTCACTTACAGCTCTTACGATTTGGTCACCAACATTACTCAAGGTGGGGAATCTACCCGCTTTAAGTATGATGCCAACCGGCAACGCTTCGAGCGTTACGATGTTAAAGTTGAAGCGGGAGTGACAAGCTATCTCACCACCTTATATGTCGGGGGGTATGAGAAAGTTACCCGTAGCGGCGGCAACAAACCGGCACTCACCGAGCAAAAATTGTATGTCGGCAATTTGGTGATAACCAAGCGTAGTAATAACACTGTTGACGAGTTTTACCTGCACAAAGATCATCAAGGCTCAACCACGACGATTACCAATAAGTCTGGTAATGTAGTGCAGCAGTTTACCTATGACCCTTGGGGTAAACAAACCGCCGCCTATAGCCATTCACTGTTGAATGATTATATCGCGCCCGCGGCATCCAAAGGTTATACCGGGCATGAAGGTATAGATAACCTGAATCTTATCCATATGAATGGGCGTATCTATGACCCCACCATAGGACGTTTCTTGCAGGCCGATCCGCATATCCAAGCGCCAACCGATACACAAAGCTATAACCGTTATAGTTATGTTTTGAATAACCCTATGAGTTATACCGATCCGAGTGGGTTCTTCTTCGATAAACTCTGGAAGGCGATTAAGAAATATTGGCGAGTAATAGTAGCTGCAGTTGTTACTTATTTTACAGCAGGCGCAGCATCGGGTTGGGCGGCTAGCTGGGGGGTTGCTGCAGGGACTGCGGGAAATGCAATAGTTGCAGGAGGTATCACTGGTTTTATAGGTGGAGCTGTTGCTACTGGTAATTTACGAGGGGCATTATGGGGTGCATTTAGCGGGGCTGTATTTGGAGCTTTAGGAAACCAAATTCATGGAGCGGAGGGGACTTCTAATGCTTGGTCAACTGGGGAGCAGATGTTAGCTCATGGTTCAACAGGAGGAGTCATTAGTGTCTTACAAGGTGGAAAGTTTGGTCACGGGTTTATCTCTGCTGGAATCATGAAGGGGATTGGGAAAATTCAAACGAGTGCGTCTTTTGGTCGAGTAATGATTCAGACCGTAGCAGGTGGAACAGTATCCAAACTTACAGGAGGTAAGTTTGCAAATGGAGCGATAACATCTGCAATGCAATATGTAGTAAATGAAGTGGCAAATGTTTTAAAAAGTAGAACAGATGTCCTAGAACCTAAAAAACAGAAACCTGAGGTTGTATCTATTCAATCTAGAACTGTTTATTCTAAGTGGATAGGAGATCCGCCTCCAGGTTTAAAGGCTGGGCCTGAAGTAGCATGGAGGTTGGTTGATTCATCTGTATACACTGAATATGAGATTACATATGTAACTACTCAGGTTAAAACTACGCAGGATACAATATTTACACTATGGGAGGAAGATGCTTCTGGTAACGTGAGTGATTTTATAGGGCAACGGGTTACATCAGAAACGTTGAGAACCGATTTTAATGAGTCAGTACATATAAGGTCGATAGGTATAGTTGGTGTTACAAGGTTGCCGGAAGGGGCTAAAATTGTTGATTTACTTTGTATACAGAATAACATGCGGGGGTGCTAGTGAAAGTTCTAATAAGAATATTTTTATACATTTTTGTTGGAGTCGTTATAGGGTATTTTTTGTTTTATAAAGAAAATGTTGAGCCAGTAGGAAAACAATATGGAGTACTAAGAATTCCTATGTTAAGTGGCTGTCCCTTGAAGCCTGACGGGCTTCATGTGGAGGGGGTTGTTAAAGTAGAAGCAATAGACTTTAACTTAAAGGTTGATGGTGTTTTTTCATCTGGGTTTTGGAAAGTTTATCATACAGGTACACCAGTAGAAGCTCTACGGGGAGTTTATGGTTACATCGGGGAGTGTATACCTAGCATGAGTTCTGAGTACCTTGGTGAAGGGGTTTTTGAAAAGGATTTATCCCGTTATTTTGCAATGTCTAATGAATTTGATGTCTACGTTCATATTGATGGAGGGAAAGCTAAAGTGATCTATTTTAAAGAGTAGAAATACAAGATGAGGTGTGGGGTGGAATATGGTAAAAATGGGACACCCAGCATTAATGGTGCAGAGGTTAGCCTCCAACTATGCTTTGTTTACGCAAATGGGTGGAAGATATGAAGAACACGGAAAACAGGACCACACGGAAAACAGGAACGGAAAACAAACGGAAAACAGGACAGCCATATCTTTTTGATGTTTCACACAGCTTTGACTAGGCTTTGAAATACCCATCAAAGCTCAGTCGAGGTTGGTTATGACCACAGCCCGCCACCAGGGAATGGGGTAGTGTTAAATTCCCTGTTAGCGCACAAGGCAATTGAAAATTGCTACGGATAAGTACTCTGATAGCAACTTTGCCACTTAAAATTTAGCCCTTAATAGGCTGTTTTTTATGACTGATTGCCTTGTTTTGGTTTAACCCCGAACACTTCAATGGAGTGTTGTTTACCCTTTAACTTGACCGGTCCTAAATTGGTGAGCTGATACTCGCTGTCATCATTTTCCAGCCTAGCTACCAGCGCGCCGGAGAGCAGCATCCTTTGTCCTAAGGGGTTACACTGATCCTGTAGTCGCGCTAGGGTGTTGAGCACGTCGCTGAAGAAGCTGATCTCCTGTTTTTGCACCCCGACCACAGCTGCAACCACTTGGCCACAGTGAGCAGCCGCCTTGAATTTGGGGACAAAGCCATAGTGTTCTTCAAAATAGCGTCGCTGCCAATTGAGCTGCTGGCTGAATTCAAAGTAGATATTCATACATCTGTCGTTAATGATGCCGTCTTCCAGCGGCCAATGGATGAGCACGGCATCACCCATGTAACGATAGATCTCGGCATCATTGTTGGTGACTGTATCGGAAAGCAAGCTGAAACTGTCCTGTATCAGCCGGGCAAAGCGGTAATCCCCCAGAGATTCGGCATGGGTAGTGGAAGCTACCATATCGAGATAGAGAAATAGCCGCTGTTCATATCTGGGCTTGTGATACTTACCCAGACCTATGTTTAACAGGATCCTGGGGCCTACCAGTAGTCCCATCTGTTCAATAAAGGCGAGCCCGACCCTGACTACCACCAGATAAATAATTAACGCCTGGAATGAGGGACTATAGAGGATATGCACTGTCAGCATCTGCCTCAAGGTTGCCATATGGTTCTCTATGGCCCACATATTCAGGTACTGGGTCATATAAGCCAAAGTGGTGGCACCCAAGAGCAGAAACAGCCCTTTAAAGATGACGGAGAAGACATAGGGCAGGCGATTGATGGCACTGAAGTCGGCTATCAGGTTTGACATCCAGTGCAAGCTACCGAAAATAATTCCCATGTAGGCGGCCAGCGTCGCGAGATCCGCCGAGCCGACAGCCCACTGAGGTAGCTCAGTGGTTTGGGCATAGCGAAAAAATACAAAAGCTGCCATAGCTACTGTCCATGCCATTATGGCAAACAGAAGCTTTTTGGCCTGGCGACGCGCTCTCACGGGGTAACTTCTATCCTAAATTAACGGGCCTTCTCAGGATGCGCTAGTTTATAGAATATACCCCTCTGATTTCCAGTGGTAATTGTGATCTTAATCAAGGCAAGTGCCGATTAGAGGCGATATCAGCCAAAAAAGCGCTCAAGTAACCCTTTTGTGAACTGAGTTTTGAGATAAAAGCCCCTGGGGTTGGTCATCTGGATACTGCCATCCTCGGCAATACTCTCGGTTAACACCTTACTGTTGGCCGCCTTTGGCCTTAACTGTAATACTTCACCGTGCCTGGCCGTGATCTTGCTGACCTTACCCATGCTGATAAGCTCCATGATTTCTTCCCAATCCTGGCGCAATAGCCTGTCTTCCTCGGCGCTTGGTTCCCATAAAAGCGGCGAGCCGATACGTCGGACACCCGGGGGAAGATCCCTGTCCCCCTGAACCGGGATCCACAGTACCCGCTGCAATTTGTGATACACCAGACTCTGTTCCCAGCGCAGTCCTGAAATATTGGTTAGCGGCGCGACACAGACATAGGTGGTTTCCAGCGGCATACCGCGTTCATCTATTGGAATGCTCTTCAGTTCTACCCCAATGTGCAGAAAGTCCTGTTCGGGCTTAGAGCCTGCGGTCGCTCCCAATGCCAGCTCCAGTAGTTGTCCGGTCCAGCCTTTATCACGGCGAAAGTCTTTGGGCACGGCTACCCCTAAAGATTCGGCGAGCTGTCCCAGAGTCAGCCCGGCGATATCGTCGGCGCGCTTTAGCAGTTGTGCCAAGGAGCTTGGCGGCAAGATATTGGTTTTCATGGCGTTGATTTTACCTGAGCGGGATTGGATAACAAGTTTGTGCAAAAAATGGTCATTGCGATGTCGGGTGAAGTCATCCCCAAAATTAATTTTTCTATCATTATGTTTTTATTAACTAAAGTTTTCATCTTCAACTATAGGGGAATGGATTTCCTGAGTTACTCGCCGATTTCCCCTGTGTTGCCAACAAACTTATCCACAGCATTTTGGGATAACTGAACAATTATGGCCGCAATAAAACAAATAATGGTCGGTGTCAACCGGGTTTTGACGCTGTTTTTCAGCTTGAAAGTCGAGTTTTTGTCCGTAGGGTGTGAATAAAGTTTTGTGACATTGCCGAGAAATTGCTTCTGATCGAGTGCGGGTCAAAAAGTGTACTATTGGTGGTTTGGTTGTGGTTGCATTCGTTTTTGTGCTTTGTATCATTATGTATTTTAAGTGTTTTTGTTGGGTTTGTGTCTTTGTCAATTAGGAGGGGAAGGTTGTAAAAAGCAGCGTTTCCAGAAGTTCAGCCGAGTTTCAAACAGAGATATCCACAGTTTTTGTGGATATCCACTCAAGCAGAGATGGTTAATTGTTGATAAAGTGGAAAAGCTTATTTGATTATCCAAAGAAAAAGCCGTAAATAGAGAATTGCTGCCGACGTGGGATTGTGAAACAATCGAATCATTGAAATTTATCGCTTTTTCGGAGTCCATGTGATTGACAGCGACGGTTTTCGCGCAAATGTGGGCATCATTATCTGTAACAGATTTGGCCAAGTAATGTGGGCCAGGCGTTTTGGTCAGCACTCCTGGCAGTTTCCCCAAGGGGGATTGGATGACGGTGAATCCGCCGAAGATGCCATGTATCGAGAGCTGTATGAAGAAGTCGGGCTCAGGCCGGAACATGTGCAGATATTAACATCCACCCGCTCCTGGTTGCGATACAGATTGCCAAAGCGTTTGGTGCGCCAAGACAGCAAGCCTGTCTGTATCGGTCAAAAGCAGAAATGGTTTTTGCTGCAGCTCAAGAGTCAGGATAGTGCCGTTAACTTGAATTCGTCCGGCCATCCTGAATTCGATGACTGGCGCTGGGTCAGTTATTGGTACCCTGTGCGTCAGGTCGTATCTTTTAAACGTGACGTCTACCGGAAAGTGATGAAAGAGTTCGCCACCACGGCTCTGGCATTGCAGACCCGGGAGCCTTCACGCCGAAGGGGACGACAAAGAGCAGCAGGCTGAGGTTTGATATCGAAAGGGGGAACAGGTGTTAAACACGCTCAGGGATATTACTCAGGCAGTTGCGGCCGCAAGGGATCTTGAGGCTGCCCTTGAGCTATTGGTCGGCCAGATAAAGGCCGCCATGAGCACTCAGTGTTGTTCTATCTATATTCTGGATAAAAATGAGTTGGTCCTCTCGGCCACTGATGGTCTTAAGCCCAGTGCCGTTGGCCAGGTTCGCATGCCGTTGACCGAAGGTCTGGTGGGCTTGGTTGCTGAGCGTGAAGAAGCCATCAACCTTGCCGATGCCAGAGCACATCCCAGATTCAAACTCTTTCCCGAAGTGGCTGAAGAGGAATATCGAGCTTTTCTCGCCGCGCCTATTATCTATCAGAAACAGTTGCTTGGCGTTATAGTGGTGCAGCAGCCCAGTGCCCGTCAGTTCAGCGAAGGGGAAGAAGCCTTTCTTATGACGCTGGCGGCGCAGTTGGCCATGGCTATTCGCGGCCTCAAACAAAAGGCCAGCGTCAAGGAAGATCAGCTGCAAATCTTGTTTCAGGGCACACCGGCTTCCAATGGTATCGCCATTGCCCATGCTTTGGTGCTGGGTGGTCAGATATCCCTGGAGCAGCCGAATCAAACCGCAACAGATATCCCCAATGAGCTTGAACGCCTCAAGGCGGCAATCGAGCGTTGCCGTAACACTCTGAGCACCCTGGCACAGCGTTTTGACCGCGAGCAGGATGAAGAGGTGGTGTCTATCTTCTCGGCGCTGCAGCTCTTGCTGGAAGAGGCCAGCCTTGGGGGCGAATATCGCGACGAAGTGCTTGCGGGTTGGTGCGCCGAGTCGGCGGTCAGCCGCGTGTCTTTGCGTTATATCACCCAGTTTATGGCGATGGAAGACCCCTATCTCAAGGAGCGGGCCAGCGATATCCGTGACTTGGGGCAGAAGGTGCTGCGCCAGTTGATTGAGCCGGAACGGTTGGAGCTCAATGCGGATAAGCCGGTTATTCTGGTGACCCGTGAAGCTGATACCACCTTGCTGGCCGAGTTTCCGCGGCAAAAGTTGGCCGGGATAGTGACAGAACTTGGCGGGGTCAACTCCCATGCTGCTATTCTGGCCCGGGCGCTGGGTGTGCCGGCTATCACAGGGGTCGACCAGGTTTTGGCTGCCGATATCGACAAGAAGCTTTTGGTGCTCAATGCCACCCGCGGTCAGCTGATGGTGTCGCCGTCTCCGGCCGTGGTCGGTGAGTACCGCAGTTTGTTGTCCGCCGAGAGAGCGTTACAGCGGCAATACGCCAGAGAACTGAACCTGCCGGCCGAGACGGTCGATGGCAAACGTATTCATCTATACATGAATGCCGGCTTACTCAGTGGTTTGGCCTCGGAAATTGCCGAAGGCGCCGATGGTATTGGGCTATATCGCACCGAAATCCCTTTCATGTTGCAGCAGCGTTTTCCCAGCGAGTCTGAGCAGGTCAAGGTGTATCGCCAGGTGTTGGAGGCGGCATCGGGGCGCCTCGTGGTGATGCGCACCCTGGATGTGGGCGGAGACAAACCCTTGCCTTATTTCCCCATCAAGGAGGAAAACCCATTTTTGGGCTGGCGTGGCATTCGTTTGTCGCTGGACCATCCAGAGCTGTTTCTGGTGCAAATTCGCGCCATGCTCCAGGCCAGCGGCAGCGGCGAGCAGCTGCATATTCTGCTGCCCATGGTCAGTAATCTCGATGAGATAGATCAATCGCTTGAATATATCGAACAGGCTTATTCCGAGCTTAAGTCGGATGTGAATCCTGAGCTGAAAAGACCCAAGGTGGGCATTATGTTGGAGGTGCCGGCGCTGCTGTTTCAACTGGATGAAGTTGCCAAGCGGGTCGATTTTGTTTCGGTCGGCAGCAACGATTTGACCCAATATCTGTTGGCGGTGGATCGCAACAACCCCAGGGTCAGCGCCCTGTTTGACAGTTATCATCCGGGGATATTGCGTTCGCTGAAACAGGCGCGGGAGACCTGCCGTCTATATGGCCTCGCTGCCAGTGTCTGTGGCGAGTTAGCCGGTGAACCCGGTGGTGCCTTGCTGCTGGTTGCTATGGGCTACAACCGCTTGAGTATGAACCAGGGGAGCTTGGCCAGAATAAATTATCTGCTGCGGCGAGTGCGCAGCGATGAACTCGAGCAGTTATTGGCCGAGGCATTGACACTCAAAAGCGGCAACGAAGTGCGGCAACTGGTGCACGATTATTTGGGGCAAAGAGAACTGGCAGCCATTCTCAATTGAACCTGCTATGTCGGGTATGGAATAACAACAAGAATTAAGGAACCTCTGTGGACGCATTTCTCTGGGTATTTGGTGTTTGTCTGGCGTTGGGAGCTTTTGTCGGCTTTATGGCCGGTTTGTTGGGGATAGGCGGCGGCCTTATCGTGGTGCCGGCGCTGCTGTATATTTTACCCAAGGTGGGGGTTCCTGCCGCGCAGTTGCCCCATGTCGCCATTGCTACTTCGTTGGCGGCCATTATTTTGACCTCTTTTTCATCCGCCCGCGCCCACCACAGCCGCGGCAATATTCCTTGGCCGCTGTTTAAATCCATGTTGCCGGGTCTGGCACTGGGGGCCTTGTGTTCGGGTTTTATTGCCGAGTTGATCCCGGCCGATGATCTGCGCCGTGCCTTTGCGGTGTTTGTTATTCTAATGGCCGCCCAGATGGCATTTCCTTTCCGTCCATCAGCGAAAGAGGGCTTGCCGCCATTTCCCGTGTTGCTTATCGTCTCGGCGATGATTGCCATTATTGCCGCCTTGATGGGGATAGGCGGTGGGGTGCTCTTGGTGCCTTTCCTCACTTGGTGTGGGTTGCAGATGCGTCAGGCGGTGGGTTTTTCATCGGCTACCGGCCTTATTATCGCCCTTTGGGGCAGTTTAGGGTATGTTATCGCAGGCTGGAATGCCCCTGATATGCCAAGTGGTACTTTGGGATATGTCTATCTGCCGGCTTTGCTGGGTATTATTGCTTCCTCAATGTTGGTTGCGCCTGTGGGGGTCAAAGCGGCCAGCACCTGGCCGACGCCTGTACTGAAGAAAATATTTGCACTTTTATTGGTTGTTGTGGGTCTTAAACTTATTCTGGCCTGATCTGCGCCTTGGTTAATTTAGGAATCGTCTTTCTGTTATGGCTTTAGAATTTCCCAATATTGATCCTGTGATCGTCTCTTTTGGCCCCTTTGAGCTGTTCGGCCAGACTTTTGAACCGGCTTTGCGTTGGTATGGTTTCATGTACCTGCTGGGCTTTTTGGCCGCTATGATACTGCTCAACCGTATGGCTGACAGATCCAAGGGGTTATGGAGCCGCGAGCAGGTCTCTGATCTGCTGTTCTATGCCTTTCTCGGGGTGATCCTGGGGGGCCGCATAGGTTATGTGCTCTTTTACCATCTGGATTACTTTATTGCCGACCCCTTGTACCTATTCAAGATCAGCGAAGGCGGCATGTCTTTCCATGGTGGTTTGATGGGGGTTATTCTGGCCATGCTCTACATCGCCTGGAAACAGAAGCGCAGCTTCTTTGCGGTGGCGGATATGGTGGCCCCTGTGGTACCTATCGGCTTGGGGGCCGGGCGTTTGGGTAACTTTATCAATGGTGAGCTTTGGGGCCGGGTGACAGATGTACCTTGGGCCATGGTGTTTCCTTCCGGTGGCCCTGAGCCTCGTCATCCTTCACAACTGTATCAATTTGCCCTCGAAGGCGTTGCGCTGTTTATTTTACTGCAATGGTTCAGCAAACGCAGTCCCAAGACCGGAGCCGTGTCCGGGATGTTTTTGCTCGGCTATGGTATCTTCCGCTGCATAGTGGAAACGGTCAGGCAGCCGGATGCTCAACTCGGGCTTTATTTGGGCTTTTTGACCATGGGGCAAATACTGTCAGTGCCCATGATCCTCTTTGGACTCTATCTGTTAATGCGTAATGCGCCGCAGGCCGGCGTGGTGAAGGACAAGCAGTAATGCAGCAATATCTTGATTTAATGCAACATATTTTAGATGCCGGTACCGAAAAAACTGACCGTACCGGCACGGGAACCCGCTCTGTATTTGGCTATCAGATGCGTTTTGACCTCAGTAAGGGGTTCCCCTTGGTGACCACCAAGAAGTGCCATTTGCGCTCCATTATTCATGAGTTGCTCTGGTTCCTGAAAGGGGACACCAATGTTGCTTA
This sequence comes from Shewanella indica, assembly GCF_002836975.1. GTDB lineage: Bacteria > Pseudomonadota > Gammaproteobacteria > Enterobacterales > Shewanellaceae > Shewanella > Shewanella indica. The sequence continues at coordinate 149,442 of NZ_NIJK01000022.1, read as the reverse complement.
CCTGCATGAAAATAAAGTGACGATTTGGGATGAGTGGGCCGATGAATCCGGTAATCTGGGACCGGTTTACGGCGCTCAGTGGCGTAGCTGGCCAACGCCCGATGGCGGTCATATCGATCAGATTACCCAGGTGATAGAACAGATCAAATCACAACCTGACTCCAGACGTTTGATTGTCTCCGCCTGGAATGTCTCCGAGCTCGACAAGATGGCGCTGGCGCCTTGCCATGCCTTCTTCCAGTTTTATGTGGCCGATGGCAAGTTGTCCTGTCAACTGTATCAGCGCAGCTGTGATGTGTTCCTGGGGCTGCCGTTCAATATTGCCAGTTATGCGCTGTTGACCATGATGGTAGCGCAGCAGTGCGATCTCGAATTGGGCGATTTCGTCTGGACCGGCGGTGATACCCATCTTTATTCCAATCATATGGAACAAACGGCGCTGCAACTCAGTCGTGAACCCAAGTCTTTGCCACAAATGAAAATTATTCGCAAGCCTGAGTCTATTTTTGACTACCGATTCGAAGATTTCGAGTTGTCAGGTTACGATCCTCACCCTCATATCAAAGCACCAGTTGCCATTTAAAAACAGTTTTTAGCGAAATACCTCGTATATTTCGAGGTGTTTCGCAGAAACTTTCGATTATTCTTACCTAAATCCATCTACTACACTCAAATCAATTATGTTTTTGGGAGTTTAGTATGGAAAAGGCACTTCGGAATTTCCTGAGTCAGGAATCTGCCGGCGGCATCTTGTTATTGATTGCTGTAGCCTTGGCAATGGTCTTGGCTAATTCACCACTAGCCGGCGTTTATCAAGGTTTTTTGGATACCCCGATGCAGTTGCGTCTCGGGGCGCTGGATATCAACAAGCCCTTACTGTTGTGGATCAACGATGGTTTGATGGCGCTGTTCTTTCTGTTGATCGGTCTTGAAGTTAAGCGTGAATTGCTTGAGGGAGCGCTGTCCAGCGTTTCCAAGGCATCTCTACCCACTTTTGCTGCTATAGGCGGCATGCTTGTTCCGGCCGCAGTCTATCTGCTGTTTAATGCCAATGACCCTGTGACCCAGGGGGGCTGGGCTATTCCGGCCGCGACCGATATCGCCTTTGCGCTGGGGATAATGGCACTTTTAGGCAACCGGGTTCCTGTTGCGCTCAAGGTGTTTTTATTGGCGCTGGCAATCATAGATGACCTGGGTGTAATCGTTATTATTGCGCTGTTCTATAGCAGTGATCTGTCGATGATAAGCCTTGTGATTGCTGCTGCTGCGGTTATAGGTTTGATTATTCTGAACCGCCGCGGTGTAACTGCGCTTGGCGCTTATGGCGTGCTTGGGGCCATTCTTTGGGTTGCCGTACTCAAGTCCGGGGTTCATGCCACTTTGGCCGGGGTGATCATCGCCTTCTGTATTCCGCTGCGCGACAAGCAAGGTGGTTCACCGTCCGAGCATTTGGAGCATACGCTGCACCCTTGGAGCACTTTCCTGATCCTGCCGGTATTTGCTTTTGCCAACGCCGGGGTAGCCTTGGGCGGTATGTCGCTGGAGAGCCTGGTATCGCCTGTACCTCTGGGGATCGCTTTGGGTCTGTTGCTCGGTAAGCCGATTGGTGTGGTGTTGTTCAGTTTTATTGCAGTTAAGTTGCGTCTGGCAGAGTTGCCTGAGGGCATTGCCTGGCGCCATATCATGCCTGTGGCTGTGATGTGCGGTATAGGATTTACCATGTCGATGTTTATTGCCTCGCTGGCATTTGAACATGGTGGCGTTGTCTATAGCGATTTGGCCAGGTTGGGGATCCTGATCGGATCTATGTTGGCGGCAGTCGTGGGCTATTTCTGGCTGTCAAAAGTGTTACCTGAAAAAGGAGAAAAGGAATGAAAACAAGCATAATGGCAGGACTCATTCTGGCGGGCTTAGCCCCTTTGGTTCAGGCGTCACAGATAGAAGCCTGTGTTGCAGACAAGGAAGCTGTCCTGTGTCAGAGTTACCTTGAGGGTGTTGTTGATGGTGCGCTTATGTATAAGCCTCAGGCGGTAGGTGCCCGCCTGGACAGCAACGGTTATGAAGCCCGCGCGCTTAAATATCGGGGTGGTAAGCGTTTTCAGGAAGCCAATCGCAAGTATTGCCTGGAGAGGATCCCGGATAGGGAGCAACTGGTACAGGGGATCAGCGAAGCTTTTGAAAGCGGCGAGGTCAAGGATATAGAGACACTGCAGCTTGCCGTGAATAATTTGCTGGACTGTCAGCGTTTGAAGTAAGGAGTCGGGGCAGCCTATGTCTCATTTGAACTATAACCACCTGTATTACTTTTGGATGGTGCATAAGCAAGGCTCAGTGACCAAGGCTGCCGAGACACTCTGTTTAACCCCACAAACCATTACCGGCCAGATACGCACTCTGGAAGAAAGGCTTAAGGGGAGTCTGTTCAAGCGGGTGGGGCGTAATCTGGCCCCCACTGAATTGGGCGAGTTGGTGTTTCGCTACGCTGATAAAATGTTCAGCCTCTCCTATGAGATGCTCGATGTGCTCAACTATCGCAAGGATGAGTCCATTCTGTTCGAGGTGGGCATTGCCGATGCTCTCTCCAAGGCGTTGGCTAGTCGAGTTTTGATGTCGGTTATCCCAGCCAATAGCTCCATGCATCTTGCCTGTTATGAATCGACTCACGAGAGTTTGATGGCCAGGCTCAGAGAACACAAGCTGGATATGATACTGTCGGACTGTGCCGGTGAGTCTCTCAAATATCCGGAAATTCTTTCCAAGAAACTGGGTGAGTGCGGTATTGCCTTCTTCTCGGCGCAGGAGTTCAAAAGTGGCTTTCCTGAATGTTTGGAAGAGGGGCCCCTGCTGATCCCGAGTCGGCGCACTTCCCTGGGCCAGCAGCTCTATCGCTGGTTTGATGAGAAACGCCTTAATGTCACGATTCTCGGCGAGTTTGATGATGCGGCTATGATGAAGGCCTTTGGCTACTTCCGTAAGGGGATATTTGTCGCCCCCTCCATCTATCAGCAGGATATTCTCGAGCACAACATACGTCTGCTCGGTGAAACCATGGAGATCAAAGAGGAATATCATGTGATGTTTGCCGAGCGAATGATCCAGCATCCGGCGGTGCAGCGTTTGCTGGAAACCGATTTTGGTGAGCTATTCGCCGGTCGTGATCTTCAGGTGCAGCAGTTCTGATACGAGTGGATGATTAAGGCGGATATTCGACAGCGCTGACGCCAGAATGTAAACTTGCGACAAAATTCTTGATTGGAGCATGATAGGTGTCTGACTTGATGAGTACCCCCAGGGTAAAGTGGGCATGTCGCCGTGGTATGCTGGAGCTTGATGTACTGTTTCAACCCTTTGTGGAACAGCATTACGAGACTCTGAGTCCTGAGGATAAGGCCTTGTTTGTTCGTCTGCTTGAGTGTGAAGACCCGGAACTGTTTGCCTGGTTTATGGGGCATGAGCAATGTCCGGATCCGCAACTGGCACAGATGGTAGTGCGCGTTCGTGGCCGGGCAGCGCCATAGATTTCAGCTCAGTTCTTCCTTCAGCCAGTATCTGAGTCTAACTGTGCTGGCTGCTGTTTGCCTGAGCAGCTTTTTTGTCTGGCCGGCGCTGGATTATCCTTTTTATTTATCGTTCAAATACCTATGTTTACTGCTAATGCTGGCAGGCTTTGGCCTTGCGCTGTTGCGTTTGCGCCGCTGGCAACTCTGTTTCTGGCTCAATGATTTGGGTGAAGGACAGTTCGTACCCGGTTCGAGTTTTAAGCTCAGTGGCAAACCTTGGGTCAGCCCCTTTGTGGTGACTTTTACTTATCAGGGGGAGGATAACTGCGGGCGTTGCTGGCTGTTTGCCGATATGTTTGACGACACAGACTATCGTCATCTGTGTCGTCTATTGTTGCAGCGCTCAAAGTCCGCTAACTAAACTGATTCCAGCCAAGTTACTCCGGCTGCAGAATGGTAGGCTGCGGATTATCCAGTTTCTGCGGATGATCGATATTACAGTGCAGGCCGCGGCTTTCCTTACGGGCCATGGCGCAGCGGATGATCAACTCGGCCACCTGCACTAGGTTGCGTAATTCCAGCAGGTTGTTTGTGACGTGGAAGTTGCTGTAATACTCCTGGATCTCCTGTTGTAGCATGGCGCAGCGGCGCAGGGCCCGCTCCAAACGCTTGTCTGAGCGCACAATGCCGACATAATCCCACATAAAGAGTCTCAGCTCGTGCCAGTTGTGAGCAATAACCACTTCCTCATCCGAGTTACACACCTGGCTTTCATCCCAGGCCGGGATATTACCGGGCATGGCTATTTTACCTAGTTGGCTTTGAATATCGGTCGAAGCGGCGCGAGCGAATACCAGACACTCCAGCAAGGAGTTACTCGCCAGGCGGTTTGCGCCGTGCAGTCCGGTATAAGCCACTTCACCTATGGCATAGAGACCATTGAGATCTGTCTGGCCATGAAAATCTGTCATTACCCCGCCGCAGGTATAGTGAGCGGCAGGCACCACAGGGATAGGTTCCTTGGTGATATTTATCCCTAAGTCCAGGCAGCGCTGGTAAATGGTGGGGAAATGCTTGATGACAAATTCCGGATCCTTGTGGCTGATGTCCAGATAGACGCAATCGGCGCCGAGGCGTTTCATTTCATAGTCTATGGCCCTGGCTACAATGTCTCTGGGCGCCAGTTCGGCGCGTTCATCGAAGTCAGGCATAAAGCGACTGCCATCGGGACGGCGCAGATAGGCGCCTTCACCGCGCAGGGCTTCGGTCAGCAGGAAATTACGGGCATCTGAATGGTATAGACAGGTCGGATGGAACTGATTGAATTCCATGTTGGCTACCCGGCAACCGGCACGCCAGGCCATGGCAATACCATCACCACTGGCGATATCCGGGTTGGAGGTGTACTGGTAAACCTTGGAACTGCCGCCGGTCGCCAGCGCGACAAACTTAGCCTTGATGGTTTCCACCTGCTCAAGGTTACGGTTCCAGACATAGGCGCCCAATACCCGGTTGCCCGGACGGCCCAGTTTACGGGTGGTGATCAAATCTATGGCGTTGTAACGCTCAAGCACCAGAATATTGGGGTGGGCCTGGGCCATCTCCTGCAGTGTGGTCTGTACCTCTTTGCCGGTGGCATCGGCGGCGTGCAGAATACGTCTGTGGCTGTGGCCGCCTTCACGGGTCAGATGGTAGGCGCTGTCATTGATGCTGCCATCGGGGTTTTCTTCCTTATCAAAGGCAACACCGCATTCAATCAGCCATTGCATGGCGGCGCGGGCATTCTCGGCCGTATAGGTTACCACGGCTTCATCACAGAGTCCGGCGCCGGCGACCAAGGTGTCGGCCACGTGGGATTCTATGGTATCCTCCTCGTCGAAAACCGAGGCTATGCCCCCTTGGGCATAATAGGTCGAGCCTTCGTTGAGAGGACCTTTGGAGAGTAAAATGACTTTGGTTTTTTCAGCCAGGTGAAGGGCGAGAGTCAAGCCCGCTGCACCACTGCCTATGACCAGGACGTCAGATTGGTGTTCAACTACTTGTTTCATCGGGTATCATGAGATGTGACTGGGGGTTCGGTTATGGTAAACCAACTCGCAAGGGATGGATACAACTCAGCTCAGGTTATTCGCAGTACATTTTTTGCAAAACATCAGAACTTTTTCGAAGCACGCTAGTCTACATAAGTGAATATGATTCGAGCGACTGAGAAATCAGCATTATAAGATTTGGGAGAAGTCGGCTCGGATGAGTGGACAAACAAGTGATCAACAACTGGTTGAGCGCGTACAACGTGGCGATAAAAACGCTTTTAACCTGCTGGTACAAAAGTACCAGAGTAAGGTCATCAATCTGATATCCCGTTATGTACGGAATCAGGCTGATGTAGCAGACGTGGCGCAAGAAGCTTTTATCAAGGCTTATCGGGCGTTACCTAATTTCCGCGGTGAGAGTGCCTTTTATACCTGGTTGTACCGAATAGCAGTAAATACGGCCAAGAATCATCTGGTGTCACAGGGGCGCAGAACACCTGCGAACGATGTTGATGCCGATGAAGCCGAATTTTACGATGGCAGTGATGCCCTGAAAGAATTCGCCTCTCCTGAGCGGTTGATGCTTTCAGACGAGATAAAGAAGACTGTTTTCGACACTCTCGAATCGCTGCCGGAAGAGTTAAAGATGGCTATCTCCTTGCGTGAGCTTGATGGTATGAGCTACGAGGATATTGCCAATGTGATGGATTGCCCTGTAGGTACTGTGAGATCCCGTATCTTTCGCGCCCGGGAAGCCATCGATAAGAAGCTCCAGCCTTTGCTGGAAAGATGACCCTTTAATAGAGACAGGTGAGTAATGGATAAATTAGGTCAGGAGTGGGTTTCTGCGGCAGTGGACGGCGAAACCGACGCTCAGACGCTGGCAGAACTGGCTGGTGACACTGCTTCTCACGACAAGTGGCGTAACTATCATCTTATCGGTGATGCCATGCGTGGCGAGTTGCCTTCTGCTATCCCCTTGGATCTGTCCGCCAGTATTGCGGCCGCTATCGACAAGGAGCCGGCGATTGTTGCGCCTGTCACCTCAACTCAGGTACTTGAGGACGTTGAGCCCCAACGTCAGCTTGCTTCCGGCGGTAGAGTGATTCCCATGTTCAAACAGTTTGGCCAGTATGCGATTGCGGCCACTGTTGCCATGGTTGCCATTGTTGGTGTTCAGAACTACAACCAGACACCTGAAAGCCAGGATCCTGCATCCCCAGTGCTTATTACCCGTCCATTGGTGGGCAGTGCTTCACCTGTTAGCCTGCAAACCGGACCGGTTCAGCAGCCACAGGGGTATACCAATGAGCAGTTGATTGAGCAACGTCGCAGGATTAACAGCTATATTCAGGATCATATGTTGCAACAGAGATTGAATGCCGGTGTGGTTATGGATAACAATAGTGAGGTCGTTCCTGTTCCTATGAATCGTTAAGGAAATCTCTTGCGCCTTTTCCTCTTGGCCCTTCTGGCCTTCGCAGTGCCTGCCTTCGCGCAGGATGATATGTCCGCCAAAGCCTGGCTTGAAAAAATGAGTCAGGCTTTGCGCGAAAAAGAATACAAGATTTCGCTCATCCAACTTCAGGCCGATAATATTCGGCCTTTGGTATACCTGCACGGTAAAGTCAACGGTGAGGAAGTGGCCTTTCTCGAACACCTCAATGGGCCGCCGAAAAATGCGGTTCGTGTCGGTAATATAGTGACCTTTATCGAACACGAACAGCCCGCCTATAGTATTAATGCCAAGCGTATTCAAGGAGTGATGCCTGCGGCCTTCTTCGGTGACAGCGGCAATATCGAGGCCGGATATCAATTGGTGTTGGGGGGGCGTAGCCGTATCGCCGGCCGTCCAGGACAGATGATCCGTATTTTGCCCAATGATGAATACCGCTATGGTTTTCAGGTGTGGATGGATATGGAAACCTTCCTGCCGCTGCGCTATGACATGCTGAATCAGGACAAGCAGTTGCTGGAGCAGTTGTTAGTCATCGAATTGATAGAACTGCAAGAGACCGCGCCTCTGCTGGTGGAGGCCTACAAGCAGGAATGGCCGGCGGTGATGAATCCATCAGAGCGGGAAGATGGCCAGAACTGGCAATTTGATTGGCTGCCGCCCGGTTTTCAGGTGGTGGTTCGCGATCATCATCGCCTGATAGGCAGTCATGAGCCGGTGGAATACATTGCCCTCACCGATGGCCTCAGCAATATCTCCGTCTACGTTGCCCGCGCCGGTGATGCGCCCATGCCGGAAGAACTGATGACCCGTAATGGCCTTTCCATGGCGGCTGACCGAGTCGGTAATCTGGAAGTGGTTGCAGTCGGTAAGGTGCCGACACAAACGCTTATCCGTATCGCTTCGGGTTTAAGACTGGAGTGAGGACAGGGTTATGATGGAGCAGGTGGCTAAGGTTATAGGCACAGACAGTGACGGTTGGGTCAAGGTGCAGGTGGAGTTGAAGAGTGCCTGCAATCACTGTTCCAGCAGCGAATCCTGCGGCACTTCGGCAGTTGCCAAGGCGTTTGGCAGTCGGTTGCAGGAGTTTTCCCTGCCCAGCACTGAAACTTATCCCGAAGGCACTTTGCTGCGTTTGGGCTTGCCGGAAAGCGTAGTGCTCAAGGCGGCTCTGCTGGTTTACATGCTGCCTTTGGCCGGGTTGTTTATGGGCGGGTTATTGGGGCGCTTTGTTGCCTCGCTCGCCGGGTTCAGTACAGATGGCGGTGCCATATCCATGGCGATCGCCTTTGCCTTGCTGGCTTGGCAACTGGGCAAGTCTCAGGCACGCAGGATTGAAAACCGGGCTCAACCCGTCATTCTCGCCAATCTTGGCCAAGCCATGGAGAGCGCTTCAGAAACTCACTGCCACTAATCCTGTCCTTCCCACAAAGGCTCAAAGTGTGAATCTAATTGGTATTGGCCCAGCAATCGGGTACAATTTCGCACCTTTGAGCACAGTCTCCCATTAGAATTTAGTCATTGCAGCATAATGAAACATATTAGAAACTTTTCGATTATTGCCCATATCGACCATGGCAAATCTACCCTCTCAGATCGCCTGATCCAGGTTTGTGGCGGCTTAACCGACCGTGAAATGGCTGCTCAGGTGCTGGATTCAATGGATCTGGAGCGCGAACGCGGTATCACCATCAAGGCCCAGAGCGTTACACTCGACTATAAGGCAAAAGACGGTGAAACTTATCAGCTGAACTTCATCGATACCCCAGGGCACGTTGACTTCTCCTATGAAGTTTCCCGCTCGCTGGCGGCTTGTGAAGGAGCCTTGCTGGTGGTTGATGCCGGTCAAGGGGTTGAGGCCCAGACACTGGCGAATTGTTATACCGCGCTGGAAATGGATCTGGACGTTGTTCCTGTACTCAACAAGATTGACCTGCCACAGGCTGAACCCGAGCGGGTGGCGGCCGAGATTGAAGATATAGTTGGCATTGAAGCCAAAGATGCAGTGCGCTGCTCTGCCAAGACAGGTATCGGCATAGACGAAGTGCTGGAAACCATAGTGGCACAAATCCCACCACCGGAAGGTGACCCGGAAGGGCCGCTGCAGGCACTGATTGTTGACTCTTGGTTCGACAGCTACCAAGGGGTTGTGTCCCTGGTACGGATCAAGAATGGCGTGCTCAAGAAGGGCGATAAGTTCAAGGTCATGAGCACAGGCCAGACTTACAACGCCGACAAGGTGGGGATCTTCACTCCCAAGCAGAAAGAAAAAACTGAACTGAGAACCGGTGAAGTAGGCTTTGTTATTGCCGGTATCAAAGAGATCCACGGGGCCCCCGTGGGGGATACCCTGACCCATGCCAAACACGGCGCGGAAAAACCGCTGCCGGGCTTCAAGAAAGTGAAGCCTCAGGTATACGCTGGTGTGTTCCCCATCTCTACCGACGACTATGAAAACTTCCGTGATGCGTTGAATAAACTGAGCTTGAACGATGCTTCACTGCAGTTTGAGCCGGAAAACTCCACTGCTCTGGGATTTGGTTTCCGTATTGGTTATCTGGGACTTCTGCATATGGAGATCATCCAGGAGCGATTGGAGCGGGAATATAACCTGGATCTGATCACCACGGCACCGACTGTAGAGTATGAAGTTGAGCTGACCAATGGCGATGTTGTTTATGTGGATAACCCATCGGAGTTGCCGGCACTCAACTATATCGAAGAGATGCGTGAACCTATCGTTGAAGCCAATATTCTGGTGCCCAAGGATTACCTGGGCAATGTGATCACTCTGTGTGTTGAAAAACGCGGTGTACAGAAGAATATGGTTTACCACGGCAACCAGGTAGCACTGACCTATCATATTCCGGCGGCTGAAGTCGTGATGGACTTCTTCGACAGGCTTAAGTCCACCAGTCGTGGCTATGCTTCGCTCGAGTATAACTTTGTCTACTTCCAGGCAGCCGACATGGTGCGTTTGGATGTGTTGATCAACGGCGACAGAGTCGATGCACTGGCGATGATCATCCACAGGGGCAACATACGCCACCGTGGTATTGCCCTGGTGGAGAAGATGAAAGAGCTGATCCCGCGGCAGATGTTTGATATTGCAATCCAAGCCGCAGTGGGCAGTCAGATTGTGGCCCGTTCGACCGTGAAAGCACTGCGTAAAGACGTAACCGCCAAATGTTACGGTGGTGACGTTTCCCGGAAGAAGAAACTGCTGCAGAAGCAGAAAGAAGGTAAGAAACGGATGAAGCAGCTCGGTAACGTGGAAGTTCCACAGGAAGCCTTCCTGGCGGTATTGAAACTGAACGAGTGATCCTGTGGCGCCGCGGCGCCCTGGATAGCTACATCTCATTTGCGCCGCATTTTGCGGCGCTTTAGTTAGTTTAAGGGGAGACCTGTCCCTGGAACGGCAAATATGGGTAAACTAACTAAAGCTGACAAGACTTATTCCAATTTAATACAAGGCAGGAGTTAAATAACCAATGGCAGCCTATTTTTCCATTATTCTGGTGCTGGTGACCTTGGTCAGCGGCCTTATCTGGGCGCTCGATTCCTTTGTGCTGGCCCCCAAGCGTCAGGCTAAACTGGCACTGGCCCAAGCGCAAAATGGCACCCTGACCGATGAAGTCACTGAAAAAATCATCCAGGAGCCAGGTTATGTGGAAACCTCCAAGTCCATTTTCCCTGTGATAGCCTTTGTGCTAATCCTGAGATCTTTTTTGTATGAGCCGTTTCAGATCCCTTCCGGCTCCATGATGCCAACACTGCTGGTGGGTGACTTCATTCTGGTGGAAAAATTCAGCTATGGCCTGAAAGATCCTGTATGGCGCAGCAAGCTGGTGGAAACCGGCGAGCCGGAGCGCGGCGACATCATAGTATTTAAATACCCTAAAGATGAGCGGGTCGATTACATCAAGCGGGTTATCGGTTTACCAGGCGATAAGATCATCTATCGCAACAAGGAACTCTATATTCAGGAGGCCTGTAAAGAGCAACAACCTTGTCCAGGTCCTAAACTGGTATTGAGAGCACCGGTCAATAAAGGCGAGTTCCAGGATGATGGCGTGGATCTGCTGCGTTTTCGCGAGCAACTGGGTGAGGTGACTCACGATATTCTGATTAACCCGGCCCGCCCTGAGCCATCGGCCTTCTATTACCGTGAGCCAGGCTTTGGCCAAGGGGAGTTTGTCGTACCAGAAGGCCATTACTTCGCCATGGGCGATAACCGTGACAACAGTACCGATAGCCGTTTCTGGGGCTTTGTACCCGAAGCGAATCTGGTGGGTAAAGCCGTGGCAATTTGGATAAGTTTTGAGTTTGAGCGCCAGCCTCAGGATTGGTTACCTACCTGGGTGCCAAGCGGTGTGCGTTTTGAACGTGTAGGTGGTTTGAAGTGAGAGAACCTGTGAAGAATTTTGCCCGTCTGTGTCGTACTCTGGGGTATGAATTCAATAACATGGCACTGCTGGAGCAGGCCATGACTCACAGAAGTGCGGCTAATAAGCATAACGAGCGGTTGGAGTTTCTCGGAGACTCTATCCTGTCGATAGTGATTTCCGATGCCTTGTATCATCAGTTCCCCAGGGCGACCGAAGGCGATCTCAGCCGGATGCGTGCCACCTTGGTACGCGGTGATACCTTGGCGCAAATCGCCAAGGAGTTTAAGCTGGGTGACTATCTGACCCTGGGTCCGGGCGAACTCAAGAGCGGCGGTTTTCGCCGCGAATCCATTCTCGCCGATGCGGTGGAGGCCATCATAGGCGCCATCTACCTGGACTCAGATCTGGAAACCTGTCGGCCACTGCTCTTGGGCTGGTACCAGCAGCGACTGAAGGCGATTCAACCCGGGGTCAGCCAGAAAGATGCCAAGACCCAGTTGCAGGAATACCTGCAGGGTTATAAGAAACCCCTGCCTGAGTATAAAGTGGTGGCGGTTTCCGGCGAGGCGCACGATCAGACCTTTACCGTAGAATGCCGTATCGAAGAGCTGGAGCAAGCCGTATCCGGTACCGGCAGTTCACGCAGAAAAGCCGAGCAGCAAGCCGCTGCTGGGATATTGGAGTTACTGAAAAAATGAGTAAGACCCCAGAGGTACCGGCCCAGGAGCCGAGCCTGGATGAACTGCTGGCCAAGATGAACCAGCCGTCACCGACACCCGCCTATGATGTCACTTACTGCGGTATGGTGGCCATAGTCGGTCGCCCCAATGTCGGCAAGTCCACCTTGCTCAACCGTTTGCTCGGCCAAAAGGTGAGTATCACCTCCCGTAAGCCGCAAACCACCCGCCACAGGATCATGGGGATCCACACCGAAGGCCCATCGCAGATAGTCTTTATCGACACCCCTGGATTGCACATAGAGGAAAAGCGCGCCATCAACCGTTTGATGAACCGCGCCGCCGCCAGCTCGCTGGCCGATGTTTGCATGGTGATCTTTGTGGTCGATGGTCTCAACTGGACCGCCGATGACGAAATGGTGCTCAATAAGCTGCGTCATGGCGGCAATGAGCGCAAGACAGTGCTGGCGGTGAACAAGGTCGACTATATCAAGGATAAAGAGACACTGTTTCCGCACCTGGAAGCCCTGGGGCAGAAATATGCCTTCGATGAAATTGTGCCCATCTCAGCCAAGTCGGGTACCAACGTTGGTCGCTTGATGTCGCTGGCGAAAGAATCACTGCCCGAGAGCGTGCACTATTTCCCGGAAGACTATATTACCGACCGTTCACAACGCTTTATGGCTTCTGAAATCGTCCGTGAAAAACTGATGCGTTTTCTCGGTGATGAGCTGCCTTATGATGCCACGGTGGAAATCGAGCAGTTCAAGATGATGGAGAATGGCGTCTATCAGATCAATGCGCTTATTCTGGTTGAACGTGACGGTCAGAAACGCATGGTGATCGGCAAGAAGGGCGAGCGAATTCGTACTATCGCCACCGAGGCCCGCAAGGACATGGAGCAGTTATTTGATAACAAAGTGTTCCTGGAAGTCTGGGTCAAGGTGAAGTCGGGCTGGGCCGATGATGAACGCGCCCTTCGCAGTCTGGGTTACGGCGAAGACTGAGGCCGACTATGCTGCGAGGCTATGTGCTGCACGCCCGGCCCTATCGGGAATCCAGCATGTTGTTGAACCTGTTGGTGGATGGCTTTGGTCGGGTCGACGCCGTTGCCAGAGTCGGCAGTGGCAAGCGCTCGATAAAGAGCATAGTGCAGCCGTTTCAGCCGCTGCTGTTCCAACTTACTGGCCGCAGCGACCTCAGAACCCTGACTCAAATTGAAAGTGCGTCCCCGGCAGTACCCCTGTCCGGGGACGCTTTATATGCGGCCATGTACCTCAATGAACTCTTGGTGCGGGTACTGGGTAACCACCAGAGTGGCGAAGCGCTGTTTTTCAGTTATCATCAGAGCCTGCTGGCGCTGGCCAAGGGCTTTGAGCAGACAACACTGCGCTATTTCGAGCTCAGACTCTTATCCGAGCTTGGCTGCATGCCCTCGCTACTGAAGGATGCCGATGGCGCCGAGATCCAAGCTGATGGCTGCTACAGATTCATTCCCGAACAGGGATTTATTCCCTTTGTTGGTGATGTCAAGCGGCAAGAGGCATTCCCGGGAAGCACTCTGTTGGCATTGGCAGAAAATCGCCTTCAGCAAGAGGATTGGCAAGCCGCCAAAGCCTTGACCCGGCAATTGCTCCGGCCTCTGCTCGGCGATAAGCCACTGCTCAGCAGGCAGTTGTTTGCCCGCCGGGGGGGAAATTTGCCAAGGGAGCCACAGCCGCAAAACCGAGGGGATAAATGAGCTCTTCAGCCCGCTTTTTTCAAATGCTGCCGTTACAATGGGCAGAGAATAGAAACTGCTTTTATACCGCCGAACAGGCCGGTGCATTCCATGAATTATCAAGGAGTTACAGATGAATCGAATCTTGTTAGGGGTGAACATAGATCATATCGCCACCTTGCGGCAGGTGCGTGGCACCCATTACCCGGATCCTGTGCATGCAGCGGCCGTGGCAGAGCACGCCGGCGCTGAGGGGATCACTATCCATCTGCGTGAAGACAGACGCCACATAGTGGATCGCGATGTCTATCTGCTGGCCAAGACGCTCAAGACCCGGATGAATCTGGAAATGGCGGTCACCGAAGAGATGCTGGATATCGCCTGTGAGGTTAAGCCTGCCTATGTTTGTCTGGTGCCGGAAAAACGTGAGGAGCTTACTACAGAGGGCGGTTTGGACGTTGCCGGTCAGCAGCCGAAAATCGCCGCGGCGGTTAAACGTCTGGCCGAGCAGGGCATTAAGGTATCACTCTTTATCGATGCCAACCGCGAGCAGATAGATGCTGCCGTTGCCGTGGGGGCGCCCGTGATAGAAATTCATACCGGCCGCTACGCCGACGCCCACAGCGCTGAAGAGGAGAGCGAGGAGTTGGCCCGTATCACGGAAATGGCTGCCTATGCTCATGGCAAGGGCCTGGTGGTCAACGCTGGGCACGGGTTGCACTATCACAATGTGAAGCCAATAGCGGCCATTCCCGAGCTGCATGAGCTGAATATCGGCCACGCCATCATAGCCAGGGCGGCGATAGACGGCCTGGACAAGGCGGTCAGAGATATGAAGCAACTCATGCTGGAAGGTCGCAGAGGCGAGTAATGGCTGTGCTGGGACTGGGAACCGACATAGTGGAAATCGCCCGCATTGAAGCTCAGTTGGCACGGGGCGGCGATAGGCTGGCCAAACGGGTGCTGACCGAGGCCGAATATGCCCGCTTTGAGACGTTAAGCGAACCGGCGCGATTTCTGGCCAAGCGCTTTGCGGCCAAGGAAGCGGCTGCCAAGGCGCTGGGAACTGGAATTGGCCGCGGAGTCTCGTTTCAGCATATTCATATCAGCAACAATGCCGATGGTGCGCCCCAGCTTGAATTCAGTGATGGGGCGTGCCAACGCCTGGAAACACTGGGCGCCAAGCGGGCACTATTGTCCATTGCCGATGAACGTCACTATGCGGTGGCGACTGTTGTTCTGAGCGACTGAGCTTCAGTCGGAACAGTAAGCTCAGTTTGACAAGTCGCTCAATCCATTCATTCTAACGGCATACTCGCTCGATTGATGGTGACTGAGGCCAGAGGTAGGTTATTAACTTGCCTCTGGCCTTTTTGCATCAAGATTCGCTTCTTATCAGTCCAGCGATTTCAGCGGCCGATAATGACCAAGGCTGGATGGCAGGGCTATGCCCTGGCTTCGCAACTGGTTGACCCGGTTTTGATAGGCGGCACCTACGAGCAGTTGCAGTGCCAAGTCCACGGCGCGGCGCTGACGGTAATCATCCAGGTAGCTATCCTTGGCCCAGGCGTTGAAGGCACCCAGTGCCGGCCCGGCCCAGATCTGGTAATCCATCTCCCGACCACTTTCCCCTGTGTTGGACCAGCGGCTCGATAGCCCCAGATACCAGCGGAAAATGAGCGCCATCTTGCGCTTTGGATTGCCCTCGGCGCGGCGAATTTGTTCGGGGTCCCGCGCCATAAAGTGGGCAACCGTGCCTTGCCAGATTTCATCCAGATTGGCGCGAAACACCTGAGTTTCCAGCTTTTGGCGCTCATCGGCCGGAATGGCCTCTATCGAGTCGTAGCGGCTGTAGATTTCGTAAAGCTTATTGGCCCGCATGGGGAATAGGGTGCCGCGTTTTACCACTTGCAGCTTGACGCCCATCTCAAACATATCCGCGGCCGGCGCCATGGTGACATCGGCCATTTCCACGGTCGCCAATAGCTTACGGCTGTGCTCGCTGGCACCTGCTTCGATACAGGCCTGATTGATAGAGCCGGTAACAATAAAGGCGGCGCCCATATTGAATGCCGCCAAAGCCGCATCCGGCGTGCCTATGCCGCCACCCGCTCCAACCCGGATAGGTTCTTGGTAGGCGTATTTTGCCTGCATTTGATCCCGCAAGGCGATAATGGTGGGCAGCAGGGTAACCAGAGGACGATTGTCGGTATGGCCGCCGGAGTCTGCCTCGGCGGTAATGTCGTCGGCCATGGGCACCTGCCTGGCAAGTTCGGCCTGCAGTTCAGTGATCCATCCCTGACTCAGCAGCTGCTGGAGGATTTTCTCCGGCGGCGGCGCCATAAAGTGGGCGGCGACTTCGGTGCGGCTCACCTTGGCTATCACCTTGTTGGCGATTAGGGTGTTGCCGTCACTGTCCCGGCTCAGTCCGGCCACCCGATATCTCACTATGTGAGGGGTCAGCGCCAGAAAGGCCGAGGCTTCGACCGTACGCACCCGGTGTTTGAGATAGAGCTCGACCGCACCTTGCTCGAGTACCGGTTCGCTGGGGCTATGGATCAGGTTAAAGGCGTAGGGGCCGCTTGGCAGTGCCGCCTGAATTCGGCTGATGGCGGCTTCCACTCGGGCGGGCACCAGACCGGCGGCGCCGAATGAGCAGAGAATGCCGGCCTTGCCGAGGGCAATCACCAGCTCTTCGGAGGCGATACCGTTGGCCATGGCACCGGCATAATAGGCGTACTTGACTTTGTGGCAGGCGGCAAAGGCCGGATCGCCGAGCGCTGCTGCGCTGAGTGGCGGCACCATGGCGCAAACCGGCAGTGTATTGCCGCTAGCACTCGTCTCGGCAAGCTGCGCCTGATTGGCAAACAGGATTTCACCCTTGGTTTGTCTGGCGACAAACAGTGGCTTATCCAGCGCCTTGATTGCGTTGACGGCACAGTTATCCGTAGCCGCAAAGACATCATCATTATTTGGGTTCAGGGCCCAGGGCCAATTGAAGCTTGTCATCTTGTTGCTCTCATTATCTGTTCGGTTGTCTTTACCTGAGGGTTCAGGCTTCTTCAATGGCCAGAGCCAGATCTTTTATTTCATAAATTCGCAGGCCATCTTTGGCAAGCCAGGCATCGGCTGTCAGTGTGACTCTGTCCGGCGTATCCTCTATGGCTGTGATATGCAGCTCCAGCGACATCTGCCGGTTCAGGGGATTGATCTGACCGCGGTATTTCCACTGTACCTGACTCAGGCAATGGGCGAATCTTGGGTTACTGAATTGGCTCCCAAGCCCGGCGTCCAGAGCAAAGGCACTCAGGAGTTCCAGCATGGCTTCCACCCCGAGCGAGCCCGGCATCACAGGGTCCTGATGGAAATGGAAGCGGAAGAACCAGTCAGCGGCATCGATTTTGCGCTCGCCATAGATGTAGCCCAAGTTGGAATGGCCGCCTTGGCGGCAGATGCGGATAGAATCGACAAAGTTGAGTCGACCGCCCGGCAGGCGCAGGTGTTTTTGCTTCCAAGAGCCATGATAGAGAGCGCAATCGGCAGCGCGAAGATCATAGCTCACATCGGCCTCAAGCCCCTGCTGTTTATCCCAGGGCTCGGTCACCTTGCCATTATCCAGCCCCAACTGGTTTTTCAGCGCCTCGGCCTTGAAGTAACCAAATACTGCCTCGCCTTCATAGAAGGGTTCACCATCGGCGCTGAGCACAAAGCTGAAACTCTGGATGATGTTGGTGCCCGCCTTGACAGTGCTGAGCAGACGCGAGTCGTTGCTGATGGTCTTGCCACGCAGGTCAAGCCGGCGCAGCAGTGTGCCTTTCCCGTCGAGGTTACGGAAGAAAAGCTCAGTGTCGCCATAGCCCAAGGTGGTGCCCATATAGCCGGAAATAAAACCGTTGGGCTGCAGCGCTATCTCCATCAAAATCGAGTAGGGCATATGCGCCGGGTGACTGTTTTCACTGAAGTACCAGGCCTTGGGCGGCACTTCATATTCGCCGATACAGGAGGCCGGAGACTTGAAGTCGCCGCGCTTGCCAATCACCTGTGTCACCCTGGTGGTGAGCTGCAGATCGCCGCAAGGGGTGCGCGGTGGGATAAGCCCGCGGTAGGCGGCAAAGTCGGGGCCGAAGCAGTTCTCAATATCGCCGGTGGCGAACTCGAACATGTGCCAGGGGGTAAAGGGCGCAGTATCGGGCCTGCGATTCGGGTAGTCCGGTGTTACTGGCGCCGGAACATGCCTGACCGGGAGCACGCCGTGAATGGGCTGAGAGTCCGGGCAGCTTTCCTGGCTCATCAAGGGAGCATTGATGGACGCCTGGCGTCCGGCGTTCAGCGCCTCGTTAGCATCATTTCCCGAGGCGGCAGGGTGTTGCGGCTTTCTGCTGTGCTCCTGGTTGCTGTCATCGGCATACCTGTGGCAGTCTTCATCTTCTTTGAGCATGACGCCCAGATTCTGGAAGTCCACCACCACCTTGCCGTCGAGCAAGATCTCAATATTGGCCTTGGCCCAGGGGCTGGGTGTCAGTCCTATTTCTGTGACTTCCATCCGATAGGTGAGACGATTGGATTGCGGCTGTACCTGTCCGCGACAACGCACCTTCTGCGGCGCGCTTTCCAGTGGTTGGAAACGGCCATTGCGGGTGTGTTTGTGCAGGCCAAGATAGAGCATATAGAACTGCAGCAACTGACCGCAGCCCTCGGCCATCAAGGAACCGGCCATCACCTGATCGTCCTTGAAATGACAGGGGAAATACCAGTGATCCGGCTCCAGTTGCTTGTGCCCTTCAACCAGACCCAGGCCCCAGGCGCCGCCGCTTGGTTCGACTCTGCTTACCTCTTCGATCATCAGGAACTTTTCCGAGGCAAAACACAGTGAGGCTTGGCGGTAACCCAAGTCATGAGATGGGCCAAAGCAGGCGCCGATATCGCCGCTCAGCAGTTGCCTCATTCGCTGGTAATCAAATATCTGTTGTTTACAGTGGATCAAGGGCTGGAATTGGCGCTTGTTCGCCATCGCCAGGTTGCGGGCCTTGCTCTCCTCTTCGGTGCGGATGACTCCTTTGCCATCGGCCAGCTCGGCATCGGTGAAGAAACCGGCGCAGCCGTTGTCCATCTTGAGGATCAGACGCTCGCCGACAAAACACTCGTAGGAGAAGAAAAACAGCAGGGTATCGCCGTTGCGGGCGAAGTGATTGATGGAGATGTCGTATCTCAGGGTATCACCGCCACGGGGCAGATCGCCGAGGAAGGTGAGGGTACAGTCGAGCAAACGGTAGACCCGCTCGCCCTTGTTCTCCAGATCTATGCCGAGATAGCTTATCAGCATCAAGTCACACTGGCCCGATTCCACGGCCACCGCCCAGGGGATCTGGCCATCGACCAAATAGGGGGCGTCCTCGGGAATATCATACTCTGTGGTCATGGTGCTCGGTTTGTATTCGCCGAGACGGGCATTGAGTTTAGTCACCCTGGAGACCAGCAGATAATCTGTGGTGGGCAGTCGCACCCGGCGGCTGTAGCTGTCAATCACGGCATACTCGGGGCCGAATACCGGCGCTATGTCGCCCTCGGCGTATTGCACCAGATCCTGATAATTCCAGATACAGGGTTTGTCCTTGGGCACTTGGGATGTCGCTTTGGTGGTAATGGTTTTGGCAACAGCTTCTGCAGCCGTTTGGACCGAGTCATTGGGCGTGCGCGCTGGCAAAGGTGCTACTGAGGCGGAGTTTTGGGCTGTCGAGCGCTTGTCTTCTGAGCCGATATTTTCGGCGCTTAAGCGGTTTTCGGCCGCAGCTCCGGCGCCCAAGAGGGCGCTGGCCAGTGCCAGTCCGGTTTCACGACTCTTGAGAAAGGCCAGGTGCGCTTCACGTGCCAGCCGTAGATTATCTGCCAGTGCCTGCAGGTGCGCTTCGGTAGCGGCTCTATGGGGTGCGGCCGCAATTTTATCGCCGGGCACGGATTGTCTGAGAGCCGATGGGGCGTGCTGATTGTTCACCGGGCTGAGCTCCTGAGAGTGTTCCTGAGAGTGTTTTTGAATGAGTTCCTGAGTGAACTCCAAGGTCAGTTCACTGTTAACTTGTTGGCTGCTGGTGTGTATTACCGGCGTGGCCTGGGCTTGAGTGTTCTTTGCCTGGGCAAGCTTTTGGCGAATGCCGGTCTCGTGTTTAAGCTCGGCGGTGGCGATATGCTGCTCTATGGCGTCACCGCCAAGGGTGATGGTTTGCCACAGCTGGCGGATATTGGCGCCAGCTATCTTTTGACTGGGCTTTTCACTGGCCCCTTGACTGCTCTTTTTATTCTGCGTGCGGAGCGCCTGTTGCAGACGCGCCTTTTGCTCCGCCGACTGTTGCAAAGTAACCGCGGCGCAGCGGCGCTCGCCATCTATCAGCAGGGTGTGGGAGTCTTTATCCCTATCCTGGGTCAGGCGCAGCAGCGAGTGCAGCAAACTGGCCATTCCAGCGGCGGCAAAGCTGTGCCCCATACGCGAGACGGCGCTGTGGCTGGTGGCCGCGAGACGACGAAAAGCCTTGATGCTGGGGCTGTGTTCATCTACCTCAGGCTGTGCGTCCCGGCAAAGTGCTTGCTCCCTTGAGTCTGCCGTAGAGAGAGGCTCTGTAGTTGTTAATTCCACTGATGAAAACGGCTTGAAACTCTGCTCTGTCAGGGCGCCGTAGCGGCCGCTTTGATGCGCAACTGACGGCGTCAGCACCAAGGCGCCGGCGCCTTCACCCGGTAACAGTCCAAGCTGTTGCAGACGCTTGCCAGAGTGCAATACCCGCTCGGCGCTGCCGGCAAGATCCACCGCTGCCACTACTACGGCGTCCAACGCCTCGGTGCGGCAGAGATTGGCGGCGACTTCCAACGCTCGGGGAACCGACAGCTCGGCGGCCGAAATACTGAAAGCCGGGCCGTTGAAATCCCATTGGGAGGCGACCCGGGAGGCCATGATGTTGCCTATATAGCTGGTGTATTGATTGAGGCTGGCGCTGGGCAGTACGCTGTCCATCGCCAAACGCTCGAGTTCGAGATACTCATCCTGGCTTAAGGTGATGCCGGCATCGTTAAGGCTCTGGCTAATCTGGCTATGCAGATTAACCCGGCCGCGGAACTGATGCAGCTCAAGCTCGGTTTCCATGGCGACCAACACAGCCACCCGGCCACCCATGGGCAGATTGGCATCGCGAATCGCATCATCGGCCACCTTGAGCAGCAGTAATTGCTGCGCCACCAGTCTATCTCCCGGATGGGGCGGCAGGCGGAATTTGAGGAAATCCAGTTCAAACTCGTCTATGTAGCCGCCATTGGGCGCCTGTTCAAGCCCCATGCTGGAGAGCAAAGAGCGGTTTCGCTCCAGGCCTTTCCAGCGTTTTTGGGGCAGGGCTCTGGTGGCCGTTTGCCCTTTGGCTATCAGTTTGGCAAGCGTCTCGAGCGAGTCGGCGGCGCCGAAATGCGCGGCGGCGCCCTCAATCGCCAGGCCGTCAGCGCCTTGGTTTGCAGCCGCTCCCGGCGAAGGTTTGGCCCGAATAAACTCTTTGGCAGCATCGGGCCCTGTGAGCAGCAAGTGGGCGTTACAGCCTCCGAATCCGAACACAGACACCCCGGCAACCGGGCCGGGATTGCCCGCTTTGGTTGGCCAGGGGATGGCGCTGCGCACTATATTGTGCTCGCCAAACAAGCCGTTGGGCGAGCTCAGCGGCGCCGATATTCTCACCGAGGCGGGTAACAGCTTGTGTTTCATCGACAGCAGCAACTTGATGATGCCTGCCATGCCGGCAGCGGTCAGCAAGTGGCTGAGGTTGGATTTGACCGAGCCGATTTTAGGCGCGGCACAGCCTTCCAGACGTGGGCCGAAAAACTGCTCCATGGAGCTGAGTTCCACCTTGTCACCCAGAGGTGTACCCGTGGCGTGGCATTCAATCACCTCCACCTGGGATGGCGCGATATTTGCCGCCTCGGCGGCCCGTTCAAACGCCAGTACCTGGCCCTTGCTGGCGGGGCTTAAGACAAACTGGCCGCGACCATCGTTGGAAAGCCCTGTGCCTCTGACTATGCCGTGAATGGTATCGCCATCCCTTTGGGCATCGCTCAGGCGCTTGAGCACCAATACGCCGCAGCCTTCACCGGCAAACAGGCCGCCGGAACTGTTATCCAGCGGGGCGCTTTGGCCCGACTCGGGGAAGGCCTGGAAAATGGAAAAGCCCATATGGATAAAGAAGGGATCGGCGCCGCTGACGGCACCGGCCAACATCACATCGGCGCTGTGGTTGCTGAGATAGTCGCAGGCCAGGCGCAATGCATAGACTGAGCTGGCGCAGGCGGCATCCAGGCTCAGGCTGGGGCCGCCAAGGCCCAGGCAATCGCACAGCAGTTCAGAGCCCTGGGCAGCGATATCCGTATCCCAATGGCGAATGCTTGCATCTGCAGCCGTTCCAGCATCTATGGCTGATGCCAATGGCGGCATGCCGGGGAAACGGCGCCGCAGCGCCGTATCGACACTGTGATGATACAGCGGCAAAAAGGCCTTGTTGGAAGCTCGGGTGGGGAACGAAAGCGTGCCCATCACGGCGCCGCAGCGCGCCAAGTCGGAAGCGTTTTGCGCTGGGGTTAGCTCGGCGCTTTGCAGGGCCTTGCGGGCGCAATCGAGTGCCCACAACAGATGCTGATCCCAGGTTTCGGCACCCGTTGCCATTTCATCCGCTGATCTGGCATAGCCCTCGGGCGAGAAGTTTAGCTGGCGAATATAACCGCCCTGATCACAATAGAAACGGTCGCTCTGGCCTTTTGCGCCTTGATAATCGCTGACTCTGGCGCCCAATTGGCTGTCATTCAGGGCGCTGATGGCATCCCGGCCTTCGCTGAGCAGTTGCCAGAAGGCGTCCAGATCCTCACAGCCCGGGAAGCGGGCGGCCATGCCAACTATGGCAATGGGCTCGGCTTGTTTACTTGTCACTCTGTTCTCACTTTCTCACGTCACTAAGTTATCGGGCCGGGCAAGCTGTGGATACAGCGCAGCTGTGGCCAGTGGGACCCTGTGGCTGATGAGTCGAGCCAGGGCCTTGAGTAATGCTTTGTTGTCGGCGGCGCCGCTATGTTTGCGATCGCAACCAAAGGCCTTGATATCGCTGGAGAGCTGTTTTCCGGCCATCGCCTGGATAATGCTGCTGGTTTGGCTGTCGGCGCCGACCTCCAGAAACAGCTGCGCGCCATGTTTTCGGGCCCGTTGCAGCAGCGACTCCACATTGAGTGGCTGGCTGAAACAAGTCGCTATGGTCTCGGCTATCTGCTTGCGCTCAAGCCTGGCAGGTTTGAGCGGCTGCTCGCTGCCGGCGCTGATATAGATGGGCTGCGGCTGTTCAAGCTCACCCGAGAGTGGCCTGTCATAAAAGACGGTCAATTCGGGCTTTATACGCAGGGCCGCCGGTGTGTGCATGGCGGTGACCCGGTTGGCGGCAACGCCGCGTTTGCCAAGGGCCTTTATCAGTGCCCGGCACTGAGCCTCATCTCCGGCCAGCACGCAGCTTGGCCCCTGACGTATGGCGAGGTAGACCCGTGAGTAAACCGGGTTTTGCAATAATGGCGTGATGCTGCCTGTATCAATGCGCAGCAGAAAACTGTTCCAGCAGATGGCGTCTCTGGCATCGAGTTGCCACTCCTGACGCACGGCTGTGAGCGCGCCCGAGATCTGCTCTGAGAAAATCCGGCTTTCCAGCGTAGGTTTAACCAAAGCAAAAGGCTTGTCCCAGACGCCATTGGCGGCAAACATGGCCGCTTCGCCCATGGAGTAGCCGATGGCAAAGGCCGGGCGGAGCTTGAACTCACGCCGCAGTATCTGCGTCAGCAGCACACTGGCGCCGACCCCGGCAACGGCCTGCTCGGCGAGTGTCATTGTTGGCGCCGGACTGGGTGTGGCCTCTTCTTTATCGCTCAAGGCTGTTTCATTAGAAGCATCGCTCAAGGATGATGTATAAGAAATATCGCTCAAGGCTGCTGGCAGCAGGGTGGATAGGGCGACATTTTCGGCTGTTGCTGCGGCCTCAAAATCGGCATGACTGCGTGGAAAGGCCTGTTTTAAGGCGCCGAGCATGCCATGGTAAGCCGTGCCGACACCCGGGTAGACAAAGCAGAGGCGAGCCGGGCCCAGCGGCTTGGCGCAAAAAACGCTGCCATTTGGCGTAATAAGCTCAAGCTCTGGCACTTCGGCCAAAGACGTTATTTTCCGAAGCTGACCCAGGAGCAATTCGCTCTCGGCAATAAGCTCGGCGGCATCTTTGCCAATAAGCACCAGCGAATAGTATTCGCCGCCCTCGGGCGCTGTGCCTGAAAAGCTCTGCTCCAGGGTTTTCAATTCATCCGTCAGCCAGCGCGCCAGAGCATCTGCGCTCATCGATTGGCTCAGGCGACTTTTGGCCTGCTGCAGCGCAGTTTGCGCCTCACTGAGCAGAGTCTTTGGGCTGGCAATCAAGGTCAGCGGTAAAAGCCAGGGCGCTCCTTGGGGGCAAAGGCCAGAGGTTGATTCTTTTCCAAAAGCCAAGCCGCTTACACCAGAGCTGTTCAGGCAAGAGTCGCTCAAGGCTGTTTTATCACAAGAACCGCTCAAGGCTGTGCCTTGGCTGAGGATCAGTGCCATAGCCGGGGAGCTGAAGACCAGCGCCAGAGACTTGCCTTGAAAAGGCAACCCCGCCATTTTCTGCGCCAGGCGCCGCTTGGCAAATGCCTCCAGTTGCAGGCATAACGGCTCAAGTTCCAGCGATTGCTTCAGAAACAGAGTGTCCCTTTCTTCTATCTCCGGGCGTTTTGCCTGCTGCCAGGCCTGCTTAAGAAGCTGCTGCGGCTTGTGAGCGCCATGGCTTAAGGCCTGCAGCAAGGCTTGGGGATGCAGTCTTGCCTGCGCCGCATCGACTGCGCTTAGCAGCAATAGCCGCTGCTTTGATGGCAGCACCAGGCTCAGGCTTGCCCCGGCCTTGACCTCGGTCACCAGCCAAGGCCAGTCGGGAGCCTGATTGCTATCAAACGCGATAGTGCGCAAGGCAGCCCTAAGCTTGGGCGCCAGGCTTTGCTCCTCTTCGACCAGGCACAGTGCCAGCCGCAGCGGCTTTACTTCAATGTGAGGCATAGGGCCTATCGCTTTGCTCAAGGCCTTTCTCTATTACCTGTGGCGGCCTTGGCCGGTTCAAAGGCGGCATTGAGCCCCTTGCTAATGGTGACCTTGGCATTTTCCAGCCCGGTTTGCAGTTGGCCCTCGGCGTTGAACAGGGCCAGATCGGCGCTGAGCTGACGGCTGGAGTGCTTGGTCACCTGCAGGCGAATAAGGCCGGTGTCATTTTCAGGCAGCAGGGCGTTTTGCCAGAGCGCCGCCAGGGAAGAGGGCAGGCTGGCGGCATCGTATTTGAGCCGGGCCCAGATCAACATGGCCTGCAGCAGTGCGTCTTGCTGGATCAGGGCGCGCTCTTCGCTCGATGCGGCATCCGGTAGCCGGTATCGGCAGCTAAGCCCTTGATCGTCAAACTGCAGCACCTCAGTAATGGCCTGCAACTGCGGGCCATGGAACAGGGCGCCGCTGTGATAAAGCTCACTGCCTTGACGCACTTGGAGCTCACCTTCGCCGATCTCGGGCCCACTTTCACCTGTTTCGGGCATAGAAACATGTGCCAGTGGCTGACTGGCGGGCTGCTGCATTAACGGTTGCTGCATTAACGGCAGCAGGGTCGCCTGATACTGAGGCCGCTCATCACAGCTGATGCTCGCCTGCAGCTCGCCGTCGGCTCCCAGAGTCAGGCTGAGCTGCAATCGCTTTTCATCACTGTCAAACACCACGCCTTTGAGCAGCTTATAGTCCACGGCGCGCCAATCGCCGCCAAAGAGGCTCTGGGCACTTTGCAGCATCCACTGGAGCGCGCAGACAGTCGGCCATACCGGATTGCCGCCTATGCAGTGATCTTTCAGCAGCGCCAGCTCCTGGCGCTTGATGCTGCGACTCAGGGTTTGCGAGCTAGCTTGGGCCTCTGGCACATCTGTGTGGTTCAGGCCTTGTTTGCCCCCCGGGCCTTGCATACTGGAGCCAATCAACAGCTGCGGCTCCGAGCGGGCCAGAATCGCCTCGGCAAACAGCTTGGCACCGGCTTCTCTTGGGATCACATAGACGCCGCGGGACTCAAACATCTGCTTCAGCGCCGCATTGACCATGCCGCCATCCCAGGGGCCCCAGTTGAAACTGATCACTCGGGTGGTCGGCAACTCATGATGCAGCCGATGAGCGGTTTTATTGAGAATTTCATTGGCCATGGCGTAGTCGCTCTGGCCTGTGTTGCCGTAGAAACCGGCGGCGGAGGAAAACAGCGCCAACAGTTTTAAGTGCTCGGCGGCCTTTTTGTTTGGCGCCAAGGTACTGAGCAAGGCGGAGAGGCCGCCAACTTTAGTGCCTGTAACCAATTCGAGTTCGGCGAGGGTCTTGTCGGCGATGTGTTTATCGGCCAACACCCCGGCGCCGTGAATCAGCCCGCTGATAGGCGCCAATGCCTGAATGGGCGCCAGTGTGGACGCGACCGCATCCGGGTTACTGACATCCAGGCTCAGGTATTCGGCGCTGGCACCTATGGCCTCAAAGCGCTTGAGCGCTGCGTGTATCTCAAGCGCGTTGACCAGAGGTTTTATCAGGGCTTCCACTTCCTTGGGCGAGGGCTTTTGCCCCTTGGCCAATAGCGCGGTGATTGCGGCTGCTTTTAGCTGACCGCTCTCAAGCCCCTTGGCCCAATCGGGGAATGCTTCCAATGCCAAGGCCTTGCTGCGACCGGCGAGAATAAAGTGACTGCCACTTTGGCGGGCCAGCGCCAGGGCGCAGTCCAGGGTGACGCCTTTTGCGCCCCCGGTCACCAGTATTTTATCTGAACTATCGAGTCTGCATGGCGCCAGGCTTGTATCGGCAGCATTCTGGTCATCGGCCGAAGTCGCTACCAGGGTCACTCTGCCGGCGGCGCTTTTGCCCCACTCCAACGGATCCTGACTCGGGCTGTAGAGCGCATCCATGACTTGCGAGGCCAGCGCCGAGGCATCAAGCTCAGGAGCAAGATCCAACGCGCGGCAATGCACCTGAGGCCATTCCTGCGCCAGGGTCTTGGTTAAGCCAAACAGGGCGCTCTGATTCAATTCACAGGGCTGACCGCTGAAACCCAGCTGACCATCCATACGCGCCACAGTGATAAAGGCGCGGCGGCCTTTTGTCGGCGTTTGCCAGGCTGGGCTCAAATGCTTGGCGAACAGGAAGCTCAGTTGTACCTGAGTCTTGGCCGTGATGTTGAGCGGCATCAACTCTTCGAGTTGTTCCCGCGGCAGTTGTGGCTGCAGATGGATATAGATGGCCACTTGCTGTTCGAGTCCGGCGATGAGCGCCTCGACTCCGGCATCATCATTGCTGGCCAGAGTCAGGATTGGCAGTTTGCTATCCAGCGCCGATTGCGAATCGGTTGCCGCCGGGCGCACCAGAGTGACATTGATGCCACTGTCTGTCAGTTTCTTGGCCAGGACACCGGCGTTGTGGCCGTCATCGAGCAGCAGCGCACAGCTGTTCGCGGCAAACAGAGCCTCGGCGCTTGCGCCTGAGAATCTATCTGCCGCCGGCAGCTTTTTTAGGCTGATTCCCGCATGGGGCGGCAAGGCCACACTCGGCTGAGTGTTTGGCGTCTCATCGGTTTGGGTTAGCGGCTCGGCGGCATGCTCAGCGTTTGAACCGGCAAAACAATCTATGATCTGCCCCAGGGTGCGGCATTCGCTTAAGCTTGCGGCGTCCAGCTGTGGCAGCTCTGGCAATTGGTCCTGCACTGTGCCGAGAATTTCCACCCGCTTGATGGAATCGATACCGAGATCGGCCTCCATATCCATCCCCAGTTCGAGCATTTCGGCCGGGTAGCCGGTCTTCTCAGCCACTACCTGCAGCATGATTGCCGTGATATCACTCTGATTTGAAACTGGCTCAGGCTGCGCGCTTGAATCCACTCCGGCGCTTTGCTGCAGATAATCGACTATCTGCCCCAGGGTGCGGCATTCGCTTAAGGTGGCGGCATCCAGAGGCGGCAGCTCAGGCAATTGGTCCTGCACTGTGCCGAGAATTTCCACCCGCTTGATGGAATCGATACCAAGATCGGCCTCCATATCCATCCCCAGCTCGAGCATTTCGGCCGGGTAGCCGGTCTTGTCCGCCACCACTTGCAGCATCAGTGCCGTCACATCACTAGCTGTGTTTGATTGAATCGGGCTTGGCTGAACGCTTGAATTCACTCCGGCGCTTTGCTGCAGATAGTCGACAATTTGCCCCAGGGTGCGGCATTCACTTAGAGTTGCGGCGTCCAGCGGCGGCAGCTCAGGCAATTCATCTTGTACTGTGCCCAAGATCTCCACCCGTTTGATGGAATCGATACCAAGATCGGCTTCCATATCCATCCCCAGCTCGAGCATTTCGGTCGGGTAGCCGGTCTTGTCGGCCACCACTTGCAGCATCAGTGCCGTGACATCATTCTGATTTGCATGAGCAGTGTTTGATTGAGCTGCGTTTGATTGAGCCCGGGGTGGCTGAACACTGGTGTTCACTCCGGCGCTTTGCTGCAGATAGTCGACAATCTGCCCCAGGGTGCGGCATTCGCTTAGGGTGGCGGCGTCCAACTGTGGCAGCTCAGGCAAGGCATCCTGCACTGTGCCGAGAATTTCCACCCGTTTGATGGAATCGATACCGAGATCGGCCTCCATATCCATCCCCAGCTCGAGCATTTCCGTGGGGTAGCCTGTCTTGTCGGCCACCACCTGCAGCATCAGTGCCGTCACATCACTAGCTGTGTTTGATTGAGCCGTGTTTGACAGGGCTGGGCTCGGCTGAATTGGCTCGGGTTGCACACTGGAATCCACACCGGCGCTTTGCTGCAGATAATCGACGATCTGTCCCAGAGTGCGGCATTCACTCAAGGTGGCGGCATCCAATTGTGGCAGCTCAGGCAAGGCATCCTGCACTGTGCCGAGAATTTCCACCCGCTTGATGGAGTCGATACCGAGATCGGCTTCCATATCCATCCCCAGCTCGAGCATTTCCGTGGGGTAGCCTGTCTTATCCGCCACCACTTGCAGCATCAGCTCTTCAACACCTGTGCTTGGCTTGGCAGTGGTTACGGCTATGGTTGGGACAGGGACAGGGACAGTGGCTTGAGGCCGGCTCTGTAGCGCTTGGCTGGGTTGCTGTAGCGCTTGGCTGGGTTGCTGTGGCGAGCTTGCTGCTTTGACTGGCGCTGCGGCGTGAGTTATAGGCGCTGCAGCCTGGGCGGGCATAGGCTCTGACACTGGTACTGCTTGGGCCTGCTCTATCTTGGTCAACACAGCGCCGCCCTGAAGTTGTTGCAACAACTGCTGGGCACCGAGATTTTGCGATTGAATAAAGTCGTTGTGGATCTTCAACGTCTCGGCCTGGTGCTGGTGGAACATGGCCAGGGTCTGGTTGAGGCTGTCAGGAATCGCTTTACCGGCCGTTGCCAGTTTTACTTGCTCGGCGAGCAGTTGCTGTACACTGTTGCCATATTGCAGCGGGATATTCAGAAACTGCTGATGCAGCTCGGCCAACTGTTGCTGGGTGCTGAAAAACAGCTGTAATCCGCTGCCGCCGCTGTTCGCTGGGTGACCATTTGCTGCCTGTGGCGCTGTAGCTTGGCTCGGTTGACTCGGGTTTTGGCTTGCGGCCGCAACTGGGATCTCGACGATTTTTTCCACGACTTTCTCGACTATTTTTGTCTGTTGACTGATCCGGCCCTCTTTGAGTGAGGCCGCCATCTTCTGGGCGGTCGCCGGGCTGATATAGTTACTGGCACCGAGCTTGATAGTCATCGGTGAGGCTTTGTGTTTGGCCTGGGTTTGTACGGCGCGATAGGCATCGGGATCTGTCAGGGGCAGGCCCGCCAATGCCAGGCTGAGCAGGGCTTGCTTCAGCTCAGTGTCGGCGGCCAGTGAATCGATACAGCTTGGGCTGTCCAGCGACAGGAACAGGCATTCGGCGGCGCGATCGCCCAAGGTGGCTTGCGCCAACCTGGCCAGGGTGTTTTTCGGGCCAAACTCGACAAATATTCTGGCGCCGTCCCGGTACATGCTCTCTATCTGCTCACTGAAGCGCACCTGCTTGAGCATATGCTGCTCCAGGTTGGCTCTGAGGCTTTCGGCATCCTGTGCCAGCTTGTCACCTGTGGCATTGACATACAGAGGCGTTTTCGCATCGCTCAAGCCCTGGCGGGCAATCGCCTTGGCAAAGGGTTGCTGCGCATGGGCCACCAGCGGAGTGTGGAAGGCACCGGATACCGGCAGCGCTATGGCGCGCAAACCTGCCTCGTTCAGCTTGAGGTTGAGCCGGGCTACCGCTTCACTCGCGCCGGCAATCACAAGCTGAACCGGGCTGTTGATATTGGCTATCTGCACCTCGGGTTCAGTCTGCAACAGTTGCTCGAGCGTATTTCGCTCAGCGGCTGAAGGCAGAATAACGGCGCTCATGGCGCCCGGATCTTTATCTTCGGGGACACTGGCCATGGCATCGCCTCGGGCGAAGGCCAGCGCGTAATAGCTCTCACGGCTCAAGGCACCAGCGGCGCGCAGTGCCGACAGCTCACCAAAGCTGTGACCGGCCAGCATATCCGCCTGGAATCCGGCCTGGCAAAGCAGAGTGAACTGTCCCATGCCGAGGGCGCCAATGGCGCTTTGGGCAAAGCGGGTATTGGCCAGTGCCAGTTCATCCTCTTTGCTGGCCTGGGGCGAGAATTTGGCTATCGGGAACACCCGCGCCGACAAGGGGCCCATGCCGTACTTGTCGGCTACGCCCTGGCGGGAAAACTCACGGTCGGCGGCGGCAAATTCGGCGCGAAGCTCGGGATAGAGCTGGGTTAGCCCAGAGCCCATCTGTAGATACTGACTGCCTTGACCGGCAAACAGGGCGGCGGTCAAGGCCTCAGTCAAAGGCCCACTGCGGTACTCGACTCCCTGCTGTAGCCAACGGGTTTGCGGCTGTTCTTCAGCCGTGCTTTGCAGCTTGTTCAAGGCCTGTTGCAGCTTTTGCTGCAGCTCTATGGTGTCGCAGGCAAGCAGTCCCAGCCTGGGGCCTTGTACCTGTGTCTGGCTGCCGAGGCGATAGGGCGCGCACAGGGTTTCAAGGTCGTCATGGGCATCTGACTCCAGCGTCTTGAGCAGAGCGCTTATCTCTTGCTCCAGCGTAGGTTTGTCTGGTGCGCAAAACAGCAGCGGCAAAGGCGTGCGTCTCAGGCGCGAGGGGTGCTTGGGTAATTCGGGGCTGTGCTCTTCCAATACCAGGTGGAAGTTGGTGCCACCAAAGCCAAAGGAGCTGACGGCGGCGCGCCTTGGCGTACCGTCGGTTCTTGGCATCCAGGGGCGGGTTTGAGTGTTGAGATAGAAGGGCGATTGCTCCACTGCCATCTTGGGGTTGGGCTGCTTCACATTGATGGTGGGCGGCAACACCTTGTGGTGCAGCGCCAATGCCGCCTTGATCATCCCGGCAGTGCCGGCGGTCGACTTGGTATGGCCCACCTGGGACTTGATTGAACCCAGTGCAATGTGCTGCAGCTCAGGATTATCCTGGCTCATTACGGCGTTGAGGCCGCTGAATTCGGCCACATCACCGGCGGCAGTACCTGTGCCGTGGGCTTCCATCAGGCCCAGAGTATGGGGCGGGAACCCGGCATCATCATAGGCCCGCTGCAGCGCCTTGGCCTGGCCTTCGGGGCGCGGCGCGTAAATGCTCTTGAACTTACCGTCGCTGGAGGCGCCAACCCCCTTGATCACCGCATAGATGCGGTCACCGTCGCGCTCGGCATCCTCCAGGCGTTTCAGCGCCACCATGCCTATGCCTTCGCCTATCATCATGCCGCGGGAGTCGGCGTCGAACGGCTTTATCTGCTCGTCGCTGGTAAAGGCCGGGGTCTTGGAGAAGCTCATGTACATATAGGCGGAGTTGTCGGTGCAGACGCCTCCGGTGAGCATCATATCGCTGCGGCCCTCGGTCAGCTCGGTGAGCGCCATTCGCATTGCCGCCAGCGAGCCGGCACAGGCGGCATCGACCACACAGTTCATGCCGCCGAGATCGAAACGGTTGGCAATCCGACCGGCGATAACATTGCCGAGTGACCCAGGGAAGGAGTTTTCCTCCCAGTGTATATATTGGTCCTGGAATTTGCGGATCAGCATTTCGCTGTCCTGCTCACTGACGCCACTCTCGCGAAACACCTTTTTCAGCACAGGGTATTGCAGCCTGGCATTGAGGCTTTGGCTGATCTTCTGGCCACCGCCAATCCCCAAGGTGATACCGATGCGGTCGCGGTTATAGTCCGAGCCTTCATGGATACCTGCATCCTCCAACACCTCTTTGGCTACCACCAGCGACAGCAGCTGCGAGGTGTCGGTCAGTTCCAGGATATTAGGCGGCAGACCAAACTCCATCGGGTTGAAATCCACTTCCGGGATAAAGCCGCCGCGCTTGCAGTAACTCTTGTCGGCGGCTTTCTTGTCGGGGTCAAAATAGTCTGCCACTTGCCAGCGGTCGGCGGGCACTTGGGTGATGGCATCTATCTTGTCGCAGATCAGATCCCAAAACTGGTTCAGATAACGACTGCCGGCAAACAGGCTCGCCATGCCGACTATGGCAATCGGCGTGTCTTTCAGCCTTTTGTTGAGGCGTTTGTCTATCTGAGAGGCTTGTGCTTGGCTCATTGAGCATCTCCATTGGTGGCTGCAAGTTGCGGCCTGGGTTTGCGCCCTGCCTTGGCGGCAGCGGGAAACCTGGATTGGAAAATATGATAGTTGCGTACCAGCAAGCGGCGCAGTGCAAACGGGGCTCGCTTGAGGACGTAGGCTATGTAGCGGTCGGCGGCGTGGGTGTCGTCATCCTGATAGATGTCGACATAGACCCAGCCGCTGACGGGATCCATCCCTATGAGTACCGAATGGGTCTGTTGGCCAATGGGAATACTCATGGCTTCGACCTGAACCACAGTGTGTTCATCGGTACTGGGCAGCATCAACGCATCGGCGAGCGTTTGGCTGTTGAGGGTGTAGGTTTGCATCTTGCTGCCGCTGTAGACCGGCAGCTTATTGAAGTGTTTCGGCGGCAGCGAGTGCGCAGCATCAATATTGTCGAGCCGGGACGCGCCGTGGCGTTTCAGACAGCGGGCCAGCCCGGAGCGCGAAACATGGGGATTGATAAACTCTTGGGTGACTTGCAACAGCCTGTCCAATGGCAGCTTGAGCTGCCAACGCAGTCCGACAACCACATATTCCTGAATATCGCTCAGGGTAGTATTCAGATGATGCGGGGTATGGGATTGATCCTGGGTCGACTCGCGTTTACGCCACTTGCGAACGGTTGCTTCACTGATATTCAGTAACCGTGCCAGTTGGCTGACATTGAGCTCCGACTCCTGGATAAAGCGGCGCATTTCCGGGGTGGTGGTGGCATTGCGATGGCGCCGTTTTCCGGTTTGAGTTTGCTTCATAATCAGCTGGGACTGGGCCCTTGGGCTTCCTTTCTCGCCTGTCTGCTATGGTTGCAAACTTCCACAATACTGAGCGTCAGGCTGTTATTTCAGTAACAGGTGAAGCAGATTACCAGTGCCTGCCGCTCGATACAATCATCTGGGACTGAAAATCCTGCTTTTGTTTTAAGGCACTTACTCGCAAATGAGTCCGGAATGACTTGTTGTTGATTTGTTTTTAAATTGATATAACTTGGTTGTTTTGGTTTTTTGTGCTGTAAAAATGGATATCTGATACCTATTTATCCCTAATCCCCTGTGGTGTGTTGCCGCTTATATTGCAGCTTATGTTACAACTTGGGTATCTGCCTTTAGGGCAGCTGGATGAACTGGCATCAGCAACAGAAATGGAGAGTGTCAGGTGTATTTAACAAAAAATAATCTACTGGGAATGGCGAGTGCGGCCTTGTTTACAGTACTTGGCGCCGGTTGCAGTGGTACCAGTGCCACGACCGCCGAGTTGTCGCCAGAGGATGCGGCCCGTCAACAAAGACTCGATGAACAGGGATACCGCTGCGACCGGGTTAGGGTTACCGGCAGCAATATTCCCAACCGCCGCTGTACAACCGCCCAGCAGCGGGAAAGAGAGCGGGAAGAGGCGAGAGCCTATGTCGATAAAATGAATCAGCAAAACATGAATGATTAGCACTTGAGACCGAGGGGGAGGCCAGGGCAAAATAGCCTACTCCCCCTTGGTTTTGGAGCCTCCCATCAACGCCGTTCAGCTCTTTTTGTATCCCTTAAGCCCCAGTGAGCCTTTAAAACTCAAAGACCTGGCGCTGTGCCTGACGCCGGCCGAGCGGGAAAAGTTTGCCCGAATAAGCCATAAAGAGGTAAAGCAACGGGCAATAACAAGCCGCGCCTTGCTGAGAAAGACCCTGAGTACTCAAGCGCCGCTTGCAGCCCGGGAGTGGTGTTTCGATTATGGTCCCCAGGGTAAGCCGCGCCTTTGTGATGAGCAGTTTCAACAGACTCAGCTGCATTTTAACCTCAGTCACAGCGGTGATTGGCTGCTGTTGGCATTGCTGAAACATCCTTCTCCTGAGTTGCAACTTGGCGTCGATATAGAGCGTTTACGGATGCGCACGGCTATCGATACTGTGATGCGCCACTATTTTGCGCCTTTTGAGCTGCAGCAGTTACGAAATCTGGATGATGCCGCGCGGCGAGAGGCGTTTTTCGACCTCTGGGCCTTGAAAGAGTCTTATATCAAGGCGACCGGCAAGGGGTTGGCGCAGCCGCTTGATGGGTTTGCGTTCGACTTGAGTTCCGGGGAAGCATGCTCGGCCGAGCGGCCTGCCGAGATTGCTTCGATGCGCCGTGGGCTTTTGTTAAAGCCTAAGGAAAACACCCGATGGCAGAGTTGGCTTGGCCATATGGAGCCGGGTTATCGATTGGCCCTGACCATAGGGGCGCCTGCAGCCATCAACTGGCAACTGCAGTGGCACCTTGGCCAGTAGCACTCTGAAATAGGTTACCGGTCAGGAGCGAAAAAGCGGCCTTAAAGCCGCTTTATGTTCGATTACTGTCTAGCCAGGCGTTGGCTTTCCGGCACGTGCTCAAAGTCACTGCGGAAAGGGTTGATGTCCAATCCACCTCTGCGGGTGTAGCGGGCGTAGACGGTCAATTTACTGCAATGGCAGAAACGCTTCAGATCGGTGAATATTCGCTCCACACACTGTTCGTGGAACTCGTTATGCTGGCGGAAAGAGATCAGATAACGCAGCAGCTTTTCCCTGTCTATCTTGGGGCCCTGGTAGCGGATCATCACGCTGCCCCAATCAGGCTGCGAGGTGATCAAACAGTTGGACTTAAGCAGGTTGGAGTTCAAGGTCTCGGCGACTATCTGCTTGTCGTCTGTGCTTTCTTCGAGCCATTTGGGGTTGAACTCATAGTCGTTGACTTCAATATCCAGATCGTCAATGCAGTGCCCCGGCAGCTCAACAACTCTCTGACTGTTGAAGTGCTTGGGCTCAATCACTCTGACTTTTACCTCGCCATTGGCACAGCGGCTCAGATCTTGGGTCAGGGTCTGCTCGACGGCTTCAGTACTGTCAAAGCGGGTTTGATTGAAACTGTTCAGATAGAGCTTGAAGGATTTGGACTCAATTAAATGCTCACTGTTGAGATCCAGCTGGAACTCGGCGATGGCTACCATGGGCTTGCCCTTGGCATTGAGCCAGGAGAGCTCATAGCCGGTCCAGATATCGGCCCCCTGAAACGGCAGAGGTGCACTCAGGTTGATTGCATCACGGTTGAGTTTGCGGGGCACACCCTGCAACAGCTCTGGGGCGTAATGCTCTTGATAATCTGTCTGCTGACCCAGTGTCAGGCCAGATAAGGCTTCGGCGTTCCGGTAAGGGTCGTGATTCTGTGTCATCAAGCGGGTTTCCGTGTCAAAATAGGTCACCATTATACCTGAATTTGGAAGTGCGATAAGTGTCTTGTGCCCAGGCGTTGGAGCAATTTTTCAGCCGTTATCATCAAAGTTACCAGTCGAGTCTGGGGGAAGGCCCCAGATATTATGCCAGGGGAGAAGCCTCGCCCTGCTTGCTGCAGGAGGATGGCGAAGATCCACTACTGTGGCAGACTATTCGCCGTGAACAGCCTGGCAGTTTTGCCAATGTCAGTCATGCGCTGGAGTTGCCGCTGCATGCCGATATCGACGAGTTTTATGGGCAGTTTTTTGCCGCGCATCTGTTGTTTGAAGCCGATTTCGGCGAAGGGGAACTATTGCAGCCCTGGAGTCAGGATGATTTTGAGTTTCTGCAGCAGAATCTGATTGGGCATTTGATGATGAAACGCAAGCTCAAGCAGCCACCGACCTGGTTTATCGGTCTATTGGGGCAAGGTGATGAGATGATCTGCGTGGATAATGAAACCGGTGCTGTCTGGCGCGAGACCCCGGGTGAGCTCCCCTCAAAGAAGCTGGCAGACAGTCTGGAAGAGTTTCTCACTTTGCTGCGCCCCAGAGTGGCGCCGGCAATTGAGCCAGTGGAGCCGGCCATGGCGGATGTCGACCATCCCGGTCTCTGGGCGCGGATGAAGCTTATGTGGCAACACCTGTTTTCCCGCCGCTGACAGTCGGGGTTACCACAATCACTATTGATTGATGATCACTGTTATTGATGATCCTAGGCTATTGATTGTCCCAGTTTATTGATGATCCCAGGAGAGGTTGGAGACTATCCGGCAGTTGTCACAGCGGAAATGAAATAGATCCAGCAACGGGCTGGGTTGGCGCCAATCCGGGTTGCCGCAGCGGGGGCAGGGACGGGCCAATTCGGCTTGTTTACTCTCTCCCCCGACCCGGTAAAGGTAGTAATAGGTAGGAATTTTTGTCAAATATTCGATACGGCCACGCAAATCCCAGCCGCGGCGAAACAGATCGCTGTCCGGGCAGGAAAGCTCCTCAAGGGCGGCAAATTCGGCCTTGGTTGCTGCGGCCATCTGCAGTTCATCACAGGCTTGCCACTCGGTTTGCCAACGGATCACCCGCTTGTGATCGCCGTTGAAGGTCGCGGGAATACGGTAGAGGGGAATGGGTAGCAAGTTATCGCCGCTGCGCAGTGGCGAGCACATATGCACATAGCTGGTATAAAGCAGCTGCCAACTTGGGGGCTCCAGGGTGCTGACCTCGGAATTGATATCCTGACCTATGAGCTTTTCCTTGGGGGCCAGCAATTTGGCCTCGGTTAACTGTTGCAACGCCTGTTTGGCCCAGGGACTGTTATGCCTGTTGGCCAGACTGGTTTCTTCCGGCAGCAGCAGCCTGACTCTGAACTCCCCGTCTCTAAAGGCCACCGCAAATTCCCTCCCCAATACCTGACCATTGGCTCGCCAGGCTTCAAGCAGGGTGTTGATGGCTTTTTCTGCGGCGCTGATCGTGGTGTTGGCAAAGCATTCAAACCTGAGTTCGCAGACAAACATTATTGCTGCTCCTCAAGCTTGGCGAGCCTTTGTTGCAAGTCCGCGAATTCTTGTTTCAGTTGTTGTTGTTCCTGGCGTAGCCAGCTGATTTCCTGCTGAAGAACTTCTACTGTGGGCACTGCTTGCTGTGGTGCAGTTTCATCCTGTTGAGGTTGGCTTTGAGACATTTTTTCCCGTTCACTCTCTGGTAGGGATTTGAAGCGCTGTAGACCTTCAACCAGCAGTGGCATTGGTAACTTGTTGCCGAGTCTTGCCTTAATCAGTGCCAGAGAGGGAGTATGGCCGCTTTGGGCTACTGCCGCAGCTGCGGCCATGACCTGTTCCAGTGGAGTGGACATCTTGGTAAAAAACCTCACATTTTCGCCAATAGCTACATAGTGCAGCTGGCGTTTGTTTTTATCTTTTTGATATTTATTGAATTATTTATTGGCCCACATGTTGCATTGCGTTTGCTGCATTTGCTTAACAAAAGTCAACATTTGATAAATATAACAAGGAATGACAATGAATAAGTTATTACTGCCACTAGTGGGGATTGCAAGCTTAGGGCTTAGTGCCTGTGTGGTCAATGTCGGCGATCACGAAGCCAACTGGGATGAAAAGGAATCCTGGCAATTACAACAACAGCAAAATCAGCAACAACTGGCCAAGTTGAACCTGGGGATGGATCAGCAACAGGTGCAGCAGCTCATGGGGCAGGCCGACTTTAATGAAGCCTTTCTCTCCAATGATCAGCAAGTACAGGTGCTCTTTTATCGTACCCGCCACAGACACAGTGATGGCAAGACCACCAAGGATGAGTGCACCCCCTTGGTGTTTCGCGATCAACAGCTGATAGGCTGGGGCGATAAGGCTTACGCGCAGCTGTAATTCAAACTCATTTCAATCAACTCCTGAGCTGGGCGTCCAAATGATCTATGGTATCTGACCATTGGGCGTCTTCGGCCAGAGCCTCTGTTAAAAAAGTGCGTTGCGCTTCATTCCAGAATGGTGCATCCACCAGTTTGACTCCCTCGGGGATAGAATGTGCGTCGATAAAGCCTTCTATCGCCTTGCTGCCGCTGGGGAGTCCCAATTGCTCAAACAAATGGGCCAAGTCTGTGTGGGTGGTATCCATATTCTGACCTCCTGAAATCCCGGCATATTGCCAAGTGATGAGTGATGGGCGAACAAGCCTTCATAAAAAAAGTAAGTATTATTGCTTCCTTAGCTTATATCAATTGAACAGCAGATCCATTTCTTTAAATTGAGGAGGGGGCGCTTGTGCACCAGGAGCGCCTAAAGGCTTGGATGCAAGGTTGTAGGTCAAGAGCTTAGTTAATCCCATCTATAATTTGAATAGATACGCTGCCGGCAGAAACTGTGGTGATAGTTGGTAAGCAAGATGTTGTACTCTGATCCAATATTGTTAAATTGGAAAGTGCCCTTTTGGCTGACAAGGACAACAACAAATGGAAACTCAGACTCCTGATTCCCTGCGTGCCGTTTACCTGACGGCAGAAGATTTACGCTTGGCCGCATCAATTCTTTATAACGCCTATCACGATGATGCGTTTTTTCTGCAGACCTTGCCGGCTGCCAATGCCACCGAATATGAACAAAAGCTCAGGGCCGCAATTCGTGAAGAGCTCAATGAACTTTGGCAACAGGAGCAGCCCCTTATTGGTTTGTTTGACGCTGAGCGCTTGATTGGGGTTGCCTGCGTGGTGACTTCATCACTTCCTCAAGGCGAAGGGCGCTATTGGCATTGGCGTTTGAAAATGCTGCTGGGGACGGGCTGGCAGTCGACGCAGAAGTTGATGCAGAAGGAAAATTCAATTCTGGAGCACCTGCCGGCGACAGAGTACGGCGTTATTCAATTTATCGCAGTAGCGTTAACCGAGCAACACAAGGGGTATGGCAAGTTGCTCGTCCAGGCGGTATTGGGTTGGTGTGATGAGCAGCCGGAGCTGGAAGGAGTTGGGGTCTTTGTGACCGAGGATGGTCATTCTCATCTGTTTCGAGAGCAAGGCTTTGTACCTGTGGTTGAGCTCAATATAGGGCAGTTAACCGGAGAGTTGCTCTTTTACCACAGTCATACCGATGATGACGTCTACCAATAACAGGAGTTAAGAGTGGAGCAAAAGTACAAGAGTTTTGCTGAGTTTTATCCTTTCTATCTATCTCAGCATTCCGATCCCGTATGCCGAGGTTTGCATTATCTAGGTTCGACCCTGGTATTGCTTTTTCTGTTATTCAGCTTGCTTAGTGGACAATTTGTATGGCTCTTGGCTCTGCCTGTGGTGGGTTATGGCTTTGCCTGGATTGGTCACTTTGGTTTTGAACACAATAAGCCGGCGACCTTTCAATACCCAGTCTATAGCTTGATGGCTGACTGGGTCATGTTGGCCCAGTTTGTCAGTGGCAAACGTCGTTTCTGAGTGTTTTTGGTTATTTACCAGTACCAATGTGAGACATGTCTCACAAAGCTGTGCGATAAACATAAGCCTTATTGGCTGTTCTTACTGGTGAATAATTAAATATTGTTAATAAACAAGAGATTAGACTTATATCAGTGACTGATGAATATTTGTTGTTCCCAGCCTGTTCTAAAATCGACCATCTCAAAGAGGGGTCTTTGGGTACACTTAAGTTGTGGTCAGGGCAGGATGCTTTGACAGAGCTTCCAAGGAAGAGGGAGCAGCAAGGAAAGCAACGCCAAGGAGTTTAAGGTGGCAGCCAAGGAAGGGCAAGTGTCAGGATGATACGTTTTGGAAAGGCCTATTCAAGGATGAGCTGCAAGGAAGCCTGATAAATGGATTTTAATCATGGATGACAATCAAGACAGGACGTCTTGAAACCATTGCAGGGAAGTTAAAGCCAAGGAAACGGCTCGCAGGGAAAGCAGACACCAGGATGGATCCACAGGAGATTTTTTCCGGTAATAAGGAAATTGCCGCGCCAGGAAAGGCCATTTGAGACAGGAAGGTCTGCTAAGGAAAGTGTTCAGGATGAAGTAGAGGACAGGCTCAGGGATGCCAGCCTTTGGGTTAAGGGAAAACCCAACTCATGGACGACACCGCTCGTGGATGGGCAAACATGGAAGATGAGTGCCAGGAGGCCACAAGGAGGCTCAAGGGAATTGAGCAGACACCAGGATGGTTGTAAGCAGGGATGAAAAGATGGCTTGGAAGCTGTCATCACTGAGACAAGGTGTCCACAGGAAGAAATTCATACGCATGGAAGGTGCAGGGAGCACAACTCAGCGGGATGGCTGACAGTAGTAAATAGGGCGCGTCTTAGGACGCGCCTTTTCTTTGTGCGTCAGGCTGTAGTGACCAACTCGTTTCAGTTCAGTTCAGTTGGTGTTGGTAGGATGCCATTGTAAGCCCTCTTTAAGCCCGGTCATGGACGCCATTGGCTGTACGGCGAGGGAGCGCATCTTGAGGTGGGAAAGGAGTAATATGGAAAATAGCTCACAGATCTGACGAACTGGAATCGAATAGATGTACCTGCAATGGCTGAAGTAAGTGGATTAAAGTTCAGCATTGAATTGTCACCAATAATCCAGACACTTACCTGCTGTTCTTTCCGCTGAGTGACATGCCATTTACACTGTCTTTTGTACTGTTTGAAACCTGGATAGAGCGATGACTTCTCTGCTTTGTGAGAATAGCATTTGTTTATCTGGCCTCTCTTTGGCGAGAAGGTACAACAAACACAGGATAAAGAAACCTCCAAGCAAGGTGGATTTTTACTTTTTGTCATCCTCATGGCTTGATGATTTGGCGATTTTGTTGGTTACCACAAGTGAGCCAAGCTTGGCATTTAAACCTAGACAGAACACAAACTGAAACCGTTTGCTGTTTTCTTTGCAATAAAGATGAAAATTTTTCCGATTTCGCCCTTGATCTCCCGCTTCAGTCTCGGCATATTGTAATGTCGTAATGGTGTACCGCTACAGTAATGCGTTCAGGTATGCCGCACAAAATAATTTCAGGTGATCAGAATGCAGTCCAGTAACATAGAGAATGTGCACATCAGTGCCGAACAAGTCCTCATCACTCCCGAAGAACTCAAGCAGCAGTTGCCACTTTCTGATCACGGCTATCGCTATATTCTCAGCGCTCGCAAGACGGTTTCTGACATAGTTCACAAGCGTGACAACCGGGTGTTGGTCGTTACCGGCCCTTGCTCTATTCACGATATTGAGTCGGCCAAGGAATATGCCCTGAAACTGAAAAAGCTCCATGACGAGCTCAAGGATCAGTTTTTTATCCTGATGCGGGTCTATTTTGAAAAGCCCCGAACGACTGTGGGCTGGAAAGGGATGATCAATGATCCCGATATGGATGAGTCCTTCAATATTGAAAAAGGGTTGCGGATGGCGCGGGAGTTGATGCTGTTTCTGGCCGAACTCGAGTTGCCGGTTGCCACTGAAGCGCTGGATCCCATCAGTCCGCAATATATTTCCGAGCTGGTGACCTGGTCAGCCATAGGCGCCAGAACCACAGAGTCACAAACCCACAGGGAGATGGCCTCCGGGCTTTCCATGCCGGTAGGATTTAAAAACGGTACGGATGGCAATCTGGGGGTGGCCATTAACGCCCTCAAGTCGGCGGCCAGCAGTCACAGATTCATGGGGATCAATCAACAAGGGCAGGTGGCTTTGCTGCAAACCGCCGGTAACCCGGATGGGCATGTGATCCTGCGGGGTGGTGCTGGCCCCAACTATGACGCCGATTCGGTGGCTGAGTGTGAACGGCAGCTGCATGGTGCCGGGCTCAATGCCAGACTGATTATCGACTGTAGTCATGGCAACTCCAATAAAGATCATCGGCGGCAACTGCCTGTGTGCCGGGATGTACTTGACCAGATAGCGGCGGGCAATCGCTCCATCATAGGTTTGATGTTGGAAAGCCATCTGTTTGCCGGTAGTCAGGCCTGTGACAAGCCGCTTGCCGAGCTTGATTATGGGGTTTCGGTCACAGATGCCTGCATAGATTGGCAGGATACGGAGCAACTGCTCAGGCAAGGGGCAGCGCAACTGAGTTCTATTTTACCCACTCGCTTTGATATGCTCAGGGTGGCAAATGGCTGACGGAAGATTTGAGATGAGTGAGAAAACCACGGCAGAGCTGGAAAAGTTACGCGGACTGATTGACGGCGTCGACCAAGAGTTGCTCAAGTTGCTGCGTCAGCGGCTGGATCTGGTGGCCCAGGTCGGCGCGGTCAAACACAATGCCGGCCTGCCCATCTATGCACCGCAGCGGGAGGCCGCCATGTTGGCCAAGCGCCGCGTAGAAGCCGAAAGTCTGGGGGTATCGCCGCAGTTGATAGAGGATGTGCTCAGGCGTCTGATGCGGGAATCCTATCTCAACGAGAAGGATGTGGGTTTCAAGCAGGTGAACCCGGATATCAACAAGGTGGTGATCATTGGCGGCCGTGGCCAGTTGGGCACCCTGTTTGCCCAGATGCTGACACTCTCCGGCTATCCAGTACATCTGCTCGATAAAGATGATTGGGATAATGCCGATGCTATCCTCGACGGTGCCGGTCTGGTATTGGTCACTGTGCCGATTGCCATTACCTGTGAGCTTATCCGCTCCCGTTTGCGGCACTTGCCCAAGGATTGCATTCTTGCGGATCTGACCTCGATAAAGTCGGAGCCGCTGCAAGCCATGCTCGAGGCCCACAGCGGGCCAGTGGTGGGGCTTCATCCCATGTTTGGCCCGGATGTGGGCAGCCTTGCCAAGCAGGTTGTCGTGGTATGCCATGGTCGGCAGAGTGAGGCCTATGCCTGGCTGCTGGAGCAGATAGCTATTTGGGGAGCGCGGCTGGTGGAAGCGGATGCCGGCAAACATGATAAAGCGATGCAACTGGTGCAGGCGATGCGTCACTTCTCCAGTTTTGTCTATGGCCTCAACTTGTGCCGGGAGCAGGCCGATCTCGATAGTCTGCTGCAGTTCAGTTCACCGATTTACCGGTTGGAGCTGGCCATGGTCGGTCGCTTGTTTGCCCAAAGCCCAGAGCTTTACGCCGATATCATCTTCGCCCAGCAAGAGAGCCTGGGTGCTATCTCCGACTATCTGGACAACTATGCCGGCGCTTTGGCCATGCTCAAGGCCGGTGACAGAGACGGCTTTGTGCGCCAGTTCCGTGAGGTGGCCGAATGGTTCGGTGACTTTGCACCACAGTTTCGCAGCGAGAGCCGCAGCATGCTGCAGTCGGTCAATGATATGAAGAGTCACTGATCTCAAGGCGGTCAACTCCGCTGGCAGTGCAACGCGATTTATCCAAGGGAGCCTTTTAGGCTCCTTTTTCATTTTTATCAGCCAGATAGAAGTCAAAAAGCCATTTATTCAGCAATCGCTTAAGGTGATCTCCTTCAAGCTTTATGACTCACGCTCTTTCGTCTGAGCGATGAAAGAGTACACTGATTTAAAACATGCAAAAATAAAGCATGATTAAAGGAGATATGCCGTGTTTTGTATTCAGTGTGAGCAAACCATTCGAACCCCGGCCGGTAATGGCTGCAGCTATGCCCAGGGGATGTGCGGTAAATTGGCCGCGACCTCGGATCTGCAAGATCTGTTGATTTACATGTTGCAGGGGCTGTCCGCCTATGCCGTCAAACTCCGGGAGTTTGAGGTTATCGAGCCGCAAGTTGATACCTTTGTGCCCAAGGCATTTTTCGCCACTCTGACCAATGTTAACTTCGACGACGAGCGGATTAGCGAATATGCAAAGGAAGCCGCTCGCTTGCGAGACCAGCTAAAGCAGCGCTATCTGGAGCTTTGCGAACAAAGGGGCGTGACTCCCGAGCCTATGTCCGCCGCGGCGACTCTGCTGCTGGGGGCGTCCAAGGCCGAGCTGTTACAGCAGGCCAAAGTGGCTGCGCCCAACCGCGGTGATGACCTCAATGAAGATATTCTCGGTCTGCGACTCCTGTGCCTCTACGGCCTGAAAGGGGCGGCTGCCTATATGGAACACGCCCGGGTTCTGGATCAAACCAGCAGCGAAGTGGCCGGTCGTTTCCACGAGATCATGGCCTTTCTGGCGACTGACAGCACAGATGCTGACAAGCTGTTTGCCACCGCGATGGAGATAGGTCAGCTCAACTATTCTGTGATGGCTATGCTCGATGCCGGTGAAA
This sequence comes from Shewanella indica, assembly GCF_002836975.1. Lineage (GTDB taxonomy): Bacteria > Pseudomonadota > Gammaproteobacteria > Enterobacterales > Shewanellaceae > Shewanella > Shewanella indica. The sequence goes on along the minus strand of NZ_NIJK01000022.1, from coordinate 105,053 downwards.
CTGCGGCCTTTGGTCATCCAGAGCCGACTCAGGTCAACACCAAGCCGGTGAAGGGCAAGGCTATCCTGGTATCGGGCCACGATATGAAAGATCTCGAGCTCATCCTGCAACAGACAGAAGGCAAGGGCATCAATGTCTATACCCATGGTGAGATGTTGCCGGCGCTGGCCTATCCCGAACTGAAGAAATACCCGCATCTGGTGGGGAACTACGGCAGCGCCTGGCAAAATCAACAGAAGGAATTTGCCAACTTCCCCGGCGCCGTGGTGATGACCTCCAACTGCATTATCGATCCCAATGTCGGTCAGTATGCCGACCGCATCTTTACTCGCAGTATCGTTGGTTGGCCGGGCGTGACTCACCTGACCGGCGACGATTTCAGTGCTGTTATCGACAAGGCACTGGCGCTTGAAGGCTTTGCCTATGATGAGATCCCCCATATGATCACCATAGGTTTCGCCCGCAACGCTTTGATGAACGCGGCGCCTGCCGTGGTTGAAAACGTCAAGAACGGCAATATTCGTCACTTCTTCCTGATTGGCGGCTGTGATGGTGACAAGGCTGAGCGCAGTTACTTCACCGACCTTGCCAAGGCGGCCCCCAAAGACAGCCTGATCCTGACCCTGGGCTGTGGCAAGTACAAGTTCAACAAGCTCGAATTCGGTGATATCAACGGTATCCCCAGATTGCTGGATATCGGCCAGTGCAACGACGCCTACTCGGCGATCCAGCTGGCGCTGGCACTGTCTGAGATATTTGAGTGTGATATCAACGAATTGCCGCTGAGTCTGGTGCTGTCCTGGTTTGAGCAGAAGGCGATAGTGGTCCTGTTGACCTTGCTGTCACTGGGAGTGAAGAACATACGTACCGGCCCAACCCCACCGGCCTTCCTGACCGCCAATTTGCTGAAGGTACTGGAAGATAAGTTCGGCCTGCGCAATGTTGGCACGGTTGAGGAAGACCTGGAGGCGATTCTCGGCGCCGCTTGATGCGTATCTCTTGAGGCCGGGATGCCAGTAGGCATGCCGGCCATTTCTTTCTCTGTAGAGGGAGTTTCGATGACACTCAATCCATTACAAGTTTCGCCGGCAATCAGTCAATATCAGGCTGGTCAATGGGTTCCCGGAGAGCTGCGGCTCATTTGTGTCGCCCGCTGGCAGGAAACCCCGGATGTGGTGAGTTTTCGTTTTAAAGCAGCCCAGCCGCTGTCTTTTCATTTCAAGCCCGGGCAGTTTGTGGCATTGCAATTGGAGATTGCCGGTGAGGAGTATCGCCGCTGTTATACCATCTCCTCTTCGCCATCTCGGCCCAACTCATTGATGCTGACCATCAAGAGGGTCGAGGGCGGCAAAATTTCCAACTACCTTATTGATAATCTTAAGCCGGGTCACAGCCTGATGGCTTCAGGGCCTTACGGCCAGTTTAACCTTATCGATATACCGGCCGAGCGCTATCTGTTTTTAAGCGCCGGTTGTGGCATTACGCCGATGTTTTCCATGAGTCGTTTTCTGACCGACAGTTATCTTGACAGCGATATCGCCTTTATTCACAGTGCCAGAAGCGAGCAGGATCTCATCTTCCGAGACAGTTTGCGGGCCATGAACAGCCGTCACGATAATTTTAAGCTGGGCTATCTGCTGGAGCAGGGAAGTGAGACTGCCTCAGTCTCCGGGGACCTTGCCGAGTGTCCTATGTTACCGGGACGCCTGAGCTTGGCGGCACTGGAGCAACTGGTGCCGGATTATCGCCAGCGCACTGTGTATGTTTGTGGCCCTGAGGCTTATATGACGGCCACAGAGCAGATGCTGGCGCAAGCGGATTTCGATATGACGCGTTTTCATAAGGAAAGCTTTGCTGAAAATACCTCGGCGCCCGCGGGTGACGGTTCGGCCAATTACCGTTTGAGTGTTGCCGGCCTTGAGCTCAGCATCAATGGCGAGCAGACCCTGCTTGAAGCGCTGGAGTCTGAAGGTTTGCCCATTATTGCCGCCTGTCGCAGCGGTGTTTGTGGCTCCTGTAAGTGCCGGGTTGTCTCCGGTGAGGTGGAAAGCAGCAGCCAGCAGACACTCAGCCAGGATGAGATTGACTCAGGTATGGTGCTGGCGTGCTCCAGCCGGGTGAAGAGTGATATTCAACTGGAAACCGGCCCCTTCTAATTCTGTTTCCGGCATTGCAGAAGTGGCGATCTCACAGTATGGTTAAAGCAGGGCAAGAGCTTTGGGCCCTGCATTCCAGATGTTGGCCGGAGACAGACTATGACCAGCTTACCCTCAGAAGCATTTGCCAGTGAAGATCGCAGCATGGGCCATTTTTTATATGCGCTTATGTGTGCCTTTCCGTTGTTTTTCCTGCCTGTGATCCTGAGCCTGTTGATTAACTTAAGCCAAAGGCAGGTTGCACCTCTGTCGCTGCTGGGCTCTCACTTGCGCTGGCAAAGGCGCAGTATTATGGGTTTGGCACTGCTACTGGTTATGGGCTACTGGGTCAATCCACTGTGGCTCAGCCTCAGCTTGTGCGCCCTGGGAGTTATCTGGTTCAGCTACCGGATCTTCAAGGGCTGGCTCAGCCTTACAGATGGACAAGCCATGTAGCTCTTGTCTGCTACCAGGGAAGCGGTCAGCCTGATCGCAAGGAAATATGACGGACTATCAACTCTTCTGTGTGCTGGCGGCGCTGGCACTGATTATCTCGCTGTTATCCAGCCGTTTTCACTCACTGCAGGAAACCATTGCCATCACAGGCCTGGCCATGCTCCTTAGCCTGATTATCCTGGTGGTGGGCAAGTGGTTTGAGCTGGATATCCATATCAAAACCATTTCGGTATTGCAGCGCCTCGACTTTCAGGCGCTGCTGCTGAACGGTATGTTGGGTTTTCTGCTCTTCGCCGGTGCACTGCAGATAAGGCTCAAGGTGCTGGCCAGCCAGAAATGGGAAATTCTCTGTCTGGCTCTGTTTGGTACTGTGATTTCCACTCTGACAGTAGCGGCGCTTTGCTTCTATTTGATGCCGCTGCTGGGGCTGGCGCTACCCTGGAGTTACTGCCTGTTGTTTGGGGCCTTGATATCACCAACCGATCCGATAGCGGTTTTGGCCATCTTGAAAAAACTCGGCGCGCCTGAGGATATTGCCATTCAGGTTGAGGGTGAGTCGCTGTTCAATGATGGCATTGGCCTGGTGCTGTTTGTTGCTGTTTCGCAGCTGGCTTTTTCCGCCGAGGCCCTGAGCCTGGCCGATGTCGGCGCGCTGTTTTTCCATGAGGCCGTTGGCGGCATCGCCTATGGCCTGGCGCTGGCCTTTGCGCTACATCAACTGATGAAACTCACGGATGAAGAAACCCAGAGACTCTTGATTACCTTGGTGGTGCCTACCGCAGGTTATGTGATGGCAGAAAAGCTTTCGGTGTCCGGCCCTCTGGCCATGGTGGCCGCTGGAATCGTGCTGGGTAATTTCACAGTGCCCAAATGCTTTGGGGTCACGGGGAGAATATTGTTGCAAAGGTTCTGGGGCCTGCTTGAGCACTTCTTCAATTCGCTCTTGTTCCTGCTATTGGGACTCCTGCTGCTGTTGACCCATCTGGATATGCAACTCTGGTGGTTTGTGCTGCTGAGTATCCCTGTGGTGTTGTTGGCAAGATGTGTCAGCGTGTACTTACCTTATCTGGGGTTCAGGCGTATGCGGCAATACAGCCAAGGCGCGGAGGGGATCCTTATCTGGGGCGGGCTCAAGGGTGGCCTGGCGCTGGCTATGGCCATTAGTATTCCGGCGGGGATAGTGCTGACCCCCGAGCTGGAGCTCAGGGATCTCTTGCTGGTAATGACTTATGCCGTGGTGGTCTTTTCTATCATGGTGCAGGGCTCAACGGTTTCCCGTTTGATCCGCCGCAGCCGTGAGGCGGCAGAGGCCGGTAAAGCCGCTGCCGAAGCGACTCAGGTTGTCTGATACAGCTTGGTGATTAAGCCTGCATGTTGCTGTGGATGACGGACATCGGCAGCGATGATTAAACCATCTACGCCCAACGCCTTGATAGCCAAGGCCTGAGCCGTCAGTGTTTGCTCACTGCTGCTTGGGTTGAGGCACAGGCTTGGATTTACCAATAGCGGCAGGTGACTCAGGGTTTTTAGTTCCACCAGGGCGGCGAGATCCAACACAAGTTGTTCTGGTTGATTCAATCCACTGACCCCCGCATCACAGAGGATCAACTGCTGATTCCCGCCGGCGAGCAGGGTATCGGCGCTGGCCAGCCAATCCTGTTGGCTGGCCATGGGATTACGCTCCAATATTACCGGCAGGTTCTGTCCACCAAGCGCATTGAGCAGCTCTGTGTTGTACATCTGTTTGCCGCTGAGCAATAGCATGTCGGCCGTGGTCTGGGCCAGAGCCAGATCTTCTGCATGCTCCAGGGCAACAATGCTCTGCAGCCCGGCTTGGTTCAACAGGCTCTGCAATTTGGGCAGTTGCTGCTTGGCATCGGGCTGACGCGTCAGCGCACTGAGAACCACCCCTTGAAATCCGGCTTCCCTGAGGGCCTTGGCGCTTGGGGCAAAGCTGTCTGTATCTATGGGGAGGTTCAGTTGCGCCAAGGCGGCGAACTGGCCTTGTCCCAGTTTGAGCTGACCGCAACTAATTTCTGTGCTTGCCGGTTTATAGTGGCGGGAATGTCTCTGGGGTGACGGTTTGGCGCTGTCCTGCCTGGAACTCTCTGGTTCAATCAACAGTTGGCTGTGACTCAGCTGAGTTGGCTCGACCGTCTCACAAGGGTAACAGCCAAGTACCTTGATAAAGCGGGTGAGTCGCTCAAGCTCGGCAAGTGCTTGCTGCATAGCTATGGATGCCAGATTGGCATCGACATCCAGATAAAACATCTCTTCCCAAGGCGTGCCCGGGATAGGGCGTGACTCCAGCTTACTCATATTGAGGTTGTGATCTTTGAGGATCAGCAAAGCTTCCACCAAGGCGCCTGGCTTTTGACCGGTTGCCATAATCAGTGTGGTTTTGGCCGGCAGTTGCTCCGGCACTTCTATCGCCTTGCGGGCCACTACGATAAAACGGCTCTGGTTGATTTTTTGATTGGCCAGTTCCTGCTCCAGAGGTTCCAATTGGTAGAGGGCGCCGCCTTCACTGGAGCCGATAGCGGCCACAGTGCTATCGCCCTGGAGAACCTTTTCCATCGCTTCGGCGCTGCTGGCACAATATTCCAGACGAAAGTCGGGATGGCGGCTCAGGTAGCGACTGCATTGGCTGATGGGTTGGGGGTGAGCGTAGACGGTTTTGATATCGGCAAGTTTGCTTCCCGCTTTGGCCAGCAGACAGTGGCCCACTTCTATAGTGGTTTCACCCACAATAGCCAGGCTGGTGTGCTGCAACACATCATACACTTCGTTGATGGAGCCGGATGAGGTGTTTTCTATCGGCAGAAACCCATAGTCGGCATGGCCGGACTCGACAGCCTGCACTATATCATCAAAGTTCTGGCAACCCAGATCCTGCATCTCTACCTGACGGCGTTGACAGTAGCGACTGGCGGCCAGGTAGGAATATGAACCTCTGGCGCCCAAATAGGCGATGCAGTATTGCTGTTTTTGGGTTTCTGGATTGGCTCTGCCCTGGAGGTAGGCCTGCTGGTTCAGCACTGAATCTTCAATTATGGCCTGATAGAGACTGATGACATAATGGGCATCCAATCCCTGTTCCCGCCCTTGGCGAACCAACCTTGCCAAGAGTTCTTTTTCTCTCTGGGTATCACGGATAGGGCGAATGTCCACCTCTTTGCTGCGGGCGACTTCCAGGCTGAGTTGTCGACGTTTGGCCAACAGCGCCAACAGATCCCTGTCCAGGGTAGTGATGTCATCCCTTATTCGCTCCAGCGGCGGTACTTTATTCATTCAGACCTCTAAACCAGTAATACTCAGTGCATGATACAGACAAAAAAGCCTCCCTGGTGGGAGGCTTGGCAATTTTCATTTTCGTTTTTACACGTCAGGGCCGCCTCCGGGAATAAGGTGTAAAAAAGAAAATAAAAAACGAGCGATTAATGTATGGCATGACGATTAAGCTAAAACTATCCCCTTGGGCTGTCAATCAAAAAATCCTAGGCTTCAATAATGAAAAGCGCACCCGGAGGTGCGCTGGTTAGTGGGAGATTGAAATATCAAGCTGCGTAGTCCTCCTTGTAATCGTATTCGAACTCAGGTTCGGTGGCTTCGGGTTCAAAGGCACCACGCTGAGCTGCGGGTTTGTGGGTCAGGCGATTGAGCTGTTTTTCCAGCTTTTGTCCCATTGCATTTATGGCTGCGTAGAGATTTTCATGTTTCGCCTGGGCAAAAAGTTGTCCGTTGGCCAGTTTAATTGATGCTTCTATTTTAAAGAGTGGCCCTTCTTTGAGGATGATGACATGGGGATTAATCAGCTGAGTATCGTAACGGTCCAGTTTGGTAAGGCGACTCTCAACACGTTCACGGATGGCAGCTGTGACTTCAAATTGCTTGCTGGTGATCTTTAGCATATTGTCAAACCCTCTGTTGCTTCCTTGGCTTCAGATTAACAATCCCCAGACTTAAAAATGTGATCCAGATCAATGTTTGTGGCGAGTCAGAGAGCGTTTGTCACTTATTTGATCACTTAGACAAGTTTGGATTATTTTGCCCTGAAAAGTCTTGAACCCTGGTTGATAAAGGGCCATATTTGATGAGATCACTGAGTATCAGTCCTTTCCGATTGCCTCCTCCCGTCGCTTTAAATATCATCATGTGTATTATCTACAACTCTTTACCCTTATGCCGTTCGGGCCAAAACGGGTGATAACAGGAAGTACTTTATGAATAACAACGAAGTTAAAGTGAAGGTCTGGGATATACCTGTGCGGGTGTTTCATTGGGGCATGTTGCTGCTCTTGGGCGGGCTGTGGTGGAGTGCCGATCAGGGCGAGATGAGCTATCACCAGTTGTTCGCCTATAGTCTGATGATCTTGTTGGTGGTACGGCTTATTTGGGGCTTTATCGGCAGTGACACCGCCCGCTTCAGTCATTTTGTTCGCCATCCCCGTCAGGCATTGGATTATCTTGCCAAAATGCGGGCCAAGCAGGCTCCTCATTCTCTGGGGCATAATCCTCTAGGGGGTTATATGGTAATACTCTTGCTGACCATCATCAGTCTGCAACTGGTGTCGGGGTTATTTGCCACAGATGAGATATTTACCGAAGGACCCTTGGTTTCTTTTGTTAGCGGTGAAACTGCCAGTTGGTTTACCTGGCTACACAAGAAAAATTTTGATCTTTTATTGATCCTTGCCGGGATTCATGTGGCCGCCGTCTTGCTGCACCGCTTCAAAGGTGAAAAGCTGGTGGGGGCAATGTTCAGTGGCTATAAGCGCTTACCGGCTGCGGAAGCGCAGCAACCCAGGTTTGCCTCTTTGATACTGGCATTGGTGCTTTTATTGGTAGTCGCCGTGCCTGTGGTGCACTTTTTGATGATGCCCGTGATAGGTATGTTGTAAGCTTCCAAACAATAAAAAGCCTGCTTGATGCAGGCTTTTTTAATGTAATCAACGAAAGAGATTAGTCTTTCTTGTATACGTCGTGGCAGCCTTTGCAGCTCTTGCCAACGGCACCGAAGGCTTTTTTCAGCTCATTCTTGTCGCCGCCTTTGGCTGCAATAGCCAGGGCGTCGGCATTGGTTTGCAGTTCTTTGAACTTGGCTTCAAAGTCAGCCTTGTCGGCCCAAATCTTGGCCAGGGCTTCAGTATCACCTTTGTCTGAACCATCGATAAAGCCTTCCAGTGGCAGTTTCGCCAGGGCTGCCACATTGGCTGCACGCATAGCTGCAACATCGGCGTTAAAGTCTTTCTTGCCTTTGAGCATGGCACCGATATCACCGAAGTTATAGGCCATCAGGCTGAAACCAGACTGACGGTACTGGATGGCATCATCGCTGCTTTCAAAGTTGTGGGCCTGAACAGCTGTAGCGCTAAGCGCCGCGGTGGCGGCTAACATCAGTAAGTATTTTTTCATTATCATTCTCACAAGTTTGTGCGTTAATGTGACATTGCTTGGCTATTGTACACATTTTGTTTGACCTAGGGAGTAGACTTTTTCAGTTTACATGTAAAGTTTTGTCAGTAACTGGCTGCTAAAACACGACTTTTTTTCGCAAGAAAACAACGCTATACTGTGTTCACGTACCATTACGTGAACACGAAAGAGTTGCTATGCGCCCTGATTGGATATCAGTACTGGAGAAAGTACTGACTCACAATAATCCCGAAGATCTTAATTGCCTGTTTGAATTACTGCTGACCGATGATGAAAGACATGCCATCGCCGGCCGTTTGAAGGTGTTTCAGGTATTGCTTGAAGGTGAGATGAGTCAGCGGCAGATTGCGGCCGAGTTCGAGGTGAGCATAGCAACCATAACCCGTTGCTCCAATTATTTGAAGCATATGCCCGAAGCGCTTAGAGAAAAAATCCGCGCCTTGATCCTTTGAGTCACATCAGGGGTTGTCGCGGCAATTTGTGGCGGCGGTATAGATGGCGCTGATTCAAAATATAGCCGCCCCAGGCACAGATGAGCAGTCCTAATAGTTGATATACTTCCTGGTCGGCAAACCTTAACAGCAACATGCCCGACAACAGCCAGAGGAAAGGCAATCCTGCATACAGGGGGGCGGGCCAAACTCCTCCCCGTCGCAGGCGTTTGGGATCGCTGCGTCTGTGACTCGAACGCAGGTTGTAAATCCGGGCCGCAACCAATATAAGCAAAACTGATCCCAGGATCCCAAGTAAGGATTCGAGTAAATAGAGCGTCAGGCTACCGGTTAAAAAATACAGATAGGGCAGGCTCTCATAGACCAATCTGGATAAGATCACGGGGCATTTCTTCGCATCCGGGAGTATCTATTAATTTTAGTCCAAAGCAGGGCACCAGGCCTTGTTTTTCCAAGTGCTATAAACAAAGAGTCCGGCATTGGCCGGACTCTCGATTGTAATCAGTAATATGTTTAGGCGTCAGTATGACTGGCTATCAACCTCGGCAGCCGCAACCACCGTTACCGTCACAACCTTCTTTCTTGGCGTCTTCTTCGGCATCTGAATTACAGCAGCCGCCGTGTTCGTGATCGTGACCGCCACAGCAACCGCCGTGATCGTGGCCGTGACCACCACAACCGCCATGGGCGTGGATATGGCCGTGATCAATCTCTTCGGCTGTCGCTTCACGCACGTCCATCACTTCGACATTAAAGGTCAGTGATTGGCCTGCCAGAGGGTGGTTGCCATCAACGATAACACTGTTGTCCAGTACTTCGGTCACTTGTACCGGGCGCTGGCCCATTTCAGTTTCGGCGATGAAGCGCATACCAGGTACTATGTCCTGGATATCGCCAAAGGCTTCCAGAGGAACTTCCTGACGCAAACCATCATGGTATGGGCCATAGGCTTCCTCGGCATCTATGGTCACTTCCAGCGTATCGCCTTTGCTCTTGCCTTCCAGTGCTTTTTCAAGTCCCGGGATCAGGTTTTCCATACCGTGGAGGTAGACCATAGGATCTGCCTCAAAAGAACTTTCTATCAACTGACCCTTGGCGTCAGTCAGGCGGTAGTGAATGGTAACCGCGCTGTGTTGGGTGATTTGCATATCGCCTCCCGTTCAGAATGTGGCCGCATGATAACGTGCTTTTTCCGCGCTGGCGATATCCGAGCGTTGCTTATGCCAACTGTTGCACAGAGTTTTGCCACCAAGATGACATTTTGGGGCAGCTTGGCATTAGAAAAGCCATTATTGTTCAGGCGTCTTTTCTAAAATTTCCATTTGGGGGTACTGACTTGAATCTTGGTGTGCTTGACTGCGCTTGCTTGGCTGATACTCAACTTTTAATCCAATACACTTTACGTCAAGGTTAAAGGTAATAAGGGAGTTTTGTTGATACTTATCCAGTTAAAAACAGACTTTGGTGAGACTTATTTAATGAGATTGGCATTTTATTAAAACTTTCATGAAAACGCCCCTTGACAAGCGCCACATAAAAAAGCAATCCTGTTTGCATTGCTGCCATTCCTGGGAGATTGACTCCTGAATGAACCGGCCTGAATAAAAGAGAACGAAACGAGTATAGAAACCTAATGTATCAGCTAAGCTCAGTTGTAATTACCACCATTACAACCACCACCATTACCAGTGTGGGGGCGGGCTGACTATACCCTGAAGAATTGCAAACAAGAAGCCCGCTCCCATCCAGGAGCGGGCTTTTTTGTTTCCTGGGCGGGCGCGGTAATTAAAGGAGATACAGATGAAAGTGATGAAGTTCGGCGGTACCTCGCTGGCAAACTGGCAAAGGTTTGAAATGGCAGCAGAAATTGTTCTGACCAGTGCCAGAGAAGAGCAAGTGGCCACAGTACTGTCGGCGCCGGCAACCGTAACCAACAATCTGTTGGCCATGGTCAATATGGTGTTGGCCAAGGGGGATGTTGACGAGGCCCTTGCCAAGGTGGCTGAGGTATTTGAAGCCTTGTATGCCGATGCATCTGTATCTCTCGCAGAGGAAGCCAGACAGCAGTTGAAGAAGGTATTGGCACGGCAACTGGCGAGTTGGCGCGCAAAATTGGCAGGAGTTCAGCTTCTCGGGGAGTGTCCTGACAGTGTGCGGGCCGAGATCCTGGTAGCCGGGGAGCGACTCTCGGCAGCCTTGATGGTTGAAGTGCTCAAAAATAAGGGAGTCAGCGCCGGTTTACTCGATCCGAGGGAATTATTCCTAGGTGTCGGTACACCCCTGGAGTCTGTGGTGGATATCGCCGTCAGTAAGCCCAGATTTGCGTTGCTCAAACTCGATGAGCAAAGAGTGTGGGTTATGCCCGGGTTTACCGCCGCCGGTGCCGATGGCAAGGTGGTGACTCTGGGACGCAATGGTTCGGATTATTCGGCCGCAGTTCTGGCAGCCTGTCTGGATGCCGACAGCTGCGAAATCTGGACAGATGTCGATGGGGTATACAATACCGATCCCCGGGTGGTTGCCGATGCCAAGCTGCTCTCTCAGCTCAGTTATCAGGAGGCAATGGAACTTTCCTATTTTGGCGCCAAGGTGCTGCACCCCAAGACCATTTCACCCATAGCCCAGTTCCAAATTCCTTGCTACATCAAAAACAGTTTCAACCCCCAGGCGCCGGGTACTCTGGTATCCAATCAGCCGGATCAGACCGGGCTGCAGGTCAAGGCGATCTCCAATCTGGACAACCAAACCATGTTCAACGTTTCAGGCCCGGGAATGAAAGGCATGGTGGGTATGGCGTCGCGTATTCTGGAGTCCATCGCCAGAGCCAAGGTTTCGGTATCACTAATCACTCAAAGCTCCAGTGAGTACAGCATTAGTTTCTGTGTGGCCACTTTGGATGCCCCCAGAGTCAAGTGGGCGCTGGAGCAGGAATTTGAACTAGAGCTCAAGAGTGAACTGTTGGAGCCGCTGGAGATGCGGGATCAACTGGCGATAGTATCCCTGATAGGTGACGGTATGCGTACCCACAAGGGCGTGGCCGCGCGCTTCTTTCAGGCTCTGGCTCAGGCCAGTGTCAATATCATTGCCATTGCCCAGGGTTCGTCCGAGCGCTCTATTTCTGCCGTGGTCGAGCAGCGCAAGACGCGTCATGCGGTGGCGGCCTGTCACCAGGGCTTTTTCGATGTGCAGCAGTATCTCGATGTCTTCCTGGTTGGTGCCGGTAACATAGGTGCTGGCTTGTTGGAGCAGATAAAACAGCAGGAAGCCATGCTCAAAGGGCAACATATCAGCATTCGGGTTTGTGCCATCGCCAACTCAGGCAAGATGTTGCTCGACGCCGCCGGTATCTCCCTGGCCGATTGGCAGTCAAGGCTCAACGATTCGCCCGTTGCCTTTGATCTGACACAGATGTTGGCCTGGGCCAAGGAGCAGCAGTTGCTCAATCCCGTATTGCTGGATTGTACCTCTTCGGATGTTATTGCCGGTCGTTATCTGGATGTGATGAATGCCGGTTTGCACGTGGTGACACCTAATAAGAAGGCCAATACCCGTGAGCTGGCTTTTTACCGCGCGCTGCGGCAAACCGCGCTGGCTCAGCGGCGTCAGTTCCTTTATGAAACCAATGTCGGCGCCGGTTTGCCGGTTATCGATAACCTGAAAAAGCTGCTGTTTGCCGGTGATAAGCTGTTGCGTTTCCAGGGGATACTCTCGGGTTCGCTGTCGTTTATCTTCGGTATGCTGGATGAGGGGATGAGTCTGTCACAGGCCACGGCCATTGCCCGGGAAAAGTGCTTCACCGAGCCGGATCCCAGGGACGATCTCAATGGTATGGATGTGGCGCGCAAGGTGTTGATTCTGGCCCGGGAAGTGGGCTTGCCGCTGGAGCTGGATGATATTCAGGTGGAGTCTGTCTTGCCGGATGACTTTGATGCATCAGGCGATGTAGCCCAGTTTATGGCGGCTTTGCCACAGCTGGATGCCGCCGTTGCCGAGCGAGTGGCTGCTGCCCATGCCAAGGGTAAACGCCTGCGTTATGTCGGCCAGATAGATGAATCAGGTTGCAGGGTGCGTATCGCCGAAGTGGCGGCTGATGATCCCCTGTTCAGCGTCAAAGGTGGTGAGAATGCGCTGGCTTTCTACAGCCGCTACTACCAGCCGATCCCCTTTGTGCTCAGAGGCTATGGCGCCGGTACTGAAGTGACGGCTGCCGGGGTGTTTGCCGACTTACTCAGAACCCTCAACTGGACTCGGGAGGTCAGCGCATGAGTCAGTTTGTTCCCGCCAATGTCCCCGTGACTGTCTATGCGCCCGCCTCTATGGGAAATGTCGGTGTCGGCTTTGATTTGCTGGGCGCCGCACTGGCCCCCATTGATGGCAGTTTACTGGGGGATACAGTCACAGTGGGCGCCGCGCCTTGCGGCGTTTCTCTGACTCAACTTGGCCCCTGGGCTCATAAGCTGCCGCAGGAGCCGCAGCAGAATATTGTCTATCGCTGCGCCGAGTTTTTCCTAGGTGAGGCCGGGATCAATCAAGGCGTTTCCTTGACTCTGTCCAAGAATCTGCCGGTTGGCAGTGGTCTTGGTTCCAGCGCCAGTTCAGTGGTGGCAGCGCTCTATGGTCTCAATGAATATTTCAACCGTCCCTATGATGAGCAGGCCTTGCTGGCGTTGATGGGGCGTTTTGAAGGGGAGATCAGCGGCTCGGTGCACTATGACAACGTGGCGCCTTGCTATTTGGGTGGATTGCAACTGATGCTGGATTTGCCCGGGCGTATCTGCGAGCCCTTACCGGCCTTTGATTCCTGGTACTGGTTGGTGGCCTATCCCGGGATTTCATTGTCGACGGCGGCAATGCGCGCCTTGATGCCGAACCAATACGACAAGGGAACCTGTATAGAATTCGGTCGCAATCTCAGTGCCTTTGTTCATGCCTGTTACCGCCAGGATGAGGCACTGGCGCTGACTGTGTTGAAAGACGTGTTGGCTGAACCCTATCGGGCCGAGGCTATCCCCGGGTATCTGGCGGCGCGGCGCGGATTGTCTGAGCTGGGTATGTTGGCCACCGGGATTTCCGGCAGCGGCCCAACCCTGTTTTCCATCAGCGGCGATCTGGCCCGCGCCGAGCAGGCCAAACGCTACCTGGAGCAACATTATTTAACCGAAGCGGGCGGCTTTGCCCACATCTGCCGCCTGGATATTCAAGGCACCCGGATATTGTCCTGAAACGCATTTTCATCCAAAAAAAGAATTTAAGGCATCAATATGGAATTCTATAACCTCAAGCACCCGGCACAGCGGGTAAGTTTTACTGAAGCGCTCAAGCTGGGTCTTGGCATGGACCGAGGGCTCTTTTTCCCAACCCGGATCCCGAAACTGGCAGATGTCGATGCCCTGTTGGCTCTGCCTTTTGTCGAGCGCAGCAAACAGATACTCGGTGCCTGGCTCGCCGATGAGCTGGGGCAGGACTGTGTCGACAAGCTGGTGGAGAAGGCGTTTAATTTCCCTCTGCCGTTGGTGCAGGTGGATGAGCAGCGCAGTTGTCTGGAGCTGTTTCATGGGCCAACCTTGGCTTTTAAAGACTTCGGTGCCCGTTTTATGGCTCAGTGTCTCAACCAGCTTGGCGGCTCAGAGCCTCTGACTATTTTGACCGCTACCTCAGGGGATACAGGCGCGGCGGTGGCCGATGCCTTCTTTGGCCTGGATAAGGTGCGGGTGATGGTGCTCTATCCCAAAGGCAAGATAAGTGAGTTGCAAGAAAAGATGTTTGCCACTCTGGGCGGCAATATTCACACTGTTGCGGTCGAAGCCGACTTCGATGCTTGTCAGCATTTGGTCAAGCAGGCCTTTGAAGACAGTGATATTCGTGACGGTTTACACCTGAACTCGGCCAACTCCATCAACATCAGCCGCTTGCTGGCGCAGATCTGTTATTACTTTGAAGCGGTTGCCCAGCATAGAAAGCAGCATCAATCGGCGCCGGTTGTCAGTGTTCCCAGTGGTAACTTCGGTAACCTGACCGCGGGTCTGCTGGCCAAAGCCATGGGATTGCCCATCAAGCGCTTTGTGGCGGCCACCAACAGCAATGATACTGTACCGCGCTATTTGAGTTTTGGTGATTGGGCACCGCGGCAGACTGTTGCGACCATGTCCAACGCCATGGATGTGTCCGAGCCGAGTAACTGGCCCAGAGTGGAAGCGATTTTTGCTGAGATGAAATGGCCGTTGTCTGACTTGTCCGGCTTGGCGCTGTCCGAGGGGCAAACCCGTCAGGCCATGCTATCGCTCGAGCAGACAGGTTATCTGGCCGAGCCTCATGCGGCGGTGGCAGCCGAGGCACTGCGCTTGTCATTGAAGGAGGAAGAGCAGGGGATCTTTCTGGCAACCGCACATCCGGCCAAATTCAAGGATGTGGTCGACCGCGAGCTGAACATCAGCCTGCCACTGCCGCAGGCGTTGCAAAGAGTGGCCGATAAGGCGTTGCTGTCGGCTGTTCTGCCGGCCGATTTTGATAGCCTTAAACAGCACATGTTTGCGGTTCTGGATGAGGAATTATAGTCTGGTTTTGGAAGCCAAGCAGGCCTCCAAAATTAACAGTTAGATGAAATATCTACAGCTGTAGGTTAATAAACACAGATCCAACTGATAAACAATACGTTGGATCTGTGTTTGGCTTGGCAGTGCCTACCAAGTGCATTATCAATCCGGATGTGGATCTGAGCCGGTTTGGTAGTCGAAGGTTGGCATGGCCCAGTGATACTTTATAGCCAGCATCCTCAAACTGAACCCTAGAGTGAGGCACAGGCTAAGATTTAGCCATTCAGTCAGTTGCCATTGCGATAAAAATACATAGAGCCCGGCCGTGATAATGGAGATCACAGCGTACAACTCTTTGCGGAATATAAGCGGCATCTGATTACAGAGAATATCGCGAATAATACCGCCAAAAACCCCGGTAATCACTCCCATCACCACAGCGACAACTGGGCTGAAGCCCAGCAGCAGGGTCTTTTGAGCTCCGACAATGGAAAACACTGCCAGGCCAAGAGCATCGATTGCCAGAAACAGCTTTGACAGGTAACGCATCACAGGGGCGATTATCACCGTCAGCAGTGAAGCAAAGCCGATAGCCACCAGATAATGCCAGTTTTCTACCCAGATTAACGGGTAGTTACCCAACAAGATGTCTCTGAGCGTGCCGCCGCCTATGGCGGTAGCACAACCTATAATTACCACGCCAAAGAGATCCATCTGTTTTTTACCCGCCGCCAAGGCACCGGTCATAGCTTCGGCCAGTACACCAATCAGCCAAAGTATGGCGATAAACTGAGCTTCTTGCATAATATTCGCATCAAAATAACGGAGGATCAGAATTCTGCCGGAAAACACCACAGTTTAATAGTGATTTTATTTAAATATTTGGATTAGTTTTATTTATGTTTTATTTGAGTTGTTTGGATTCTTGTTTTGTAGTTTTATGATTTTAAATGGTTTTGTATTTTTTGTGCATGAGGATTACTGATTGATTTTTATGTTTGTCTTGCTGTCGGTTTGTTTGGGTTTGTTGTTGCTCCCAATTAGGTGAAAACTTCAGTTATTCAGCTTTGCGCTCCTGGCGCTGTACAGTCAAGCCGAGCAGCGCTAGAGTGTTTTGGCCTCATGTATCTTAATGTGGGGCAACTGGATGTGATATGGGGGATAGATGATAGATTTCAGAAGCGATACCGTGACTCAACCTACTGCTGCGATGCGTCAGGCCATGGCGGCCGCGCAGGTGGGCGATGATGTTTACGGCGATGATCCTACGGTAAATCGCCTCGAAGCCCTGGCCGCCGAGATGTTCGGCTTTGACAGTGCCTTGTTTACCAGCTCGGGCACTCAGGCCAACCTGTTGGCACTCATGTCCCATTGCGAGCGGGGCGATGAATATCTGTGTGGTCAACAAGCCCACAATTACAAGTTTGAAGGCGGTGGTGCGGCCGTGTTAGGCAGTATTCAGCCTCAACCACTGAACAATCAGGCCGATGGCAGCATAGCGCTTGAAGATATTCGCGCTGCCATCAAACCCGATGATTTTCACTTTGCCCGCACCCGTCTTTTAAGCCTGGAAAACACCATAGGCGGAAAGATATTGCCGCAGGAGTACCTGGCCAAGGCGCAGCAGCTGGCCTTCAATCACGGTTTGAAAATCCATCTCGATGGCGCCAGGGTGGCCAATGCGGCTGTGGCGCAGGGGTTGGAGATAGCCGATATAACCCAGTATTTCGACTCGGTATCCATCTGTCTATCCAAGGGGTTGGCGGCACCGGTTGGCTCTTTGTTACTCGGGGATGAGCGGCTTATTCACAAGGCGCGTCGCTGGCGCAAGATGCTGGGTGGCGGAATGCGCCAGGCCGGGATCCTGGCTGCTGCCGCTGAGTTGGCCTTGACTGAGCAGGTGGCGCGCTTGGCGGAAGATCACGCCAATGCCAAGGCTTTGGCCGAAGGTTTGAGTCAGTTGGATGAGCTGGCACTGGATATGAGCCAGGTACAAACTAATATGGTGTTTGCCACTTTGGCCGATGAAGTGGATATTGAAGCTCTGGTCAAAGGCTTGTTGCAGGAAGGAGTGCGTATCAGCGGCGCTCGGCAACTACGCTTGGTGACGCACAAAGATATCAGCGCCGCCGATATCGACAAGACTCTGCAGGCCTTCAAGCGGGTGCTCAGTCTGGTTTGAGCATGGGCCATTACGGTGCAGCAGGAGTTATCCTGGTGCACCGTAATGGCATTTATGAGCATAAGTGTGGTGTAACTTATTGAATTATATTGATTGAATGTTTGGCGTCCAATTTGCTTTAGTTCAAGTGAGAATTCCAATCACAGGTGAATGCGAGGACGCAAACATGAAATACTACAGTCGGCGTTTGGTTAAACATGAACATCTCAACCCGGCGGGAGCCTTGTTCGGTGGACAGTTGATGAGCTGGATTGATGAGGAAGCCGCCATCTTCGCCGCATGCCAGATGAAGAGTGTCAGCCATGTGACCAAGCTTATCTCGGAAATCAACTTTATGACCCCGGCCAAGCTTGGGGATGTGATTGAGTTTGGCCTCGAGCTTATCAGCCTGGGACATACTTCCATCACTATTCGCTGCGAAGTGCGCAATAAATTGAATCTGGCGCCTATTGTCAGCATTGACAAGATGGTCTTCGTTAATGTGAATGAAGCCGGTTTGCCCGTGCCTCACGGTATGAGGGCCAATGCCGCCTGATAACTCTGATGTTTGAATGTGCTTGCCAACCGGGCAGAACTTTGCCCTGTTGGCTGGCGAGAAAGGGCTTGAACTTCTTGGACGTGATGGCTCAGTCTTTCAATTCTTCCTTGACCGATTTGGCGGCATCACGGGAGGCGTGGCCGATTTCACGGGTCACATCCCGGGTGGTGTGGCCTATCTCCTTGGTCACGTCTCTGGTGGTGTGGCCTATGGTTCGGCCGGTTTCCTTGAGCTCGGCACAGGCGCCAAGACTGAGTAATGCAGCAATAAGCAGTAATGTTTTCATCATTTTATCCTTATAGCTTGCCGGTCAGTTGAGCGTATTTTACCAGCAATTCGTCTTGGGTTTCCTGATGTTCGGGATCCTTGTCTATACAGTCTATAGGGCAAACAGAAACACAGGTTGGGTTGTCGTAGTGGCCAACACATTCGGTGCAGCGCGCCGGATCTATCTCATAGATCTCTTCCCCCATAGTAATGGCTTGGTTGGGGCACTCGGGCTCACACATGTCGCAGTTAATGCAGCTGTCATCAATGATTAAGGCCATTGCCTTGTATTACCTCGGAATTACTTATCCTGCCGAGCAGGTTTTCGGTCAACGCTTGGCGCACAAAACAGTAGCAGGTGCAGCCCAAACTAAGTCATAGCACAGATTTTATCACAGGGGGAGCACCTCTGTCGGCAGCACTATTATTGATAACCAGCACGCATGACTACAACGGGATTGTTATAGAGCACTATGACTTGCGTAAAACGAAAGACTGCCTGAAGGCAGCCTTTCGTGTAAGGTTGGGAATATACTCAGGAAGACAGGACTCACTTGGTTACGGCGTGGGGATTGCGGGTGTCCATCCCCTCCGGCAAGTTACGCAGCAAGATGGCTGAGTCCAGTTCCAAATCGGCCGGTACCGGCATGTAGACGGTATGGCCCGAACCTAAACCTGCCTCAATGGCTTCGCCCTTACGGTTTTGCAAGCTTTCCAATATCAGGTTGATGTTGCCCTGCGGCGTCATCATCTCCAGGCTGTCACCCAGCAAAAACTTGTTCTTCACTTCGATTTCGGCCAGGCCTTCGGCGTTACGCTTACCGGTAAACTCACCGACAAACTGCTGGTTGTCACTGATAGAGTGGCCGTATTCATAGTTCTGGTACTCATCGTGAACGTGACGCCGCAGGAAGCCCTCGGTGTAGCCTCTGTGGGCCAAGCCTTCCAAGCGATTCATTAAGCTGCGGTCGAAGTCTTTTCCGGCTGCGGCATCGTCTATGGCCTGACGGTAAAGCTGCGCCGTGCGGGCCACGTAGTAGAAGGACTTGGTGCGGCCTTCAATCTTCAATGAATCCACGCCGATACGGCTCAGGCGCTCCACATGCTGAATGGCGCGCAGATCTTTGGAGTTCATTATGTAGGTGCCGTGCTCGTCTTCGAAGGCCGGCATATATTCGCCGGGACGGTTGGCTTCCTGCAGCAGGAAAATCTGATCGCTGCTAGGGCCCTGGCCCAAAGTCGGCTGCTCTATCTGCACCGGGTTGACTGCGACTATGTCGCCGGTTTCATTTTCCTTGGCCTCGTGGGCATCATACTTCCAGCGGCAAGCATTGGTGCAGGTGCCTTGGTTGGGATCGCGCTTATTGATATAGCCGGACAACAGGCAACGGCCGGAATAGGCCATACACAGTGCGCCGTGAACAAACACTTCCAGCTCTATGTCCGGGCAACGCTGACGGATCTCTTCAATTTCATCCAGTGATAGCTCGCGGGAGAGGATCACGCGCTTGATCCCCTGAGACTGCCAGAATTTAACCGAGGCCCAGTTGATGGCGTTGGCCTGTACTGAAAGGTGTACAACCTGTTCGGGAAAGGCTTCACGAACCATCATGATGAGACCGGGATCTGACATGATGAGGGCATCCGGCTGCATAGCAACCACTGGCTCCATATCCTTGATATAGGTCTTGAGCTTGGCATTGTGGGGAGCGATATTGCTGACCACATAGAGTTTTTTACCCAGAGCATGGGCTTCCTGAATGCCTGTAGCCAGATTTTCCATCTTAAAGTCGTTGTTACGTACCCTTAAGCTGTATCTGGGTTGGCCCGCATATACGGCGTCTGCACCATAGGCAAAGGCATAACGCATATTTTTCAGGGTCCCGGCGGGAGACAGAAGCTCTGGTTTAAACATAATTTACTCTCAATTAACGGCAGTCCGGCGGTTGCGCGACTTGGCAGCAGGGGCGGCATTTTACTTAATAAAAGTGGGGCTATGCAAACATCGCAAGATAAGTGTTTTAGTAAAGGATGTTGATTATAGCATTTCGGAGCAGCAGTTCATCTCGCCGGGGAATATCTGCTAAGGGGTATTTTATTCTATAAATCAATATTCCCCCCACAGCGTCGTCGGCCTGGTGATACTCTCCGCCACGGTTTGGCACAAATCCTAGAGATAACTTATTACCTAAATAAATTAGTATTAATCTGTGACCTACTGTCGATTTCAGGTGTTGGCTTTAAACGAATTGATATCATTTGACGCTTTTTTACGCTCGCGGCCACCTGGGTTACTGATATACTGAGTCACAGTATTTGAACAGTTTTTTTACATTGGAGAGTGCATGTCTACCGAACATCAACTCTTGGTTGGTTTGTTGCGGAAACTCAAGAACGATACCCTGGTGCTGCCAACCTTGCCGGAAGTAGCCATGCGGGTGCAGGAAGTCGTCAGTCGTCCCGATTCAAGCTTGAGGGAAGTTGCCGATATCATAGGTCAGGATGCCGCCATATCGGCGCGTATGATCAAGGTAGCCAACAGTGCTTTCTACAGCCGGGGGATCCCGGCGGAAAACATCAACAGCGCGGTGACCCGTATAGGTTTGGCGCAGATAAAATCTATCGCTACCTCTATCGCCATGGAGCAGTTGTTTATCTCCACCAACGAGATGGTGTGGGAGGTCATGGACGAAGTGTGGCGCACTTCAATAGATGTTACTGCTGCGGCCGGAGCCATGTTACTTATCTATAACAAGACCCATCCGGGTAGCGGCCTGAATTATGATACTTTGACCCTGGCCGGGTTGGTGCACAATATCGGTGCCTTGCCGGTACTGACCGAGGCCGAGGCTCACCCAGAGCTTTTTGGCAGTATAGATCAGCTAAGAGCTTTGGTGCGCAAGATGCAAGGGCCGATAGGGAGAGCGGTACTCAAGAGCTGGGACTTTGCCCCGGATGTGATGGAAGTGGTCGAACGTTGGGCTGATCTGCCCTATCTGCCGGATCATGTGACTTACCTGGATTTTATTCGCTCGGCGGCTTTTTATACCGGTGAGTTACGAGCCGGCGCCGAGCTTGAACAGCGTCTGGAAGTCTTTGTCGACAGAGGCTTACCCGTCAGTGCCGAACTACTTGGCTGTGATGAGTTTTTGGACAAATATCACTCAATCAAGCAAAGCTATGAGTAAAAGTTAAAATAATTCATTTCGATCATTAACGGGAGAATACCGCTTTGATGATAGGCCCATGGTTGCTTTCTATCGCGTTAATTACTGTGTTTATTCTCCTTTTGTGGCGCCGCCAGCGTCAAAAAGAGCGGCGTTTTATCAAACAGCTCGGCAAACAACTCGACAATCAGATAAAAGCCCGCGCGCCACTCGATCTCCCTTGGGTGCCGGTCGCTTTTTATGATTTGGTTAATAGCCTGGAAAAGTTGCTGCAGGCGCTTCCGCCACCTGTGGGGAAAGATAAACTCACAGGCCTTGCCAATCGGGTAGGGCTCAAGCGCAGCGTGACCGCTTTGATGCCGCTGCAGCAGGGGACTATGGTGCTGCTGGACATCTACCGTTTCCGTTACGTCAACGACCTGTTTGGCTTTGCCTTTGGCGATCAACTGCTCAAGCAGATGGCAGATCGCCTGCTGGGGTTGCAACATGCGCCCAGGTTATTGGCGCGAATGAATGAAGATGAGTTTTTGCTGTACTTTGAGCAACAACAGACAGAGGAGGATCTTCATCGGTTGCGGGGACGGCTACAGGTTCCTTTTGATATTAAAGGTACGCCTTTGAGCCTCCGCATCCAGATGGGCTATCTGGATTTGCATGCGCATCATACCGATCTCAGCTTGATGTTGCGCCGCCTGGATCTGGCGCTGAAAAAAGCCCGTAATAGCCGTGATCTGCTGGCCGGTTATCAGACGGGTGAAGACAGCATTCAAATGCGCGAGCTGGAGATCATCAATAGTCTACCCAAAGCGTTGAAAACCGGTCAGTTGTATCTTGTTTATCAGGCCAAAGAAGAAGTGAGCAGCGGCCTTTGCCGCCAGGTCGAAGCGCTTATTCGCTGGGAACATCCTAAATTCGGCGCCATTTCTCCAGCCGAGTTTATTCCGTTGGCCGAGTATTCCGGCATGATAGGCCTGGTGAGTCATTGGGCGCTTGAGCAAGTGATGTTACAGCAGCGTAAGTGGCGCAGTGGCGGCTTTAAAGTACGAATTGCACTTAACCTATCGGCGCAGGATCTCAACAACGGCTGTATGTTGCAGGAGATTGAACGCCAATTGCAAGAATACCAGTTGCCGGGTGATGTGCTGGCGCTTGAGATCACCGAGAGCAGCTTGATGGCCGACCTTGAGCAGGCGATTAAAATTTTACAACGTTTGCGGCAACTGGATATTCGTCTGGCGATAGATGATTTTGGTACCGGGCACTCGTCATTGGCCTATTTGAAGAATCTGCCGGTAGATGAAGTTAAGATCGATAAGGCGTTCAATGAAGAGCTGCTCAGTAACAGTAATGCCAAGCATATAATGCGCGCCAGTATCCAGATGGCCAAGTCATTGGGTTTTGAGGTTACAGTTGAGGGGGTTGAGTCTATGGCGCTGAAACAGGTGCTAATTTCTATGGGGGCCGACCAACTACAGGGAGATATTATCGCCAAACCCAAAACGGCGCCGGAATTGGAATACTGGTACGCTAAACACAGCATTCATGCCAAGAGCGCAGGCTGAGTTCAAAGGAATTAAATCTGTTGTAGTTGAGCGCCCAATTGTTCAAGCAGCGTTGCCGGCATGGGGCAAAGTTGGCGCTGACGATTCATGCACACCATTTCCACTCGGCCGTTGACTGCTGCTCTGACAGCGTTTTCACGCCAGATCTCTTGCTCCCACACGGTGCGATATTTGCTTTCGAAGGCAAAACGGGTGCGGATATCCAGGATATCGGCAAACTCGACTCCCTCCTGACAAATAAGCTCGGAGCGATAAACGGCAAAGCCCACTCCCTCAGATTGCCACAGGCGTTTTAATTCGTTGGCACCTATGACTTGCTCACGGGCGCGTTCGAAATATTTCAGAAAATTGGGGTGATACACCACGCCGGAAAAGTCCGTATCTTCATAGTAGATCTGCAATTGAAAATGAAACCAAGGGCTGAAGCTGAGCTGCATGCAAATACCTGTAATTGAGTCGCGCCCGGCAGTTTAACACTGTGATAGGCAAAGATGAGCACTCAGAAGCGACCATTGTTGATTATTTGCTGATATTGACCGCTTTGTTTCATCTGTCGCAACCCTTTATCCAATGCCTTGGCCAACGTCGGTGAATCGGCATCCTGTAGTGAGAATGCCAGGAATATTCGGCTCTGATGGTTGGGAAATGCCGGCAGAATCTCCTCTTTCACCCCCATACGTTTGATAACGCCTTCGGCTACCTTGTCGAACATAATGGCGGCATCGATACGATTGAGCAGCAAGAGATTGAGCAGTTGCTCCTGACTGGCAACCTGTACCAGTTGCAACTGTTTGCTCAGCTCGGAAAACTCATCGCCATATTCATAACCCTTGATAACCCCAACGACACTCCCCCTCGGAAGTTGCCATTTGTTTTTGGCACTCAGTGGCCGGTTTTTGTTGTAGTAGAAGGAGGCGTTGGCAATAAACAATGGCTCTTCACCGAACAAAAAAGCCGCCTCAGTACTGCGCTCACGAGTCACATTGAACACTCCTTGAACCTGTCCCTTTCGGGCCATCATCAAGGCTCTGGAGTAGGGCACCACCAAGCTTTCCACTTGGATATGTTCAATAGAAAAAGCCGCGGCTATCAGTTGGTGAGATAAGCCTTGCCCGGTTCTGTCGGCGAAAGGGGGCCAACTGTCTTCGGCGGCGAGTAAGACTTTATTCTGAGGGGTTGCCCTGGTTGACTCGGTAGGTAATATGCAAAGAAAACAAATTAATACAGTTATTATTCCAGATCTCATTCTCGTCCTTGGGTTGAGCGGCCCGGTTATAAAGACTAAAAATAGTACCTGAGTCTTAGTCTTTTCGATAGTCTCAGCGAGACAAGTTTTTGAGTTGTGAGCTTGGCGACATTTACGTTATACGGGTTTGCATTACAATAATCATTAGATTAATCTCATTAAAAATTTTCTAATGGATGAGGTAGTACCATGCCAGAAAAGATCATTGAACTCGAAACCAAAATGGGCAAAGGCTGGAAAGTGACGGCGCAGGTGCGTGAGCATACCTTGGTCATTGACCAAGCTTCCGCCGGTAACGAAGGAGCCAATCCGCTGGAGACCTTCCTGTTTTCTCTGGGCGGCTGTATTTCTGCTATTGCCAGAATGGTAGCCAGAGAGCAGAAAATCGATCTCCGGGGAATGAATATCAAGGTGCGTGGCGAGATGAATTCCGACGGGTTGCTTGGGAAACCCAGTGAGGATCCTGTTGGGTTTCGCCGTATTACCCTGGATGCCGATATCGATGCCGACTTGACGGCAGAACAAAAGCAGCAGTTTCTCGATACTGTCTGCCATCGTTGTCCCGTGCATGACAACCTGTTGAGCGCTTCCAGAGTAGAGCATCAAAGCGTCTGAGGCCTGAAGCTTCAATTGCTCTTGGCTTGAGCACAGCCAATCCTGACCAAGCCCGGGCTAAATAAAATAAAGCGCTGAACCAGGCCTGCTGCGTGAATACTGACAGGCTGACAGATAACCACTGACTCAGACGGCAAAATGCCGTTGCGCCTCCTACACTTGCAAGGGAAGATGCAAGTGTAGGGAGAACAGAGCAAAGGAGGCGAAAATGAGTTATATCGATGTGATGGTCGCTCCGGTTCCAACGGCCAAGAAGCAGCAGTATCTTGAGCATGCACGCAAGGCGGCGGGGTTGTTTAAGTCTCAGGGCGCTTTGGAGCTGGTAGAATGCTGGGGGGATGATGTCCCGGAAGGTAAGCTTACTTCCATGCCTATGGCGGTAAAGCGCCAGGATGACGAGACTGTGGTGGTTTCCTGGATCGTTTGGCCGGACAAGGCTACGCGCGATAGAGGCATGCAGTTCATCATGACAGATCCTTCCGTTCCCGAGACTCTCGGTGATATGCCGTTCGATGGCAAGAGAATGATCTGGGGCGGCTTTGAGATGCTGCTCAAGGATTAGTTTTTCTTTGACGCCTCAATAAAACAAGGGATGCCGTATGGCATCCCTTGTTTTATTGAGGCTCCTTATTGACCCAGACAGAATCAATCTGAACCTGAGCCTATGTTTATTTGCGCCTGCTGCCGGGCGATAGCGGCATTGAGCCTGTCTTTGACATGGCCGGGCGACTTGGTGTTATAGGACAAGAGTCGATACATGGCCGGGATCACCAACAGGGTGACAAAGGTCGCAAACGCCATACCGAAGAACACCACAGTACCCACGGCAATACGGCTCTCAGAGCCGGCACCAGTGGAGAAGATAAGGGGAATCGCGCCGACAATCGCGGTGAAGGAGGTCATCAGGATCGGCCGCAAACGCCGCGCCGAGGCATCGATAACCGCCTGTTCGAAGGCCAGCCCCTTGTCTCGCAGTTGGTTGGCAAATTCGACTATCAGAATACCGTTCTTGGTTACCATGCCTATCAACATGATCATCCCTATCTGGCTATAGAGGTTGAGTCCTTGTTGTGTCAGCCACAGACCAAGGAAGCCGCCGAATACCCCCATAGGGACGGTCAACATCACCACCAGTGGGTTGATAAAGCTTTCGAACTGAGCCGCCAGTACCAGATAAACCACCAAGAGGGCCAAACCGAATACCAGCAGCATGCTGCTCTGGTTTTCCTTGAAGTCTTTCGACTCACCTGTGTAGCTGATACTGATATCACCGGGCAGGGATTCAATCGCCTTGGCGTCGAGGAAATCCAGTGCTTCCCCCAGAGTGGCGCCATCCATGAGGTTAGCTTTGATGGTGATGGATTTTTGTTTATTGGTATGGCTCAGTCGCTGCGGCGAGGCGACTTCTTCGATATGCGCCAGGCTGTCGAGGGTAACCAGCTCGCCCTTGCTGGTACGCATATAGATCTGGCTGAGGTCGCTCATGTTGCTGAACTGTTTTTCATCTCCGCGTACGTAGACATCATACTCTTCACCCCTGTCCACATAAGTGGTTTGTTTGCGGCCGCCGAGCATCACCTCCAGGGTTTCCGAAACATCGGCAACACTGACACCAAGCTCTGCCGCCCTTTGTCTGTCAACCGTGACCAGAAGCTCAGGGGTGGTTTCGGCATAATCGAGATCGGCGCCGCGCATCAGGCCGCTGCTGTTGGCCTCCTGTTGCAGCAGTTGTGCCCATTTGAACAGCTCTTTATAGTCGGATCCGCCGATCACAAACTGCACCGGCTCACTGGAGCGGCCACGGAAGCCGGGTAACATGGGACGCACCATCACATCGGGAATATCTTTCAATACCTGGGCTATCATCACCAGCGCCTGCTCGGCGTTGATATCCCTGTCTTTCCAATCCTCGAGCTGCATGATCACAAAACCTGTCTGATCACCGGCGCGGCCACCAAAGGCCGGCGCCTGCACACTGAAGGACTTGAGCACGCCCTGGCCCAGCAGCGGCATCAGCCTGTCCTGTACTATATCCATGTTGGCTGTCATGCGGTTATAGCTGGTGCCTTCGGCGCCCTTGATAAAGGCGAAGATCACCCCGCGGTCTTCCTGTGGCGCCAACTGAGCTGGAATATGGTTTACCAGCAAGGCACTGCCGCCGATACAGGCGAGGATCACCAAGGGCGCCGCAACCTTGTGACGTATGGCAATGGCCACCATGGCGCGATACTTAAGCTCGAGCGCCGCAAAGAAGCGATTCAAGGCGCGGTTGAAGGCGTTGGGTTTGACATTGGCCTTGAGCAACTGGCTGCTGAGTACAGGAGTCAGTGTCAGCGCGACCAGGGATGAGAACAGTACTGATACCGCCAGTAGCACGGAAAACTCGGTGAACAGTAAGCCGACCATGCCTTCCATAAAGGAGATGGGCAGAAATACCATCACCAATACCGCCGTGGTGGCAATAACGGCAAAACCCACTTCGCGGGTGCCCTTGTAGGCGGCCAGCAGCGGATCTTCCCCGCGCTCTATGTGGTGAAAGATATTTTCTACCACCACAATGGCGTCATCCACCACCAGGCCTATGGCCAGGATCAGTGCCATCAGGGTCAGCAGGTTGATGGAAAAGCCCATGAAGTAGGCGGCCATAAAGGCCGAGATCAGCGATACCGGCACAGTCACTGCCGGAATTAGCGTTGCCCGCAGCTGGCCGATAAAAATATACAGCACCAGCAGTACCAGCGCCGCCGTAATATAGAGGGTGTAATACACCTCGTCTATGGCCTGATCGATAAACACGGTCGAGTCGTAGTCCACATACAGCTCGGTACCGGCCGGCAGAAACTTTTGCAGTGCGTCCACCTGCTTGTAAACATCTTTGGCGACATCCAGCGGGTTGGCATCCGATTGCGGTACTATCCCCAGGCTGAGGTTGACTATGCCGTTGCTCTTGAAGGTGGAGTTCTCATTTTCGGCGCCGACAAACACTTCGGCTACATCCTTGAGATAAACCGGCGAGCCGTTTGCGCTGCTGACCTGCAGATAGTCGAACTGTTCAGGACTTAGATAGAGGCGGGCGGTGCGCACAGTCATCACAGTGGTGTCGTTACGCAGCTCGCCGCCGGGGGATTCCATATTCTCCGCCTTGAGGGCTGCAAGGATATCCTGCACAGTGACATTGCGACCGGCCATCTGCTCAGGCTTGAGGCGCACATACATCACCTTGTAGAGGCCACCTGAGATATCCACCGAGCTGACCCCCGTGATCAGGTTGAACTTATCTTCCAGTACCCGGCGGGAATAGTCGGTGAGCTGGGTACGATCCATCTCGCTGGAGCTCAAGTTGACATAGATGGAGGGCTCGCCCGAGCCGTTGTCTTTGGAGACTATCGGGTCGTTGGCCTCTTCCGGCAGCCGGCGCTGCGCCCTGGCCACCGCATCACGGACATCGCTCACCCCTTCGGTGAGGTTCCAGCCCAATTTGAAGGTCACTGTGATCCGCGACATGCCGTTGCGGCTCACCGAGGTGATTTCATCGATACCGCTGATGCCTGTCAGCTCATCCTCAAGGTTTTTGGTGACCTGACTCTCCATGATAGAGGCGCTGGCCCCTTCATAGGTGGTCATCACAGTGACGACCGGGCTCTCCACATCCGGCATTTCCCGCACCGACAGCTTGCTGAAAGACACCAGACCAAAGACACACAAAAGCAGGCTCAGCACTATGGCACTGATCGGCCGTTTGACCGAGACATCGGATAACAACATCAGTGAAGCTCCCCGGTCTGCTGTACCGCTTCGGCGGTCAAGGGCTTGACGCTGGCGCCATCACGAATATTCACCAGCCCCTGCACCACAATGCGATCTCCCAGGCTGACGCCATCTGTGATCAGTACCAGATGTTCGACCCGGGCGCCCAGATGCACTTCGGTTCGGTGGGCTATGTTGTTTTCATCTATGCGATAGACATAGCGCTTGGTGCCGGAATACTCCAACGCCTGCACCGGCACTACCGCCTGGTGCAGTGGTGGGAAGGTCAGGGTGGCCGACAGCATCATGCCCGGTCTCAAGCGTTTGTTTGGGTTGTTGAATTCTACCCGCACCCTGACATTGAGGGTATCCGGGTTGACTCTGGGATCTATGGCAATCACCTTGCCCTGAAACAGTTGGCCGTTCCAGGCACTGCTGCTGCCTTGAACCTGCATGCCGACACTCAGTTGCGACAGATAAGACTCGGGTACCTGCAGATCGAGCCGCAACAAGCTCAGATCATCGAGACTCAAGAGTTCGGTTCCCTGGCTCACCAGCTTGCCCTTGCTGAAATCCACCAGGCCCACTGTACCGGAAAAGGGAGCCCGCAGATGGTGGTAGGACAGTTCGGCCCTGGCCGAGGCCAGTCTGGCTTCGGCGATACTGACGCTGGCGCGTTGGGCATCAATTTCTGTCTGGGTAATGGCGTTACGGCCGATCAGTTTTTCATATTCGCCCAACTTACGCCGCTCATCGGCCAGATAAGATTCGGCTTCCATCACCGCCGCTTTGGCCTTGGATTCTTCCAAAACCAGCAAGAGCTCACCCGCCTTCACCTCTTGATTGGAGCGCACCGCGATAGCGTCTATCTTGCCGGCGACTTGAGGCGCTATGGTGACAGAGCGTTCAGCTTCCAGCTTGCCGATCAGAGTCAGGGATTGCGCCAGGGATTGCTCTGTGACTGTGGCGGTAATTACGGGAACGGCGGCTTTGCCCATCCCCATGCCTGAGCCGGGCTTTTTGACGGTATTTTCTGCCGTTGGAGTTAATAGGAGATAGGTGGCCACACAAAGGCCAAGGACCAGGAGTCCGATATAAGGTTTTTTCAT
This sequence comes from Shewanella indica, assembly GCF_002836975.1. Taxonomy (GTDB): domain Bacteria; phylum Pseudomonadota; class Gammaproteobacteria; order Enterobacterales; family Shewanellaceae; genus Shewanella; species Shewanella indica. Next base: position 75,608 of record NZ_NIJK01000022.1, on the reverse strand, counting down.
TGTGTCCCATCTGATGCCGTTAGAGATCCGCTAGGATCTGATTGCCGCCTATTTTACGGGAGCCTCGAGCATAAAACTGGTAAATCAATGTAAAAAAGCGCAAATTCCGGTGCGAAAATGTGACTGAAAAACTTATCTTGGAAATGTTTGTCATCAGTCGAACTAAGCAAGGTGCGAACAAGTCCCATGTGTGCTCTGCGTCGACTTACAGGCATGGATGTAAGGCGTGGTTCGCAGCAAATGGTCTAGTCCTTTGCAAGAAGCATTCCCTAAGTAAGTACATAAAGTGACCTTAATAGATGAGTCAGATATTTGGCTAAGGTCAATATTGTTTGTTTTTTATGAGGTTTGGTCGACACATTTTGATAATAATGTGAATAAATCTATTTATTTGTTGTTTGCTTGTTTTTTGCCGTGGTAAATAGAAGGCTAAAGAGATAAAAGCCTTATTTTACAGTCTAGTGTGTTGTTTGTCTCTCATCGAAAAGTGGAATAAACACAGGGTGAAATACAAGCTGGTTACCATGAACAAGCAAATATTTATCAGTCCTTATTGGCGTTTTGACGGCAAACAATTCTTAACCTTACTGCTTTCCTGTATTGGCAGTTTTATATTGGTCAGCCCGTTATTGGCCGATGACACAGAGCTTTATGTTTACGAGTCTTCATCGCGTACAGGTGCTCGACCGCAAATGCTAATTATTTTCGATAACTCCGTCAGTATGGGTAATTATGTATACGATGTGGATGAGAGTTATTTCCCCGGCGCAGGTGGTGGCGCCCTTGAGCCCAAGAAAGAGTTTATTTATTTCACCAAAGGAGCACCGGATTCCGATAATATGCCGGTTCCGGGTAAGCAGGATAAAACCTGGCGTTTTCTGCGCAGCAATAACGGCTGTCAAACCTCCTGGGAGTATCTGAATAAATATGGAATTTATACCGGGTTTGTTCGTGAGTACAGTTTCTCCGGGCAAAATGGCACCTGGAAAGAGTTGCCGGAAAATAATGGCGCCAATATCACTCTGGTAGATTGTTTGGAGGATATTCAGGATGAGCGTTATGGCAATGCGGCTGGGATACCCGATGGTTTGCCGCTGGATAGCGTCGGTAACCGCAATCAGGTGATCAGCTACACCCAGGTCAGCAATCGTTCGACCGAAGCGCAGAAGAAGGCGGCCAAGGACGCTGCAGGGCGTACAGGTTTTGGCACTGGCCGCGTGGTAACCCTCTATACAGAAGATTATTTGCGCTGGCATCACAGTGATAAGAAAAAGGTCACCAAGACACGTTTGCAACTGGCTCAGGAAGCGATTCAGAACGTGATTGTGACAACTCCCGGGGTAGATTTGGGGCTGGCCATTTTCAACTTAAACCATGATAGGGAAGGCATGCGCGATGGTGGGCGGATTATCTCCGGGATTAAACCGCAGAGTGCCGACAGTAAGATAGCGCTTATTAAAAGCGTCAATGATATTACCTTCGCCCAGAATACACCCTTGTGTGAAACTCTCTATGAAGCCTATCGATACTTTAGTGGCCAAGGGGTGTATTTCGGTGATGATGATAGTGATTACACTTATTACCGGCGTGATGAATGGGGAAGGCTCAGAGTCGTAGGTTATTATGATTCCGCCAATACCCCGCAGCAGGATATGAGCATTATCAAGAACGGTATTTATGAGTCGCCGTTCAAAAAGTGTCAGAACCAAGCCTATATAGTCTATATCACAGACGGTGAGCCGACGTTGGACAAGGCCGCCGACGGCTTGGTGCAGAGTATGACCGGGGGCAAGGATGCTTATGTGAGCAGTAATCGTCGCCGAAGTTATCTCAGTGCCCTGAGCAGTTGGATGGCCCGTAATGACGTTAACCCCAATATGGCCGGCAAACAGACGGTCAATACTTTTACCATAGGTTTCAGTGAGGGGGCGGCCAGGGCGGAAGCCTTATTGAGAAAGACTGCTGAAAAAGGCGGCGGCCGTTACTTCGATGCCCAGAATGCCAGCAAGCTGCAGTCGGCAATTCAGTTGGTGGTCAATCAAATTCTGGAGAAGAATGCCAGTTTCACCTCGCCCTCAGTGGCCAGCAACAACTTCAACAAGGTACAGACCTTTGACTCTGTGTATTACTCCATGTTCCTGCCCAACAAGGGCCCCCGTTGGCGTGGCAATCTCAAGAAATTCAGGGTGACAGGCACAGGGGATGTGGTAGACAAAAACGGCAATCCGGCCATTGCCGACAATGGCAATATCAATACTTCGGCCTGCTCTTTCTGGAGTTCTCAGGCCGTTTGCAACGCCGGTGGTGATGGCGATGATGTCACCAAAGGTGGGGTGGCCGAGGCCCTCTATAACCAACAGCAGCGCACTTTCTACGGTAATTTTGCTGCCAAAGGTGGTTTGTCGCCTCTGACCAAGGTCGCGGCCAGCAGTTACGCCGGCGGCGAGGCCAAGCTGGCGCAGCATATGGGAGTAGATAAAAGCCAACTGCAGGATCTGTTCGACTGGGTTATCGGCAAGGATATTGACGATGACAACCAGAATAACAGCCACAGCGATAAGCGCCGTGACCTTCTGGGCGACCCCTTGCATTCCAAACCTTTGGCGATAGATTTCGGTTTGTCCGCAAAGAACCCGGATATCCGTATTCTGCTGGGCAGTAACCACGGCATGTTGCATATGTTTCAGGACAAAGGGGACTCGGTCAATGAGAGCTGGGCCTTTATGCCCTGGGAGTTTTTACCCAATCTGGCAACGCTCAGGGCCAACGTACCTTCCGGCGTGCATTCGGTTTATGGTTTTGATGGCTCACCCGCAGCTTATATCAAGCGCAGCGGCAACAAGATGGAGAAGGCCTGGGTATTTATGGGGCTGCGGCGTGGTGGCCGTGGTTACTACGCCATGGATGTGACCAATCCGGATAAGCCTAGTCTGATGTGGCATATCAGCGCAGACTCGGCCGGCATGAGTGAGTTGGGGCAAAGCTGGGCCAAGCCTGTGGTGACCACCATTCCAGGTCAGGGTGACAAGCCGGTACTCATCTTTGGAGCAGGGTACTCTCCGGCCAAGGATACTCTTGAGGTCGGTGGCGCCGATAGCCAGGGCCGCGGGGTGTTCATTCTGGATGCCGAAACCGGCAAGTTACTCCACAGATTTGGCCCCGGCGGTGATACGCCAATGCCGGGGCTGAGGGACAGCATTCCCAATTTGGTCGCGATTCTTGACAGCAATAGTGATGGCGTTACTGACCGTATCTATGCCACAGATACCGGGGCCAATGTTTGGCGACTGGATATGGCTGGTGCCGACAGCAAACAATGGAGTGCCTTCAAGTTTGCTTCTCTTGGCGGCAGCACAGAAAATACCGACAGGCGCTTCTTTGCTGCCCCTGTGGTGGCGCAAACCATGTTTGGCAATCTGAGCGAGAACCGTGTCACGGTCAATGGCCAGTCAAAGATGGTGATTTCGGCGCAGCAAGTCCCTTACGATGCCGTGGTGGTCGGCTCCGGACTCAGGCCATCTCCATCGAACACCAGTCGCTCGGATATCTTCTTTGTTCTGCAGGACAGAAATACCCTCAGCCGGAGTTTCAAGGGCAAGGCAGTGCCTCAGGCACTGACGTTGGCGGATCTTTACGATGTGACGGCCAAGGCACCGGCTTCAGAGAAAGAGCACATCGCTTTTGGCCGTAAGCGTGGTTGGTATTACGACTTTACCCGCAATGGTGAAAAAAGCCTTGCCGATGCCAGTATCATCAAAGGGCGGGTTTTCTTTACCTCCTATGTGCCTGGCTCGCAGACTTCCAGCAACCAGTGTTTGGTTGTCGGGCAGGGCTATCTCTATGGCTTTGATCTGCACAAGGGCACCCGCAGTTTCACAAAAACCTATCTGGAGATGGGGGAGAGTGTTCCGGATACACCGCAGTTGGTTGTGCCGCCCAATATCAGCAGTGATGGTACTGTGGCCGATAGCTATATGTATTTGATAGGCATTGGCAATGCCGGCGAAAAGATGGAGAAGGTGATGCCGGATCCCGGCTGCCCACCCGGCGATCACAAGTGTGTCGGCGGTGGCCCGGCCACTAACAAAATCTATTACTATCAGGCCAATTGAGGAGCGGATGATGAATAAGCTGATATTGCCTTTGGCCATACTCTTGAGCCTGCCTCTGGCTGCCGCACAGCCCAAGGGGCGACGTCAGGACTATAAGTGCCTGGTGGAAACAACAAGAGCGGCGCAGGAGATTATTCGGGTCTCTTGGGATCCGGCCAAGGCCGAGCTCTACCAGCGGCAGATGCCGGGAATGAAGCTGGAGCGGATAGGTAACCGCGGCAAACGCCATTATGTGCGTGAAGTGTTTGAGTGTGTGCCAAGAGAGCAGGCGTTTCGCTCGGACAGTGGCAGGCAACTAGACGATTCTGAAGCCGGCCTGGGTTAAAGGAAATAAAAAACGGAGGCGTTTGCCTCCGTTTTTGTACGGTTTTTCTATTACTTGGTCATCCGCTTGTACTTGAGTCTGTGCGGCTCAATCACATCGGCACCGAATTGGTTTTTCAGCCAGGCCGAGTATTCTGTGTAGTTACCTTCGTAGAAGTTAACCTGCCCCTCGTCACGGTAGTCGAGGATGTGAGTACAGATACGGTCGAGGAACCAACGGTCGTGCGAGATCACCATGGCGCAGCCGGGGAATTCCAACAGCGCTTCTTCCAGTGCCCGCAGAGTTTCCACGTCCAGATCGTTGGTCGGTTCGTCGAGCAGCAACACGTTGCCGCCGGCCTGCAGCAGCTTGGCCAGATGCACCCGGTTACGTTCACCACCTGAAAGTGAGCCGATGATCTTCTGCTGATCGCCACCACGGAAGTTGAAGCGACCGACATAGGCGCGGCTCGGGATCTCCAGATTGTTGATCCGCATTATGTCCTGACCGCCGGAGATCTCTTCCCAAACAGTGTTCTTGTCGTTCATCGAGTCACGGAACTGTTCCACAGAGGCGATTTGTACCGTATCACCTATCTCGATTTCACCGCTGTCCGGCTGCTCGGCGCCGCTGAGCATTCTGAACAGGGTCGATTTACCGGCACCGTTGGCACCGATAATACCGACGATGGCGCCCTTGGGAACGCTGAAGCTTAAGTTGTCTATCAGAATGCGGTCACCATAGCTCTTGGTGAGATTGCGCACCTCAATCACCTTGTCACCCAGGCGAGGACCGGGCGGAATAAACAGCTCATTGGTCTCGTTGCGGCGCTGATAATCTGAGCTGTTCAGCTCTTCGAAGCGGGCCATACGGGCTTTGCCCTTGGACTGACGTCCCTTGGCACCCTGACGCACCCACTCCAATTCCTTGGCAATCGTCTTCTGGCGGGCGCTTTCGCTGGCGGCTTCCTGCTTCAGACGGGCATCTTTCTGCTCCAGCCAGGAGGAGTAGTTGCCCTGCCATGGAATACCTTCACCCCGGTCCAGCTCCAGGATCCAGCCCGCGGCATTGTCGAGGAAGTAACGGTCGTGGGTAATGGCAACCACAGTACCTGAGTATTCCTGCAGGAAATGCTCCAGCCAGGCAACGGATTCGGCATCCAGGTGGTTGGTCGGTTCGTCCAGCAGCAGCATCTCCGGCTTTTCCAGCAGCAGACGACAGATGGCCACCCGGCGACGTTCACCCCCGGAGAGCACCTCCACCTTGGCGTCCCATTCCGGCAGACGCAGGGCGTTGGCGGCGCGCTCGAGAATATTGTCCAGATTGTGGGCATCCTGGGCCTGAATGATGGCTTCCAGTTCGCCTTGCTCCTTGGCCAGGGCGTCGAAGTCGGCATCCGGCTCAGCATAGGCCGCATAGACTTCATCCAGACGCTTGAGGGCGTTTTTGGCTTCGCTGACGGCTTCTTCTATGGTTTCCCGTACTGTCTTGTTGGGATCAAGCTGGGGCTCCTGGGGCAGGTAACCTATCTTGAGTCCCGGCATGGGACGGGCTTCACCTTCAATTTCTGTGTCCAGACCTGCCATGATTTTCAACAGGGTGGATTTACCCGAGCCGTTGAGACCCAGGACACCAATTTTGGCGCCGGGGAAGAAACTCAATGAAATATCTTTGAGGATCTGCTTTTTGGGCGGCACTATTTTGCCGACCCTCAGCATGCTGTATACAAACTGAGCCATATTGTTTCTCTGTTGTCCTGAACTGAGTTTTCCTAAACTGGCGGCAGTTTACCAATTTGCCAGGGCTCCTGCCAGATGCGGCCGGATAGCGGCACCATTGTTCAGCAAATGAAACATAGTCATCTGCTGACACAAGGATTTTCATCATCCTGCGACTGGGATATTTGTCACACTCAGAGTAGAATACCGCGCAACCCTACCAATAAGATTTGCCAGCTGGAGTGACAGATGCTGAAGAAAAGTATGAACATTGCCGACTATGATCCTGAGCTGTTCAAGGCGATTGAGGATGAAACCCGTCGTCAGGAAGAGCACATTGAGCTGATCGCCTCCGAAAACTACACCAGCCCCAGAGTCATGGAAGCCCAGGGCTCACAACTGACCAACAAGTATGCCGAAGGTTATCCAGGCAAGCGTTATTACGGTGGTTGTGAGTATGTCGATGTGGTGGAGACTCTGGCAATTGAGCGTGCCAAGCAGCTGTTTGGCGCTACTTACGCCAACGTTCAGCCACACTCAGGTTCACAGGCCAACAGCGCGGTTTATATGGCGTTGCTGCAACCCGGCGATACCGTACTGGGGATGAACCTGGCTCACGGTGGTCACCTGACCCACGGCTCTCCGGTTAACTTTTCCGGCAAGCTGTACAACATCATCCCTTACGGTATCGATGAGTCCGGCAAGATTGACTACAGCGAACTCGAAACGCTGGCGCTGGAACACAAGCCCAAGATGATCATCGGCGGCTTCTCGGCCTACTCAGGCATAGTTGACTGGGCCAAGCTGCGCGAAATCGCCGACAAAATTGGCGCTTACCTGTTTGTCGATATGGCCCACGTGGCCGGTCTTATCGCTGCCGGTGTTTATCCTAACCCTGTGCCGCACGCCCACGTGGTGACTTCGACCACTCACAAGACGCTGGCCGGTCCCCGCGGTGGTGTGATTCTGTCGGCTGCCGACGATGAAGATCTGTACAAGAAGCTGAATTCCGCAGTATTCCCGGGCGGTCAGGGTGGTCCTCTGATGCACGTTATCGCCGGTAAAGCCGTGGCCTTCAAAGAAGCACTGGAGCCGGAATTCAAGACCTATCAGCAGCAGGTGGTCAACAACGCCAAGGCCATGGTTGAGGTGTTCCTCGAGCGCGGTTACAAGATAGTTTCCGGCGGTACCAGCAACCATCTGATGCTGGTGGACCTGATTGGCCGTGAGCTGACCGGTAAAGAAGCCGACGCCGCTCTGGGCCGCGCCAACATCACAGTTAACAAGAACTCAGTGCCTAACGACCCCCGCTCACCATTTGTGACCTCCGGGGTGCGTATCGGTACACCGGCCATCACTCGCCGCGGTTTCAAGGAAGCCGAAGCCCGTGAACTGACCGGCTGGATCTGTGATGTGCTCGACAATGCTCACGATGACGCCGTTATCGAGCGCGTGAAGAGCCAGGTGCTGGAACTGTGCGCTCGCTTCCCTGTTTACGGTTAACCTTTTCAAGGGAATAGGATAAACTTCGATGGCCGCTGAATTCAGCGGCCATTTTTGTTCCTGCCATTTAGCAGCAGCCGCTGCCGGCAACTGAGCACCAGGAGGCATAATGCATTGTCCATTTTGCAGTGCGACGGATACCAAGGTGATAGATTCCAGGCTGGTGGCAGACGGTCATCAGGTGCGCCGTCGCCGGGAATGTACTCTGTGTCATGAACGCTTTACCACCTTTGAAGGTGCCGAGCTCGTCATGCCCAGAGTGATCAAGCGCGATGGCAGCAGGCAACCGTTCGATGAGGATAAGCTGCGCGGCGGTATGCTGCGCGCCGCCGAGAAACGTCCGGTTTCCATGGATAAGATTGAAGAGGCGATCAGCAAGATCAAGTCCACCCTCAGAGCCACGGGCGAGCGGGAAGTGACCTCGGAAATGATCGGCAACCTGATGATGGATCATCTTATTGAGCTGGATAAGGTGGCCTATATTCGTTTTGCCTCTGTGTATCGTGCCTTTGAAGATGTGTCAGAGTTTGGTGAAGCGATTGCCAAGCTGGAGAAAAAATAGGCTGTCAGTCACAGCCAACTGTTAAGTAACGGAAACCCCCATGTGGTCCAATACTGATATCGCCATGATGAGCCGCGCCATAATGCTGGCTCGCCGTGGCCGTTATACAACCCGCCCCAACCCCAATGTCGGCTGCGTCATCATAGATGCCGATGGCAAGATTGTCGGCGAAGGCTGGCATCAGCGTGCCGGTGAGCCCCATGCCGAAGTACATGCCTTGAAAATGGCCGCTGACAAGGCCCGCGGCGCTACTGCCTATGTCACCCTCGAACCCTGCAGTCACTATGGTCGCACCCCGCCCTGTGCCGAAGCCTTAATTAAACATGGCCTCAAGCGGGTGGTGGTGGCTATGACAGATCCCAACCCTCAGGTGGCCGGCCGAGGTATCGGCATGCTGCAGGAGGCCGGGGTTCAGGTGCAGAGCGGTCTCTTGGCTGAGCAGGCCAGAGCGTTGAATCCGGGCTTTTTATCGCGGATGGAGCGAAATCGTCCCTGGGTCACCCTCAAACTGGCGGCGAGTCTCGATGGCAAGACGGCACTGGCCAACGGTGAGTCCAAGTGGATAACCGGCCCCGAGGCGCGCCGCGACGTGCAAAGGCTCAGGGCCCGCAGCTGCGCTTTGCTCACCGGCATTGAAACCGTATTGGCCGATGACCCTTCCTTGAATGTCCGGCACTCTGAGCTTGGCAGCCTGGGTGAAACCCTGAGTGAGCAGGAGCTTATTCAACCGCTGCGAGTGATACTCGACAGTAACTGCCGTATGCCGCTCGATGCCAGGTTATTGAAGATTGTCAGCCCGGTACTCTTGGTCAGCTGCCGCCCCTATGAGGATGAGTTCCTGGCCGCTTTGCCGCCTTATGTCACCACATTGGTGCTGGCCGGTGAAGACAACAGAGTCGATATCACAGCGCTGCTGCAACACCTGAGCCAGAGCTGTAATGCGGTGTTGGTCGAGGCCGGGGCAACGCTTTGCGGCGCCTTTATTAGTGCCGGTTTGGCCGATGAGCTGCTGCTCTACCAAGCCCCGAAACTGCTTGGCGCCGCTGGCCGAAACCTGCTGGCCTTGCCCAACTATCAGCAGATAGCCGATACCCCGGCGATACGGGTAACAGATCAACGTAAGCTGGGCAATGATACCCGGCTTACTCTCAAGATAGGTGATTGAATGTTTACCGGAATAATTGAAGCTGTCGGTACAATACGGGCCTTGGAGCGCCGTGGTGATGATATTCGTCTGACAGTGGCCAGCGGCAAGCTGGATCTTGGCGATGTCCAATTGGGTGACAGCATTGCCACCAACGGTGTGTGTCTGACCGTGGTTGAACGCCTGGCGGATGGTTATGTGGCCGATATTTCGGCTGAAACCGTTAGCCTCACCGGCTTTGACCGCTACAGTGTCGGCACCAAAGTTAACCTGGAAAAGGCGGTCACGCCCAGCACCCGCTTGGGCGGGCACTTGGTCAGTGGCCATGTGGATGGTATGGCGCGGGTCATCAGCGTGACCCCAAGGGGCAAGGCGCTGGAGTTTTGGCTCGAGGCGCCTGCTGAGCTGGCCCGTTACATTGCCCATAAAGGCTCCATTACCATAGATGGCGTCAGCCTCACGGTCAACGAAGTCGATGGCTGTAATTTCCGCCTCACCATAGTGCCCCATACCGCCAGCGAAACCACTTTACTTGATCTGCGTCCCGGAGTTCAGGTGAATCTGGAGGTGGATCAGATAGCCCGCTATCTTGAACGTTTAATGCAGCATAAAGAGGAAGGGCAGCCGAGCGAAGGCGTGACTCTGGCTATGCTCGCCAAGGCCGGTTTCATGCGCTAGATGTGCGCAAGCACACTGGTTATCGCGCGCTAACAGGTTAGAATTCATTGATTACACAGAACAAGAGATAAAGGTCTTACAATGGCGCTACACAGTATCGAAGAGATCATCGAGGATATTCGTCAGGGCAAAATGGTTATCCTGATGGACGATGAGGACAGGGAAAACGAGGGCGACCTCATCATGGCGGCGGAGAAGGTCACCCCGGAAGCGATCAATTTCATGGCTCGCTTCGGCCGTGGTCTTATCTGCCAAACCATGACCAAGGCTCGTTGCCAGCAGCTGAATTTGCCGCTGATGGTCAGCAATAACAACGCCCAGTTTTCAACCAACTTCACCGTTTCTATCGAGGCCGCTGAAGGGGTGACCACAGGTATTAGTGCCCATGACCGCGCGGTAACTGTGCAGGCGGCTGTGGCTAAAAATGCCAAGCCATCGGACATAGTTCAGCCCGGGCATATTTTTCCTTTGATGGCGCAGGATGGCGGGGTGCTGGTGCGCGCCGGTCATACCGAAGCCGGTTGCGATCTGGCGCGTCTGGCCGGTTTGGAGCCTTCGGCTGTGATCGTGGAGATCCTCAATGAGGATGGCACCATGGCGCGTCGTCCGGATCTGGAAGTGTTCGCCAAGGAGCACGGCGTTAAGATGGGCACCATTGCCGATCTGATCAACTACCGCAATAACACAGAAACCACAGTGGTGCGTGAAGCTAAGTGCAAGCTGCCTACCCGTTTCGGTGAGTTTGAGCTGCACACCTTCCGCGACACCATAGACAATCAACTGCATTTTGCCATGGTCAAGGGCGAGATTGTTGACAATATTCTGGTGCGGGTGCACCTGCAAAACACCATTAATGACCTGCTGTTCTCTGAACGCGACGAAGTGCGCAGCTGGCCGCTTGAGCAAGCTATGGCGCGAATCGCGACCGATGGTGGTGTGCTGTTGCTGCTGGGTAATCAGGAGCCGAACGAGAGCATTATCGCCAAGCTCAAGGCCTTTGAGGCCGAAGACAAGGGTGAAGTGCCGGTAACGGCCAAATGGCAGGGAACCTCCCAACGGGTTGGCGTAGGCTCACAGATTCTGGCGACGCTTGGCGTCAACAAAATGCGCCTACTCAGCTCGCCCAAGCGTTATCACTCATTGGGTGGTTTTGGCCTGGAAGTCACAGAGTATATTCCCGGCGAATGAGCCAACAGAATTAATTAACCATTTCCGAATAATTGCATAGGGCGGAGGGGTAAATTGCGTGCTATTATAGCGCCACTTTTTGCCCCCGGCCGGGTGCTTTAGCTAAGTTAGGTAAGATAATGAACATAGTTCAAGGTAATATCGAAGCAAAAAACGCCAAAGTCGCGATCGTTGTATCCCGTTTCAACAGCTTTGTGGTTGAAAGTCTGCTGGAGGGTGCCGTAGACACTCTTAAGCGTTTCGGTCAGGTAAGTGAAGACAACATCACTGTGGTACGCGTACCTGGTGCTTTCGAGCTGCCTTTGGCCGCCCGTCGTGTTGCCGCCAGTGGCAAGTTCGACGGTATCATCGCCCTGGGGGCAGTGATCCGTGGTGGTACACCACACTTTGATTTCGTTGCAGGTGAATGCAACAAGGGTCTGGCTCAAGTGGGTCTGGAATTCGATATCCCGGTCTCTTTCGGGGTACTGACCACAGACACTATCGAGCAGGCCATTGAGCGTTCCGGCACCAAGGCTGGCAACAAAGGCGGCGAAGCTGCCCTGGGTCTGCTGGAAATGGTGAACGTGCTGCAACAACTTGAGCAACAGCTGTAATACAGGAAAAAGCATGAAGCCTTCAGAGCGCCGCAGAGCCCGCCGTTTAGCGGTTCAAGCCATCTATTCATGGCAACTGAGCGGGAACAATATTGCCGATGTGGAGCACGAGTTTCTGACCGAGCAAAACATAGACGGCGTGGATGTCGCCTACTTCCGTGAACTATTCACCGGAGCGACAACCAAAAAGGCTCAACTGGACGAGTTAATTGCCCCCCATCTGGATCAACGTCCCATGGAGGAGGTCGATCCCGTGGAGAAGGCCATTTTGCGTTTGGCGGCTTACGAGCTGACTTTCCGCAAGGATACGCCTTACAAAGTGGTGATCAACGAGGCTATCGAGTTGGCCAAGGCGTTCGGCGCCGAGGACAGCCACAAGTTTGTCAATGGCATATTGGACAAGCTGGTAGCTCGTCGCTGAACCAGAAAGAAATTAGACAAACGGTATCGTCAGATACCGTTTTTTCATTGGAAAACCGGGAGGCTGCGAACCTGTGGCCAAGTCAACAGTGAAAGAATTTCAACTTATCGAGCGCTATTTTCATGGTCGTGGCCAAGCGCGCAAAGATGTCCGCCTTGGCATAGGTGATGATTGTGCCTTGGTGCAACCCGCCGAACACAAATCCATTGCCATCTCCTGCGATACCCTGGTGGAAAATGTCCACTTTTTACCGGATATGCCGGCTCAGGCACTGGGTTACAAGGCCTTGGCGGTCAACCTGTCCGATCTTGCTGCTATGGGGGCCGAGCCCGCATGGATGACCCTGGCGCTGACCATGCCCAGTGTCGATGAAGTTTGGCTGGAACAGTTCAGTGCCGGTTTGTTTGAAGCGGCTGATTACTATGGTATTTCTCTGGTTGGAGGCGATACCACCCGCGGCCCTAAGGCCATCAATATTACGGTTCATGGCCAGGTGCCGGAAGGCAAAGCTCTCATTCGTAGCGGCGCCCGCGCCGGTGACTGGATTTATGTCACAGGTTCCCTGGGGGATTCGGCCCTGGGGCTGGATATCATACGTGGTGAATTGAAGGCGAGGGCAGAACACAAGGAATATCTGGTCAACCGTCACTATCATCCCAGCCCCAGAGTCCTGGCCGGTCAATCCCTGAGAGGCTTGGCATCTAGCGCTATAGATCTCTCTGATGGCTTGCTGTCGGATATCAAGCATATCCTCAAGGCATCGGCTGTCGGTGCGGTTATCGAAGTGGATAAGCTGCCGCTGTCCCAGGCGATGAAAGATACTGTGAGTTTGGAGACGGCGCTCGACTACGCCCTTTGTGGCGGTGAAGATTATGAACTGCTGTTCACTGTGCCGGAAGCGCAGCGCGGTGCGCTGGAAACCGCCTTGGGCCATGCCGGAGTCAAGTTCTATCAAGTCGGCCAGATACTCGCCGGTAATCAACTCAGGCTGCAATATCATGGTGAGGTATTCGAGCCGCAACAGACAGGATTTGAGCATTTTTAAATGAAGTGGTTTGCTCATGACGAGGCGCTCGCAAGGGTCAGCCTTAAGAACCCGGTGCACTTTCTGGCACTTGGTTTTGGCTCTGGCCTCGCGGCCAAGGCGCCGGGGACTTTTGGAACCCTGGCTGCCGTACCTGTGTATCTATTGCTGTCTCAGTTCAGTTTGGAAGTGTATCTTGCCGTGACGCTGCTGGCCTGTATCGGTGGTATCTATCTATGCGGCAAGACTTCCAAAGATATGGGGGTGCACGATCACGGCGCCATAGTTTGGGACGAAGTGGCGGGGTTACTGATCACCATGATTGCCGCACCGGCCGGAGTGCTCTGGTTGTTGCTGGGCTTTGTGCTGTTCCGCATTTTCGATATCTTTAAGCCCTGGCCCATTCGGGTGCTGGATGCCAAGGTACATGGCGGCCTTGGGATCATGGCCGATGATATCCTGGCCGGCATCTTCTCAATGCTGTCACTGCAGGCGATTGTCTGGGCGGTAGGCTGAATCAGCCTTGAGCCGAAATGTATAAACCTTGAGCCAAAATATATAAGCCTTAAGAATGGGTTATCAGCGCTTGCACTCTATCCTTGAAGCAAGCTAGCCCGCTAATCCAGAAAAAATAACAGGCGTCGTCGATTCGGCGCCTTTTTCCTTGTTACCTCCTCCTGCTCATATTTACCTGCTTGGGTTAAAGCCATTATTTGTGTGCTTTATGCCTAATCCCCAAAGCCGACTATCCTTAAGCTAAGGGAACCCTCATGGGGGCAGTATGATAGGTTGGCTAGCCAACGCCTTGTTCCGGCGCTGTGGCTGTGTAGGACTCTTGGCTCTGTTGTGGATCTTGCCTGGCTTAGGTGCAGACCACGTCCGGCCAGAATCTTACTCCCCGGCCGCAGCGCCGACCATTACCCTGCTCAGCGTCAAAGGGGCTATAGGTCCCGGTGTCAGCGACTATTTGATCCGGGGTATAGAGAGCGCATCGGATACGCCAAACAGCCAGTTGGTGTTGATCACTCTGGATACCCCTGGAGGTCTGGTGTCCAGTCTACGGGATATCAACCAAGCGATTCTCGGTTCCAGGGTGCCGGTTGCCTGCCTGGTCTATCCATCCGGAGCTCGTGCAGCCAGCGCCGGGACTTACATGCTGTATGCCTGTCATATCGCCGCTATGGCAACGGCCACCAGCCTTGGTGCGGCGACTCCTGTGCAACTGGGCCCCATGGGAAATGAGCCGCAACAGCCCAAGCCGTCAGAGAATGAAACCGAAAAACCTGTGGGCGATAGCAATAGTCAAAAACTTGAGCGCAAGCAGCTCAATGATGCCATTGCTTATATTCGGGCGCTGGCGGAATTGCGTCAGCGTAATGTCGAGTGGGCCGAGAAGGCGGTACGTGATGCGGCGACCCTGACGGCCTCGGAAGCGCTGGAGGCCAATGTTATCGACTATATCGCCGATACGCCGCAGCAACTCTTGACCATACTTGATGGCAAGTCGGTAGCCATGCCTGGTGGTGCTCGGATACTCAATACCGAAAACGCCATAGTGCTGGATCGCAGCCCGGATTGGCGTGCCCGATTCATCAATCTGCTCACCAACCCCAATATCGCTTACATCCTGATGTTATTGGGGATCTACGGTTTGCTGCTGGAGTTTTACAGTCCTGGCGCCATGTTGCCCGGGGTAATAGGAGGGATCTGTTTGCTGTTGGCCTTGTATGCCTTCCAACTGCTCCCTATCAGCTATGCCGGTGGCGGTTTATTGCTTTTGGGAATTATTTTGCTGCTCGCCGAGGCCATGCTACCAAGCTTTGGAATTTTAGGATTCGGTGGCCTGGTCGCTTTCGTGCTGGGGTCGGTATTTTTGGTGGACAGTGAAGTTGAGGCTTTTCGCATAGCCTGGCCCGTGATAGCCCTGGTCAGCGTCGTGAGCCTGCTGTTTTTCCTGCTGCTGATAAGCTTTGTGTTCAAGACTCGCAAATTGTCCGGAGTGGCCGGCGCCGAGGGGATGGTAGGGGAACATGCCAGGGTGATAGACGGCTTTCCCGGGCGCGGCCGGGTGCACTTTATGGGAGAAGATTGGCAAGGTGACAGCGAACAGGCCTTGAGCCCTGGGCAGCGGGTGCGGGTTTTGGGGCTTGAGGGGTTAGTCCTTAAGCTGGCTGAGGTGAAAAGCGCTGATATCGAGCCGACTGAAAATCAACGCAGAGGAGACTGACATGGGTGAAGCTATCAGTGGTAGTTTAAACATTTCTTTTGGGGTGTTGTTGGTGCTGTTTGCGGCCTTGCTTATCAGCATGTTTCGCATCCTCAGGGAGTATGAACGCGGGGTGATTTTCTTTCTCGGGCGTTTTTACCGGGTCAAGGGGCCTGGGCTTATCATACTGATCCCTGTGGTGCAGCAGATGGTGCGGGTGGATCTTCGAACCATAGTGATGGATGTGCCCTCTCAGGATGTGATCAGCCGTGATAATGTCTCGGTGCGGGTCAATGCCGTGCTCTATTTTCGGGTAGTCGACCCGCAAAAGGCGATTATCAATGTGGAGAACTTCCTCGCCGCCACCAGTCAACTGGCCCAGACCACCCTGAGATCCGTGCTCGGTCAGCATGAGTTGGACGAGATGTTGGCCAACAGGGAGATGCTCAATGCCGACATTCAAAGGATCCTCGACTCCCACACAGATGCCTGGGGCATCAAGGTGGCCAATGTGGAAATCAAGCACGTGGATCTCAATGAAAGTATGATCCGCGCTATTGCCCGTCAGGCCGAGGCCGAGCGCGAGCGGCGGGCCAAGGTGATCCATGCTCTGGGGGAGATGGAAGCCTCGGAAAAACTGGTGGAAGCGGCGCAGACGCTGGGCAAAGAACCCAATGCCATTATGCTGCGCTATCTGCATACCCTGACCGAAGTGGCGGCAGAAAACAACTCGACTATCCTGTTTCCGCTGCCGCTTGAGTTACTGAGCAAATTAAATGGTGCATTTAGCAATTTAAATGAAAAATCCAAAAATTAGCCTGAAACTGTTTGAAATGTCGCCCATTTACAAGGGGGTTAATATATTGTTAGTTTGAGCGTTTGGGGATAGCTCAATAATAGGCCTCCGGCCTAAGTTATTTTAGTCGCGACTTGATCTGACACATTATCTTGAAAAGGTGAGAGTTACCCGTTTTGATAAAGGTGTCAAAGCTTCAATCAAAACAAAAGAGGTAACTCTCATGCTGCATACTAACAATCCCATCATTAAACACAAAGCAGATCACACATGGGACTTGCTTGTATCTTCCTTAGGCTCTAGTTTCACAATACCATAACGGCTATAATTGCTGCACCTAGTATATATAGGCCACTAGTTAATGAAATTGATTTAATCACGCTAAACTCTTTCATCTCTATCTTCTTGATATTATCTATTTTTACAGAATTCCCTTCTCCGGATAACGTCGAATCAGTTGTGCTCTCGACTTTAAACTCAATTATTTCATCTGAGGTGGTGGTTATTTTGATATCCTTTCCTATATAGTTTGATGTGGGGGTGGAATCAAGTTTAACTTCGTTCAATGATGTACAGCCAGATAACATCAAACTGATTAAGAAGATCATGGTTAAATTTTTCATAGTAACCTCAACTTTATGGTTCATAACATTCATGGCTTGCGCCACCTAGTCTCGCGCATGGGTTTATCCAACTTCCTGTATCATAAACGGCTTGGTTTTCGTAAGATATTTTATAGTTTCCTGATATATCAAAATCAACTTTGTTCATGTAGTACTCTCTGTAATTCCAACCAGTGTAATATCTATGGTTTTTTCAGATATTGCTATTGATATATACTTTTCAGGATGTATTCCTTTAAGTGTGCTTTTTATTTCAAAACCTAAGTCCATACCATTAATAATCCAAGTGTTATCAGGTATAACGCTTTCAATGCCAGCTACATAATATTTATGGTTGTGAATACTGCTTAAAATTGAGTTCAATTCTTGTTGGAAAAAGTTAGGCTTAAAAGCCTTTAGCAAGGACTTTGTTACCTTTACTGCTAACTTGTTGAATATTCCATTTCCGTCAATATCTACAAGGACTCTAAGGTTCTAATATTATAGACTTGACCATTAATAGGGTTGTAATCTGCAGAAAGATTTAACTCAGATGTTTTGATTTTTGTGTATAATGTCAGGCCGGATATGTCAATTTTTACCTCAGTCGATATTGTAAATCCTTTCACAGTTGCTGTTGTTATTCCATCTGGCTGTGTCATTATTTTGGTTTCTAATGGCCCATTTAAAGTTACATGTTTCAACTCTCTACACCTGAATGTTGGTAGCTTGTTGATTTCCGTTCTTGCGCTTGATTCTATAGATGAGAAGATCTTTTTATTAATAGATTTTAATATTTTTTTTGTTTCATTATGTATAGGGAGTCCTATGGATTCATTGTTGATAACCATCAAGCTATTCCATTGGCCTGATTGTTTTTCACTAATTTCAACAAGATGGTTAGTTCTAGATACATAAGTTGGATAATAAGCCGTACTTGATGTTGAAAAAAACAACGTTAATATTAGTATGATTTTTCTCATAAAAACTCCTTTTTCGTATTTGCCCTTGAGCATAATTTGTAAATTATGCATTTCTTAAGTAATCAAAAAAATGTGTATAAGGCAATCAAAAAAAATCAATCTTTAACATTTTTGCATTTGTTTTTCGGTTGTTAAAGTTATGTGTTGATTGGCTGTTTTTTTGATCTTGGTTTGTTTTTATTGTTGCTTGCTTAGGGCGCCTTGTGTTTTTGTACTTTTCCAAAACCAAAGCTTTACCAACCTGAGTATTGTAATCTCACAGGCTTAGTGTCGGGTTTATCAGTTGTATGTATCGGCGCATAGGCTGTCAGATCCATTAATTTTCCTTGCCAGCCTTAAAGGCGTTGTTGTCTAAAACAGCGGAACCTTTTTGGCACTTCATGATCAGAGCTTGCATCGCAAGGTTTACGGTCAATATCATGGGCAAGTCAAAGCGCACTGTCACCAATTGGAAGCAATACAATCAGGCATTAGTTAACCGTGGCTCTATCACTTTCTGGTTGGACAAAGCGACTCAACACTGTCAGGCGATAGGCAATATGCGCCCCTGGAGTGTGGATCAGGAGCAGCGGCCCTTGTTTCGTGCCGTGCCCGGTTATCCAATTCAGTATGCCAGGATGAGCCGAGAAGGTTGGGTCAACGTGGAAGTGACTGTAAACAAACAGGGCTTTGTCAGCCATGTGGAAGTGCTGGACTCCAAGGGTGGCAAGCAGTTTGAAACTGAAACCGTCAAAGCCGTGTCAAAGTGGCGCTATGCACCTAAGTTTGTCGATGGTAAGCCTGTTAGCGCCAAGACGTGGTCGAAGATCTCCTTCACGCTTTAAGGCTGCAAAGCGGATTGTTGCCCAATAAAAACGCCGGCAGTTGCCGGCGTTTTTGTCCTCCTCATCCTGAGTTAGATAAGGAACACATTCAGACTACAGGCGCCGTGGGCACCAACTACCAGTGCCTGCTCAATGTCAGCCGTCTTGGATGGGCCGGCGATAAACACCCCAAACTCACCCGAGTCCAACATTATCTTGTCGGCCGCTTCATGCATGTTGGCGACAATGGCATCGGCTTCCAGTACCAGAAACAGGTTCTCACAGATAAAAGGTGTGATCCTGTGAGATAGAGACTTCTGACTGACCCAGATGGCACCGTTTTCAGCAACACCCACTTGACCCTTGATTACGGCATAATCGATATCACGCAGATCATGGCTGTCAGCGGGCACTTCACGGTTACCTGTTACCCCTTCTACCTGAGAGATAATCTGCTTGCCTTCGGCAATCAAGGCATCGACTTGCTGCTGCAGTTCGGTAAAACCACCACGCTTATGCAGTTTGCCGGCAACGGTTCCCAGGTTGGTTTCAAACTGGCCAATCAGGTCGTCCAGTCTAGGGGCCACATCTATGGCCGGCATATTGTGTCCTTCAAGTGCGCAGGACTTAAGGGCATCCAAAATAAAAGATTTGCTGGACATCTGATTAGCTCCTGTTTTTCTTGAACCAGGCCTCGAAACTAGAGGCGGGTGCCTTGGGCAGTTCACGGTATTTACCCCAAGCGCCAGAGAATGGCTTGAGCAGGCTACCTGGCAGTATTCTCAAGCCCAGTCTTGCCATGCTCATGGAGCAGTTCAGCATAGTGGTATTGGCCATAAACTTACCGACCAATGGCATATAACTGCCTTTACCGTAAGGCAGTTTACCTGACTCGGCCTTTAGACGACGCTGACGGAAGATGATCTTGTCCAATGGCACCTTAGTGGGGCATACATAGGAGCAAGAGCCGCACAGGGTACAGGCCCAGGCGATGGAGTTGGTGTCATCGTCCTGCGCACCGACTGCGATGCCAATTGGACCTGGAATAGTGTAGTTGTAGCTGTAACCACCGCTGCGACGATATACAGGGCAGGTGTTCAGACAACCGCCACAGCGGATACACTTGAGCGACTCGGCAAGGATCTTGTCCTTGAGCATCTCAGTACGGCCATTGTCCACTATGATGACGTGCATCTCACCACCGGCCTGCGGGCCGCGGTAGAAGCTGGAGTAAGTGGTTACCGGCTGGCCGGTGGCGTTGCGGGCCAGAGTACGCAGGTAAACTGCGGCGCTTTCCACCGATGGTACCAGCTTGTCTATTCCCATGGAGTGCAGCTGCAGCTTAGGCAGGTTACAGCCCATGTCGGCGTTACCTTCGTTGGTACAAACAACCACTGCGCCCTTGTCGGCGATGGCCATGTTAACCCCTGTCATGGCAGCATCGGCACTGAGGAATTGCTCACGCAGATGGGCACGGGCGGCACGGGTCAGGTAAGTCGGGTCGCTGGCACCGGCCTCTGTGCCGAGTTTTTCATGGAACAGTTCGCCCACTTCCTCTTTCTTGAGGTGAATGGCGGGGACCACGATATGTGAAGGTGGCTGTTTTTTCAGCTGAATGATGCGTTCACCCAAGTCTGTGTCTATGACCTCTATGCCCTTGCTTTCGAGGAAGGGGTTGAGATGACACTCTTCGGTGAGCATGGATTTGGACTTCACCAGCTTCTTCACCTGATGGCTGGCCAGAATCTCATGCACTATGCGGTTATGCTCGGCGCCGTCTTTGGCCCAATGCACTTGAATGCCGTTCTGGATACAGTTGGCTTCGAACTCTTCCAGATACTTGGCCAGATTGGTCAGGGTATGCAGCTTGATAGCCGAACCCAGATCCCTAAGCTGTTCCCACTCGGGCAGGCTGCCGGCAGCGCGGTCGCGCTTTTCCCGCAACACCCATAGGGCTTTGGAATGCCAATCAACTCTGGACTCATCGCGGCAGAAGATCTCTGCCTGGCTGGCGTGGGCTTTGGCCCCTTGTGTCTGTGACATGGCTATCTCCCTAAATGGCAGCGTTGAGGATCTGCGCCAGATGGCGGGTTTCTATCGGCAAGTTTTGGCGACGGATCATGCCGTCCAGATGCATCAGACAGGATGGGTCAAAACCGACGGCATAGTCTGCACCCGTGGCTGCATGGGCCTGAGCCTTGTCTTTGCCCATCTTGGCAGACACAGCACCTTCATCTACCGCGAAGGTACCGCCGAAGCCGCAGCATTCGTCGCGGCGATCCGGATAGGTGATCTCTATGCCGGGAATACGTTCCAGCAGGGCTTCCATTTTGTTGTAACGTGGGCCCATATATTCACTGGGGCTGGCGAGATCCAGCATACGAATACCGTGACAACTCAGTTGTAGGCTCACCTTGTGTGGGAAGGCTTTGGGGAAGCTCTCTACCGGGGCGACATCGTGCAGGAACTCGGTCAATTCGTACAGTTTGGCGATAACGGCCGCGGCTTCCGGGCTGTCGTCAAACTCATGGAAGTTTTCTTTGGCGGCTACCAGGCAGGATGCCGCTGGACATACGATAGCATCGCATTCGACTCCCTTGAAGGCGTTGAGCAGCTTCATAGTGGTCTTGCGGGCTTCGTCAAAACAACCCGAGTTGGTCATGGGCTGACCACAGCAGGTTTGGCCTTCAGGCAGGATCACCTGGTGCCCCAGCTTCTCCAGCAGTTCCAAGGTGGCGATGGCCACATCCGGCAGCATCTGGTTGACCAGACAGGGAATAAACAAGGCTATCTTCATTTGGTGTTTCCTAATTGGATGTTGCTTGCGTTAACCGACATCATCTATGTCCGGTGTGGTCAGATGCTTTCTGACTCTGTATTTGAACATCACCTGACACAGGGTAAATATGCTTGAATATAAGCCTATAACCACACAATAAATAGTGCTAATTCAGTAAATGATTAAAATCTTTTTTGCAAAAATGAGAAGGTTTTAACCATTTGATTTTAATGTGTTTATTTGTATTTACTTTGTTCGTTAATCCGAACGTGAATCCGTTATATAACACAGATGAAAAAAGAGGGAGCTAATGCTCCCTCTAAGTATAGTCAGCGACTGCACTCCTCCAGCAGATAAGCCAGGTGGCGGTAGGAAATACCACTGTGGTGGCTCAGGCCCACTTCACACATACGGTTGGCGTAGTAACCTTCCTTAAAGTCGGTGGGGATAAGTTTCTTAATGTTACGCAGTGCCGAGGCGTTGATCTCAGGCTTGTAAAGACCTTTCTCACCGGCATAACCACAACAGTCTACACCGGCCGGGCGCAGCACCTTGTTGGAGCAGGCATCGGCAATGGCTTGCATCTTGGGTTCCAGCTTCATCTTACGCGCCGAGCAACCCAGATGCAGTGCCACATTGACCTTCTTGGTGAGGGTGAGTTTCGGCAATACCTTGTCGTGCAGGAACTCGACCAGATCCAACAGTTCAACCTTGGGATTGCCGGAAAGAGCACGGTAGGTGCAGGAGAGGGCATCGACAACCACGGGCAGCTTGCCGCCCTCGGTCATGGCGCTGACTGCGTCAATAAGCTCGTCACGCTTCATATCGGCGTTCTTGAAATCCCCTTTTGATTCCCACATCTGGCCGCAGCACAGATTGCGGGTTTTGGCCGGTGTAATCACGTTATAGCCGGCACGTTCAAGCAAGGTCACTACCACTTCAGGCAAGGTACGGTCATCGGGATCCAGCGGTGTTGGGCCGAAGGTACGACCGCCGCAAGCGGCGAAGTAGACCACGGTTTCCTGGTTGGCTTTGGGAGCCGATGGTTTGGGCAGCTTACCGCCTTTGGGGAAGTCAGGGTTCCAGTAAGGCACTTCTTTGGAAATCGCCCGGCCCATGTTCATCAGCCCTGAGGTGATATCCGTGCCCGTGAGTTTGTGTATTGTGCCCAGGGCATCAAAGCCTGTGCTCAGCACCTGGTTGACGGCGCCCCAGTGCTTGGCCTGGAAGTCCAGAACCTTCTGTTCTGTGGTGGTGATATAAGGGGTACGCAGCTTGCGGACCAGTTGGCCCATGCTGTTGTCTACCGGGCAGGCAATGGTACACAGCTGACAGGCAGCGCAGGTATCCACCACATCATATTTGGCGGCGGCACGCATCTTCTCGGCCGCTTCCTTGTCGCCGCTCTGTTCCAGACGCTCGATTTCACGCAAGGTGGCTATCCGCTGTCTGGGTGACAAATTCAGCGCCGAGGTGGGGCAGGTCTTTTCACAGAAACCGCACTCGATACACTTATCGACCAGGTCATCCACTTCGGGACAGGGCTTGATATTCTTGATGTGTACCTGCTTGTCGTCGTTGAGGATCACCCCAGGGTTCAGCAGTCCTTCGGGGTCGAAGATCTGCTTGATGTTTTTCATCAGGGTGTAGGCGTCACTGCCCCATTCCATTTCCACAAAAGGTGCTACGGCGCGGCCTGTGCCGTGCTCGGCCTTCATCGAACCGTCGTACTTGTTGATCACCATATCGGCGACCGCTTCCATAAATTGATGGAACTGTTCGATATCGGCCTGGGAGCCGAATTTAGGGGTAATGATAAAGTGGAAGTTACCGGCTAGCGCATGGCCGTAGATCACCCCTTCAGGATAGCCGTGCTTATGGAACAGCTCGGTCAGATCGTGGGCGGCACTGGCCAGGTTTTCAACCCGGAAAGCCACGTCTTCGATGATTACTGAAGTGCCTTTGGGACGCTCGCCACCGATAATGGGGAATAGGCCGGAGCGCATGGCCCAATATTTACCGTAAACGGCCGGGTCACGGCTGAAGCTGATGGGGCGCTCGGTCTCGATATGCGCCAGTTTGGCGATAACGTCCTGGGTATAGCGTTCCAAAGTTTCATCATCGTTGGCGCGGGATTCTATCAGCAAAATCGCAGCGCCTTCAGGCAATTCGGCCAGCCAATCCGGCATGCCCTTTTTGCCTGTTACCGCCTTGATGGAGGCCCAGTCCAGCAGCTCGGCTGCGGCTACGCTTTCGCCCTGAATAGGGGGGATTGCCCGGGCTGCATCTTCCATATTGAAGAATACCGCCATGGCCGAGGCCTTGAATTTAGCCTCTTCCACTGTGTGATAGGTGACTTCGTTGACAAACGCCAGTGTGCCTTCGGCGCCGACTATGATGTGGTTGATGATGTCGAAGGGATCTTCAAAATCCACCAGGGCGTTGAGGCTGTAACCTGTGGTGTTTTTAATGGCGAACTTTTTGCGAATTCGCGCAGCCAGGGTCTCATTACCGCGAGCCATGGCACCTAAGTCTGCCAACGCCTTGAGCAGTTCGGGGTGTGACTGACGGAAGGCTTCTTTGGACTCTTCGCTGCCGGTATCCAGTTCTGTGCCATCGGCCAGCAGCAGTTTTACTGAGGAGATGGTTTGGTAACTGTTTTGGGCGGTGCCGCAGCACATACCGGAAGCGTTGTTGGAGACGATACCGCCTACCATGGCTGAAGCCAGAGTTGCCGGATCCGGGCCGATTTTTTTATTCAAAGGTTTGAGAGCAGCGTTGGCATCGGCGCCAATAACAGCGGCACCCAGAGTGACTTTGTTGCTGTCTTCGCTGATATCCAGGGTACGGAAACCGTCGAATCCGAGGATAAGCAATATGCCTTCTCCTATGGCCTGACCCGACAGACTGGTACCAGCGGCACGGAAAGTCACCGGAGCGCCGTAGCTTCTGGCTACAGCCAGAGTGCGTTTTACCTGCTCCAGATCCTCGGCATGTACCACAACCTCGGGCACTATCCGGAAATAGCTGGCATCGGTTGACCAGGCAAAACGGCGCACAGGGTCGTCACTGACGGCAGCTTCTCCCAACTGTTTACGCAGGTCACGGATCACGGCTTCATAGTTGATAGACATAAGACATTTCTCTACACATTAAATTTGATAATAAAGGCAGCGCCAAGGGCGGCTGCCTTATCGAGGAGTTATTATCGTTATTAGAATCCGCCCCAGAGCATTGCCAAGGTACCAGCCAGCAAAGCATAGCCAAGCGCTACAGGCATAGTCTTACGGATAATTTCAGATTCGCGACCGGCCATACCGACCACGGTTGCCGCCGCGACCACGTTCATCACGCACATCATGTTACCTGCGTTGGCACCAATACCTTGCAGTGCCAGGATAAGTGCATGGTTGGCCCCTATGTTATCGGCCACGCTGTATTGCAGGCCGGAGAACATCATATTGGAGAAGGTGGCCGAACCTGACAGGAAGGCACCGAAAATCCCGACTATCGGGGAAATCCAGGCCCAAACGCTGCCGAGGCTTCCGGCCAGCATATCGGCCAATGCTACCGGCATGGATTGCAGACCGGCACTGTTGGTGCCTGAGTTGAGGAAGATTTTCACCATAGGCACAGAGGCACCCAGAGAGATAATGGTTGGCACCATGGATTTGCAGGAAACCGTAACCGATTCTTTGATGGCCTTGGAGTTCATTCTGAACAGGAAGAAGCCCAGAATACACACGGCAATAAAGAAGGCGCCCGGTGCAAAGAAGGTGGCGAAGCCGGCCTTGAGCTCAGTGCCTAACAGGCCGGTCCAACTAATGTTGAAGCTGTTCAACCAGGCTTTCAGTGGCTGTACTACACGTGAAAGCACCAAGAGACCTGCCATGATCAGGTAAGGGGTCCAGGCGGCCAACTGGGAGAAACGCGCCTTGCTCTCTACTTGAGCTGTTTCGCCCTCTTTGTCATTTTCAGCGAAGTCATTCCAAGGGGTTTTAGGCAGTAACCAGCCTTTGCGGGCAACCGGGATTACCAATGCCATACCGACCAGGGCACCAATCACGGAAGGGAACTCTGGGCCGGCGAAGAAGTTGATCAACCAGGCAGGAATGGTGAAGGCTAAACCGGCGAACAGGGCAAATTTCCAGATGGCTAAGCCTTCCTTGAAGGACTTGTTGCGACCAAAGAAGCCAGTCAGCACAGACACCATTACCAAGGGGATCAGCGTACCTGTGATTAAATCTATGGTGATCATATGCATGGCAATGAACTGAGCATAATCGCTGAAGTGGCCCCCATGTTCGGCAATTTGCGCCGCAGCCATGCTGGTACCGCCTTCGAGCAGGCCCTGTTCCATACCAAAGAGCACTGGCAGACCAATGGCACCGAAAGACACTGAAGTTGAGTCGGCGACCAGGGCAACCACGGCGGCCGCAATCGGTGGGATACCCAAGAGCACCAACAGAGGCGCGCCAATCGCGGCTGGTGTACCAAAACCGGCAGAACCCTCAATAAAAGAGCCGAACAGCCAACAGATGATGATCACCTGAACCCTGGCGTCTGAACTGATATTGGTAAAACCGGCACGAATGGTATCCATGGCACCCGAGTATTTCAGGGTATTGAGCAGGAATACTGCACCGAAGATGATGGTTAAAGGTGTAATCGCCGACAGCAGGCCTTCAACCACGGAGGCGGCCAGCAGAGTGGTGTCCATCTGCCAGATAAAAACGGCGGCCAGGGCGGTTATCACCATGGAGATTGGCATAGCTCTGGATGCGGGCATCCGGAGCAACACTAGGAACAGCATGACGCTGATCACGGGTGTCAGACTTGCGAGTAACTGAAGAAATGTCATGGTTGCCTCATCATTTCATATGTTGCTTGTGCTTATTGTGGTGTTGAGAAAGTGCTATCGCCTTTCCCATTTGTTGTTGTGCGTGCTTATCATGGTTAATTTACCCGGAACCAAAATGATCTGGATCATCTTGCCTTTCGTATGTGGCTTAAGTTTTCGGTTATGGGAGCCGTGTCTCCGCTGGCAAATGAAAAAATGTGACATGACTCACTGCCGTGCTGGCGTTTATATAACTTTGGGGAATAGATATTTAAAAAATGGCCCACAACCTTAGGAATTATGGCTTTGTTTTACTCAAAAGGGTAATAAAGTGATCCTGTTATTTCATTTATGATGGAATGACAGGCTTATATCGCAAATCTTGAATGTGATTCAAGTCACACTAATTGAGCTTTTGGTGAAGTTGGTTTTTGGGTGTTTTTATTTAAAATAATATAAATCAGATAGATAAGTTGTTTTTTCTTGCTGGCTTACCGTGATCTTAGTCACCGTTATATCGGGCGTCATAAAACGTGACATTGATCACGTGAGTGCTGTTTTACATTTTTTGAAAATAAATAACAAAAAAGCACCTTTGTTCTCAGGTGCTTTAACCCAGGCCTGTGGCTGAACTGCGTTTGTAGCTGTAAGAGTTTGCTCAGGCCACTCAAGCTTCAAAAGAGTTTACTGCCCCAACCCAACTTGTTGCGCAATACATGAAAGTAGTTGTGCCCCTTTGGGTGGATGAGTTTGAGCCGCTCTTTGCTGCGCCTCAGGATAATTTCATCGCCCGGCATCACAGACAAGGTGACATGGCCGTCACAGCTCACTTCCAGGTTTTCGCCGTTTTCCGGTGACACTACCAGTTTGATGATGCTGGAGGCGTCGACCACTATGGGACGACAGGAGAGGGTATGGGGAAACATGGGCACCAGGATCAGTGCCTCGAGATTAGGGGTCAATATCGCGCCGCCGGCCGACAGCGAATAGGCGGTTGAGCCGGTCGGTGTAGAGACTATCATGCCATCGGCCCGTTGGCTGTACATGAACTGGTTGTCGATATAAACCTCGAACTCGATCATATGGGCTATCTTGCCTGGGTGCAACACGGCCTCGTTGACGGCGGTATTGCTGGCTTTGACTTCGCCGTGGCGATAAACCTCGGCTTCCAGCAGGAACCTGTGTTCTGTGGCGTATTCGCCATCCAGCACCTTGGCGAGCGACTCTTCAAAGGCATCCGGCGGCAGATCGGTTAAAAAACCCAGATTACCGCGGTTGACACCGATAACGCCGAGATCGAAGCGCGCCAGTACCCGAGCTGCACCCAGCATATTGCCATCCCCCCCGACGACTATCGCCAGATCACAGTGCTCGCCGATATCCAGTAGGTCTACCGCGCGTACATCTTTCCCGAGTTCAGCCGCGACTCTCTCTTCCACAAGCACATCATAGCCTTGCATTTTCAGCCAATAATGCAGACGCTTGAGGGTCAGGTTGGTCCCCTGATGGTGGGGTTTTCCTATCAGGCCTATAGTATGAAACTCAGTGGACATAGATTTTGGGAACTCTGGGGGTTGAAACGGTCAATTTGATCCCCATAATATGCCCAGAGTATGCAGAAACAAAGCATTTTTAGCTGGAGTAGAAATGAACAAAGAGTCATTTAAAGCAGAGCAGGAACAGGTCGAAGAAGTGGTTGACCAGGTTGAAACCACCGAGGGCGTAGCTGAGGAAGGCGGCATTATCGACGAGTTGACTCAGGCGAACTTCCGTATTGAGGAGCTGGAGCAGGCTTTATCTGACGCACAGGCGACAGTTGAGGAGCAGAAAGATTCTGTCATCCGTGCCGCAGCCGAAGTTGACAACATCCGTCGCCGGGCGGCGCAGGATGTAGAGAAGGCACATAAGTTTGCCCTGGAAAAGTTCAGCAATGAACTGCTGCCTGTGATCGATAACATGGAACGTGCTCTGGTGGGCGCAGATAAGGCCGATGAAGTCACCAAGCCTCTGTTTGAAGGTGTTGAGCTGACACTGAAGAGCTTCCTGTCAGCGGTGGAGAAGTTCGGTGTCAAGCAGATAGATCCTATCGGCGAAGCTTTTAACCCTGATCAGCACCAAGCCATTGGCATGCAACCAAGCGCCGAGTTCCCGGCCAATACCGTGATGCTGGTGATGCAAAAGGGCTATCAGCTCAATGAGCGTTTGCTGCGTCCTGCCATGGTAATGGTGTCCAAGGGCGGTGAAGGTGTTGATACCCAAGCCTGATAGCGCACTAAAACGCCCATAACGGCGAGAATAAAAAACCGCAGATAAGTCTGCGGTTTTTTTATTTGCAAGCAGATTTCCAGCCATGAAAAAGCCGAGCTAGGCTCGGCTTTCTTGTTCCTGGGTTTTCTGGAGCCTGGGTAGCTTTTGAATCCAGGAGCTTACTTCTGGCCAGCGGCCTTTTTGATAAAGTCCACAATCTCTGCCATAGGCACTTCCTGCTTTTCTCCGGTGCGGCGGTTCTTATACTCATAAACACCGGCATCCAGGTTGCGGTCGCCAATCACTATGGTGTGAGGCAGACCCAGGAGTTCCATATCGGCAAACATCACGCCAGGGCGCTCTTTACGGTCATCAAACAGCACTTCGATACCCGCATCGGTCAGCTCTTTATAAAGCTGTTCGGCAGTGTCTGTCACTCTGTGTGACTTGTGCATATTCATCGGCAGAATACCCACTGTGAATGGGGCAATCGCTTCCGGCCAGATGATACCGCGGTCGTCGTGATTCTGCTCGATGGCGGCGGCAACGATGCGGCTGACGCCGACACCATAACAGCCCATCAGCAGAGTCTGAGACTTGCCATTCTCATCAAGCACAGTGGCGTTCATGGCGGCCGAGTAGTTGGTGCCCAACTGGAAGATATGGCCAACTTCAATACCGCGGGCGAAGGCGTAAGTGCCTTTGCCGTCAGGGGTGGTTTCGCCTTCCACTACATTACGGATATCGGCGGCACTGGCCAGCGGCAGATCCCGCTCCCAGTTGATACCGAAATAGTGTTTATCGTCTAGGTTGGCGCCGGCGGCAAAGTCGCTCATCACGGCAACACTGTGATCTATGACCACTGGAATAGACAGACCGACTGGGCCAAGAGAACCTGGGCCGGCTCCCAAGGCGTCACGGATTTCTGCTTCAGAGGCAAATTCCAGCGGCGCGGCAACCAGTTCCAGTTTGTCGGCTTTGACTTCGTTCAGCTCATGGTCGCCACGGACAACCAGGGCCACCAGTGGGGCTTCTTCGGTGGCGCCTTTGACTATCAGGGTCTTGACAGTCTTGGTGATATCCAGGCCAAACTGCTCAACCAGCTCGTCTATGGTTTTGGCATTTGGCGTGTCGACCAAAGTCATTTCCTGAGTGGGTGCGGCGCGCTCTGTGGTCGGCAGCGGCGCTTCAGCCTTCTCGATATTGGCGGCATAGTCGCTGCCGTTGGAGTAGGCAATCAGATCTTCGCCGCTGCTTGCCAGTACGTGGAACTCGTGTGACATGCTGCCACCGATAGAGCCGGTATCTGCCAGTACAGGACGGAAGGCCAGGCCCATGCGTGACAAGATGTTGCTGTAAGCCGTGTACATGGCCTGATAGGTATCATCCATGGTTTGCTGATCCAGATGGAAAGAGTAGGCATCTTTCATCAGGAACTCACGTGAGCGCATAACACCGAAGCGTGGGCGAACTTCATCACGGAATTTGGTCTGGATTTGATACAGGGTCAGCGGCAGTTGCTTGTAGGAACTGACTTCTTTGCGCACCAGATCGGTAATCACTTCTTCGTGGGTCGGGCCCAGAACGAAGTCACGATTGTGACGGTCTACAAAGCGCAGCAGTTCCGGGCCAAACTTGTCCCAGCGACCTGTTTCCACCCAGAGATCCCCCGGCTGTACCATGGGCATCAGAATTTCGATGGCACCGGCCTTGTTCATCTCTTCACGCACAATGGCTTCGACCTTGCGCAGTACGCGCAGGCCGGACGGCAGCCAGCTATAGAGGCCTGAGGCGTTGCGACGTATCATACCGGCGCGCAGCATAAGCTGATGACTGACTATCTCTGCATTGGCAGGGTTTTCTTTCTGTGTTGATAACAGGTATTGACTGACTCGCATTACCTTGGGTCCGAAATGAATTGAATGGCCGCCATTTTATCACTTGCTTCGATGATGTCACGCGACCAGGGCGGATAAATTCCCCTTTCCTTGTTCGAATTTAGCTCGTCGGCAACCGATTGACACCGGCACTACAGTTGCCGCCGCGATTTTGGGCGCTGAGCAGGGCTTCTTCTGCTTGAAATAGTAAGTTGTCCCAACCTTGTTGTTTGCTGGGTTGGATGTTGGCCACGCCGATAGAGACTGTGAGTCGCGGGCTTTGGGCCTTGGCTCGCAGATTGGCCGCCAACACAAATTGATTGAGGCTCTGGGCGATGCGGATACAGGCTTCCGGATCCCGGTTGGGTAATAACAGTGCCAACTGAGATTGTTGTAACCGTGCCAGAAAATATTCACCCTTGATCTTAAAGTCCAGCAGCCTCTGGGCCAAATGCAACAGGGTTTCGCCGGTAATAATTTGATCGCTCTGAATGAGTAACAGGCCTATTCTGTGTTGCTTTGCAACCCCCTGATGCCAGTACTGTTTCATCAACTGGTTGAATGTACGGCGGTTATAAAGCCCCGTGAGTTCATCTTGTTGCTGCTCGCTGGTCAAGGCTCTCATCTGCGCCTCAAGGGACAACAGCGCATGGTTTATCTTGAGTGTTTCTCGGTTCACCGGGGCTGGCGAGCGGCCACCAAAGTTTTGCTCTACCAGTTCGCTGAGCTTGTTGCTGGTCTGCAATAGAGGCTTGAGCAAGTGGCGGCCAATGACTGTCCAGGCTACAGATTGGCTCAAAACTATCAGCGCCAGTGACCCGATCACCAGCCATAGCAGGGTTTGCATCAGCGATTGGCTGTTCTTTTGCATCTGGGCATCCAGATGGGTCAGGCCTATGCCGGACAGGCGCAGAGAAAGATGATCTATGGCGCTTATCATGCCATTCATATGTGGCGCTCTCAGGGGGTGACCGCTCATTACTGACAATTGCTGCCCCAGAACCAAGGCCTCATCATATTCTTTGGTTGCCAGGGTAAACTGGCTCAGGGTGGATATTATCTGTCGTTGTCTCTGCCTGGTTTCATCAAGAATCGCCTCCCGTTCATTAAGGGGATAACTGGGCCAGTTGTTTTTGAGTTTCAATAGTGCCAGATGCTGCATTTGATTGGCTCTAATGGCTTGCAGCAGCTGTTTTTGCTTCTGCAGTTCGGCGATATGGGTTGTGTTTGTGCTATCTATTATCCAGAGGCTGGCACCGCCAAAAAATACTATCAGCCCGGCCAGCAGGAAAAAACTCAACAGTAATCTGCTGCGGATACCCGGTAACCCCTTTGGTATGCTTCTTGGTGGTTGTGTGTTTGGGCGGGTTTGGCAATCCATGGCGCTCATCTTCCTAATTATTGATTTTTCTCTATGCCTGTCAGTGGCTTATCGCGTCTATCTCCTACTACTTTAGCAGGGTTTCCCGCCATTATGGCAAACGCGGGTACCGACTTGGTGACAACGGCGCCCATGCCAATGATGGCGCAGTCGCCTATGGTCACGCCATCGACGATTCCGGCCTGGGCGCCAATCCAGACATCTTCGCCAATAACTATTCCCTTGGATTGGCTGCTCTGACGATAGATGGGCATATCCGGCGCCATACCATGATTGAAGGCATAGATAGTGACATTGTTGGCGATGCGGGTCTTGGCACCTATCACTATGCCGCGACTGCCGCCGTCCAGTGAGCATCCGTGGTTAATGCTGACCTCCCGGCCTACCTGGATCGGCCCGTGCAGAAAGCAGTTGGCGGCTATCATGGACTCATCGCCCAGGATTATCGGCCTGCCGGGTTCGGCAAACAGTTCTGCTTCGGGGGCGATAAAGCAGTTCTGTCCTATGCTGATGGTTTCCAAAGCCTGTAATTTGGCCTGAATTGCCTGCTGCCAGGGAAGAGCCCATTCGAGATGCTTGGGTTTGAGGCGATACCAGAGCCAGGGCATCCAGGAGAGGCGCCTCTTGTGCTGCTCCTGATAATCATCCGCTGAGGGCTTAAAATCAATCATGCTCCGGCGCCGGACGCTTTGGCACAAAAGGGCTGTATGGTTTCGACTTCAATGCCTTGCTCTTGGGCATACCAGAAGATATCCAGATCATACAGCGCCACCTGATAGCGTTTCGGATCCGGTTTACCTTTCTTGTAAGCGGGTCTCGGGTCCTGGGCCAACACCGCTTGAATAAGCTTATCCAGCCCGGGATAGCGTTTCTCGAATTGGCTCAGTTGTTCTACTGCCTGATTGCTGAAGCTGACCTCAACCTGCTCGGGAGCCTGCTGCGCTATGCCGCCTATCGCGTCGGGTATCGCATCCGAGAAGGGGATATAGGGCTTGATGTCGATTATCGGGGTGCCATCGAGCAGATCCATGCCGGATATCTCCAGTATGACCTTGCCTTTGACTTGGTGGATTTGATGCAGCTTCACCACGGATTGGCCAATGCCATTGGGCCTGAAGGTGGAGCGGGTAGCAAACACTCCGAGCTTTTCATTACCGCCGAGCCGGGGAGGACGCACGGTGGTTTTCCAGCCCTGAGCCAGATTTTCATGAAAGCAGAACAGTAACCAGAGGTGGGAGTACTGCTCCAGCCCACGCACCGCATCGATATGATTGTAAGGTGCTGTCAGCTCGACAAAACCGCGAACAAAGTCCACCAACCCCGGCTGACGAGGAATACCAAACTTCTGTTTATATGGTGTCCGGCAATAGGCAACCGCTTCTATCTGAGTCGAAAACCCCATAACGTCAGGCTTACTCCTTCGGGGTTGTCAGACGAATAGCCTGGCCGACACACATGGCGCTGGTGTAGCAACCGGCTGCGGCTTCCTGGGTTTCGACACAGTTTTTAATAATGAGACCATT
Organism: Shewanella indica; assembly: GCF_002836975.1. GTDB lineage: Bacteria > Pseudomonadota > Gammaproteobacteria > Enterobacterales > Shewanellaceae > Shewanella > Shewanella indica. The sequence continues at coordinate 42,321 of NZ_NIJK01000022.1, read as the reverse complement.
GGCTTTCATATCTGCAGCCGCCCGGCGCGCCTCGGTACGGGCATCAGCCATAGTGGCCGGTACACCATCGGGCTCGGACTGGCAGGCATTACCCTCAACCAATCCCAGCACTTCATATTGGCCCGTTGGTCGGCTGCCATCGAACAACTGTACTTCCGAGGGTTTGAAGTACTCCTCAATAGCCTGGCTGTCTAGGTTGGAATTGAAGCTGTATTCCCCGGCGCAGCCGCCAAGCAGCAGTACCAGAGTGGAAAGAAATATCGGTTTCATGGCCAGGCCTTATAGTTATTCGTTCATGCTCCCGGCCATCCCGGGAGCTGTATGGGAAATTCTATCGCTTCAAATACTTTTGATAAAGCTGCCGATGACGATTGTTGAGATCCACCTGTCTGCCGTCGATAAACATCAGCTCTATCCTGCTGCTCATGGGATCGAGAATATCGCCGCTGCTGACTACCAGATTGGCCTGAAACCCGGGCGCTATCGCCCCTAGCTTGTCTACGCCCAGTATCTTGGCGGCATCTTGCGTAATCGCCTTGAGCGCCTGCTCTTTGCTGAGCCCCCAAGCTACAGTTTGGCCTGCTGCCAGCGGCAGGTTACGGCTGTCCCAATCGGAGCTGAAGCCGAGAGCGAAGGGAATACCGGCGCGCTTGAGCAACGCCGGTACTCTAAATGCCTGGCCTATGGGCTCATCTTCGCGCAGTGGCAAGTCAAGCGTATGGGTATAGATGACGCTTGCCTCTATTTCATTGAGCGCTGCACCCAGGCGCCAGGCATCATAGCCACCGACCAGGGTGAGCTTGAATCCATACTGACGGGCGAGGGCAATGGCCGCCTCTATCTGCCGCTGCCTGTCGGCATGAACAAACAGCCGCCCCTCTTGGCGATACAGCGGTAAGAGCGCTTGCCAGCGGCTGTCTTCAAGGGCGCCTTCGCTGCTTTGCTGACTCAAGGCATAGCGTTTACCCGCTTCAAAGTGTTTGTGTATCTGTGACAGCGCGTCCTGATAGGCCAGTTGTGCCTGTTTATTCGCCTTGTCGGTACCTTGTTTTTGCGGCTCCGTTGGCCAATAGAGGTGGAACTGTGGTCTGGCTGGGACCTGGGCATCTTCTATGGTCCAGGCATCCAGGGATACCAGTGCAGATTGCCCTGCAATGCCTGTGCCTCTTGGGACTATTTGCGCGTGGGTGATACCGTTGGCCCGCACACTGGGCAACAATTCCGAATCCGGGTTGAAGGCGCTGGCGGCTTCAAGCTGTGGATTGGCACTGCCCACATCACGGCTATCGACTGTTGGCCTGGCCATGGCTATTTCCACCAATCCCAGGGTGGTATCCAGTGCTATGAGGCCGGGATAAAGGTGTTTGCCACTGAGATCAAATTCCCGGGCATTTTCAGCCGTTAATCCCGGGCCTACGGCGCTGATAACACCTTGCTCGAGCAGCACATCGGTATTCTCGAGAGTGCCTTGGCTGACGGTGTGAACCGTGGCGTTTTTCAGCAATATGGCTTGTTGCTGATGCTCGGCCGGGATCAGGTTATGGGCCTTTACCGGGGCGAGCATCAAGAGTGAACCACCCAGCAGCAGATGTGCCAGCATAGATGCCATGCGTGGCAATAGAGGAAACTTGGTCACAGGCGGCTCTCCTTATTCTGGCCCCAGGCGTTGAATTGGGTATCGCATTGCCACAAGGGCTCTATGATTTCTGAAGTCGTTTCGCCTTGAAGCCGCGCCGGGTCGCTGCCAAGAATTTTCTGGATCAGCGCTTGGCGCTCGCTGACATTAGCCTGGGTCATTTGCTTATCTTCAGCGCGGTCGAAGTAGCGTTTGCCGCCAATCCACACTGCCTGACTCTTGGCATAAACCGATAGGGGGTTGGCATCCCAGAGCACCAAATCTGCCTGTTTTCCCTCTTCTATAGAACCTGTTATGGCGTCTATTCCGAGCTGTTTTGCGGGGTTGATGGTTACCATCTTCCAGGCATCTTCTGGGGACATATCGCAGTATTTCACCGACTTGGCGGCTTCCTGATTCAGGCGCCGCTGCATCTCAAAGTCATCTGAGTTAATCGAGGTGAGCACGCCGGCATTCATCATCAAACAAGCATTTTGCGGAATGGCATCATAGACCTCAAATTTATAGGCCCACCAGTCGGCAAAGGTGGAAGCACCAGCGCCATGAGCCGCCAATTCGGGGGCCAGCTTGTAACCTTCCAGTACATGGGTAAAGGCGGTGACTTTGAAATCGTAAGCCTCGGCGAGGCGCAAGAACATCAGGATTTCAGACTGGACATAGGAGTGAATATGCACATCGCGTTCGCCATTCAGCACTTGGGCAATCGCCTGTAAACGATAATCGGGGCGAGGGGAGAGCTGCTTACGTTTCTCCCGAGAACGCAACTCGGCATATTGGGCTTGGGCATCTTTATAGTCTCTGGCGGCATTGAAAGCATCACTCATCAGGGCTTTAACCCCCATGCGGCTTTGCGGGAATCTGCGGGTATAACGCTCACCCCAATTGCTCTGTTTGACGTTTTCCCCCAAAGCAAACTTAATCCCTTGATGGGCTTGGGTGAACTTGAGGTTTTCGGCCGACTCTCCCCAGCGCAGTTGAATGACCTGCGACTGGCCACCTATGGGGTTGGCGCTGCCATGCAGCAGATTGGCGGTGGTGACGCCACCGGCCAAGGAGCGATAGATGGCAATATCATCCGGGTTCAGCACATCGGCTATTTGCACTTCTGAGGTGATGGCATCGGACATCTCATTGAGGCCGCCGTTGACGGCAATGTGGGAATGCTCATCTATGATCCCGGCAGTCAGGTGCATGCCAGCTCCCTCTATGACCTGATAACCACTCGGGGTGCTGAGATTGGTACCAATCTTTGCAATCTTGCCGTTGGCCAGAATCAGGTCGCTGTTGCCAATAATGCCAGCCTCGCTTGAGGTCCAAAGGGTGACATTGCGGATATGCAGTTTTTCCGTACCTGGCTGCTCACTGCGGCCATAGGCTTGCAGTGGACTCGTCAAACGGCTGAGATACTCGGGTTCAGTTTCACTCATTGTCTTTGACTGAGAGTTGACTGCCGCTGCCGAGGCTTTCGTTTCTTCAGCTGTTTCTGCCGTTAAAGGTGCGTGCGGCAATCTTGAACCGGCCAATTGGGTGATGGCACCGTCGGCACGCAAGAGTCTGCCCTGCAGCCCTTCATCATCTTGCCAAAGGGTTATTCGACTAATGCCACCGATACCGGCATCTTGCAAATTGGCACTGAAGCTCAGGCGTTTGCTATCGGTATTTAGATGAGCGAGTTCTACTTGTTGATCACCGCTGCTGAGGCTCCCCCTGAGTGTTCGGGGCTTTTGTTGACTCAGTTGTAGTTCAAGATCCAGTTCCAGTTCAGCTAGATGCAGACGATAACTGCCTTGCCACTGGTATCCAGGAGCCGTTTGTATTTGTTCTTCACCTTGTAGCCAAACGCTGATTATTTCGCCGTCCTGAAACAGATTGCCTTTGGCTATCACCAGATCGGCCATATAGCCAGGTGCCAGTTTACCGACTAAATCCTCTATGCCGGCAGCTGCAGCGGCCTGGGTTGTCAGCGCTGCCAATGCGGTTTCTTCATCGAGACCGGCCTGCAGCGCCATTCTCAATCTGGGCCAAAAGGCTTTACCATCCATGCCATATTGGGTGAAGGAGAAAGGAATGTTATTGGCGGCCATCACTGCAGGATTACTCGGTGCCCGCTCCCAATGTCTCAAGGTTCTGAGTGGCACTTCTCTGGCATAGTCTTCGTCACTGACCTGAGGAGCTGCAGGAAAGTTCAACGGCAATATCAACACGGGTCGATATTCTTGCAGTTCTTTCACTCTTGCATACTCCTGGCCATTTCCCAGTAAGATTGGCTGGATATCTGAATGGCTCAAGAGCTTGGCTGCACGCAACTGGTTATTGAGATTTCGGGTGTCAAATATCACTCCACGAGTTTTTATATCGTGTAAGCGCTCAAGGGCGATATTAAATTCCGGTGATAATAAACCCTCGCGTCCGGCTGCATTCTTTTTATTCTGGTTATACCAGTTGGCATCACTGAGAGTCTGTCTTATTAACGCTATGCTTCCCATCAGAGAATTGGGATAATCCTGTGGTGAATTTCCTTTATCAAATGCCATAAAATGTCGGCTTCTGGGGCGATATATCACTTGATTGCTATTTTTGTCGGCCAAAGAAAGTGATGTGCCTACTCCCCTGAATATTCCGTCAAGATGTGCACTCTGGACACTGGTAAAGCCATTACTTATCCAGTTTGATGCAGTTTTGTTGTCCGGCAAGACATAAGTAAACCATTCTTTCTCTGCATGAATGGCGCCATTTGCGGCTACCGCCCCTTTTGACTTAATTTGATAGACTGGAGCTTCAATTGCGGCCGGAGATTCTGAATACTCCAAACCATATTCGGCAAAGGGATCGATAAATCCCGGATAGATGGTGTAACCATTGAGATCTATCTTATAAGCATTTTGTGGAATTTCATTATTGGAAATTACTTGTTTTATTCGGTTATTTTCAATAAGTAATGTAGCGTTATCTAGCTGTTTTCCAGGTGAAAGTATAAGCTTGGCATGGGTTAAGGCGGTCAATCTCGGGGTATTGTCTGTCAGCTGTGTCTCATCGGCAAAGGCGCTACAGGCCACAAGACTGAACAACAGTAGGTTTATGGCGGGGAAAGAAATTCTCATCTGTTGTGGCTACCTTGTCATAATTCCTTGGGGAGAGTCATTTTCATCAGAGAGGAACAGGCTGCGATCAATCAGTACGTTTCCCCTACGAGTGATAAAAAGCGGACGAAAGCCTCGCTTTAAGTCGGCAGTCGTAAACTTAACTCAGCCTAAATGTAAATGCCAAGGCGTAATTGTAAGGCTTTTTAACAGATGCCAGACGTCTATCAGACATAAAAAAGCCCCGACACTGTCGAGGCTTAAGCTAGAAAAACCTGATTAAATCAGGAAATCATCCATTGAACGACCTTTATCTACTTCGTTCTTGAATACAGTTGGCATACGGCCTTGGCCGGTCCAAGTAATAGTTTCGCCATCTACAACGATTTTGTATTTTGGTGGGCGGGGAGCACGCTTCTTGGGAGCAGCCTTGGCGGCAGCAACATTACCCAGATCTTCAACAGATAGGCCAACGGCTTCCATCTGCTTACGGATCTCTTCAATTTTAGACAGACGTTCAGCCTGTGCCTTTTCTTCTTTCTTGGCTTCTTCTTCACGATCAATAATGATCTTATCCAATTTGACTGCCAGATCGCGCAGATCTGCAACGCTTAACTCTTTTACTGCGGCTTTAAAACGACGGCCGTGAGTCAATATATCAAGAAAATCGCTCATAAGTATTTAGGTCCCACGCTAATTTATAAATTGGGTTAAGGTGAACATCGCTATAAATAATAGAAACTATAAGTGTCAGGATCAAATATTTTTACGCCAATTGACATTAATTTCTTTATTTATTTCAATTCTACGACCATAAAAGTTGCCAAGTGTTCAAAAAACTGACCATAAAGTGTGACAGAATTGGCAAACGAGCGTTTAAACTACTGTTGACGTTAACGTCAACAGCACGTAAAGTTGAGCCATCCTGTACTGATGTATCTGGTATCATCGGTACGTAATCCACATAAGATACAAGGTGTAGGAAGGAAACCCTATGAAAGTATTGGTGCCAGTAAAACGTGTGGTCGATGCCAATGTTAAGGTCAGGGTCAAGGCTGACAATACAGGCGTTGAAACAGCCAACCTGAAAATGGCGTTGAATCCATTTTGTGAAATTGCGGTAGAAGAAGCCGTACGTCTAAAAGAAGCCGGCAGTGCTTCTGAGGTCGTTGTTGTCAGCATAGGTCCCAAGGCGGCACAGGAGCAACTGCGTACCGCATTGGCTCTGGGCGCCGACCGTGCCATTCACATTGAAACCGATGAAGAGCTGGTGCCCCTTTCTATTGCCAAGTTACTCAAGGCAGTGCAGGACAAAGAGCAGGCGCAGCTAATTCTGCTCGGCAAGCAGTCCATCGATGGTGATAACAATCAGACCGGACAGATGCTGGCAGCGCTCGCCGGTATGCCTCAGGCAACCTTTGCATCTGAAGTGAAGCTGGAAGGTGAAACTTTGCTGGTTACCCGTGAAGTGGATGGTGGTTTACAGACTCTGTCCATGCCTCTACCGGCTGTAGTTACAGCGGATCTGCGTCTAAACGAGCCTCGCTATGCTTCTTTGCCCAATATCATGAAAGCCAAGCGCAAGCCGCTGGAAACCATGAGCATTGAGGATCTGGGAGTGACTCTCAAGCAGCACGTACAGGTGTTGGAGGTAGCAACGCCGGCCAGCCGTCAGGCGGGTGTGATGGTGGCTTCCGTTGAGGAGCTGGTGGACAAGTTGAAAAACGAAGCGAAGGTGATCTAAATGGCCGTATTAGTAATAGCAGAACACGATAATGCCAGCCTGAAACAGGACACAGCCAAAGTCGTCGCCGCGGCCAAAGCCATAGGTGGAGATATTCACCTCTTGGTTGCTGGTCAGGATTGCAAGGCCGCAGCCGATGCCGCCGCCAAGCTTGAAGGCGTCAGTAAAGTACTGTTGGCCGATAATCCTGCCTATGGTGCTCATCTTGCCGACAATATTGGTGAGCTCATCTTGTCTTTGAGTGGCGACTACAGCCATATTCTGGCTGCAGCCTCAAGCCAGGGTAAGGATATACTGCCAAGAGTGGCGGCTTTGCTGGATGTGGCTCAACTTTCTGAGATCACCAAGGTGATCGATGCCGATACTTTTGTCCGTCCCGTTTATGCCGGTAACGCCATGGCGACCGTTAAGAGTCTGGATGACAAGAAAGTGGCCACAGTGCGCGCCAGCGCCTTCGACGCCGTTGCCGAGACAGGTTCAGCTGAAATCAATCAGCTCGACAGCGTCTTTGACGCCAAGAGCAGCTTTGTCTCTCAGAGTTTGACCGAGTCAGCTCGTCCGGAGCTTGGCAGTGCCAGAGTGATTGTTTCCGGTGGCCGCGGTATGGGCAGTGGCGAAAACTTTGCCATGCTGGAAACCCTGGCCGATAAGCTTGGCGCCGCAGTGGGTGCATCACGTGCCGCAGTGGATGCCGGGTTTGTTCCCAACGATTTGCAGGTCGGTCAGACAGGTAAAATTGTGGCGCCAGAGCTGTATATTGCTGTGGGTATCTCCGGAGCGATTCAGCATCTGGCCGGGATGAAGGATTCAAAAGTCATAGTGGCTATCAACAAAGATCCTGAAGCGCCTATTTTCCAGGTTGCCGATTATGGTCTGGAAGCTGATCTGTTTGATGTGGTGCCCAAGTTGAACGAGTTGATTTAATCTGTGATCTAGGTCACGATAGGCGGCTTTGGGGTAGCATCCTCAAAGCCGCCTATGTTTTTATGTGCCTCACGCCTGAAATCAGGCGTCCTGAGAAGTAGAGGCGCACTAAATATCAGTAGCGGTAAGCAGGGTGATTCCGTTTATGTATCGCGAAAGGATTTGGTGCCGAAGGGGTTGCGACTCATCAAAGTCCACCGCTGGGGCTGTTACCAAATAGGGGCAGCACTGCCATAGTATATTCTGTCGGGATGACAGGTTGACGTTACTATGGAGCGCTACTGAAAGGACAGGTGCTACTCGGTATGTTTTTGCCTTTTCCCACCAGTTCAGTTGCCCTCCATTCGTATTTAACGAAGAACAAGACTCAATGACAGTACTAAGTTATGCCGACTCGGCACTCTCTTTGTTGCCGCCGGTTGTGGCAATTTTATTGGCGATCTTCACCCGGCGGGTGTTGTTATCTCTAGGGCTGGGAATACTGATCGGAGCCTTGTTGCTCAATCAATGGTCGGTGTTGGATACCGGGGTTTATCTGGGGCAAAGGGTGCTTTCCCTGGTTTGGGATGATGGCGCTTTTAATGCCTGGAACCTGTATATTCTGGGGTTCCTGGTGCTGCTGGGAATGATCACTGCACTGATTACTGTTAGTGGCTCTGCCAGAGCCTTTGCCAACTGGGCCAGACAGCATATCCGCAATCGTCGTGATGCTAAGCTGCTAACCATGTTTCTCGGTTGTGTGGTGTTTATCGATGACTACTTCAACAGCCTGGTGGTGGGCAGTATCGCTAGACCGCTCACCGACAGATATTATATCTCCCGCTCCAAACTGGCGTATCTTTTGGATTCAACCGCAGCGCCTGTGTGCGTTATCTCGCCGGTTTCCAGCTGGGGTGCCTATATTATTGCCCTTATCGGCGGTATTCTCACGGCTCATGGTTTTACCGAGACCGGACATCTGAGCGCTTTCGTGCAGATGATCCCGATGAACTTCTATGCCCTGTTTGCCCTGGCGCTCTTGCTATGCGTGGCCTATATGGAGCTGGATATCGGCGCCATGCGCAAACACGAGCTTAATGCCCGTAAAGGCAATCTCTATGATGAGTCCAAGGGACTGCCGCCAGGTGCCAATGCCGATCTGCCCGAGGCGGAAACCGGTCAGGTGCACGGCCTGTTCCTGCCCATAGGTGTCTTGGTGGTGGCGACCTTCTACTTTATGGTTTCCAGCGGCGCCGATGCCCTGGCGGCAGAAAGCCTGCCTTTCAGCATCATAGGTGCCTTTGAGAAAACCGATGTGGGCTCGTCACTGTTTTTTGGCGCTTCCATCGGACTGGTGGTAACGCTGCTGCTGGCCTTTATCCAGAAGATTGAAGCCAAGATGATCCTCAAGGCGCTCACCTCGGGTGCCCGTTCTATGTTGCCGGCCATCTATATTCTGATGTTTGCCTGGACCATAGCCGGGATCATAGGCTCATTGGAAACCGGCAAGTTTATGGCCAGTCTCGCCAGTGGCAATATTCCCTTTGCCTTGCTGCCGGCCGTGTTATTTATTTTGGCTGGGCTTACCGCCTTTTCTACCGGCACCAGCTGGGGCACTTTCGGGATCATGTTGCCGATTGCTGCCGATATGGCTATGGGCAGCCACAGCAGTATGATGTTGCCTATGTTGGCGGCCGTGCTGGCCGGTGCTGTATTTGGCGACCACTGCTCGCCGATATCGGACACCACGATTCTGTCATCTACAGGTGCCGGCTGTCATCATATCGATCACGTGTTGACTCAGCTGCCTTATGCGGTGTTGGTGGCGCTTATTTCTCTCGGTGGTTATATAGTGCTCGGTTTTACCGAGTCGGTATGGTTGGGGCTTGCCTGTAGCTGTGTATTGTTCCTGCTGGGATTGGTGTGGCTCAAATGGCAACAACCCAAGAATACTAATGCCTGAGCTGCCACTCAATAGCTTGCGTTAACAGCACCCGCCCTGATGGCGGGTGTTTTGTTGTAATGTCATTTCGTTTACTTGATTCAGCTTGGGAGTTGGCTTTGGTAAAGAGTCGTGTGCCGGCATCAAGTTCGGCCGTATTTGAATACCTGATCAAGATTAATGCTGGTTTAAAGTCCAACAAGGAATGGAATAACTAACCTGCGATGGGAAAAGGCTTCTGATATACTTGCCGCCTTCGCCAGTTGCCGGAGGCTTTCCGGTAAGATTCACTGTTTGGAAATACCAATGAACAACCTGTTTCTGTTTTGTCGTGCCGGCTATGAAAAAGAGTGCGCGGCCGAGATCCAAAATCGGGCGGCACTGCTCAATGTCGGTGGTTTCGTCAAGGCCAACAACAACGATGCCTATGTGATCTTTCAATGTTTTGCCGAAGGGGAAGCCGACACTCTGGCACAGGAACTGGCGCTGGACTCATTGATCTTTGCCCGGCAGATGTTTGTTTGCGGCGATCTGCTCAGCGACCTGCCTCCGGAAGACAGGGTAGGGCCAATTACCGCCGCGCTTGAAGATGTTAGCAAGGGCGGTGAACTCAGGGTCGAAACCCCGGATACCAACGAAGCCAAAGAGCTGCTGACCTTCTGCCGCAAGTTTACCGTGCCGCTGCGTCAGTCGTTGAAACAGAGTGGTACACTGCTGACCAAGGAAAATCCCAAGCGGCCGATAATCCATGTGTGCTTTGTGGCACCGGGCAAGGCGTTTGCCGGTTATTCCTACAGCCATAACTCGTCACCGTTTTTTATGGGGATCCCCAGGCTCAAGTTTCCCGCCGATGCGCCCAGCCGCTCGACTTTGAAACTGGATGAGGCCTTTAATCACTTTATTCCCGAGCCGCAGCGGGAGGAACGTTTACGCAGCGGTCTCAACGCCGTGGATCTCGGCGCCTGTCCCGGCGGCTGGACCTATCAGTTGGTGCGCCGCGGCATGTTTGTATCGGCCGTCGACAACGGCCCCATGGATGCAGGTTTGATGGAAACCGGCCAGGTGACTCACTTCCAGGCCGATGGTTTCCGTTTTGAGCCCAAGCGCAAGAACATCTATTGGCTGGTGTGTGACATGGTGGAAAAGCCGGCCAGGGTGGCCGAGCTGATGGAAGCCTGGGCCATCAATGGCTGGTTCAAAGAGGCTATCTTTAACCTGAAACTGCCGATGAAGAGCCGTTACAAAGAGGTGAGCACCATATTGGAAAATATGCAGGCCATTCTCAAAGAAAACGGCATCACAGAGTTTAAGCTGGCTTGTAAACACCTCTACCACGACAGGGATGAAGTGACAGTGCACCTGTGGCTGCGACCCAACTCGCCTTGGTGAGTTGGGGAGGGGGCGAACAAGTCCCATGTGTGCTCTGCGTCGGCTTATGGGCTTGGATGCAAGGCGTGGTTCGCACCTTCCTTGCCTCAAGCTGGCCTTGATGCTTTTCAGCTCAAGGCCATATGCTGCAGCACGGCATCCGGAATGTCATATTGGCCGCAAACCCACTCAAGATTGCTATCGATAAAGCCGAGTAACTCCCGGGTCAACATCAGGTTATAGACGGCATCGGCCACCACCCTGATGTATTCCGCTTTCTTTCTCGGTGACAGGTGATGGTGGCGCCGGTAATCCTGCAATGCCTGCTCCAGCTTCTTGCCGGCAACGCCCAGGGAACCGGCTTGCTCCCGCATCAATTCCTGCTCTAACAGACTCTGCTGTTGCTGCTTTAGTTCACTCAGTTTTGAGGCTGACACCCGCTGCTCCTCTGGCTGCTTCTCCTGTTTTTAAGTGTGTGCCCCAGATAATGGATCAACAAGTCGGTGTCGGCGAAATGTTCGCTGGCGCACAAAAATCTGCTCTCAAAAGACCATGTAACTCTTACTCGGGGTGTTTGTAGTCATTTAAGCTTGGAAAATATTGAGTTGTATCACGCAACTAAAAAACTTTTAAGGTGTAATCCGCCGCGGTTCCTGTTACTAAATAAGTTCTGTTTCTTGATATGAGTCTGCGGATAGAAGTAATGCAGTTTTCCAAGTTTGGCGACAAGTTTAACCGTTATACAGGTATCACCCAGTTGATGGATGATCTCAACGAAGGGCTACGCACTCCGGGGGCGATTATGCTGGGGGGCGGTAACCCGGCGGCCATCCCCTCCATGCTCGACTATTTTACCGAGCTCAGTGCCGATATGCTGGCCAAGGGCGAGTTGCTCGCGGCCATGACCAACTATGATGGCCCGCAGGGAAAAGATGCCTTTCTCAATGCCTTGGCCAAGCTGCTTAACGATACCTACGGTTGGTCGCTGACCAAAAACAATATCAGCCTCACCAACGGCAGCCAGAGCTCGTTTTTCGCGCTGTTCAATCTATTTGCCGGTACCACTGCTGAGGGGCAAAAACGCAAGATCTTACTGCCGCTCGCTCCTGAGTATATCGGCTACAGTGATGCTGGCCTGGAAGATGAACTGTTTCGTACCTTCAAACCGGAAATTACCAAGCTGGATGGCGGCTTGTTCAAGTACCACATCGACTTTGAAAGGCTTAAAGTCGATGCCGATATCGGCGCCATTTGTGTTTCGCGGCCGACTAACCCCACAGGCAATGTGCTGACAGATGAAGAGGTTGATAAGCTGGATAAGCTGGCAAGAGCGCACGGGATCCCACTGATCCTCGACTGCGCCTATGGCTCACCTTTCCCCAATATTCTGTTTGAGGATGTGACTCCTTTCTGGAACGACAACACTGTGTTGTGTATGAGTCTCTCCAAGCTGGGGCTGCCGGGGCTGCGCTGCGGCATAGTGATAGCGAACGAAGCCATCACCCAGGCGCTGACCAATATCAACGGTATTATCTCACTGGCTCCGGGCAGTATGGGCCCGGCGATGGCGACAGAGATGATAGCCCGTGGTGATATGCTACGGCTCGGCAATGAAGTAGTGCGGCCTTTCTATTTGCAGCGGGCGCAGCAAACCGTGGCCATGCTGCAACAGGCTCTGCCGGACCCCAGGTTCAGAATTCATAAACCCGAGGGCGCGATTTTCCTCTGGCTTTGGTTTGAGGGCCTGCCCATCAGTGCCATGGAACTTTATCAACGCCTGAAAGCCAGGGGCGTGTTGGTGGTGCCAGGAGAGTACTTCTTCTTCGGACTGGCCAAAGAGTGGCCACACGCCGGTGAGTGTATTCGGATGAACTATGTGCAACAACCTGAATTGATGCGTCGCGGCATTGAAATTATCGCCGAAGAAGTTAATAAGGCCTGGGCGCAGCTTGGTTGAAACCAAGGCTACTATCGCAGAGTTGCTTGCTGTGAGTTTCAGGCAACTCTGCTGTAGCGTTGTGAATCGGTAGTGTTCATAAATCTGTGTCATTTGAGTAATATACACCCAAAAGGATATTCAAATGACCAAACCTACATTCGACATGGAAGCCGTCATTGAAGCTCTGCGTGCAGCTAAAGACCTGACCGGCAAAGATGGTATTCTCACCCCACTCATTAAACAGCTTACTGAAGCGGCCCTCAAAGGGTTTGAAAGATTATTTTCTCTCAGTGAAAACATCAGTGTTTCTGTGAGTCAGGCAACTAGAGCCTTCACTCAGCTAATAATGGGTGTCTTTGTTACTTCTCGCTTGTTAAAGGGCAAAATTTGGTTGGCTATAATCTTGAGCGGAGCGAAATCAGCCAACTGAATTTTGTCCACTATTCAACAGCTTGTTAGTTGCGTTTTGCAAACTGCCACCAATCCCTATTTGCATAGAAAATCCAACTCAAATTTTTAGGAACCACATATAGGAATAGGATATCAGTGGAACTCTGAAATCTATCAAAGCTTTCCCAGTTCAATTCAAATTCAGCGTTTAACCTCTTAGTTAAGCCTGTACTTGTGTATGTTCTTTCAAACGTCTCAAACGCATAAACAGAGATATTATTTGAATGCTCAGAGGTGGAAATGAACACTGCATCAAATTGCTCTTTAGATAACCAATTATGGTCGTCTGAGTTAAATCCTTTAGTAACCAACCAGTCATTATCAATTAGGTTAATTTCATGGTCACCATCCAAAACTAAAATGCTTTTCAAATTATCGAAATTCATTTGGATACCAGTAAGCAACTAACGCCGCCAGCAGGGGCAGACAAAGCGCGCAGCGGTTTGGCTGTCCCTCTGGCTGGCTTTGTTACGTGTTTGGTGGTGTGTGGCCATAAGATATTGCGAGTTTCCTTTGACTACTCGATAAGGCTGGCCAGATCATATGAACCCGATCTAAAGGCATTTGGGCCAGGTCTGTTTTGTATTTGTCCTTTTTAAGGCTTACCTTAAAGAAAGATGGGCTATGGTCAACCTTGTTACTGTTAAGACGCCAAAATACGACAAAGGCAAACTTAGGAGTTAAATACTTATTCTTTAAGTAAAAATCTAACGCATTTGAAAGTATGTCGTTATTCTCCGATGCCGCAAGCTTCTTCAGTGCCTTAATGCACGAATCGAGCCTCATCTTTTTCTTAAGGTCTTCTAGTTTCTTAGCTGCCCCTTTCTGATCAAGTAACGCACCATTATCAAAAACTTGTACCTGAAACTTCAAAATACAGCTTGAACCAACCCATAATCGATGATTGGTATGTCTATTCATTATCTCAAAGTGATAGCGAAGTTGTTCTTGGTCACATAACTCACAGTCCTCTTCCGCTATTTCGTGATCCTCTATATTTTCAGTGAAATACCATTCCTTAAATGCCTCAGGAAGAGTTCCTGCTACCGATAGAGGTAATATGTTATCTGCAACACGCTGAGGATATGTGCTCATGATCCCTCTCCCTGATAGACACGTAACAGCTGTATAGTGCGCATGCGCGTTTTAGTCCTCGGATGAGTGTAAATGCGCATCGCTATCTGTTTGTATTCGCTGGTTATAATAGAGTTTAGTCCAAATATCTCTTGCAGCTAAACGCGCATGCGCGGTTTTCAAACCTATTATCTACCAGCTGTATTTTTTAACGTTATGAATTTAATAGTATTTTCTAAAATTTTACAGAAATAACGCGCAAACTTACCTATAAATTTCCGGCATTTTGTCGAGAACGTCAATAATACTGTATAAAAAATCAGTTCTGAGGTGCTTTTCATGAGCGCCGCAAACGCTACAACTCGGGCCCTACAACCCAAGCCCTACAAAAAACGTTAAGTAAAGCCATGGCTACCGCACGGGTCCAAACTTTGTTCGTCCCTGTATTACGCTGAAACCGGAAAAGTGTTGCTGCTTCTGGCCTTAAGCTTAAGAAAGTGCTAAATCTAAGCGTTTGAATTGGTTATACAATACCCAGTACTGAATTTGAAAACAATTAGCCAAAGGTCAAGTTTTGACAAAGGCAACAAAACCCTGATTTGGGTTGTTTTTACAACAGAATTGACTGGGTTTGAAACCCAAAGAGACTTTCCCCAGCTAATGCTGGGTGTTTGCATTATTCCCCGTTTTCGATGGTCACAGTTCAACCTGTGCTTGGAAATATATGTATGTCTTTGGGCTATATACGATTTCAAATTCACCTAATCATCAGGAACCTCAAATGCTAAAGGTATACACTTTGCCCGCTCGAAGCGGCCGCAGGGCGTTGATGACAATCGCGTAGCGAGGCATGGATGCCGAAGCAGCGCCAGTCGAATCAGGGATGAGCGTCTGGCGCGATAGCGAATTGACATCATAAGCACAAGGGGTTTTCCGCTGCGTCGCGGGTCGCTGGGGATTTGGAAAGGGGGCGAGTCGATACAGCCCCCTTTCCTCGGGTGTGGGGCGAAGCTCCACGACTTTAGGCCGCTGGCACAGCGGCTAACATAGCTTTAAGCCAAAACTTACCAATGAACTTGATCCTAGCGGCTAGCTAAGTTGTAGCTAATCACCTGCGGTGCGCCTTTCGCACAGGCGATCCTGTGACACGGCGTGAATACATCCTTGTAGCCTCGACGAAAACGTCCCTGTTTTCGACGGTCACAGTTTCGCCTGTGCCTGGAAATGAGGTGTATGTCTGTAGAAATATTGGCAATTTTAAGCAACGTTATTTTTGCAGAATTGCACCAATTCCCCCTTCGGAGCCGCCGCTGGCGTTGTTGCAAATTGGCGTAGCCGAGACAGGGATGTCGAGGCTCGAAGGTCGAGCAAGGCGAATGTTGCGAAGCAACAAGTTCATGAGCGCGAGCCAAGGCAGGCGAGCTGGCCGTTATGCATGGAAGCATTTGGCGAGTCCTGAGTGTAGCCAATTTGCTTCATAAGCCAGTGGGGATTTCGGTTACGTCGGGGTGTCCTTGGGGATGCAAGGGGCTTTGGACAAGCAAAACCCCTTGCCCGGTGTGGTTTGGCNCAGTGGGGATTTCGGTTACGTCGGGGTGTCCTTGGGGATGCAAGGGGCTTTGGACAAGCAAAGCCCCTTGCCCGGTGTGGTTTGGCGAGAGTTGCATAGCAACGTGCTTTCGAGCGAGAGCCAGGGATGGCGAACTGGCCCTTGTGCATGGAGGCATTTACACCACGACTTTCGGCCGCTGGCACAGCGGCTAACATAGCTTTAAGCCAAAACTCACCAATAAACTAGGTCTTAGCTTCTGGCTAAGCAGCTGCCAATCACCTGCGGTGCGCCTTTCGTACAGGCGATCCTGTGACACGGCGTGAATACGTCCATGTAGCCTCGACGAAAACGTCCCTGTTTTCGACGGTCACTGTTCCGCCTATGCCTGGGAATAGATGTATGTCTGCAGCTCTATCAAATGTTTCAAACCACTCAGTACTAACAGGGTTGCACCAGTCCTCCCTCGGTGTCGCCGAAAGCCGTTGGCGCAAATAGCGTGGCTGAGGGCGAATGCTCGTCGGTGGCGAGTGTGCTTATGAGCGAGAGCCAGGGATGGCGAACTGGCCGTTGTGCATGGATGCACTTGCTCCACGACTTTAACCCGCTGGCACAGCGGCTATCATAGCTTCCAGCTAAAAGTCGCTAATTGGGCCTCCGGCGACGGATGTTTCCCATTGCCTGCCAACGCAGACATAAAAAAGGATGACCTTGGGTCATCCTTTTTAGCAACTTACTGAGTTGATATTAGATCAGAGTCTATCCAGTACCGCTTGGGTGAAATCTGTGGTGCCATGGGTACCACCGAGATCGCGGGTAGTGCGGTCGCCTTCTTCGATAACCGCAGAAACGG
The DNA here is from genome assembly GCF_002836975.1 of Shewanella indica. Classification (GTDB taxonomy): domain Bacteria; phylum Pseudomonadota; class Gammaproteobacteria; order Enterobacterales; family Shewanellaceae; genus Shewanella; species Shewanella indica. The sequence goes on along the minus strand of NZ_NIJK01000022.1, from coordinate 25,783 downwards.
CGGCGCGAATGGCGGCGGCTTTATCTGACATGCCCAAGTATTCCAGCATCTGGATAGATGCCAGGATCACTGAAGTTGGGTTCGCCAGGTTTTTGCCGGCAATATCCGGGGCACTGCCATGAACCGCTTCAAAGATAGCGGCGTTGCTGCCGATGTTGGCGCCCGGGGCCATACCCAGACCACCCACCAGACCGGCACAGAGATCAGACAGAATGTCACCGAACAGGTTGGTGGTGACTATCACGTCGAAGTTTTCCGGGTTCATTACCAGCTTCATGCAAGTGGCGTCAACAATCATCTCTTCGGTAGTGATATCCGGATAACGCTGGCTGACTTCACGGGCCACTTTCAGGAACAGGCCTGAAGTCGACTTCATGATGTTGGCCTTGTGGACTATGGTCACCTTCTTGCGACCTTCCTTGCGAGCCAGTTCATAGGCGAAGGTAGCAATCTGCTCGGCACCCTGACGGGTAATGATACTGGTGGCTTCGGCAATGGCACCGTCTTCAGACAACTTTTGTCCCAGGCCTGAGTACATACCTTCAGTGTTTTCACGCACTGTGATGATATCTATGTTCTCATATCTGGCTTGGGTGCCCTTGAAAGAAAGCACAGGACGCACGTTGGCGTACAGGCTGAACTTCTTACGCAGGGTTACGTTGATGGAGGTGAAGCCTTCGCCAACAGGCGTTGTCAATGGGCCTTTGAGGGTGATACGGTTCTTCTCGATGAGATCCAGCGTGCGCTGAGGCAGGAGCTCACCGTGTTTTTCCAGAGCAGTCAGACCGGCATCGGCAAATTCATATTCAAAGTCGCACCCCGCCTTATCGAGAATTTTCAGAGCTGAGTCGATAATGCTGGGGCCGATCCCGTCACCAGGGATCACGGTAATAGTTCTTTTTGACATGGAGAGGTCCTTCCACGGTTGGTCGTTACTGCTATTTATCAGACCATGTCAGTGACACGGTTTTCGACTGAGAATTTTGTGATTTAGATCGCCGCTATTCTATACACATTCAACGCATTTTCACAGGAAATAGTGAGCAATCTCACGCTTTTTTCTGTAGGCTGACTTGCTAAAAAGTCGGCGTCTGACCATGATGGAACGCCAACAAAATAAAAAGTCTACTTTAGTCTAACAACAATGAAAAAGAGGACGATCTTGAAGTTAACGCCCTTAGCATCGCTGCTGTTGCTGTCAGCCGGTTTCGCGACCGCAGTCAGTGCCCAGAGCAGCCCCTCACTGACCCTCAAGGATATAATGCAGTTTGAGTCGATTACCGATCAGGTTCTCGACCCACAAGGCAAGGTGCTGGCCTATAGTGTTGCGCCGGATCGCGGCGACAGCCGTGGTGTGGTCAAGTCACTGGCCAATACCAAGGTTTATGATGTCGCCGGTGGCTCCAAGCCGCAGCTGTCAGCCGATGGCCGTTACACTGCCTTTACTCTGGCGCCTTCGCTGCTGGAATCGGAAAAGCTTGCTCCCAAGGCGCGCAAGAAGCTGAAAAAAGGCCTGTTGCTGCTGGATAACACCACAGGTGAGCAGCGCCGCTTTGAGCGGGTCAAGTCTTATGCCTTCAGCGAAGATGGTACTTTGCTGGCTATCTGGTATGAGGCCGATGAAGAAAGCAAAGAGAGCGCAGAGACAAACGGCATTGATGCCAAAGAGGCCTCAGCCAAAGCAGCCAATCAAGCATCCGCCCCCGAGGCTCCAGCAGCCAAAACGCCGAAACTGGATGCCGGCAGCAGTCTCGAGCTGTTGTCGCTGGCGAGCGGCAAGTCACAGCGTTTCGAGCATGTGACCGCCTGGCAACTGGCTTATAACGGCAGTGTGCTGGCACTGGCGCAAAATGACAGTGCAAGTAATAGTCACAGCATCTCTGTGCTCGATACCCGCAGCTTTGAACTCAAATTGGTCAGCAGCCAAGCCGATAAGCAGTTTGGTGCCTTGGCACTGAGCCGTGATGGCCACTATCTTGCCTATACCCGAGGTGATGCGGCGCTGGATGCGAATGAGCGCCCCTATGCCTTGTCTCTCTACGACAGAGAGTCGGGTAAACTGAGCCAGATTCTGCCGAGCAAGGGCGACAGCAAGGGTTGGCTCATTAATCGCCATGCCAAGCTGAGCTTTTCGGCCGACGGTGAGCGGCTGTTCTTCGGCCGGGTGCCCGAGATAAGCAAGCAGCTGCAAATTCCCAAGGTGGAGCAGAGCTGCGACCTGTACGACACCGCGCTGGTCAGTGCCCAGCGGGATTTGCGCCTGTGGCACGGGGATGATCCGCTGATCAAGCCCAATGAAGTTAAACAGTATGAAAAAGAGCAGAGCCGCACTTATCTGGCTGTGCTGCATCTTGGCTCGCGCAACCTAGTGCAATTGGCCGACCGCAAGGTGCCGGACATTGAGCTGAGCGAACACAAGCGGGTGCTGCTGGGGAGTTCGGATATTCCCTATCGCAAGATGATCACCTGGGCCGGTTTCTATCGGGATTTTTACCTGGTGGATATCAATACAGGGCACAAGACCCGGGTATTGACCCAACAGCCAAGCGGCAGTGCGCCAACCCTGTCACCGGCAGGTAAATACCTGGCCTTTTATCAGCAGGGCGGTATCTATCTCTATGATGTGGCCAGCGGTCGAAAACATAACCTCAGCAGCAAGCTCAAGGTCAGCTTCGCCGACGAAGATCATGATTATCCCTCTGCGGCGCCCGGCTATGGCTTCGGCCCCTGGCTCGAGGATGACTCAAGCCTGCTGGTGTACGACAAATACGATATCTGGCAATTTGATACCCGCTCCCACGATGGCTTTATGCTGACAGGCGGTGAGGGCCGCAAGCAGCAGCAAAGTCTGCGTATTGAAGCTCTGGCCCAGCCAGACAAGGCTTATCCGGCCACTGTGGCGCGTAACCAGGCTGTGTTGCTGCAGGGCTATAGCCACAAGACCAAGGCCGACGGTTTTTACCGTGCGGTTATCGGCCGGGCTCAACTGACGCCGCTGCTTGCCAAAGACAACAAGCTGTCTGTGCTGGCCAGGGCCGACAAGGGTGATACCTTGCTGTTCAGTCAGGAGCGTTACGACAGCTATCCGGATCTCTACAGCTCGGCTTTGCTTGAGCCGGCCAAGGCGGTCAAACAAACCGACTTTGATGCCCAGCGCCGCAAACTGCCTTGGGGCAAGTCAGAGTTGGTACACTGGCGCGACGGTGATGGCCGTGAAATGGACGGCGTGTTAATCAAGCCTGCCAACTATCAAAGTGGTAAGCGTTATCCTGTATTGGTATATTTCTACCGCTTTATGAGCGATCGCCTGCACGCCTTCCCGGACATGAAAATCAATCACAGGCCCAACTTTGCCTGGTATGCCGCCGATGATTACGCCATCTTTCTGCCGGATATCCGCTTTGAAGTCGGCTATCCTGGTATCAGCTCGGTCAAGGCATTGACCGCCGGAGTGCAGAAGCTTATCGACATGGGGATCGCCGATCCGGATGCCGTCGGTATTCAGGGCCACTCCTGGGGCGGTTACCAGACAGCTTTTGCCGTGACCCAGACCAATATCTTCAAGGCCGCAGTCAGTGGTGCCCCGGTAAGCAATATGACCAGTGCCTACAGCGGCATACGTCACGGCACCGGCCTTGCCCGTCAGTTCCAGTATGAAACCGGCCAGAGCCGTATCGGTGAAAGCCTGATGCGCGCGCCGCAGAAATACATAGAAAACTCCCCCGTGTTCTATGTCGATCGCATTCAAACGCCGATGATGATCATGTTCGGTGACAAAGACGATGCCGTGCCTTGGGAGCAAGGGGTTGAACTGTACCTGGCAATGCGCCGCGCCGGAAAAGATGTGGTCTTGCTGCAGTATCAGGACGAGCCGCACCATCTGAAGAAGTATCCCAACAAGCTGGATTACAGTGTGCGGATGAAAGACTGGTTCGATCATTACCTCAAGGGAGCCAAGGCCCCCGAGTGGCTTGAAAAGGGCGAAGCCTATCGCGAGCCCAAGGCGGAAGACTGAACTTTCTTGCTGGCAAAATAACTCACAGAGGCGGCCTAATTGGTCGCCTTTTTTTATAGGGTAGGGGCTGGCGATGTGGAGGGGGTTCTTCAGTCGGTTCTGGATGTAAAGTGTTGTTTTTCGTGAGAGGGAAGGAGGGTGTTCAATATTCTGTGTCAGCCTGTCATAGCTGTCGTTATTCGGGTTGAGCTGGGGCCTTGGGTAGCACTTGCTGCGGCGAATGTTGCTGCAGATATTGCTGGTAAGTGTCTTCGCCCCAGGCCAGCAGTTGACCATTTTCGAATAGCAGTGGGGTGCATTCATCTTTGGTGGTCTTACCGTCTGATTTACTGTGATGGGTGCGGTAGAAGAGGACCTGCAGTGAATGACCATAGGTTTGCTTGGCTTCGCTGAAGTCGGCTTTGCCCAGGGTTTGGGTGACTTCTGCCTGTGTTTGCCCCAGTTGCAGGGCGGAGATCATAGACTGGTTATAGGTTTGCCTGTCTTCCCAGCTCATGTCTTCCGGCTTTGGCTCGTAGAAGATAATGACCACGGCAACAAAGGCCAGGTAGGCGAGAAAGATGCTGCCGATAACGAGAGGTGCCTTATTTTTCATATTGTTATTCCGTTTTATTGCTCAATCTGGGTTTACTCAAGAGCAAGACAGTTCACTCTGTATTGAGTGGTATAAGATACTCGCGACAGTATTAGTGTAAACAGTGTGTTTGTAATATGTTTTGTTTGTGGGTGTTTTCTTTAGATTGAAAATAGTCATAGAGCACTTCAGCAATGCTATCCAGTTCGTCTCTTGTACCTATGTCTATCTCGGCATACAGATTTTCACCTGGCTTGTAGGTTTTTTAATACGCTCAACCCCGAACGGCTCTATTGAAGAGAGGATGTCGGCGCAAGGTTTAGCAAAGAACAGGCGAGGGCACTGGGCAAAATCCACCACCAGATCTGGCCCCAATTCCGCTGAGCGTTGGGGGGGCTTTTATCAGCCAGTTCCGTTCCAGATAGAATTAGCGGCGGTGGAAAATCAGCTAGTCATTCATATTTGTATATGTCATTAAACCGTTTGGCCGGGAATGCAGCATATCCGTTGGAAGAGGATTGTTAAAAATAATTAGCAGCCAATAAGGCTGTTAAGGGTTTAGGCGTTTAGATCGTTTGCACTCAAGCCGATATTTGAGCCCGGTTCGCTATTTCTGTGTCTGTTTGGGGTTGGTCTGCAGGGGCTGTATATGTTGCTGCAGATATTGCTGATAAGTGTCCTCGCCCCAGGCCTGGAGTCGGCCATCTTTAAACAATAGTGGGGTGCATTCGTCTTTGGTGGTCTTGCCGTCTGATTTGACATGCTGGGTGCGGTAGAAGAGCACTTGCAACGACTGACCATGGGTTTGCATCGCTTCGCTGAAATCGGCTTTGCCCAGGGTTTCAATGGTTTGTTCCAGTGTCTGCCCCAGTTGTAATTCAGTGACCTTGGACAGGTTATAGGCTTGCCTGTCTTCCCAGCTCATCTCTTCGGGTTTAGGTTCATAGAAGAGGATGACCACGGCAACAAAGAGCAGATAGGCGACAAAGATGCTGCCGATAATCACAGGGGCTTTACCTTTCATACGGTTTTTCCATTTTATTGCTTAAGTTGAGCGTTGAGAGTCTTAGCTTTCTTTGACTCTATACTGGTTCAAGCGAATATTAAGTTCGAGATCGGTGCGTAGTTTTGCCAAGCGATAGCTGAGGCGCGCCATCTCCTTGCCCTCGGTTAATTTCTTGGCTTGTTTGGCTCCCAGAGTATCGAGCGCATTGTAGACATTGGCCAGAGTGCGAAAGCTTCTGAGCAGTTCACCGGCCGTCTTGGGACCTATTCCCTGAATGCCGGGGATCTTATTACCACTGTCGCCGCTGAGGGCCATAAAGTCCAGCAACTGGCTCTGCTCTATACCGAGTTTCTGCTCCAGTGCGGCAATATCCATGGCAGCGCCATTGAAATGATCCCACAGCAGTAAACGCGGTAACCTCAGCTGGCAAAAGCCCTTGTCGGTAGAGACAATAATCGCTTCACCACCGCGCAGGCACAACTTGCTGGCCAAGGTGGCGATAACATCATCGGCTTCCGATAGCGCATTGATGGAGCCGATGCCCGCTTCGGCCAGTGCCTGTTTCAGTGCCGGCAGGCCATCGGCCAAGGCTTGGGGCATAGGTTTGCGGCCTTTTTTGTAATCCGGATACAGGCGTTTGCGCCAGGATTCTTCATCGCCGTCCCAGACTATGGCCACGTGGGTGGGGCTGTGCTGGCGAATAAGCTTCTGGCAGGCATTGCGGCTGCGCTCGGTCAGCCCTTGCATGTCGGCTTCATCCGGCTGCGCCGCATGCAGGCGGCGCACCAGATTCATGCCATCGATAATCAGCAGTCGGTTCATTTCATTATTTGATAACAGGGCACATAGGCGGTGCCAGGTAACTTCATTCTTTGCTGGCTGACAAAGGCGCCCAGTAATTTATCCATCAAGGCCATCAGCTCGGGGTCGCCCTTGAGCTTGAATGGACCATGATGCTCGATGTTTTTCATGGTTTCGGCTTTGACGTTGCCCGCCACTATGCCGGAAAACGCCTTGCGTAAGTTGGCCGCCAGCTCAGCCTTGTTGCTCTGGAAGTGCAGGTTGAGGTTTTCCATCACTTCATGGGTGGGTACAAAGGGCAACTGGAATTCCGGCTCTATCTTGAGGCTCCATTGGTATTGGTAGGCATCACCGGTTTGCTTGCGGTGACGTTTAACCTCTTCCATTCCGGCACGCATGATACGCGCGACCTGGGGGGCGTCGTCTATGATGATTTGGTATTTCTGCTGCGCCTGCTCGCCCAGCGTCGCGCCGATAAAGGCATCGATTTCGCGGAAGTAGGCTTCGCTTTCTCTGGGGCCGGAGAGTACCAGCGGGAAGGGAATATCGGCATTTTCGCGGTTGAGCAAAATACCAAGCAGGTAGAGTAGTTCTTCTGCGGTGCCGGCACCGCCGGGGAAAATGACTATGCCGTGCCCCAGACGAACAAAGGCCTCCAGACGTTTTTCAATATCCGGCAGAATCACCAGTTCATTGACTATCTGGTTGGGCGGCTCGGCGGCGATAATGCTCGGCTCGGTCAGGCCTATGTAACGGGCGTTATGAATACGCTGCTTGGCGTGGCCGATTGCGGCGCCCTTCATTGGCCCCTTCATGGCACCTGGGCCACAGCCGGTACAGATATCCAGCATTCTCAGCCCCAACTGGTAGCCTACTTCTTTGGTGTATTTGTATTCGGTATCGTTTATCGAGTGGCCGCCCCAGCAGACCACCACATTGGGATCCTGCATCGGGGTAATGGCTCTGGCGTTTCTCAGAATGTCGAACACCACGTTGGTGATGTGGCTGGCATTAGTGAGGTTAATGTGTTTTAGACCATCGTATTTGTTGCTGACATAGATGATGTCCCTGAGCACGGCAAACAGGTGCTCCTGAATGCCGACTATGATCTGCTCATCGACAAAGGCACTGGCCGGCGGGTTGACCAGCTCCAATTTGATACCACGCTCCCGGCGCAGCACATTGATTTCAAAGTCCTGGAATTGTTCAAACAGTTCTTTGGCATTATCAGTCTGCTGCCCCGAGGCCAAAACGGCTAAAGAGCAGTTGCGGTAGAGTTGGTAAAGGTCACTCTTGGCACTTTGTTTGAGGCGGTCTGCCTCCAGTTGCGACAGTTGGTCCATACTGCCGCGGGGACTGATCCTGACTATCATGACGACTCCTTGAGCTGAAACCGGAGTCATTGCTGTCAATCTATAATGACTCTGTCACGGCTTTCATGTTTGGCTTTGTAGAGGGCCGCATCGGCACGTTCGAAGGTTTCCTGGATGTGTTCGCCATCCAATATCTGCGCGGCCCCTATGGATACTGTAACTGTAATACGCTGATTTTTAAATTTAAAAGGAATATTTTTAATTTTTTCGCGCACCCTGTTCAATAGTTGTTCTATATCCTTGGGGGAAACATCCGGAATGATGAGAACAAACTCCTCCCCGCCGTAGCGGGCGACAAATTCAGTGTCACGCAGGGAGTTCTTCAACGCCATGGCGATAACCTGTAGTGTCTTGTCACCTGTGGTATGACCAAAGCTGTCGTTGATGGATTTGAAGTGATCTATGTCGGCTACCGCCAGCCACAGGGGTTGTTTATTGCGCTGGAAGTGGCGGTATTCCTGCTCCATCCGCTCCTCCATGGCCGCGCGGTTGGGCAGCTGGGTGAGGGTATCGAGCATATTGAGCTTTTGCTGTTCAAACAGCCTTTCTTTATAGGTGGTGGCTTCGCTTGAGAGATCATTCAGTTCTTTGCGCATAGTCTCTATCGACTTACGCAGCAAGGCTTGCTCTCTCTGCTCCAGCGCTTCTTTACGGGCAAGGCTGGCACGAATGGTGGCCAGTTGTTCGCTGATCTGCTGTTTTAGTTCGGTGATGTCGTCAATATCCACCAGTGACGCACCAACATTGTCTACCTGGGCGTTGAGCTCGCGATTCAATTGGCTCTTGAGCTGATGGCTGCGCTGGGACTGATTGTATGAATCGCTGACCACTTCCCGTACGGCACTCAGGGCATCGTTGAGGGCAAACAGAAACTCCTGCGAGGCGGTTTTTTCGCGGGCAATGTTGTCCAGCAGCAGCGAGAGTATGGTTTGATAGGCTTCCAGCAGAGCCTCGACATCTATCTCGGTCGAGGCCAACAGCTCTTTGATCACCAATACCTGATCACGCTGATCTTTGCGAAACTCTATATTGGATATCATCTGCGCCAGTTCATGGCCAAGCTGCCTGTGTTTAGGCAAGATAGCAATGGGAGATTCAGATTCAAATTGGCTTTCGAGCAGCTGTTCATAAAAGCCCACCAGTTGCTCGACCTTGGGAATATAGTCCCAGACGGTATGAAAAGGTTTGCCCAGCTCCTGCTTGAAATAGCTGACCTCTTTCTTGAGGCGTTCGGGCATGGAGTCGACTCGTTGCAATTGGCGGCTGAATTTGCTCAGGCTGGAGCGGCCCTCTTCGAGTTGGCCCATCACATGATGGTACTGTCCCTTGAGTAGACGTTCGACATCGACCAGATCCGGCAGGACATCATTAATACGTTCATAGGTTCCCAGGTTATGCCTAAGCTTGGCCAGTTTGTTGTCAAGCTCCAGACTTTGTCCCTTACAGGCCAGACTGAGATGACCAATAAACTGCAGTAACGCCTGCAGTTTGGCATTTCTGTCTTCATTCATTTCATCCAACGCGGCTTTGGTAGAGTGCAATTTCTGTTTCAGTACACCCAGTTGCGACACCGTTGCGTTTGAGTCCTTCATTCCTGTTATTTTCCTTCGATGCGCGATCGAATCAATCGTCGGGTCATGAGAGGCTTGATTTCTTATGACGCCGGTTCCAGACACTTCTAAATGGTATCGCAATCCGGCCGGAGTGCAAATCTGCCATCTAGTTGTTGAGACAAAGTTTTGTCGTTTAGATCAAATTATTGACACATGTTCGCTTCTGGACGGTTGGAGTACCTCCGGCCAGTGGATCTTATCTTTCTCACCATTGGTTTCTACTCTTATCAGGCCGCGGATAATGCTCTTTTGCAGTTGCAGATAGAGCGGGGCTGAGAAGATGGCAGCCGGGGTGAAGTCCAGAGTACTGAAACCGACATAGCTGCCTTGGTTATTCTGCAAACTGATGGCTCCGGCAAGGGCCATCTGAGTGGTTTCAACCAGGGTTTCAAGAGACAATTTAACATCCGGGTTAGCCAATAGTGGCAGCGGAATATACCCCAGGGCCAGTCTTGGGGTTTGCCCCTGGAATTGCCATTCGCTAAGTTGATGGTAAAGCTGTGCCGGTCTGGTTTCTTCGGTAAGAGTCAGGGCAAATAGGCCGGGTCTGAGCAGGAATACCTTGGCACCTGTGGTAGCGGTAATCTCCTCAGCCTGTTGCGCGAGTCTCGGCGCCGCCAGGCTGTTGCCCAAGGTGAGGTCGCTGTTGAGCTCATTCTCAAGAGATAGTAGCGCCAGTCCCTTGGTTTTACTCGAAATATTGCCAAGCAGAGCGCGATAACCGGGCAGGCCAGTTATGGGTTCCAGCTGCATTTTCGTTTTCAGGGCCTGGTTGGTTTTTGCCATACGTTTACGCAATTTATATTGCTGCATCGTCAGTGCCAGCAACAGTAGACTGCACCCCAAGCTGACCACCAGCAAGATATTACGGGTATGCAATGAATCTTGTTGTTGTAGCTTTTCCTGCCTGAGTTGACTTACTTCCAACTTCAATTTTTGCTCTGTGACAGCAGAGGAGCTGACATCCGAGTTGGCATTCCGTTCTTGTTCCAGCAGCTGTTGTTGTAGTTGGAGGCTTTGCTCCTGAGAGAGCAGCGCCTGTTGATATTGTCCCAGCGCCTTGTAAGCATAGGTTTGATGACCCAGAGCTTCAATCTGCTCTTGTGGTAACGCCAATAATTTAGCCAGTCGCAGTGCTTCTGTGGCGTGCTGCATAGTTAAAGGCCAATCCTCTATGGCGCGCGTTACTTCAGCTATCAGCATCTCATTGTAAACAAGGTAATGATTGCTTTTTCTGTCTTTGAATATTGCGTTGGCCTGAAACAGGTAATCGAGGGCGACCTGATGGTCGTTCAAATTGAAGTAAGCTTCTCCGAGGTTGTGGAAGTTTAACCCCTGGGCGATAAAGTTTTTTAGCTCGGCATCAAGCTGCTGGGCATTGAGGTAGTAGTCTATTGCTTTATTCCATTCGCCTGTATTGGCATATACCATGGCGATAACCGTCATGGTATGGGATAGAAAAGAGCCTGAACCCATAGCCGTATAGGCATCGGCTGCTCCATGAGCAAACTCCAGAGCCTCGTCCCACTGCTCCATATCCCGATAGAGCTTGGCCAGGTTCAGCTGTAGTAGCGCCTTCTGATTGGGATGGTTATAACGGCTGGCCAACCGGAAGGCCTCGGTGTAGTGCTGCAGCGATTTGGTCTGCTGATCGTTCACATTATAGTATTTGCCCAACGCCGCCTCGGCATTGGCTATCAGGTAATCATTTCTTAGTTGGTAGGCGGTATCTCTGAGCAGGTTGTAGGCGTTCAGAGAGGGAATAGGTTGTTTGGCTATCAGGTTGACTGTACCCAGATCTTCATAGATGACATACCTGAGCAGTTGACTGCGTTTATCTTCTGCTTCGCCCAATTGTTCGAGTGCTTGTTGGTTGAGGGCAACAGTTTGTTGATATTGTTGATCAACCCGACCAAGATAACGACCTTCCAAGTTATAGAGAGCTGCTTTTTCATAGTCGCTGCGGGCAATTATCTTTAATAGTTCAATGATTTCCAGTGCCTGTTCCAGCCGGCCGGGAACCAGCACTTGAGCATCCAGATCCAGCCGTGCCAACAGGATAAGCTGGTTTATCAATTGTCCCGATGTGTAGCCCAATTCAGATGCGCTGGCCTGAAACTCTTTAAGAGAAAGATATCGCAGTGATTTTGGCGTTGAACTGACCACCGTGCTATGGAGTTGCCTGGGCTGCTCTCTGAAATTTATCTCTATATCATCCAGTTCATCGGCCTGCGTCGTGCCTATAAGCAGCATGGATGCGATGAAGATAACCCTGAAAAAGTACATATATTTGCCTTTGTCCCTTTCTTTGGGGACTTAATTGTTAGCTTTTATTAGCAGCGGGTGAGGTGAACTCCCCGAATTGTTATACTCGGCCGATTTTATAACAACAATGACATAAGAAGGAATTACGAGTGAAATCCGCTGTTTTGTCAATCATATCTTACTCTTCCCTACTGACAACACTGGGCTGGACATCTTCAGCTTTGGCTGACATTGATTATCAGATAAATCTGAAAAGTCCCGAACATCATTTGGCTCAGGTTAATGTTACTTTCCCGCAACATTCCGGGCAACAGCTCAAGGTTAATCTGCCGCTTTGGCGTACCGGCAAGTATCAGGTATTACCGCTGGCGGATGGGGTTCGACGTTTTCATGCCACGGACGAGCAGGGCAATAGCCTGCCTTGGAAGCGCAGCGCCAGCGGTGAATGGACTGTGGCTTTATCCAAGCCGACAGCGGTCACCGTCAGCTATCAGCTCTACGCCAACGAGTTGGGGCAAAGGGTCAGGCATATTGATGCCAGTCATGCGTTTCTGGATGCCAGCGGCGTCTTCATGTACAGCCCTGAGTTTCGTCAGGAGCCAGTCAAGGTAACACTGGATGTGCCGAGTGATTGGCGCAGTTACTCGGGGATGGCCGCGGGTGATAAGCCCCATTCGTTTGTGGCCGCCAACTATGATGTGTTGGTCGACTCGCCGATTGAAACCGGGCTCAGCCAGCATCGCGCCTTCAAGGCCGACGGCAAGCAGTATGAGTTGGTGGTTTGGGGCGAGGGCAACTACGATCTGGAGCAGATAGAGGAAGACCTCGGTAAGTTGTCCGCTACGGCGGTGGCCATTTGGGATGACTATCCCTTTGAGCGTTATGTTTATATGGTGCACGCCACCTCGGGGGCCCGCGGCGCCACCGAGCATTTGAACTCAACCATTATCCAACTGCCCAGATTCAACTTCCGTGAGCGTCAGGATTATCTGCGTTTTATCAGCACGGCTTCCCATGAGTTTATTCATACCTGGAACGTCAAGGCCTATCGCCCGGAGGGACTGGTGCCTTATGACTATCAGCAGGAGAATATGACTGAGCTTTTATGGATGGCGGAAGGCTCTACCAGCTATTTTCAAAACCAGTTGTTGCTGCGTGCCGGGATCATGACGCCGAAAGAGTTTATGGAGGACCTGGCCAAACGGGTCAATGCCAATCAGCATAAGCCGGGGCGGGAAATTCAGTCGGTGGCCGAAGCCAGCGCCGGTCAATGGGTCAGTACCGGCGGTGATTACGCCATTAACCACAGTGTGAATATCTACTCTGAAGGTTATCTGACTTCGCTGGCGCTGGATTTTTCACTGCTGCAGGACACAGCCCAAGAGGTGTCTTACCGGGATGTGCACCGAAGTCTCTATCGTGAGCATAAGGTTCCCAAGGGGTACAATGTCACGGATGTGAAACGTATTTTGAAAAACTTATCCGGCAAGGACTATGAGCCTTGGTGGCAAAGCCATGTCAATGCCCCCTTGGTGCTGGACTTTGACAAACTGCTGAGCCAGGCAGGGCTTAAGACCGCCTACGGCAAAGACAGTAAGGAGCAAGCCTTTGCCGGTATGACACTCACTTCCGGCTCTTTGGTGTTGCAAAGTGTTGAGCGTGGTGGCCCGGCTTGGCAGGCGGGCATAGTCGCCGGCGATCAGTTGCTGGCTATCAATGGTTTGAAAGTCAGCGCCGAAGGTTATGGCAAACGTTTGGCTGACTTTAAGGCGGGTGATGAGTTGAGAGTGACCCTGTTCCACGACGATAAGCTCATAGAGCGGCGCGTGACTCTGGCCTCAGAGCAATCCGGCAAGCTGCAAATTAAGCCTAAGGAAAGTGTCAGCCGCGCCCAGAAAGCCTTCTTCAAGGCCTGGCTTGGCATAGACTGGCCGTTTGACGCTCAGGGTAACTATAAGTCCTGAGTCTGATTGTCCAGAAAACGCCGGCGCATCTTCACTTGCGCCGGCGTTTTTTATGGCGGTTATTTTATCTCAGCGTAGGGGACTTCTGCCCGGGAGCTTGCAGACAGAAGCCGAGGCAGACTCTAATGCCGTTCACACTAAGTGAACGGCATTAGGCCATCAGGCGCCTTTTTACTTGGATATAGCGATTACAGGCTGTCTTCAACGCCGCCCAGGGCGTCGACCAGTGCCAGCATCAGTGCGACCAGTTCGCTGCTCATCAGCTCAAAGTCGGCGTCCAGTTTGGCCAGCGGATCCTCACCGGCAACATCATCGGTGGCGGCGCGGAACTCTTCCGAGAACTTGAGGCGACGCAGTCCGGCATCGGATTGCAGCACAAAGGCGATAGACTGACCGAAGTGCAGTGCCAGTTTATGCACCTGCTTGCCGGTTTCCAGGTGAGCCAGTACTTCTTCTTCGCTCAGATCCTGCTGCTTGAAGCGCACGGTTGCACCATCATCGGCGGCAGACTTGAGCTCGGCTTCATCCTGAATGGTGAAGGGGGCTGGGGCATTGCCTTGCTTGAGCCATTCGGTCATTTGCACTTCAATCGGTGTCTTGGTACTCATTGGCACCACAGGCAGGCTGCCGAGCGCTTTACGCAGCAAGGCCAGCAGTTCTTCGGCCTTGGCGGCGCTGGAGCTGTCTACCAGGATCAATTGCTCATCCAGCAGCAACAGAGCCTTGATTTGGCTGCGACGGGAGAAGGCTCTTGGCAACAGAGTGGTGGTGATTTCATCCTTGAGCGCATCTTTCTCTTTCTTGGTCAGCTTGCGGTTTTCTTCCTCTTCCAGCAGCGACACCTTTTCTTCCAGCGCTTCCTTGATGACCTGAGAAGGCAGCAGCTTCTCCTCTTTGGTGGCACAGATTAGGTGACGGTTGTTGGCGCTGTGAACCAGGGTGTGCCCCAGTTTGCCCAAAGCCTTGGAAAAACCGAACTTGCTGATGTCCTGACTGGAGCAGGGAGAAAAGGTGAAACCCTCAAGGGCAGTCTCCAGTGCCTCTATATCGGTAGAAAATGGTTTGTTGAAACGATATACGGTGAGATTTTTAAACCACATGACAGGCGCTCTTTGAAAAATAAAGCCGCAGTGTAAGGCATGAAATCCTCAAGGTAAACCCGCCCCGTTAGCACAGATTTTTCAACCCGGGAAAGATTTAACCAAAATGTCATATGGTGTATTGCTTGTCGCTAGCCCGCGTGGTTAAGGGCTTTTGCCTTTTTTAAGGAGACTCTAAAGGCATAATGAATCCGGCAGGTTAAAAGATGAAATAAAACTGCAACAGACTCGTTGCACACTTTCGCTCGTTCCAAACCAATAACCAAGACGAAGAGAACGTCGAAAGGAATTAATGATGAATGCATTTTGCAAAACACTACTCGCTTCAGCCATAGCTTCAGTCTCTCTGGCCTCTGCCCACGCTGCCGAGCCGCTGACCGTTTACGGCAAGTTGAATGTTACTGTTCAGTCAAATGACGAAGCTGCTGCTGACGATTCTGAAACCGCGGTTCAAAGCAATGCCTCTCGTTTTGGCGTGAAAGGCGAATTCGATCTGGGTAACGATCTGGCTGCATTCTACACAGTGGAATATGAGGTAGATACAGGTAATGATGCCAAAGATAACTTCTTGGCTCGTAATCAGTTTGTTGGTTTGAAAGGTAACTTCGGTGCTGTCTCTGTGGGTCGTAATGACACCATGTTGAAAGTCGCTCAAGGTAAAGTTGACCAGTTCAACGACCTGTCAGGCGACCTCAAGAGCCTGTTCAAGGGTGAAAACCGTATTGAGCAAACTGTAACTTACCTGTCACCTTCATTCGGTGGTTTCAAAGTTGGTGCCACTTATGCTGCTGAAGCTGCCAAGTCACAGGGTGGTGAAGATGGGTTCTCTATTGCTGCCATGTACGGTGACAAGGATCTGAAAAAGAGCGCAGTATTCGCCTCTGTTGCTTATGACTCAGAAGTTAAGGGCTACGATGTCCTGCGCGCCACAGTACAGGCCAAGCTGGCAAACTTCGTTCTGGGTGGTATGTTCCAGCAGGAAGAGAAGTCCGTCGATGGTGACAGCAAGAACGGTTACCTGCTGAGCGCGGCGTACAAGATTGATGCAGTGACTCTGAAAGGTCAGTGGCAGGATATGGAAGATAAGGGTGATTCCTGGTCTATCGGTGCTGACTACAAGCTGGGTAAGCCAACCAAGCTGTTTGCCTTCTACACCAATCGCTCCATGGAAAATGTGGATGATGATGACAAGTACATAGGTGTTGGTCTGGAGCACAAGTTCTAAGTCAGGCCATGATGCATTGAAGGAGAATCTGGGCTCAGTGTTGAGCATTTAAACCAGGATCTTATGGAAAAGCTGAAAATCCGATGACCAGTGTCATCGGATTTTCTATTTCACGAAGCAGCCTTCATATCAACCGCGCAACAGGCACATTTGCTCGGTGAAATCGTTGTTTCAAGTTGAGCTGAAAACTGAAATTCAAAGGTTTAGTTTGCCAACGCCTTGAGTTTATAGATTAAGTCCAGCGCCTCTCTCGGGCTGAGTTCATCCGGATTCAGTCTGCCAAGCAGAAGTTCAAGCTCAGATGGCGGTGTTTCCAGTTGCAGTGTGGCCTGGGTCTGAACATGGGGCTCTTGACCGTGATCGCGACTTTCAAGTTGCTGCAGTTTCAATTTGGCGGCCTTGATCACCGAGGCTGGAACACCGGCCAGTGAAGCAACCTGCAAACCATAGCTCTTGCTGGCAGCTCCTTCTTGCACTGCGTGCATAAAGACTATGCTGTCGCCATGCTCCATGGCATCCAGATGCACATTGGCAACCTGGGGCATCAACTCTGCCAACTGAGTCAGCTCGAAATAATGGGTGGCAAACAGTGTCATGGCGCCGAGTCGCTGGGCCAAATACTCTGCCGCCGACCAGGCCAGTGATAAGCCGTCATAGGTGGAGGTGCCGCGGCCAATCTCATCCATCAGCACCAGACTCTCTGCGGTCGCATTGTGGAGAATATTGGCCGTTTCTGTCATTTCCACCATAAAGGTGGAGCGGCCCGAGGCCAGATCGTCCGAGGCGCCGATACGGGTGAAGATCCTGTCCACAGGCCCCAGAATCGCCTTGTCTGCCGGCACAAAGCTGCCGATATGCGCCATCAGGGTGATCAGTGCCACCTGACGCATGTAAGTGGACTTACCGCCCATATTGGGGCCTGTGACCACCAACATTCTACGCTCAGGGCTAAGGGTTACCGGGTTGGCGATAAAGGGAGCCTGGCTGACTCGCTCAACCACGGGGTGACGCCCGGCTTCGATATGTATGCCCGGCTTATCGCTCAACTCCGGTTGGTGGTAGTTGAGGCTGTCGGCCCGCTCGGCAAAGTTGCTCAGTACATCTAACTCGGCCGCCGCCATGGCAAAAGCCTGCAGTTCGCTGAGTTTGGGTAGCAGGAGATCGAACAGTTCGTCCCAAAGCTGTTTTTCCAGTGCAAGCGCCTTGCCCTGACTGGAAAGCACTTTCTCTTCATACTCTTTCAGCTCGGGGATGATATAGCGCTCGGTGTTTTTCAATGTCTGGCGTCTTTGATAGCTCAGGGGCACCAGTGCCGATTGTCCACGGGAAACTTCGATATAGTAGCCGTGTACCCGGTTGAAACCGACTTTCAGGGTGGCTATTCCAGTTTGTTCTTTTTCCCTGACTTCCAACTGTTGCAGATAGTCACTGGCGCCTTCACTAAGGCGGCGCCATTCATCCAGTTCGGCATGATAACCATCGCGGATCACGCCGCCATCACGAATAAGTACCGGCGGGTTGTCGACAATCGCCCGCTCCAGCAGCGCGAGCTCTTCAGGGAATTCACTGAGCTGGTGTTTCAAACGTCCAAGCTCGGGGCTTTGGGTGTTTGCCAATAGTTGCTGCAGTTGCGGCAACAGCGCCAGCGCTTGTCGCAGACGGGCAAAGTCTCTCGGGCGGGCGCTTCTCAGGGCCAGGCGCGCCATGATCCGCTCCACATCACCAAGCGCCTTTAGGTCGTCATGCAACGGCTCGAACAGGCCGCTGGCAATCAACTCTGCCACAGCGGTTTGCCGCAGGCCAATCTGTTGATGGTCTCTGAGTGGCTGATGGATCCAGCGCTGTAACATCCTGCTGCCCATGGGGGTGGCGGTTGCATCCAGTACCGAAGCCAAAGTATTGTCCCGGCCACCGGCAAGGTTCACCGTCAGTTCCAGATTCCGCCGGGTGGCGGCATCCAACACTATGCTGTCGCTCTGGTTAAAGCGGGTAATGGCATTGATATGGGGCAGTGCGGTGCGCTGGGTATCTTTGACATACTGCATCAGGCAGCCGGCCGCCTGCAGTGACAGCCTGGCGTCTGTTATGCCAAAACCACGCAGATCTTTGGTGCCGAATTGATCCAGCAACAATCGCATGCTGGTATCCAAGTCAAACTCCCACTCGGGACGACGGCGTTTGCCCTTGATGCCGGCAATCAGGCTTTGTTGGGAAAAGTCTTCGCTGTAGAGCAGCTCGGCCGGTTTGGTGCGTTGCAGCTCGGCCTCCAATGATTCAAGAGTGGCCAGCTCGGCAATCACAAAACGGCCGGAGGCCACATCCAAGGTGGCGTAGCCAAAACCGTTCTTGCCTTCGTAGACGGCGGCCAGCAGGTTATCCTGACGTTCTTGCAGCAGCGCTTCATCGGTGAGAGTTCCCGGAGTCACTATGCGCACTACTTTGCGCTCGACCGGCCCTTTGGACGTGGCCGGATCACCAATCTGCTCACAGATGGCAACCGACTCACCGAGCTGCACCAGCTTGGCGAGATAGCCCTCCACCGCATGATAAGGAATACCCGCCATAGGAATAGGATCGCCACCACTCTTGCCTCTGGCCGTCAGTGAAATACCCAAGAGCTCGGAGGCTTTTTTGGCATCATCGTAAAACAGCTCGTAAAAGTCCCCCATGCGATAAAACAGCAGCATTTCGGCATGCTGCGCCTTCATCGATAGATACTGGCGCATCATAGGGGTGTGTTTTTCCAAATCCGGGTTATCCATAGGCGTAATCACTGCATTCATGGGAGCTTTCAGATATTTCCTTGACTGTGTTTCCAAGAGCGGTTGCCCTTTTTCAATGGCGCCAATAGTATCAGTTATTCATCACTGAGCCAGTCGTGGGCGGGGAAATTTTACGCCTTCGGTCACAAGTGATTGATCAGCAAGCGGCCTTTAAATAAATTACCGCCAGCACTTGATACTGTATGATTGTACAGTATACTAGGTGGCAGATTGGTATTTACCCCAAAGCTCTGAATAAAGGGGCGGCAACATAGATTTCAGGCGACGTATTACGCCGCAATCAAGAGGGAACAGGAATGAAAATAGATCCAAACAAAGAGAAGGCGCTTAACGCAGTTCTGGGACAGATAGAGAAGCAGTTCGGTAAAGGTTCTATCATGAAACTGGGTGAAGACAGAACCATGGATGTCGAAACCATCTCTACCGGTTCGCTTTCTCTGGACGTGGCTCTAGGGGCCGGCGGTCTGCCAATGGGCCGTATTGTTGAGATCTATGGTCCTGAATCTTCAGGTAAAACAACTCTGACACTGGAAGTGATTGCTGCGGCGCAGCGTGAAGGCAAAGTCTGTGCCTTTATCGATGCCGAGCACGCACTGGATCCTATCTACGCCAAGAAGCTGGGCGTGGATATCGATAACCTCCTGTGTTCTCAGCCAGATACAGGTGAACAGGCGCTGGAGATCTGTGATGCGCTGACTCGCAGTGGTGCCGTTGATGTCATCATTGTTGACTCAGTGGCGGCTCTGACTCCCAAGGCTGAAATCGAAGGTGAAATCGGTGATTCCCATATGGGGCTGGCGGCTCGTATGATGAGCCAGGCAATGCGTAAGCTTGCCGGTAACCTCAAGCAGTCCAACACTTTGCTTATCTTCATCAACCAGATCCGGATGAAGATTGGGGTCATGTTCGGTAACCCAGAAACCACCACTGGTGGTAACGCTCTTAAGTTCTACGCCTCAGTTCGTCTCGATATCCGCCGTACAGGCGCTATCAAAGAGGGTGATGAGGTTGTTGGTAACGAAACCCGGGTTAAAGTGGTTAAGAACAAGATTGCCGCCCCCTTCAAACAAGCCGATTTCCAAATTCTCTATGGTCAGGGTATCAACCGTACCGGTGAGCTGGTTGACCTGGGCGTAGCCCACAAGCTGGTGGAAAAATCCGGTGCCTGGTACAGCTACAAGGGTGACAAGATTGGTCAAGGCCGCGCCAATGCAGGTAAGTACCTCAAGGAACACCCTGAAGTGGCTGCTGAAATCGAAGCGGCACTGCGCGCCAAACTGCTCAGCAAAGCAGAAGCAGCTCCTGCCAGCGCCGAGACGGGTGAAGGCAATATCGACTTGGAAACCGGAGAAGTTTTCTGAGCCAGTCGGTAATGGAGGTTGCGGTCGCGCTGTTGGCGCGCCGCGACTATGGCCGCGAGCAACTCAAGAGCCGTTTACTGGGTAAGGGCTTTGAGTCGCTCGAGGTAGAACAGACTTTGGATAGTCTGGAAACCAAAGGCTTTATCGATGATCAGCGTTTCGCTGCAGCCTTGTTACGCAGCCATATTGCCAAGGCCCACGGCCCGGGAAAAGTGCGTCAGGCACTGATGCAAAAAGGCTTGAATAAACAGTGTATCGAGCAGGTTTTGGATGCCTGTGATTGTGACTGGTTTGCCTTGGCGCGCAGCCGTGCACTAAAGAAATTCGGCGATAGTCCCGCTGATGATATGAAAGAAAAGGCTCGCCGAATTCGTCACTTGATGGGGCAGGGCTTTAGTTATGATCAAGTGGCATTCGCCCTTGAATATGACCCTTACGACTGATTTTTCTCTATCACTAAAGCCCTTTTCATAACCAAGTTTACCGCTGCCTAATCTCTGCAACTGACTTCATTTGACAAACCTCAACATTCACTCTTATTAAGTTGCAGCCTTTTTTGCGCTCTGTACCAGCACGCAATCCAGGTGCTAGTTTTTGCGCTTGTCGCCCATGGTTATATCCCGCTAAAGCCTCTGTATCCTGGTTTGCCCGCGCAGGTTTCTATACTCGCTGAGTAATTCAACATCTATGGCAAATAGCATTTGCCTGCCCCGTTAATCCGGTTTTGGCTTATGCCGTTAATGCTCTCTGTACCTCGGCTGTATCAGGCGTCATACCCTGCGCAATCTAATTGGTATTCTGGCGCTGCATGCTTATAATGCTTGGCAAAAGAGCGCTCGAGTGGCCGGGCGATGCACGCCTTTAGACCACTTTTTATACATTATTCAGGCTTAAGTAACTCAGGACGATTTATGTACCAAACCACAGCAGCACTCAGAAGTGCTTTCCTGGAGTTTTTCCGCAAGAATGGCCATCAGGTAGTCGACAGCAGTTCTCTGGTGCCAGGCAATGACCCCACTCTGCTATTTACCAACGCCGGGATGAACCAGTTTAAAGACGTATTCCTCGGTATGGACAAGCGTAGCTACAGCCGCGCTACCACTTCGCAGCGTTGTGTTCGCGCCGGTGGTAAACATAACGACCTGGATAACGTGGGTTATACGGCCCGTCACCACACCTTCTTTGAGATGCTGGGTAACTTTAGCTTCGGTGATTACTTCAAAGAAGATGCCATTCGCTTTGCCTGGAATTTCTTGACCGAAGAGCTCAAGCTGCCCAAGGAACGTTTGTGCGTTACCGTTTATCAATCCGATGATGAAGCCTTTGATATCTGGAACAAGCAGATAGGAGTTCCCGCCGAGGATATTATCCGTATCGGCGACAACAAGGGCGCACCTTATGCTTCAGATAACTTTTGGCAAATGGGCGATACAGGCCCTTGTGGTCCTTGTACTGAAATTTTCTATGACCACGGTGACCATATCCCTGGCGGTCGCCCAGGTACACCGGAAGAGGATGGCGACAGATTTATTGAGATCTGGAACATAGTTTTCATGCAGTACAACCGTCAGGCCGATGGGGTGATGGAACCTCTGCCCAAGCCATCTGTTGATACAGGTATGGGGATAGAGCGTATTGCCGCCATTATGCAAGGTGTGCATTCCAACTATGAAATTGACGTGTTCCGCACTCTGATTGCCAAGACGGCCGAGATCATCGGCGTAACAGATCTGGAAAACAAATCCCTGCGGGTTATTGCCGACCACATCCGCTCTTGCGCTTTCTTGATTGCCGATGGCGTGATGCCGTCCAATGAAGGCCGGGGCTATGTACTGCGGCGTATCATCCGCCGCGCCGTGCGTCACGGTAACAAGCTGGGCGCCACTGATACCTTTTTCTATAAGCTGGTACCTACACTTATTGACGTGATGGGCGATGCCGCCAAGGGCCTTAAGGCGACTCAGAGCATAGTGGAAAAGGCGCTGAAAGCCGAAGAAGAACAGTTTGCCCGTACACTTGAGCGTGGTCTGGGGATTCTGGATGTAGCCCTGTCTGAACTCAAGGGCGATACCCTGGATGGTGAAACCGTATTCAAGCTCTACGACACCTATGGTTTCCCTATGGATCTGACCGCCGATGTTTGCCGCGAGCGTAATATCAAGGTCGATGAAGAGGGTTTTGATGCGGCGATGGCCGAGCAGCGTAGCCGGGCTCAGGCCGCCGGTCAATTTGGTGCCGATTATAACGCCGGGCTGAAGATTGATGCCGACAGTGAGTTCTGCGGTTACAGCGAACTGAGCGGCAACGGCAAAGTTATCGGCATCTATGTCGATGGTCAGGCGGTCGACACTCTGGATGCCGGTCAGCAAGCGGTTATTGTGTTGGATAAAACCCCATTCTATGGCGAGTCGGGGGGGCAGGTAGGCGATAAGGGCCAACTGACAGCCGAAGGTCTGCTGTTTGAGGTGAGCGATACCCAAAAGTATGCCCAGGCCACAGGCCATATCGGCCAACTGAGTAAAGGCAAACTGACTCTGGGTCAGGAGCTGCTTGCGCAAGTCGATAAGAAACTGCGCCATCGCACCCAGCTGAACCACTCAGTGACTCACTTGCTGCACGCCGCGCTGCGTCAGGTATTGGGTGAACATGTGACCCAGAAAGGTTCTTTGGTGGAGCCTGAGCGTCTGCGTTTTGACTTCTCCCACTTTGAAGCGGTTAAGCCTGAAGAGCTCAAGGCGGTTGAAGAGATGGTTAATACCCAGATCCGTCGTAACCATGAGCTGCAAACGGCCGAGATGGATATAGAGCAGGCCAAAGCCAAAGGCGCCATGGCCTTGTTCGGTGAGAAATACGATGCCCAGGTTCGGGTTGTGACTATGGGTGACTTCTCGATTGAGCTTTGTGGTGGTACCCATGTGGGCCGCACCGGTGACATAGGTCTGTTCAAGATCACTTCCGAAGGCGGTATTGCCGCCGGTATTCGCCGTATTGAAGCGGTAACCGGTGCTGCAGCCATGGCTTTCGTCGCCGAGCAACAGCAGGAATTGAATGATGCCGCTAACTTATTGAAGGCAGACAGTCACTCTGTTGTCGCCAAACTCAAGGCGCAGTTGGAGCGTAGCCGCCAACTGGAAAAAGAGATTGCTCAGCTTAAAGATAAACTGGCCGCCGCAGCCAGCGCCGACATGGTTGCCGATGCGCAAGAGATTGCTGGAGTCAAGGTGTTGGTGAAACAGGTCGAAGGCATCGACCCAGGCTCTCTGCGTGGTCTGCAGGACGAACTTAAGCAGAAGCTGCAATCTGGCATAGTGGTGCTGGGTCTGGCTCATGGCGACAAAGTCAACCTTATCGCCGGGGTGACTAAAGATCTGACCGCTAAGGTGAAGGCCGGTGAATTGGTGGCCATGGTGGCCGCGCAGGTTGGTGGCAAGGGCGGTGGTCGCCCCGATATGGCTCAGGCCGGTGGTAGTGAAGTTGCCAACTTGCCTCAGGCATTGGCATCGGTAACGCCTTGGCTGACTGAACGTCTGGCATAATTTCGCCACCAACGAGGTCTATGTGACACAAGAAGTACGTTCAGGCAGTAACGAGCGACTGTATGTCAAAAAGTTCGGTGGCACCTCGGTAGGCTCGATTGAGCGTATCGAGGTGATTGCCGAGCAGATTGCCAAGGCTCAATTGAGCGGCGAGCATCAGGTGTTGGTGCTCTCTGCCATGGCCGGTGAAACCAACCGTTTGTTTGCGCTGGCGGGGCAGATTGACCCTGAAGCCTCGGCGCGGGAGATGGATATGCTGGTTTCCACCGGCGAGCAGGTGAGTATTGCCCTGATGGCGATGGCACTGGCAAAACGTGGTGTTAAAGCCAAGTCGCTCAATGCCGCTCAGGTGCAAATCCATACCAATAGTCAGTTTGGCCGTGCCAGTATCGAACGAGTTGATGTTCAGTATCTGCAGGAGTTGCTGGCGCAGGGCATTATCCCGATAGTGGCCGGCTTCCAGGGACGGGATCAATTCGGGGAAGTGACCACTCTTGGCCGTGGTGGCTCTGATACCACGGCGGTGGCATTGGCTGCTGCGCTCAAGGCGCGGGAATGTCAAATTTTTACCGATGTGGCCGGTGTCTATACCACAGATCCCAATATCGAACCGAGCGCCCAGAAACTCGATGCCATCAGCTTCGAAGAGATGCTGGAGATGGCTCGATTGGGTGCCAAGGTGTTGCACCCGGATTCAGTGTCTTATGCCGAGCGCTTTCAGGTTCCCTTGCGGGTGCTTTCCAGCTTTGAGCCCGGCAGTGGCACACTGATCCGTTTCGATGCCTGTGAAGACAAGAGTAATCAAGTGGCCGGTATCGCTTGCAGTAAAGGGCAGGCGATGCTGAGTCTTAACCGCTCTGACGATTCATCAGACCCTTTTGCGGCAGTATTTTCACTGTTGGCCGAAAACGGTGTCGACGTGGATTTGGTAACCAAGGCGGGGACGGATGACGGCGTCAGTTTTACCATGGATGCTGACAGGCTCTCTTGGGCGCTAAAGGTGCTTGATGAGGCGGCTCTTGGCCTGTCGTTGGGGCCATTGGTGTTTGAAAAATCCTTGGCCAAGGTCTCTGTGATAGGCGCCGGCGTGCATCGCAGAGCCGAGGCAACCGCCAAGGTGTTTGATATCTTGGGGAATGAAGGAATTCATGTTAAGTTGATGGCAACATCAGAGATAAAGCTGTCTTTGGTTATTGATGAAGCGGATTTATACAGGGCAGTTCGAGTTCTACATCACGCTTTTGAACTAAATAAGGTGTAATTAAACAACGGATTTAGTATTGAATACTATTAATTTGTACTAAGCTCACCTTATAATAATGGTTACGACGGATGAGCGCCGTGTGTAGAAAATATGGAAACTAGAGGAGCAATCGAATGCTGATTTTGACTCGTCGTGTTGGCGAAACACTGATGATTGGTGACGAGGTCACAGTGACAGTGCTGGGTGTGAAGGGGAATCAGGTACGTATAGGTGTGAATGCACCCAAAGAAGTTTCTGTGCACCGTGAGGAGATTTATCAGCGTATTCAGTCTGAGAAAACCGGAACCCCTTCTGAAGGTGGTAACTTCTGAGGCGACACAAAGTGAACCTCCGTCAGGAATAGAAGAGTCAGTTTTTAAACTGGCTTTTTTATTTTCTGGCGCCGGAAAACCCTTGATAGCACAGGATTTGCGCGTTATTTAGGTGGGCTGATTAAAAACAGGACAAACGGAAAAGGTTTCGGAAAAAGGGTTTGACTTATTTTCTTCAAACAGTAATATGTGCGCCAAGAAAACGGAGAGGTGGCCGAGTGGCCGAAGGCGCTCCCCTGCTAAGGGAGTATGGGCTTTATCTCCCATCGAGGGTTCGAATCCCTCCTTCTCCGCCATTTCTTAACGTGAAATACGCGCATGTAGCTCAGCTGGATAGAGTACCTGGCTACGAACCAGGCGGTCGGAGGTTCGACTCCTTCCATGCGCGCCATTTTTCGTTTTAGCAGTAAAGAATACAATTCGCGCATGTAGCTCAGCTGGATAGAGTACCTGGCTACGAACCAGGCGGTCGGAGGTTCGACTCCTTCCATGCGCGCCATTTTTCGTTTTAGCAGTAAAGAATACAATTCGCGCATGTAGCTCAGCTGGATAGAGTACCTGGCTACGAACCAGGCGGTCGGAGGTTCGACTC
>NZ_NIJK01000054.1 GCF_002836975.1 Shewanella indica | reverse complement strand
GAAATCCCCCAAACAACACCAAACGAATAACAATCATCAAAACTCAGATACGAAAAAGCCCGCCTGTTTGCACAAGCGGGCCTCTCTGAAGNGCATGACGGCGCTATAAACCCAGCAATCCCCGGAAATCCCCCAAACAACACCAAACGAATAACAATCATCAAAACTCAGATACGAAAAAGCCCGCCTGTTTGCACAAGCGGGCCTCTCTGAAGATGGCGGAGGAGCAGGGATTTGAACCCTGGATGGGCTATAAACCCATGCCGGTTTTCAAGACCGGTGCATTCAACCACTCTGCCACCCCTCCGGAACGAGGCGAATAATATATCTAACATAAAGGCGTGTAAACCTTTAATAAATCATTTCGTTCCAATTGCTTATTCGTTAGTCAAAGCGGCTTTTAGTTGAACATTCCAGCCTTGCAAGCCCTTGGAAATATACTGACGATATGGAGTTCCCAGTTTTGCCGCTCTGATGAAATTCAGTTCATGCCCCTACCTCCGAAGCCTCGTAATACCTTTCTGTTTCGGCTGTATCTTGTGCTAATCCGAAACTTACCCAGTCATTACATCGACATCATTGGCATGGCTATGGCCTTAAGCGCTTGAACTATCAGATTCTCGAACTCGTTAATAGCTAGAGAACCTTTGAGTCTTACTTCTGGGGGGCTTGATCTTGAGGCTCTAATTTACCCTCAAGGAAGGGGCTGAGTTCGACGGGAATAACCTGCCTGACCTTGTGCAAATCTTGTACAAGTCTGTCGTGGCGTCTGGCCTAGATTCAATCATAGACACCGCCTATGTTTGTACCAGCCTTTATCCCCTCCAGGCGCCAAAAGCTGACAGTGCTGGCTGAACCACTCACAATCATTCGAAAGACTGTGCTTAGAAAAGCAAAAACCCGACCATAAGGTCGGGTTTTTTAAATCTGGCGGTGAAGGAGGGATTCGAACCCTCGATACGTTGCCGTATACACACTTTCCAGGCGTGCTCCTTCAGCCACTCGGACACCTCACCATAGTTGGACTCTTGAGTCTCAACGGGGCGCTACTATAGAGAAGTAGGCAGACCGGGTCAATCTTTTATCGCGCATTCTCATTCGTTCGCTTGGTTTTTAGCCGCAACAAGTTGCTTCAGTGTCATCGCCTTAAAGCCTCCTCATCAGCATACGTCGAAGTCCATATCAGTATTACGAATATAATATTTTTCATACTCCTTGTCTGGAATTTGATCTCCATCAACAAATCACTTGGTTGAGTTTCTATAATCGTCACCGTGTTAATAAGCGATGTAACTCGGCGCACTCATACAAATCACACCTTTTGAATGCGCGGCAACACAAAGTTAACCCGATTAACGGTTGCCTGAATTATCACACAGTCTTTTTAAGGACGATTGAGATGTGTAGAAGTTACTCTTTAAAACGAACACAGCCTTGGCTGCCCTTTTACGCTATTGCCGCTTATATACTGCTGGTGCCTACCGGCCAGGCCGACGAAGCGATGGAGATCATCGCCGTCAACGGCACCCGCTATCAGGATGATTCTGTGTTGGCTCTAAGCCATACCGGTCAGAGTCTGACGGTTATCAGCCGCGACATGATAGTGTCGGCTGGTGCGGTGGATATCAATGAAATCCTCAACCAGTTTGTGCCCGGGCTATTTGCCAACGGCCGTAATGGCCGCCATACGGATACCGACTACTCGCTTCAGGGCAGTCGTCCTGTGGATATACTCTGGCTATTGGACGGCAATCGCCTCAATAACCGCCTCTATGGCTCCACCTATACCGACAGTATCAACCCCATGATGATAGAGCGCATTGAGGTGATCAAAGGCGCTCAGGGTTTGATCTACGGCTCGGATGCCATTGCCGGAGTGGTCAATATCATCACCCGCGACAGTCATGGCGAGCAAGGCGGCGAAGTTAACTTAAGCGCCGACACTCTCACCAGTTATGATCTCGGTGCTTATGTCAGTGGCGGCAGCGATACCTTAAGCTACAGCCTCAGCGGCAGCTCCAGTCAATCTGACGGTTACGCATTCTGGGAAGATGACGAATACTCGCCGGTAGCCGCGGAAGATAAAGACCGGGGTTATCGCATGATGAACATAGGCGGTAAGCTCAATTGGCAACCCGCTGCCGAGCACAAAATCACCCTGTTCGGCCAATACAATAATGGCGTACTAGAGCGGCCTCTGGCCTACAGCGCCATCGTCTCGGAAAACGAGCGCAAACAGACTCTGGCCTGGCTCGGCTGGCAATATCAAGCAACGGATAAGCTGAGCCTTGAAACCCGGCTTCACTATCAAAACTGGGACTCCTATTACTCTGAAATCACCCTGGAGCCGGATGGCAGCATGACCATCCCTTACCGGGATGCCTACTGGGGTTTTACCGACAAGGGCGCCAAGGTCAGCGGTCGTTACCGGGCAGATTCGGGTGACAACTGGCTCGGCGGCGTAGAGTGGCAAAGCTATTATGGCGCCGATGAAGTGATGGAGCTGCAAGCGCCCACCGACGATACCAAAGCCGCCTTTTTGCAATACAAGCCGAATTTTTCCGCTCTGCCAGGCACAGTGCTGGCGTTGGGGCTCAGGTATAACCGCCTAGCCAACAATGAAGACAAATGGGTGGCGTCACTGGGACTTGAGCAGGAGCTTGGGCAAAACTGGCAACTGAAAGCCGCCGTGGGCAATGGTTTTCGGCAACCCACTTCATCTGAGCTATGGGCCAAGGTCGGCACCCTGGGCAACCCTGATCTTGAGAGTGAAGAGAGTATCAACACCAATTTGACACTGGTTTATCAAGGCGACTTTACTTTCAGTGTCGAGGCCTACTGGCGTGAAACCGACAACCTGGTGGACAAACGGGAAATTGCTACCAATGTTTGGCAGTACGCCAACCTGGATGGCAAGGTTCGGGCTCAGGGGCTGGATATTCAATACATCATGAACCCCGCCCAGGGCTGGCAACTTGAGTTATCCGGCAGTTATAACCGTGCCCGCGAGCGCGGCAAAGATCAGCAGATAGAGCGGATCCCGCAATACATGGGCTTTGCCCGCCTCAGTTGGGATGCCACTGATTCACTGAATGTTTATCTTCAGGGACGTTATGTGGGTGAATTTACCGATTATGGGCTCAAGGCCGGCGACTATCTGCTGACAGGCATAGGCGCCGACTGGTGGTTGACCGCCAGCCAAAACCAGCAGTTAACGCTGCGGATAGATAATCTGTTTGATGAGGACAACACCAGCGCTATTTTCAAACATGGCCACAAGGCCGAGTACCCTATTGCCACTCTGGGCGCTCCGCGAACGGCGCAAGTAATCTATCGTTATCTGTTCTGAAAGTTGCCTTATTTAAAAGCCGCAACCCCATTGGAGGCTGCGGCTTTTATTTCTGCTCGGCTTTTTACTTGTCTTTGCCCGACTAACTCAAACCGGCAAGATGATCCTTACATCCAAGCCACGTTCAATGCCCGGTTGAATACTCAACTTACCTTTATGCAGCTCGACGATTTGAGCACTGATAGACAAGCCCAGACCTGCACCGGATACCGACTCATCGGCGAACCGGAAAAAGCGCTCAGTCAACTGCCGACACTGCTCCAATGGCAGCCCAGGCCCTGAATCCAATACCTGAATAACCACTTGTTTGCTGTCTTGGCGACCCTCTTGCCAGCAACTGACTTTGATCGGCTGATCTTTGCCCGAATACTTGCAGGCATTTTCCAGCAGGTTTTTCAGCACCAGTTTCATATAGAAGGGATCGACCCTGACACACACCTCTTCCGGCAATTCCAGCTGCCAACTGTAATCGGCAATCAGCGGCAGCAATTGATCCAGCACCTCCTGCACCATTACCGCCACCGGCGTTTGTGCCACTTCCAGCTCGGACAGGGATTCCACCCGAGACAGTAACAACAGCTGCTCTACCATATGGGTCATCTGACCAATACCTGTGTCTATGGCATTAAGGTGCAGCTGCTGCTCGGCCTCTGTCTTGGCCTGTTGCCAGGCCTGACGGTGCAGTTTAATGACCGCCAGCGGGGTCTTTAGCTCATGCGCCGCATCGGCGCTGAAACGCCGCTCTCGCGCTAAATTATCACTAATGCGGGTAATATAGGTATTGAGCGCATCTTGCACCGGCACTAACTCTTTGGGTAGTTGCAACGCCAGCGGCCGCATATCCGCAGGGCTTCGGTGCTTAAGCCTGACGGCCAAACTGTCCAGAGGTTGCAACAACCAATAAGAGAGAAACACCATCAGCAACGCCACTGCCGGCACCACCAAGGCCGGACCAATAAAACTGTTGCCCATGATCTGCTCCACCAGCTCGCCACGCACATCATCCCTTTGGCCGGTAATGATCCACACGCCCAGATCGTCAGAGAAATAACTGAACAGATGCCACAACTCGCCCTGATAATAGTGTCTGTGATAACCGCGCTCGAACGGCGCCATGGGCTCAATGTCACTGTTATCAGAACGCGCCATCAACTGTTTGGCCGGGGTCCACATCTGATAGGCAAGCTTCAACTCATAACTCAGCTCAGTGGCATCAGCCTGCTCGGTAAAAGTGTTGGCCTTGCCCGGGTTGACGCTCAAAATCAGCGGTTTTTCAAGCATATCCAGCTGATGCTCTTGCCCCTGAGCGCCATAAAACATCTCCAGCATCTTGGCACTTTGCAGCATCTGAGCATCGAACAGCTCTTCTATCTGACGGCGAGAATCCTGGGTGTTGAGGTAACTGCTGACACCAACCGACAAACAGATGCCAAGCAGCATCAATGCCATCATCACCACCCGCAAAGATACCCGGCTCATTCTACTGCCACCAAGGTATAGCCTATGCCACGTACTGTCTTGATAAGCTCATTGGCGGTTTTTTTACGTAAATGGTGAATATGCACCTCGATGGAGTTACTACCGACCTCATCCCAGCCATAGGTCAGCTGCTCAAGCTGATTACGGCTGAGCACCCGGCCACTGGACTGAGCCAGTTCAAGCAGCAATTGATATTCGCGCCGCGACACCTGAATATGATGACCGCGAAACAGCACCTGGTGGGCATCCATATCAATAACCAGTGCCCCCACTTCCAAACGGTTTTGATTAAGACCGTGTTGCCGCCTGACGATCGCCTTAATTCTGGCCACCAGCTCGCGTACATCGAAGGGTTTGGCCAGGTAATCATCGGCGCCGAGATCCAGGCAGGCAAGCTTGGTATCAAAGTCGGTGTTGGCGGTCAGCACTATAGTCGGGGTGTCTATGCCGCGGCGGCGCCATTGGGTCAATAATTGACGGCCGTTACCGTCAGGCAAGCCCAGATCCAGCACTATGGCGCTAAAGGTTTCATTCACCACTGCCGCCTCTGCTTGTTTGATACTGGTGACGTGATCTACTTGCATATCCAACTTGGCAAGACTAAGCAAGATTCCCTGAGCCAACAACTCATTGTCTTCTATCAGCAATATTCTCATGGGTATAACATCCGGTTTAGGTTGCCCCTATTTCGCAGCAGCGCCGCGCCTGTGTCAAGCTGAAGGCAAGAATCAAGCGGCCCGAAAAAACTCAAATGGCAGCATAATTACAAATAGTCAAAGAGAAGACTGCTGATTTCGGCAATCGCAACTCATTGAAGAGGTTATCTGATGACGCGATACTCCAGTTGCTGCACCTTGAGAAAGTCTTCTGCCGCCGCGCCTTTTAACATGGCAAGGGTCGCCAACATGCCGGCTGTGATGCAGCTCGCGGCCTTTACCGTCACGCTATGGGGCGCGTCCTGTACAGGATAACCGCTGCGAGGATCCAGAATATGACCATAACGATGCCCCTGATGTTCGATAAAGCGGCGACTGTCGCCACTGGTGGCCAATGCGCCCACATCGAGCGACATCAGCTCCGCTGCCCGGTCAAGATTGGCGGGATCTTCAATCCCCACCTGCCAACATCTGTTACCACTGACGGCGATATCACCACCGAGATTAACCAGCACCTCGGTGGTTGCGGCCCGGGTCATACACAGCCCGGCAACCCTATCGGTGGCATATTCTTTTACCAGGCCGCCGAAGTCCAACTGCATTGCCTCTGGCAGCATGATCCAGGGCGGCTCAGCTATTTCTCGGGGGCTTTTATCTTCAGCACTGTCATCAAAATGGGAACTGAACTTGAGGTGTTGAAAGCCAACCCGGGACAAGGCTTTTTTGATATCAGTCGAACCCGGCAGTGAAGTTTCTGAACCCTTTCCCTTTTCAAAACACCAGAGCGCGAGCAGAGGGCCGGCGGTGATATCAAATAAGCCCTCACTCAGTTGCCAGCAGCGTTTGGCAAACTGCAGCAACGCCGCCGCCTCGCTGTCCAGTATAACAGGCGCTCCGGCTGAATGATTGAGCTGCCATAGCCAGTTGCCCGCTAAAAAGCGGCTGTATTTCTGCTCAAGCCTTTGGCATTCCTTAATGGCAGCTTGAGTGAGGCTAAGCGCCAAACGCTCGTCATCGCTTGCAATCAGTAACTCACAGGGGCTAGCCATCGAGCGAAAACGGCCACGAAAACCAAAGTCGGTACGGCTAAGGTTCATCTCTGGCGCTGAGGTGTGGCTCTTAGTCAAAGGCAGCTTTCCTCTACTGTCTATTAACTAAAAACGGTAGCTGAGCTGGGCAATCACTGCCCTGAGTCTTGGAAACAGCTGCATATTACCAAGCTCACCGGGCAGTAAGGTGCCGTTGTTTTCACCCTGCTGCTGATAATATTCCAGGCGGTAGCTGAGCTCGCGACCCTCGCTGAGCTTATGTCCGAGCTTAACTCCGACCGTATAGGCTTGCAGCTCACCAAGGCGGTGGTCTGCGCTGGCGAATTCAGCTGAATAGCCGGGCATTGAGCCCTCATTGCGGAGCAACAAGGGCCGATAAAAGGATGCCGCACTCTGGCGGTAATAACGCAGGTGCAACTGACCATAGAAGCCATCAGAGAAATAGTGCCTGAAGTGGCTCTCCAGCGTATGAGAATCCAGCTGCCAATCATCGAAAGTGTAGCGCCAGGAAAGATCCAGCACGCCCCTATCAAGCGCCCCCTTGAGCAGCAAAAACAGGCTTTGCTTTTGCCGTGAGTCTGGCCTGGATTCATAAAGGTAACTCTGGGTGACACCCAGATTGTCCACCAGGCTCAGCACCTTGTAGGGGTCTGTCTGGTACCCCTTAACCAGGGAAAACCCATAGTTGCCCTGCAACAGCCAGCGACGGTTGAGCACCTGGGCAAAACCCAGCAGCAGGTCCAGGGTTTGCTTATGATCCGAGCCGCCTTCTCGACTTGCCTCAAAGGCTTGCCTGAAGGCCGTTTCCGAGTCGTAATCCACTCTTCTTGCCATGGTTGCAAGCGGCAAAGGTCGGCCGCCGACCGGATCTATGGTATCCAGGCCGTAAGCCAACGCCAGGGACGCGGTACTGTTGTTCTTGTTGAAGCTATGCTCCAGCGCGCCATTGACCCCGAGCGAAGTGTAATCATATTCCCGTGAGCCATAAAAGCCGCCTGCCAGCTGCCAGTTATTTTCAAAGAACTTATACCAATCGGCACTCAGTTGCAGTCGCTTATCATCAAAGCTGTCATCCAACACCTGCTCACCGGCGGCTATCTGATATTCGCCGTTGCCCGAAGGCCGGGTCAGGGTTTGGCTCTGTTGCTGCACCACGGCGCCCGTGGCCGATGCGCCGCTCAGGCTATCGAACACCAGTTTGATATCCAGGCCACTGCTGTCATCAAATTCGCCTTTAGCCAGCAGAACTCCCTCAAGAGTTGTCACCCTGTCCTGCTCGCCATAAAACATCAATGCGGCTTCCAACTGCCAATCGGTAGCCTTGTCGGCACTGTTATCCGGATAGCTGAGGTTATCATCTCCGGCATACGTCGCAACACTGGCAAGCAGTGAGCTGCTGGCCAGTGTCAGAGCTGCGGCAATATTGGTTTCGCCCTTTTGCCGCTTCAATTGCATCCGCAGCCTCCTCCGGCGAATGCGCGGCCACCACTGGCTCCCTCTTTGCTGAAGTAGATATGATCGTCCAGTGCCAAGTCCAGCCTTTCGTGCGCCAGCGACATATCCTCCCTCGCCAACTGATCCCGCTCCCAAGGTTCAACCCCGAGTTGAGCACAAGCTGTCAACCCAAGAGTGACAATAAGCGATAAGCCCAATAAACGAATCCTACGCATCTGTTACTCCTTTAACGCACGCTTGAGTTCAGCCTCATACTGGCTTTGTCGCTCGGTGAAAAAACCAACATGGCTACCGAGCAGTTTTCCATTCCGGTCAAATAGAAAACTTGAGGGCATCCCCTGCAAGTCCAGCCTGCGTGCCAGCCGCCCTTCTGGGTCATAAAGCACATCAAAGTCGGCATCCAGTTGCTGGAGAAACTCTCTACCTAATTGAGAGTCAGTGTCCAGATTCACCGCGATTATGGCGAGATCCGTCTCTCGGTATTTGTGATGCATCTGCTGCATCCAGGGGAACGATTTGCGACATGGCGCACACCACGAGGCCCAAAAGTCCAGATAAATCACCTTACCCTTGTAGTCATTGAGGCTGACTTGAGTACCATCATCACGGCTTAACGCCAGTGCCAGTGGGGACTGTAACGGTTTAGCATGCCCTTGACCACAAAAGACCAACAAAAGTATCACAAGTAGCAGTGACAGCAACTTTTTGACGCACATAGGTCGAACCCTCTCGATTCACTGGCAGCCCACAATTTCCAGTTTTTGAAAAATAGCTATAAAACGGATAGATAAGGATTTTAAGTTTGGCAAATAACAAATCTCAAATGCCTCAAAAGGGATAGTTGGACAATTTGTCCAATCCCTTGTCGTACCATTTTGATCCCGATCATGTAATTAAAAAGTAAACTTATCAAAAATCACACCCCGGCAGAAATCTTGACGCACATCAACTTTAATCATTCTGTTGCGACCTACACTCATAGGCGTGATTTGTGTGAGTTAAAAGCTATTACATTCTTATAAATAAAAGGTTCAACCATGGACACACATGCAGCCCTTTACGAGCAAGGACGGCAACGGCTGGAGAAGTTGCGCCAGCTGCCTGCCCGTCAGGACAAATCTTTACAGGAACGTATGCTGGAACTCGGCCTGACCCGCCGTGATTTCATGAAGTGGAGTGCTTCGGTTACCGCCATGATGGCGCTGCCATTGCCCTTCTCCAATCTGGTGGCCGAAGCCGCTGAACTGGCCGATCGGGTACCTCTGATCTGGTTACACCTGGCGGAGTGCACTGGTTGCTCCGAATCCTTGGTGCGCGCCGATACCCCGAATCTGGATTCGTTGATCTTCGATCATATCTCACTGGAATACCACGAGACCCTGATGGCTGCCGCCGGCTGGCAAGCAGAAGAGAATCTGGAACACGCCTTGGAAGCCTACAAAGGCAACTACCTGCTGGCGGTTGAAGGGGCCGTGCCAACGGCCAACAACGGCGCCTTCTTAACGGTCGGTTGTAAAGGCCACACCGGGCTCGAAATTGTCAAGCATGCCGCCGAAGGCGCTGCTGCGATAATTTCCGTGGGTACTTGCGCCGCCTTCGGTGGGGTTCAGGCCGCCGCGCCCAACCCAACCGGTGCCAAGGGTGTCCATGAAGTGGTCAACAAAACGGTCATTAACCTGGGTGGCTGCCCACCGAGTGAAAAGAATATTGTCGGCACCCTGATGTACTTCATCATGTTCGGCAAGCTCCCTGCCCTGGACATGTTCAATCGGCCCAAGTGGGCCTATGGTGCCAGGGTGCACGACAATTGCGAACGCCGCGGCCGTTTCGACGCCGGTGAATTTGTCGAGGAATTCGGTGATACCGGCGCCAAAGAAGGTTACTGTCTCTACAAGGTAGGCTGTAAGGGTCCTTACACCTACAACAACTGCCCGACCGAGCGCTTCAATCACCATACCAGTTGGCCTGTGCTGGCCGGTCATGGCTGCATGGGCTGCTCTGAGCCCAATTTCTGGGATGATATGGCTGACTTTGAAAAACCTCTTGGCAGACAACTGCTGCATGGCCTGGATGCCACCGCCGATACCATAGGCGCTGTCATTCTCGGTGCCACTGTGGTGGGTATCGGCGCCCATGCGGTTGCCAGTCTGTTTGCCGGTTCGAAGGAGGATTAATCAATGAACCAACGTGTAGTCATAGATCCCATTACCCGTATCGAAGGCCATCTGCGTGTTGAGGTGGAAGTCGATGAAAACAACGTGGTACAAAAAGCCTGGTCCTCCTCCACCCTGTGGCGCGGGATTGAGGTGATCCTCAAGGGCCGTACGCCTATGGATGTGGGCCTTATCGTGCAGCGGATCTGCGGGGTGTGTACCTATTCCCACTATCGCTGCGGCACCGAAGCGGTGGAAAATGCCCTCGGGATGAAAATTCCGCTCAACGCCCGCTATCTTCGCTCCTTGATGCATACTTCGCTGATCATGCACGACCATATAGTGCATTTCTATCATCTGCATGGTTTGGACTGGGTCGATGTGGTTTCAGCCCTCAGTGCCGATCCCGCCAAGGCGGCCCAGGTGGCACTCAAATACACTGACAAGCCGATTGCTGCCGGTGAAGGCGAGCTCAAAGCCGTTCAGGAGAGAGTCAAGGGCTTTGTTGAAACCGGTAAGCTTGGACCTTTCGCCAATGCCTATTGGGGTAACGGCACCTATAAATTCACCCCAGAGCAGAACCTGATCGCCCTGTCGCACTACCTTAAGGCATTGGAAGTACAACGAGTCGCGGCAGAGATGATGGCGATTTTCGGCGGCAAGCAGCCTCACCCTCAGTCTCTGGTGGTTGGCGGTGTCACCTCAGTGCGTGACATGTTGAGCCCGGCAAGATTGCAGGAATGGAAACAAAAACATGCCATTGTGGCCGACTTTATTGAACGTGGTTACAAGGCCGATATCGTAATGGCGGCCGAAGCCTTCGGCGGCGAAGCCTCGGTACTGGGCGGCGTTAACATCAAGAGCTTTATGGCCACCAACGACTTTGTCACTGCTGATGGTGAATATCTGTTTGAGCAAGGGGTTATCCTCAAGGGCGACCTGGCCGGTGTCAGCGATATCAACCCGGATCTGATTGCCGAAGACGTCACCCACGCCTGGTATAAGGCCGATAAGCCGCAACACCCTTACGATGGCACCACAATTCCGGATTACACCGGCTTTGTTGAGCGCGATACGGTTTACGGCAAACTGCCAACCCTGGATGGCGACAACAAATACAGTTGGGTGAAATCGCCTCGCTACCAGGGTGAACCTGTGGAAGTGGGCCCACTTGCCTGTATGCTGGTGAACTATGCCAGAGGCAATCAAGTGGTGGTCGATGCCGTCAATGGTTTGCTGCAACGTACCGGCTTGCCGATTGAGGCCCTGTTCACCACCCTTGGCCGCACCGCAGCGCGCATGTTGCAAACCTCGATTGTGGCCAAAGAGGGATTGCGCACCTTCGATGCCCTGCTGACCAATATCCAGAGTGACGACAGCACTTATATCAAGCCTGAACTTGACAGTAACAAGGAATATGTCGGCCACGCCATGCTCGAAGCACCTCGCGGTATGCTCAGTCACTGGATCCGCATCAAAGGGGGACTGGTGGAAAACTATCAGGCCGTGGTGCCCACCACCTGGAACGCAGGCCCCGTAGACGCCAACGGACAGATGGGACCTTATGAGGCATCACTGATAGGCTTAAAGCTCGAAGACCCCACCAAGCCACTGGAAGTGATCCGCATTATTCACTCTTTCGATCCCTGTATGGCCTGCGCCGTACACGTGATGGATTACAAGGGGCAGTCTTTGGGCGAATTCCGTATCGATCCCAATGCCCGCTAAGGAGGAAGCGTCATGGCTACATCGAGTGTTTCCTATAAACAGGAGATAGTATTCAGCGCCGCGATCCGGATATTTCACTGGCTCAGAGCGCTGGCCATTTTGGTACTGGTAGTGACAGGCTTTTATATCGCCTGGCCATTTCTGGTGGCGCCCGAGTCCAGTGATGTGTTGGTGCAAGGCTGGATCCGCTTTGCCCACCTGATCTTCGGCTTTATCCTCTGTGCCATTACCCTGGCCCGAGCTTATCTGTTCTTCTTCAGTAAGAGCGATATTGAGCGGCGCTCGTTTCGGGATGTGATGAGCGTGAAGAGTTGGATAGTTCAGCTCAAGTCCTATCTGTGGATGGGTAAGCTGAACAAGGCCGGTGTCTATGGCCCACTGCAGTTTATGACCTATCTGGCAGTGTCTGTAATGGCTGCGGTGATCTGTATTACCGGCCTGGTACTCTATGCCAACGTCTACCATCAAGGTATGGGCGGCTGGCTGTGGGATATCTCCGGCTGGATCACGGCGCAGATGGGTGGTCTGGCTATGGTCAGGATCTGGCACCACTATCTGACCTGGGCCTTTGTCATCTTCGTGGTTATCCACGTTTATATGGCAGTCTGGACAGGTATCCGCTTCAAACATAACTCAGTGGACTCTATTGTCTCGGGTTATGACTATCACCCGGACAAGCACTAGAGGTCAGATGAAGATATTGCTGCTGGGTATTGGCAATGTCCTGTACGCCGATGAAGGTATCGGCGTACATTTTGTCAATTACCTCAATGAAAACTACCAATTTACTCACCCAAGCGATCAGCTCGATCTCCTCGACGGCGGCACTCTGGCACAGGGGCTTACCCCTATCATCGCCAAGTACGACGCTTTGCTCTTGGTCGATACCGTCAATGCCGCAGGCGCCAAACCCGGCGAAGTCTATTTCTTCGACTTCGATAAGGCTCCCCCTGAAATCGACTGGCAAGGCAGCGCCCATGAAGTGGAAATGCTGCAAACCCTGATTATGATGGAGATGCTTGGCGACAGGCCCCACACCATGGTGCTTGGGATCACCCCTACCGTAATTGAACCCATGACCCTTGGGCTCACACCGCAAATTGCCGCCGCCGTGCCCTTGATGGAAACCACGCTTATCAACTATTTGCAGCACCTTGGCTGGCAATGCCAAAAAACCGGTAACACTGACATAGAAGCCCTTATTCCCCACTCCTATCGCCCAAAGCTGTCTGTAACTGCAAAGGTCGATGAAGAAGACAAACTGCCGGAAACATCCCATGAAACTCGTTAGATTCGAATTTGACTGCGCCTCGCAGCAGCCTTGGTATGGGCATTTATGTAACCAATATCTTAATTACGATAAGCTGAATATCACTATCGCCCTGTTGCCGCTGAAATCTGCGGCCAAGCAAAGCGCTGCTGCCGCCCTTGAGCACAATCATCAGGCGCCCAGGATCAGCTGGCGATATATTCTCGAAGCCGAGGGGGGCCAGAGTGAGCTTGAGCAGCTCGCCGATGAGATTGCAGGTGATTTTCTCTTGAGCACCAGCTTACTGGACTCACGTATTTTACTGGCAGAGGAAAGGCTCGGCGCCGCCACACCACTGGCTTTAGCCGACGTTCTTCCCAATGCAG
Source organism: Shewanella indica (assembly GCF_002836975.1). GTDB lineage: Bacteria > Pseudomonadota > Gammaproteobacteria > Enterobacterales > Shewanellaceae > Shewanella > Shewanella indica. Next base: position 193,289 of record NZ_NIJK01000054.1, on the reverse strand, counting down.
CCACTCGGCCTAGCCTGGCGTTTTGTCAGCACTGCCAGCCACGTTTGGGCGATAACCAACACCCTGATTTTGCCAATATCCGTTTGCCCTGCCCCCACTGTCATGGTGAAGAGGCGGTATTGGCCGAGCCGGAGCTCTGCGCCCTGCAACCAAGCGATATCCGTGCCATGGCCGAGCAACTGCTTGAGGACAAATCGCTCACGCTTACCGACAGCGGCAATCGGCGCCTAAAACTGAGTCTCAAACAAGATGATATGCCTCAAGGCATATCCAACGGCCAAACACTTATCTGCTGCAATCCCAATAGCCTCAACGCCCACTTCCTGCTGAGCGATGCCGAAGTGCTGGCGCTTTCTTCGATGGAAAAACCTGCGCTGCGGTTAAGGCCCTGCTCGCAGCACCCCAGGCTCACACAGCCCTTGTACTCAGTGGCGTTTGCCGATAGCAGACTGCTGCTGATCATCTGCGAGTATTTGCGTATCAAGGGCTGCGATTATCTGTTTGCGGTTGAGTTATCCCAGCCTTCCCGTGTAGAGCTAAGCTGGATAGCCGGTCACTATCTGCCGCTCTATGCTCACCAGGCGCAGCTGAGTAAGGTAAGCTCAGGCCATGCCTTGCCGGAAACCCTGCACGATGAGGCAAGGTTCGGCAATTCAGTGGCAACCGTCCAAAACCTGGGCAACAAAAAAGAGCCGCAAATTGTATTGAGAGCGGCCACGGAGAATGACGCTAATATCTGGCAAGTGGCCACAGAGCACGGCGCCGAATGCGCCTTCAACGCGCTTAAGGCCGAATTCTGCGGTATAAAAAAAGCTGCACTGCTCTATTTCAGCGGCTCGAATCCCTCACAAATACGCTATCTGGATAAGGACGGCAAACAAGAGTGCTTCTTTGAACTGACTCAACTGCCCGCCAGCGGCTATGAAATAGTACACGCACTGGAGCAAAGTCCGCAGCGCACTGTGGTGCAAAAATTCAAAAACCAATTCCCCGAGTGTTATAACCGCCTGCTGGATATTGGCAGTCGCGAGCTATCTGTCTTCCCCGGGTTGGATGCACTGTGGGCCGTTATCGCCATCATCAGTGGGCTCGGGCAACAGGGCCAGTCGGCCACAGAGCTTAAAGATGCCTTTATTGCCGCCGCCATGAGTTACAAGGGCGCCAACGCACCGCGAATCGATTACCCCTTGGCCAAAGGCGAAGCGGTGCGCGGCCTTAACTGGTGCAAAACGCTGGGCACTGTCATGAGTTTCCGCCTCGCCGGCGACACAGATGCCGCCAAGCTCTGCTTCGCCGCCCAGGATTCACTGGCCGACTATCTGGCCAACTGGGTCGAGCATCTGGATCTCAGCGTTGGCATAGATTGTGTGTTTCTGGCCGGCAGCGCCATGGCCAACCCGGTTCTGAGCAAGAGAATCGCCATCCGCATCGGCAAAAACTTCCCACTGGCGGCCAGTCAGCTGCTCGATCTCGACGGCGCCCTGCTCGCCGCCGGCGCACTTTGGCTCAGGCAAAGGAGGCGCTGATGACAGCGCTTGTTGCCCAAAGCTTCAATATCAAAGGCATAGTCCAGGGGGTGGGTTTTCGCCCCTGGATTTTCCAGTTGGCAAAACGCTTTCAGCTCACGGGCCATGTGCTCAACGATGGCCAGGGCGTCAGCATATTGGTGCAAGGTCCGGAGATGGCGCTGGCAGGCTTTCGAGCCGCGCTCGATACCGAGCGCCCGCCGCTGTGCCGCATTGATGAACTCACCGTCAGCCATGCCCAAGTGCAGGACTTACAGGATTTCACCATAGCGCACAGCAGTGCGGGGCAAGCGGCGGCCATAGTCACTGTGGGCAGCGACAAGAGCAGCTGCGATGCCTGCCTGGCCGAGATACGCGATCCCGATAATCGCCACTTCGGTTACCCCTTCACCAACTGCACCCACTGTGGCCCCAGATACACCATTATCCGCAACCTGCCCTACGACAGACACAATACCGCCATGGCGGGCTTTGCGCTCTGTGATGCCTGTCGCCAAGCCTATGAAGACCCTATGGACAGGCGCTATCACGCCCAGCCGGTCAGTTGCCCAAAATGTGGCCCCGAGCTGACACTGCGTGGCGCAGGCGGCGAAATCCTCGCCAAGAGAGAGCAAGCGCTGGCGCAAACCATTGCCCTTATCGAACAGGGCAAAATCCTCGCTATCAAGGGCCTAGGGGGCTTTCATCTGATCTGTGATGCCGGTAATCATGACGCAGTCACTGAACTTAGGCGCCGCAAGTGCCGCCCGGCCAAGCCGCTGGCACTGATGATGCCCTCAGTCGAGTTCGCCAAACAGTATGCCGAAGGCTCAAGCGCCGAATGGCAACTGCTCAGTAGTCAAGAGCGGCCAATAGTGCTTATGGGCAAGAAGCAACACCAGGCTGACGCTCCGGCACTCAGCAGCGCCATAGCCCCGGATATCGACCGGCTGGGTTTGTTCCTGCCCTATACGCCGCTGCACACCCTGCTGCTCGATGGTCTGCAGCGGCCGCTGGTGGCCACCAGTGCCAACCGCTCCGGTGAGCCGATTATCACAGACGGCGACGAGGTGCTGCAGCAACTCGGCAAGCCGCCTCTGGCTGTGGTCGATGCAGTATTGGATCATAACCGCCCCATCATCAACGGTTGTGACGACTCTGTGGTGCAGATGCTGGATGATGAACTGCAAATACTGCGTCTCGCCCGCGGTTATGCACCGCTGAGCCTGCCAAGCAAGAGCTTGGCGAGCATGAACATAGTAAGCAAAAGCTTGGCGAGCATGAACAAAGCAAGCAAGAGCTTGGCGAGTAAGGACTCTGGAGACAACTGCTCCAACAAGCTGCCGTCACTGCTGGCCGTGGGCCCACAACAGAAAAACACCCTGGCGCTCAATATCGGTAATCAGCTCTATATCAGCCCCCATATCGGCGATCTTTTCAGTGTTGAGGCTGAAGGCTATTTCGAGCGCACTTTGCAGAGTTTCCAGCGCCTGTACCGCTTTGAACCCGAGGCCATCATCCGCGATAAACACCCCGACTACGCCTCCAGCCGCTGGGCCGAGCGGCAAAGTGCTCGGCAGCTTGAGGTGCAACATCACTTCGCCCATCTGCTGGCGGTGATGGCTGCCAATGATTACAGCGGCAAGGTGCTGGGCTTCAGCTTTGATGGCACAGGGCTTGGAGATGACAACCAGCTCTGGGGCGGAGAACTGCTGCTGGCAGATTGTCAGGGCTTTCAGCGCCTGGCAACCCTGAGCCCGATGACACTGCTCGGTGGCGATCAGGCCATTCGCGAGCCTTGGCGCCTACTCTATAGCCTGCTGTTGCAAAACCATGGTATTGAAGAGTTGCAGCAATTGGCGGTCTTTGCCGCCGAGCCTGCAGCCAAGCTGGCCAACCTTGGCAAGCTCGCCAACAGTGGCATAGGTCCCAAGAGCCATTCCATCGGCCGTTTATTCGATGCCGCCGCCGCGCTGCTGGCGAACTTGAGACTCAGCCAATATGAAGGCCAAGCCGGGATTATCCTGGAAACCCTTGCCCGCAGGGCCATTGCCGCCGGGAAACAGCAAAGGGTTGAGAAGCTTGGCTTAGAGCTGAAGCTTGAACATGAGCTCGAGCCGACTAACACTCGCGCCGAACTGGTGCTTGGGCAGTGGCAAAGCGCGCCGTTATTTTCGGCGCTGCTGCTAGCCTGGCGCACCGAGCCGGACAGTGAACTGCTGGCGCTGGCCTTTATTCAGGCCATAGGCAAAGGGATTATTACCGCGGCGCTCAAGGCCCGTAACTGGCTCAAGGCCGAAGGAATAGACGAGCTGCCGCTGGTACTGAGCGGCGGCGTGTTTCAAAGTAGGCTTCTCAGTGAATACTGCCACCGGGAACTCGCCCGGCTTGAATTTCACCGCTTGAAACCCGGCCTGGTGCCGGTCAATGATGGCGGTATCGCCCTCGGGCAGCTCTGGTATGGATTACATCAACCCGGGCTCACACAGAGCTTGGTCGAACGTTGAAATTACTGATTGATATCAAGGCATCTGCCGCCAAAGCGGCGCATGCTCAGATTAAGGAACCAAAGGGAGTTCATTATGTGTAAAGATTGCGGATGTTCACTGCCCAGGGGCAACGGCGGGCATCATTCTCACGAGCATGGTCATTCTCACGGACACGATCACAATCACGGTCACGATCACTTTCATGACCATTCCCATGAGCATTCTCATAGCCATTCTCATAGCCATTCTCACAGCCATGGCACAGTACACACCAACCCACAGCTGAACGACAGCAAGACACTGTCGGTGATCCACAAGATCCTCGACAAAAACGATATCGAAGCCCAGCACAACCGTGAACACTTCGAATCCCACGGGGTGATGGCCTTCAATATCATGAGTAGCCCCGGCAGTGGCAAAACCAGCCTGCTGGAGCATCTTGGTGCCTATACAGACAAAAAATACTGCGTCATTGAGGGCGATCTGGAAACCTCGCGGGATGCCGACCGCCTCAAGGCCAAGGGCATAGAAGCGATTCAGATCCAAACCGGCAGCGCCTGCCACCTGGATGCCTTTATGGTGCACGGTGCCCTGCACCAGCAAGCGCTCGACAACATGGATATCTGCTTTGTCGAGAACGTCGGCAACCTGGTGTGCCCGGCCAGTTATGATGTGGGCACCCACATGAATATTGTGCTGGTTTCCATCCCCGAGGGCGACGACAAGATTGAAAAATATCCTGTGATGTTCCACCGCGCCGATCTGGTGCTGCTGACCAAGTGCGATCTGCTGCCCTACTTTGACTTTAATGTCTCCGAGGCCCGCGCCCAGGTGAGTAAACTCAACCCCAAGGCCGAGGTATTGGAAGTCTCTACCAAAGATCCCGCCAGTTTGACCCGGGTCGCCCTGTGGCTGGATAAGCAGCTCGCCGCCTTTGCCGAGCGCACTTCGGAGGCCTGCTGATGTGTTTGTCTATCCCATCCCAGGTAGTGGAGCTGCACCCCGAAAGCCAGAGCGTTACCGTGGAGACCCTGGGGGTTAAACGCACTGTGAGCTGTCATCTGTTGGATGAACCGCTTGCCATTGGTGACTATGTGCTTATCCATATCGGCTTTGTGATGAACAAGATAGATGCCGAATCTGCCGCCGAGAGCCTGGCGCTGTACCGTGAGATAGCGGCCAAACTGGAGGCGGAAGATGGCAGAGCTTGAACTCAAGCAGCTGTACGACGGCTTTCGCTGCCCGGCCACTATCCGAAATCTGGCCGAGGAAATCGCCGCACTGGCTCCCAAGCTGGCCGAGCCGCTCAATATCATGGAGGTCTGCGGCGGCCACACCCACACCATAATGAAATATGGCCTACTGCAGCTGCTGCCGGAGAATATCCATTTCATCCATGGCCCGGGTTGCCCGGTATGTGTCATGCCCAAAGAGCGGATAGATCAGGCCGCCGCCCTCGCCCGCCTCGATGATGTGATCTTGGTGACCCTGGGCGATATGATCCGGGTTCCCGGCTCCAAGGGCTCGCTCGCCTCGGTGCGCGCCGAAGGCCATGATATCCGCGCCGTCTATGCCCCGCTCGATACGCTGAAAATCGCCGCCGATAACCCGGACAAGACCATAGTCTATTTTGCCATCGGCTTTGAAACCTCCACGCCGATGACGGCGGTACTGCTGGAGCAAGCCGAAGCCAAGGGCCTTAGTAACCTCTTGTTTCATATCAACCATGTGCTGGTACCACCGGCAATAGATGCGGTAATGAGCCACCCCGAGACCAAGGTCAACGCCTTTATCGGCCCGGCCCACGTCAGTGTTATCAGCGGCGCCCGCATCTATCGTCCGGCGGTGGAACGTTATCACACCCCTGTGGTGGTCTCGGGCTTCGAGCCTGTGGATGTCATGCAATCCATTCTCGCGCTGGTCAAACAGAAAGTCAGCGGCCGCTGTGAACTGGAAAACCAGTATCAACGCGCCGTCAGCGAACAGGGCAATCTATTGGCGCAGCAAAAGGTAGCGCAGTTCTTTAAGGTACGCCCCAGTTTTCGTTGGCGCGGCCTTGGCCCCATTGCCGACTCGGCACTGATGCTGAAACCCGAATACGGCCACAGGGATGCCGAACGCCGCTTTGCCGAGCGCTTGCCGGTGAAACAGATAGACGATCACAAAGCCTGCCAATGCGGCGATATTCTGCGCGGCATGGCCAATCCCAAGGATTGCAAAGTATTTGGCCGCGGCTGCACCCCGCAAACACCGCTCGGCAGTTGCATGGTCAGCTCTGAAGGCGCCTGCAATGCCTATTACAGATATGCCGGAGTAAACTGATGTCCGATAAACGAGTACAACTGAGCCATGGCGGCGGTGGCCGGGAAATGGCTGAGCTGATCAACAAGCTGTTTTTCGATGCCTTCGATAACCCCATTCTCAGACGCGAAGAAGACGCCGCCTGTTTGCATCTTGGCGGCGATTGCGCCTTTACCACAGACTCATTTACCGTAGCGCCGCTGTTCTTCAAAGGCGGCGACATCGGCAAGCTGGCCATTGCCGGCACAGTCAACGACTTAGCTATGATGGGCGCCGAGCCGCAATATTTAAGCTGCGGTTTTATCATAGAAGAAGGCTTTGAAATCAGCCGTCTGAAACAGATAGTCGCCAGCATGGCCGATGCCCTGTCTCAATGCGGAGCCCGCATCGTCTGCGGCGATACCAAGGTAGTGCCCAAAGGCTGCGCCGACGGCATTTTCATCAATACCTCAGGGGTAGGCCGCATTCTCAAGCCGGGCATTTCGGCTCATGCGCTAAGAAACGGCGATGCCATCTTGCTTTCGCGGGACATAGGCCGTCACGGCGCCGCCATCCTGAGTGCCCGTGAAGGGCTGGAGCTGGAGTCTGAACTCAGCTCCGACTGCGCCGTGCTCTGGAATGTGGTGGAGCAACTGATCGCCGCCAATCTTGAGATCCACGCCATGCGTGACGCCACCCGCGGCGGCTTGTCGGCCGTGCTCAACGAGTGGGCCAAGGCCTCTAACAAGGGCATTACCCTCAGAGAAACCGCCATTCCCGTCTGTGATGAGGTACGTGGCGTCTGTGAACTCTACGGTTTTGAGCCCTGGGATCTCGCCAACGAAGGCAGCTTTGTCGTCGCCCTGCCCCGCGAACTCGCCGAAGGCGCGGTCGAAATCATGCGCCGCTTCGGCCATTGCGACCAGGCCTGCATCATAGGCGAAGTAGGCGCACAACATCCGGGTAAAGTGGTACTGGAATCGGCCTGGGGCAGTCGCCGTTATTTGGATCTGCCACAGGGCGAACTGTTGCCGAGGATCTGTTGATGCACGAGTATTCTATCGTCAGCGCCCTGATGGAGCAGTGCCAGCAACTCGCCGCCGAGCACGGCGCCAAGGGCATTGCCCGGGTCGCCATCAAGATAGGCGCCATGAGCGGCGTCGAGCCTGAGTTGGTTCGCACCGCCTTCAACACCTTTCGTGAACACAGCGTCTGCCACAATGCCGTGCTTGATATCGACATAGCGCCGCTGACGCTCTCCTGCAATCAGTGCCGGCAGCAAAGTACCCCAGAGGAACGTACCGTCATCTGCCCCCACTGCCACAGCCAGGATACCCGGGTCATAGACGGTGAAGATATGCTATTGATGCAACTCGAGTTAATCACAGATTAATCCTGCCCAGGCAAAGCGGCGCCGCTATCTGTGTTGAGCTACACACTGTAAAACTTAGGGCCAAAGGCTATCGCGTTCGGTAATGCCTTTGGCCATATCTCTTTGGCCTTTCATCACTCCTTCCCCCATTACTGTCTTACCGTCAGTAAAAGCCTTTAGAGTCTCATTTCTAAACCATGGCTGCACTTGCGGCTTGTTTCGCCAAGCCAACTTGGTTATTCTAACGATAATTCAATTAGTTATAAAAACAGCCAATACAGGGATGACTGGCATCATTTCGCCTTCAGGCAAATTCAGGGACGAAGTCAGTTTCGTGCCCGTGCGGTAGCTATGGCGGAAACTTTATGGCAGATAGTTATTTAAGCTCAGACGCGACGCCCTTAATCTACGCGATTAAACTCATTCCTCGCCTGTGATTCTAGCGTGTGAACGGCTTCATGGCCGAGTACTACTTGTTTAAATATGGAGGAGACATGAAAATAAAAAAACTAGTTAATCTTAATCAGGTAAATTGTCCTGATTGTAGCACTCAGATGCCTTCGATAAGAATTCCTGATAACTTCCAACAACTTATATGGGGCGGTTGGGTATGCCCTAAATGTAAATGCGAAATGGATAAGCACGGAAATAAGTTACAAGATTCGAATAAATAGATTTTGCGCGTCATTTCTGTAGTATCAAATTAAAAGCTATAAAGGTAGATGTGTTAAATAATTAGTATATTTTAGGCCTAAAATCGTACATGTACGTTTAGTGTCAGGATTCTGGCCAAACTGTAACAATGCAAACTTACACTCCTCCGAGAATCGAATACGTATGTGTACAATATTATGAAGCTATTGGGATTAACGGTTGGTGAGATAATCGGCGCAATAATTGGGTGGGCGTTTCCTATCGGACTAGATAAGTTGTTCGGTATATCATAGTGCTACATAGTGGGTGAAATCGTATAGCAAAGCTCAAGCTGGATTCGCCAAGCATGCCATTTCTACTATGCGTTGATTTTAGTGATTAGGATGGAATGCGGCGGTATCGGTATTACGTTGCTTACTCCTTAACAGGGCGTTGATATGATTTAATTTACCGAAAGCTCGAGTGTTAGTGAGCAAAGTACCGTAGTAGTTGCACAACTTCGGTAGACTAGTCAAAACCCTAGTCACGTCATTGATTTACTTATGCACGTCCAACCCAATAATAAGCGTGTTAGCTTTAGACATGTCGGCCTCCTATAATTGTTCGCCTATTGGGTCAACAAATAGTATGGCTCTGACTCAATTCATCCGTAAGAAACACGGCAACTGACACTTGCTTGCATAGGGAATCATTATATTTATTGCTATTAAGGAATAGTTTTGAGTATATAGTCAACACCTTAAAACCGTTATTTACTGAATTAGCAAACAATATATTTAAAGCGCGTATACACCTTTCAACTGCCAAAAGTAGAAATTATGCAATGGTCAAAACTTAAAAAGCGAGTTGAAGAAAATTTTGCTGAATCCATCAAAGGCAGAATTGAAATATTTACAACTTCTTATCGACGACAAGGTGAAGTTGCTCGAAGTTGGGTTGTCATTGATGGCAAGCAAGGCATAAGTCTTACTGATTATGAGTCTTGGTCGGAACAAGGGGCATATTTTCATGAGTTAACCCCAACAGATTGCCTGAAACATAAATCAGTAGATGGCTTAGAAAGAACTGTGGGGAGTTTATATGAAGCAGGTGAATTCAGCAGTTATGACTTCAAAATTATATGTTTCGAGTCATTGAGCCTATCCGCTCATGATTGTATTAAATCTGAACATCCGCTATTGCGTGTCATAGGTGTTCTTCACCGTAAACTAGGTAAGGCTAAGGTCAATGAAATGCTAAAGGACCCTCATCCAATGGTTATTTACTTTGCAGATTTTCGTATAAAGGCAGAGGCAGCTGACCTTTCCCAAAAATTTAAAGCTATTTCCGGATAACAAGCTAGATACCTCCCTTAAAAACCAGGAAACTTCATGATTGATTTCACCTCTCTACCAGATGAAAACACAAAACGATTTGTCGCCGTACTAAATAAAAAAGTTGATATGGGGCGCCTGTACAATGCGCTGGGTCATATGACAGCCGGACTGGTCGCTGAAGTAAATGACTTAGACAGACTCTGTTTTCTGCAATATCGGGATAAGGAAGAAGGTATTCATCCATCAATATCCCATTATCCATTTATCGTTCTTAAGGCTGACAATTCGAACAAGATCAGAAAAGTCCGTGAAGAACTCCTGCAACGAAATATCCCATTCACTGACTTTACAAACACCATGATAGTAGGAACATCCGCCGAGCAGGTAAAAGCAACGGCTGAAACATCCGAGCAAGATCTGGAATACTTTGGTATTTGTATGTTCGGTGATACGACTGTGCTTAAAGAGTTTACCGGTAAGTTCAGTTTATTCAAATAGTAGGACCGCAGATATGGAGCGCTATACTACAATCTTCAGATTCCGAGGCAGATAAAATCAATGAATTAGCCGACAATGAGGGCAACTTTTATCGGGAATACTGTGTTTTGATTGCCCTATATGAGGCCGCAAGCGAGAGCATAGAAAACAATACAGCAATATATTTTTTCTAAGTTTAGTATTGCATCTAAGAGATAATCCCCCACAACCCTATTGAGCTATTTTTGATAGTGATCGATTGCAAATAGATGTTCAAATTAAGACGGCAGGTTAAATATAAACATCTATTTGAACATATAAAAGTAAAAGATAATAAGATACATTTTTTGGACTGATATTTTCGATAACAAATGAAGTCAAAATTTATTAAAAGGAGGTAATATAGTGACAGAAGTAAACCAAGAGATATTATGGGATAACGTATATGACGCTAGAACGGCTGTATTCGAAAAGAAATTCGGTCTGTTCCCAGATGAGATCCTTAAACTGGGTCATATGACAGGTGTATGGCCAGGTGGTGGCTTGTTTAAGTCTAAAGCCAGCGAATTGGGTGACGACCTATGGCTTTACACCACTTTTGGTTTAACCAACCCGGATATGCCAACCCAGTACTTGCCCCAAAACATTAATCAAACAGATGGTAACATTGAGCTGACTCTGACAAAAAAAGAAACAGTTCCTGTCTATCCTGAGCGGCCGGGTTATGGATACGAAATTATAGTAATTACCCAAGGCGAGGCAGATTGGCCACTAGGTTTGTTGCAATGGGCCGTCAATGCGGAAATGCTTAACGATGCAGACCTTTTGGGAAGAGTCAAAAAGTACAACGGCCTAACTATTGAAGATGTCATGGTGGGAGACGGCGATTACGTCAATGTACTTATTACCCAGGCACACAGTCCGCTGCCAGGTAGCTTCACATTACCTAATGGTGAAGGCCAACTACTGATAGCGACTGTGATTACTGACGATGAGATGGCCTGGTCAATGAAAAACGGTCGAGACAAGCTGTTAGCCAAACTCCTTGCATCGAACGATAAGCAAGTCAGTGTCATTAACAGACCTTCGGTGTTAAATCCCGCTTCCATTAACTACTCGGACATAGACAATCGAGAACAGGCAGAAGAGCTCGCAGCTCAAGGTATGTTACGAAAAACCTATCTCTTCCCATTGGAGTTTGGTGGTCAGGACGACCCAATGAATGTGGTCTATCTACCAAAGACGGCCTCACTGAGCAAAAAAGTGTTCGATCAACAGGTCATGGAGCTGGCCCAGCAAGGAAACATAAGTAACTACTCGGCCTCACCGAATTATCAAGCAGATAGTTTTATACCGGAAAGTATCGACATTGTAGCTGATGGCGAAGCCGGGATATCAACTAGAATTGAAGTGTGGTAATAGGTAGCTCTGGCTTTATTTGACTCTTGACACAAGTCGGTTAATAGCCCAGCTACCCGCACTGAAAGTAATTAAGGTGTTCTCATTGAGATACATTGAGGACACCTTATTAACAGCCTGTGCTTGTTGTCAGTGTACCTACTGCGAATGAAGCTTGAGCCTTGAGCCCCGAGGCGCTTGCAGAAGCACAGATGACTGTATCATTGAAATCCAAAGTTAGAATAATTTAGCATTGCCACCAATAGTTGCCAAGTTAAAGATGCTGCTATATTTCACTATCCATATATCATAAAGAAAAACCATGAATAACGAACAATTAATTAACGCTATCAGAAAGAAGCTGATAAATTAAAGTGCTATAGCTATGATGACATGTGGTACGATGTTATTTCCACGCAAGTACTAGCTGACTTTGAGTATTTACTAAACAACTACCCGTTTAAAAACAATGAAGAAAAGAAGGTTATCTTTCTTCAACTATTGATGAGTGATATAGAACATTATTTAAAGGAAGACTGCATTGGAGCATTCCTGAATAAATTCCACCCTGAACAGCTCAAAGTTGATTTCCCTGAAGGGATATTCACAATAATACAGTATGAGAACAGTTTTTATGTTTTCAAAAAACTCGTTGAGAATAAATTTCCGCTAGATCACAACTTGTTCCTACTTATGGGCTGCCGAAATAATCAGAAAGAGTATCTCGAATTTATCACTCAGCATTTTACTGTAACTGATGAGATCTTGGAGCAAGCGCTAGATCAGATCATAAACTCAGATTCTTTTGGTGAATCCAGCACAGATGCAACTCAAATTTACTTGATAAAGTACCTGCTAGAAATGTTGAATGTAAATTGCAAGCTACCAGGAACGTCCGACCATGATTAGTTATATCAAGAGTGCTTCGAAAATGTTCCTCCTGCAGCTAAATACTTCTACACTGATGATTTTGATATAGCAATTCTTTATGATCAAGTGAAATTCAGGACACCCTAAACACTTTGCGAGCTACGAGGAAGTATATCATTCGGTCTCAATCGCTTATAAATGACGATGAATTATTGGAAGTAGACTCTCTAAGACGACTAATCTGCATGCTTCATACAAAAACTGCGGTTGCCAGGCAGGCCTACGGCAGGCTTAGGCCTGTTTATGCAAAATCACCAAGGGTTTAAGGTTAATGGGGATGTATTGCTTGGCTTTGTTGCTTACCCCGGCACCATTTACCACCATATTTGGCCTTCATGGCACACATTGCATCCCATCGGCCACTCATGCCACTGTACTGACGGCGAAACTCCTTGGCAGAAGTTATCCAGGCATCGTCGCTGATACCAAGCTCAAGCAGTAGTTTGGGCCTGGAACAGGCAATAAAGCCACGCTTGTCTTCCCGCACCGCCCGGCCTGTCCAATCAATCAGTTCCAGATAGTCGGCAAAATGAAACGGGATACCGCTTTGTTCGGCGGCAGTGGCTGCACCATCAAATTGCAGCAGTGGCTTAAGTGAAGCGTTGGCAGTTGTTGGTTCAGCAACTTCTTCTATGCGCTCCTGAATGGATGTGTAATCAGAAGTTTGCAGCGAATCTGCAATACCGGCGCGAATGGGATTTAAATCCACATACATCATGCAGGCCAGCAGCGCCTGTTCATCGAGCAGCGCCTGCGACTTAAAGCGCCCTTCCCAGAATACGCCCTTGCAACCATCTTCTCGATTGGCCTTGCGGGCGATATCTTCGTTTAAACAGCGCATAAACCAACTGATACTGCCAAGGCGTTCCTGCCAATCGCTAATCAGCGTATCCAACAGTATTCGCTCACCTTCTGAGAGACTATCGCCCTTGAGGAACTTTGCCGCCACAGGATTGCCACTAAAAAGCAATGTCCAACGCTCGATGACTTCAAATGGCGACAATGATTGTTGCGCTGCAAGGTCGATTTTGAGCACCAAATGGTAGTGATTACTCATAACCGCATAAGCGCAAACGTCGATGCAGAATATTGACGACAACTGCCTGATTTTATCCACTATCCAGCCACGTCTATGCTCGTAACTGCGCCCCGACAGTGCATCTTCACCACACAAAAATGCCCTTCTCACGCAGCGATTAATCACGTGGTAAAAGGGCGTACTTTCAACATCTATCAACTGGCGGCGGGCTGTGGTCATAACCAACCTCGACTGAGCTTTGATGGGTATTTCAAAGCCTAGTCAAGGCTGAGCGAAACATCAAAAAGGATTGGCTGTCCTGTATTTGCCTCTTTCAACATCTATCAACTGGCGACGGGCGGTGGTCATAACCAACCTCGACTGAGCTTTGATGGGTATTTCAAAGCCTAGTCAAAGCTGTGTGAAACATCAAAAAGATATGGCTGTCCTGTATTTGCCTCTGTCAACATCTATCAACTGGCGACGGGCGGTGGTCATAACCAACCTCGACTGAGCTTTGATGGGTATTTCAAAGCCTAGTCAAAGCTGTGTGAAACATCAAAAAGATATAGCTGTCCTGTCTTTCTCGCGGTCCTATAAGACCTAGCTCCTTGATGGGTATTTCAAAGCCTAGTCAAGGCTGGGCGAAACATCAAAAAGATATGGCTGTCCTGTATTTTGGTGTGATTTTATCCACTATCCAGCCACGTCTATGCTCGTAACTGCGCCCCGACAGTGCATCTTCACCACACAAAAATGCCCTTCTCACGCAACGGTTAATCACGTGGTAAAAGGGCGTACTTTCAGCATCTATCAACTGGCGACGGGCAGTGGTCATAACCAACCTCGACTGAGCTTTGATGGGTATTTCAAAGCCTAGTCAAGGCTGAGCGAAACATCAAAAAGATATGGCTGTCCTGTATTTCCGTGTATTTCCATGTCTATCAACTGGCGGCGGGCTGTGGTCATAACCAACCTCGACTGAGCTTTGATGGGTATTTCAAAGCCTAGTTGAGGCTGTGTGAAACATCAAAAAGATTTGGCTGTCCTGTCTTTCTTCTCACATCGATCTGTGATTTTTAACGTGACACAGAATTTTGAACACCCTCTTTTCTTCTTAACGATTTCCAATGCTTTGTTACATGCAGCATTTTTTATACTTTTTACCTGAACCACATGGGCACTTTTCGTTTCTTCCATATTTTGCTTTCTTGTTTCTGTATGGCTCTTTAATTTTTGGTAGCAAAGGATTTCCTCTATGCAACCAAACATCATTTAATATACGATCTTCGTTAATCAATCTCTGCGCTTCAGATTCTTCTTCTTCCGAAAGGCTTTTACCGTATTCTATAGAGAATATATCTTCAGATCTGCCATCAGCCATAATTGGTTCGGTAGCGATAATTACTATATCTATGACTTTTGGATACTTGTATTTTGAAACCAGTGCGTAAGCATGAATATAATTAGATCGCTCATCTCTATAGTTTTCATATTCCCGCTCTTTATCCCGAGGAATAAAAAGAAAAACATATAATTTATCTTTCCGGCTCGGTGAAAAAATTACCCTGCTGCTACGTCTATTAGGGGGAACCTCTAGAAATTTTTCATGAAAGGCTTTTGCAAGAATATATCTCGATATTCGATTTTCTGCAGCCAAGTGTCTAACTGCTCGTTCGTGATACTCAAACTCTAGATCCGCGCCTCTACCAACAGTGCCTTTTAATATATGATATGAGAACCGTTCTATAAGCGCATCCCATAACAGGATTTCTTTATAAATACCTGAGAATAGTGAATAAATCTCTTCCTGTATATATTCAGACCAAAGCCCCTCGGACAAAGAAACAGGCCCATCTTTTTCAATATCTCCCGTAGGATGGATCATTTTCCCAGAAATTATAGACTCACCTCTTCCTCTAAAATAGTGAGCCAACAACTCCTCCTCACCTGCCGACTGGATAATCTCCCTGGATCTTATTGCATTTTCTTTTTCATCGAGATAGCTTACAAAATCTGATATAGTATTTAATTCATCCATTAATAGATCAAGCGAAAGCTCGTCTAAGACATGTATATAGGTCTTATTAGGAAATAAGTCTCCTACGATAAATGGTTTTTCGATGCACTCTTTAGCTTCAAAAGGATAAATTTGATATAACGAACCGGAACTTCCGCCGCCCCAATATTTTTCAGCAGGATTTACAGAGTTGCAAGTAACAGCAATCAAATGAATTTCATAATCAATTTCGGAGAGAGATATTGGAAATTTTTTTGTACATCCCCTATCAAGATAAACTCTTCCTGGATAATTTAGCAGCCAAGATTCCGCGCCAAATAATTGATTAGTCGATTTTATTACGGAACGTTTAAACCATCTTTTCCAAGCGACTGAGACATCAATATTAGTATTAAATGCAATATCTTTATCTGAGAAAATAATAATCTTATTCTGGAAGACAACAAGTAAATCACATAACTCTTTTCCAACACCTGATTTCGTTATTCCTTCATCGGTATAAACATTTGGAAATGACCAAAGACCAAAAAAAGTATTGTCCGATAATTTTGATAAGTATCTTTCTCGCTCTGTAGTTCCCGATTCTTTTATCGTTGGTGTTAGCAAAATAACCTCTCAGAACCTTGCCATGTAACAGCTGTACAGTGCGCATGCGCGTTTTAGTCCTCGTAGGAGTGTAAACGCGCATCGCTATCTCTTTGTATTAGTTGAATATAATAGAGTTTAGCCCGAATATCCCTTGCAGCAAAACGCGCATACGCGGTTTCCAAACCTATTATCTACCAAAATGGATTTTTATCTTTATGAATTTTAAGTTATTTTTTGATGTTGCAGAAAAAACGCACAAAATCATCTTCAAACTTCTGGGTACTATCTTGATTCGATGAGCAAGCATCCTACAAAAGCTGAGTAACCCTCATAGCTACCGCACGGGCGCGAATGTTGTTCGTCCCTGAATTCCGCTGAAAAC
The DNA here is from genome assembly GCF_002836975.1 of Shewanella indica. Lineage (GTDB taxonomy): Bacteria > Pseudomonadota > Gammaproteobacteria > Enterobacterales > Shewanellaceae > Shewanella > Shewanella indica. The sequence goes on along the minus strand of NZ_NIJK01000054.1, from coordinate 176,860 downwards.
GGAAAAATGCTACTGCTTCCGACCTTGAGTTTAAGTAAAGGCTAAAGATAAGCACCTGAATTAGTTACACAATACCCAGTACTGTTTGTTAAAACAATTAGTCATAGGTCAAGTTTTCGACAAAAGCCATAAAAGCCTGTCTTGGTTATTTTTTGCAAAATAATTGGCTGAGTTTTGATTATTTTCCAACAAAAAGCGCCGCTTGCCTGTAAGACTGAGGCAAGCGACGCAAGTTATTGAGCTATTTTATCAGAGCGATTTAAACCAAGTCATTTAACCTGAGGCACCCGCACTGGATCGGCGGGTTGTGGCAGCTTCACAGGCGCGGCAGATTTCAGCTCATCCAAGGCAATGGCGATGGCCTTTTCCAGCTGAGGATCTATGCCTTTGGCTGTGTCTTTGGTCCACTGCTCGACTTCCACATCCGGGGCCACACCTTCGTTCTCGACCCGCCACTGACCGTCGATACTGAAGAAACCGCTGCGCGGCGCCGTGATATGGCCACCATCCATCAAGGAAGGCACGCCCCAGATGCCGACCAAGCCACCCCAGGTGCGTTTACCAACCAGCTTGCCCACTTGGTAATAGCGGAACATATAAGGGAGCATGTCGCCGCCCGAGCCGGAGACTTCATTGATCAACATCACCTTGGGCCCCCAGATACCGCTGCCCGGACTGGTCATGGGGTGATCTCCGGCCATCTGGTTATTGAAGTAGCCGTTACGCTCGCGGCGCAGCACATCTATGATGTACTCGGCAATAAAGCCGCCGTGGTTGAAGCGCTCATCTATGATCACCCCCTGGCGCTGATTCTGGGCGAAGAAGTAGCGGTTGAAGTAGCTGAAACCGTTCTCGCCGGTGTCCGGAACCCAGACATAGGCCAGTTTGCCACCGGAAGCTTCATCCACCCGTTTGCGGTTATCCTCAACCCAGGCGTTACGTCTCAATGCCTGTTCGCTGGCCGTTGGCACCACAGTCACTTCGAAGGCTTTTTTGTCGCTGCCATCCGGACTGATGCTGAGACGGGTCTGTTTACCGAGAGTCCCCTGGAAGGCCTGATAGAAGTTGGCCTTGTTATCCAGCGGCTTGCCGTTGGCTGCCAGCAGATACTGGCCCGCCTTGACCTGGGGATAGAGAGCCAGCGGCGCACTGCCTTGGTCCGCCGGATACCAGTTTTCGCCACGATAGATGCGGCTGAAGCGGTAGCCCTTGTCGGTCGCCTCAACATCGGCGCCGAGCAGGCCGGTGCGGTTGTCGGCAATTTCCGGCAGATCGCCATCATTGGTAAAGGAGTGGCCCACAGAGGTTTCGGCGCCCATGTTATCGAGCAGATAGGTCATGTCGGCGCCGTGGCGCACATGGGCAACCAGTGGCTGGAACTCCTTGTATACCGCGTCCCAATCGGCACCGTGCAGATTACTAACATAGAAGTAATCGCGCTGGAAGCGCCAGGCTTCGCGGAAGATTTGCTGCCATTCGGCCTTAGGATCGATACGGGCCGTCAGCTTGACGTTAAGCGTCTTGGCATCGTCCCCCAAGGGCGCGGCGCCGGCAAATTGCTTCCAGTTGTCGCCGATTTTCACCAACAGGCTCTCGCCGTCGTAGCTCAGATGATACTCATCGACATCACCGGCCAGGGTATCGGCCTTACGTTCCTCAGTGCTGTACTTGCGAAGCTCTGTGGTTTCATCCAAGTCCTGCATATAGAACAGCTCACCTGGCTTACCGGCGCTCAGGCTGTGGATTTTACCGCTTTCACCCAGAGGCAGCACCCGCTGCGCTATACCGTTGAGATCGATTCGCACCGCAGGCGGCGCATCTGAGCCTTTGGCTTCCTCTTCAGTACCGCTGCCCTCTTCCTCGTCGCTTCTTGGCAGCATGGGCGCCTCGGTGCGGGTATTGAGCAGCATGGTATAGAGGCCGTAAGTCGGGGTGAAGGCAACCGAGGTCATATCCAACCAGGCGGCGTGAGGGCCATAATCGGTACTGGCGGCAAAATAGAGCTTGTCGCCGGCGCTGTCCCACACTGGGTAACGCACATCGGCCATGCCCTGGGTAATTCTGTTACTCTGATTATTGCGGGTATCGAACAGGTAGAGGCTGCGGAAGAAGCTGTCATCCTGCTTGCTGTAGGCCAGATAACGGCTGTCAGGCGACCAGCTGGGGGCCATTTCCCAGTCGGGATTCACTACCGGCTGGCTGTCGATAACCTGCGCCTTGCCCTTGGACAAGTCTGCCAGCCAAAGTTGCTGGCGCTGATCGCTGAACACCAGCTGTTTATCATCGGGCGACCAGATAAGCCCGCTATAGAAGCCCTTTTCGGCCAGTTTGATCTCTTGCTGCGGCTTGCCGAGTTGATCGGCTATCACCAGTCGATATTCGCCGCTCTTGTCGGAGAACCAGGCCAGCTGTTTGCCGCCGTTGGACCAGGCGGCGCCCACTTCGCGGCTGTCTGAGCTTTCAGTAAGATTACGGGCATCGCCGTGCTCCACGGGCACAGTAAATACATCGCCGCGGGCCACAAACAAGGCGCGCTTACCGGTAGGCGAAATGGCCGCCGACTCTATCTGCTTTTCAACCTCTTCAAAGCGTGGCCGCACCCAGGGGAAATCGGCATGCAGGCTGATGGCCAGTGCCTCACCCTTGTCGTTTGCATTAGCGTTGGCATTGGTGTTAGCCAGCGTTTTTTTCACCAGCTCGCCGCGGTATTCGTATACCAGAGTGTCGTTATCCAGGGTAAAGCCTTTGACATCGGCATCCTGGTAATGAGTCACCTGTTCCGGCTCGCCGCCCTTGGCCGCTACCCGAAAGATATTGGTGACCTGTGAGCGGTTGGAGAGGAAATAGATATAGTCGCCGTGCCACTGGGGCTCGAGATCCTGGGTGTTGTCCCAGGGCAGATCTTTTTCCTCCAGGCTATCGAGCGAAATCAACCTGAGCGGCTGATTCTGGCCGCCGCGATAGTTACGCCAACCCGGATCCCAAAGACCGGCGCGCCGGTAAACCAGCTGCTTGCCATCGGCAGAGAAACTGCCGTCAAAGGCGCGGTTCATGGGTAAAGGCTTGGGATTTCCGCCCTCTATGGACAGGGTAAACAGCTGCTGCCAACCTCTCGGGGCATTGGCCCTGCCGGAGCGCAGCAATACCGACTTGCTGTCCGGGCTCCAGCCCACCAGCTGATCCACATCCGGGTGGAAGGTCAGGCGTTTGGGCTCGCCACCGGCAATCGGCAGCAGGTAGATATCCTGATTGCCCTCATAGTCGCCGGTAAAGGCCACCCACTTGCCGTCGGGCGACAGCTTGGGTTGCATCTCCTGCCCCTGGAAGCTGGTGAGGCGCACCGCCTCGCCGCCCTTGAGCGACACTTTCCAGATATCCTTGGCGTAGGAAAACACCAGAGTATCACCGCGAAGATCCGGCTCCCGCAGGAGTTTGGCCTCGGCAGCCAGCAAATTGGGGCTGCCGAGCGCAAGGGCCGTCAGCCAAAAGAGTTTATTGAGCTTCATTCCTGTTCCTTGTATTTGAATACCAGCAAACCTGTGGGGATCCCCCGCCAAAACCGCAACTTAACCAGCGCCATAGCAGAGCTACCCCTGTAACATAACCAGTGGTAAAAAAATACGCAAAAAAGGTTTTGTTTCAACTCATTGCAATACGCCATTCCGGGCGATTGAGACAAAAATCCCCGGCCTTAAGCAGACCTTAATCTGAGCTGGCCAGAATAATTCCTATCCACCAACCGGGCCATGAATTCAACGCCCGCTTTTTCAGGCTTTTTATTTCGCAGATCTCAGCTGCGACTCTGTCTCAACTCGCACTATGTCACAGGAAACACAATGCCCATTGCAAGCCACCCGCTGAGCTTTCAACACTGGTTCAAACATCATCTGCTGTTGCCGTTATCGGTAGGACTTGGCGTGCTTATCTTGCTGCACATCACTAATGCCGACCTGTTGCTGGCACAGTGGATGTTGGCATTTGAGGGCACCAACACGGCCTGGCCCTGGCGCCATGCCTTTGTCGCAGACAAACTGCTGCACACAGGAGGGCGGGATCTGGTGGTGCTGGCGGCAGCTGTGTTGCTGTCGACCCTGGTATTGAGCAATTTCAAAGCCTCAATGAAGCGCTGGCGCCGGCCCTTGCTGATGTTGTTTATAAGCGCCCTGGCAACCGTGCTTTGGGTGCGTATCGGCAAGAGCATGACCAATGTTGCCTGTCCCTGGGATCTCAGTCTATTTGGTGGCCAAAAGCCTTATCTGCCCTTCCCCATGAGCCTGAGCGTTGACACTGAATTGGGCCAGTGTTTCCCCGGCGGCCACTCCAGCGGCGCCTTTGCCTGGCTGGGACTTTATTATCTGGCGTTGGTCTTGAAGCCAAAATGGCGCTTTAAGTTGCTCGGCGCGGTATTGCTGATAGGCGTTGTGTTCAGTCTGTGTCAGGAGTTTCGCGGCGCCCACTTTTTATCCCACGATATCGCCAGCGCCCTTATCGGTTGGACCATGGCGACCTTGAGCTACGGCCTGGCTTATCGCCCCTGGCGAGTGGAAGGATACGCCGGGGTTCCGGCGCAAGCACAGACACCGATACAGACACAGACACAGGCACAGGCACAGGCACAGGCAGAAATAACCCCATAAAATACGGGGCCTGATTTATCGGCTATTAATCAGGCCCCGTTTCCATAGGCTATTTCACTGAACTTGTGAATTACGCCTTCTTCACCAGGCTTGAGATCAAAGCTCTGAGCGCCGCCGGTTTAATCATCTTGGCCATATAGTGGTAACCGCGGCGCTCGACATCCTCCACCAGATCCTTGCGGGTGTTGGCGGTGATCAAAATGCCGGGCAGATGTTGCCCATACAGCGCCCTGAGCTCATCCATGGCATCGACGCCGTTTTGGCCCTTATCCAGATGATAATCCGCCAGCATGATATCCGGCGCCACCCCTTTGAGCCCCAGCTTGATCCTGGCATCACTCAGATCCCGGGCGCAGATCACCTCGCACTGCCAGCGACTCAACAGGCTTTCGAGCCCGGCAAGGATAGCCTCTTCGTTGTCGATACACAGCACCTTGACCCCGGCGAGCGGCTGCAACACAGAAGAAATGGCCTTGGGCTGCGGCACGCTGACAGTGGCCCCAAGCGGCACCCGAATGGCAAATACAGAGCCCTTGCCCTGCACCGAAGATACGCGGATATCATGCTCCAGCACCTTGCTTATTCTGTCGGCTATCGCCAGACCAAGCCCCAGGCCGTTGACACTGTTTGAATGGGGGTTATCCAGGCGCTTGAACTCGTGAAATATCTCCCTAAGCTGCCCGGCTTCGATGCCGCAGCCGGTATCCAGCACTTGCACCTCAAGCTCGCTGCCGCGGCGGCGACAGCCCATCAGCACCCGTCCGCCCTTGGCATAACGATAGGCGTTGGTGAGAAAGTTCTGCAGCACCCGCCGCAGCAGTGAAGGGTCTGAATTGACCGTCAGGCTACAGGGCATCATGGCAAAATGGATCTGGCAGTCTTTGGCCATGGCCTCAAACTCCACCGCCAGGGTGTTGAGTACTTCGGAGATGGCAAAGTCGCGCCGTTTTACCTCCACCATGCCGGAATCCAGCTTGGAGATATCCAAAAGATCGGTCAGCAGTTCACCGGCGGTTTTCAGTGAGCTGTTGACATGGGAGAGGGTCAGCCGCCCTTCCCTGTCAAGCCCAGGATACTGACTCAAAGAGGCGGTAAACAACCTGGCCGCATTGAGCGGCTGCATTAAGTCATGCCCCACCGCCGCCAGGAAACGGCTCTTGGAAGCGTTGGCCATCTCCTCCTGGGCCTTGGCTTCGAGCAGCTTGCTGTTGAGCAGCGCCAGCTCATAGGTGCGCTCCTTGACTCTGGCCTCCAGGGTCTCATTCACCTGCTCCAGCGCCTGTTGCTGCTCGCGATATTGGGTAATGTCGGTAAAGGTCATCACAAAGCCGCCGTCCGGCATGGGATTGCCCTGAATCTTAATCACCTTGCCATCGCGCCTGCGCCGCTCTGAGCTGTGGGCGGTGCCGTTACGCATATGCTGTACCCGACGCTCGACATGCTCATTCACATCCCCCGGGCCGCAGTAGCCGCGGGAGGCATTGAAACGTATCACCTCGCTGATGGACATGCCCGGTTGCAGGAAATCCTCCGGATAGTCGTAAAGCTCTACATAGCGGTAGTTCCAGGCCACCAGGTTGAGATCTTTGTCGACCACGCTCATACCCTCGTAGGCGTGTTCTATCGCGGCGCGCAGCATGTCCTGACTGAGAATAATCTTCGACGAGGCCTCATCCACCAGGCTGAAGACTTCATCGAGGGCCAGATCCCGCCCCTGCAACACTGAGTCCATCACCAAAGAGGCGCTGGAAGCCCCCAGCACCCCGGCCAGCATGTGCTCGGTATGGGCAATAAGCTCGGCCGGTGCCGTCTTGTGCCAGCTGTCGCTGCGCACCGCATCGGCAGAAAAACGCGAAAAACTCTCATAGGCCCGGGTCGGGCTGACAAAGCGGCTCGCCAGGATCAACAAGTCCTGCTGACTGATGGGGCCTGTCTTACGATTGCCTGTGTTTTTGAGTTCACCCGGGGTGACAAAGGCGCTGGCCTGAATACGCTCCACCAAGCCGGCGCGCAGCCAGATAGAGCCGCCGATATAGCCAATCAGGTTGGCGCCGAGTGCCAACAGGGTATCGTTGACATTGGGCTTCAGCGCCTTTAACAGTTCAAACTGACCTGCCAGCACGCCTTCCCAGACGCCCGAGCCCTTGAGCAGCAAAAAGCCCCACAGACCAAAGCCCGCCGCCATGCCGAGAAACACCCCGGCGCGATTGCCGTGTTTCCAGTAGAGCCCGCCCACCAAGGCCGGTGCCAACTGGGCAAAGGCGCCGAAAGACAGCATGCCCAGGTTGGACAGAGAATCGCTGCTGTCAAAGCTCAGGTAACTGAAGTACCCGAAAGCCAGGATCAGCGCGATGGAGAGACGTCTGGCATAGAGCAGTTGCTGGGAAAACTGGCTGAAGTTCTTGCGGCGGATCTGCCCGGTACGCAAGAGTACCGGCACCAGCCACTCGTTACTTATCATCACGCTGATGGTCACCACAGCCACTATCACCATGCCAGTGGCAGCCGAGAGAGTTCCCAGCAGCGCCACTATCGCCAGCCAAGGTGCGTCCAGCGCCAGCGGCAGATTGATCACATAGGTATCGGCAGAGACACTGTCGCCGAGCAGCACCTTGCCCGCCAGTGCCAGCGGCCCGACAAACAGGCCGAACAGGCCGATATAGAGAGGGAACAACCAGCGCGCCTTGGACAGAGTCTGCTCGCCTTCAGCCTCGACCACCATGACGTGAAACTGTCGCGGCATACAGAGAAAAGCCGCCATGCCGACTATCAGCTCGGGCATCAGCGCTTCAAGCCTTAGATTGGGATTGACTATTACCCCCTTGGCGCTGGCCTGGTTCCAGAGGTCGCCAAAGCCGCCGAACACCCCGAAGACCACTATGCCGCCCACCAACACAAAGGCGGCCAGTTTCACCAAGGATTCAAAGGCGATAGCCAGCATCATCCCCGGGTTATGCTCGGTGGCATCCAGTTTGCGGGTGCCGAAGAGGATGGCGAAGATGGCCAGCAGCACGGCGATGATAAGCGCGACTTTGGCGCCATCGAGCGGATCATCCGGGCTTTGGAACAGGCTTAGGCTGAATACCATGGCTTTCAGCTGCAACGCGATATAGGGCATGATGCCAAACAGGGCAATGAGTGTGATGATCACCGCCAGCGGCTGCGACTTGCCATAGCGGGCGGCGATAAAGTCGGCCACCGAGGTGATATTTTGCGCCTTGGACACCACCACCATTTTGCGCAACATGCCAAAGCCCAGGGTAAAGATGATGATGGGGCCGATAAAGATATGCAGATAGGACCAAAAGTCATTGGCCGACTGGCCAACCGTGCCGAGAAAGCTCCAGGAAGAGCAATATACCGCCAGGCTGAGGGCGTAGATCCATTTCTGTAACCTGCGGGTGACACCACTGAACCAACGCTCCGCGCCCCAGGCAAGCAGGAACAGCAAACAGACATAACAGACGGCGATCACCGCCACAAAAAGGGTCAAATTCATAGGGTTCTCTTTATTGTCGCCGTATCCTTCGGCGACTGTTGTTATCCCGGCTAGATTACACCAGCCAAGGGGTTTGATGAACCTCTGCGGCGTTCTCCATCTTATTGGGCGCCCATTGGGGGCAAAAAACCTTTATTGGATGCCAATCTAAACCCGCTAAAACCTTAAAAAACCACGCCGGCTCAAGTACTTCAAGCTGTTCGTTTTAAACGCAATAACCGGTTAATAAATAACATTTTTTCAGAACTAGACCAATGTCTAATAGAGACGGCACCGGCAAGCATCCCATACTTTGGCTCACGCATGACAAAAACAAAGGGAAGCCAAATGAGCACTCAGTCTCTTTATAAAGTGCCCGCAGCAATTGCGGCCAATGCACTGGTAAATGATGAAAAATATAAGAAAATGTACCAGGAGTCCGTGGTTAACCCCGAAGGTTTCTGGCGTGAACATGGAAAACGTATCGACTGGATCAAGCCCTATACCAAGGTCAAGAAAACCTCATTTGACGATCACAACCTGTCCATCAACTGGTTCTACGACGGCACACTGAACGCCTCGGCCAACTGCCTCGACCGCCATCTGGAAAAACTTGGCGACCAAACCGCCATCATCTGGGAAGGCGATGATGCCAAAGATCAACGCACCCTGAGCTACAGCCAGCTGCACACAGAAGTGTGCAAATTTGCCAACGCCCTCAAGAGCCAGGGCGTGCGCCGCGGTGACGTGGTCACCATGTATATGCCCATGGTGCCGGAAGCCGCCATCGCCATGCTGGCCTGTGCCCGCATCGGCGCCGTGCATTCCGTGGTATTTGGTGGTTTTTCCCCGGATTCCATCGCTTCACGTATCATAGATGGCCGCTCCAAGGTAATTTTGACCGCAGACGAAGGTCTGCGTGGTGGCCGGGCCATCCCACTCAAGCGCAATATCGATGAGGCGCTGGCCCATCCGGATGTCACCACGGTTGAGAAGGTGATAGTGCTCAAACGCACCGGCAATGATATCAACTGGGTCGATGGTCGTGATGTCTGGTGGGAATCGCTGACCGAAACCGCTTCCGAGCATTGCGAAGTGGAAGAGATGGGCGCCGAGGATCCCTTGTTCCTGCTCTACACCTCAGGCTCTACCGGTAACCCCAAGGGTGTACTGCACACCACGGGCGGCTACATGGTGTACGCCTCCATGACCCACGAATATGTGTTCGACTACAAGCAGGGCGAAGTCTACTGGTGCACAGCAGATGTGGGCTGGATCACCGGCCACAGCTATATGATTTACGGCCCGCTGGCCAATGGCGCCACAGTGCTTATTCACGAAGGTGTGCCCAACTACCCAAGCCCTGCCCGCCTGGGCGAGATGATTGACCGCCATCAGGTTAACATACTCTACACGGCCCCCACGCTTATCCGCGCCCTGATGGCCGAAGGTAAGGAGCAATTTGACCAGTTTGACGGCAGCTCGCTGCGGATCATGGGCTCTGTGGGCGAACCCATCAACCCTGAGGCCTGGCGCTGGTATCACGAGGTCATAGGTCATGAGCATTGCCCGATTGTCGATACCTGGTGGCAAACCGAAACCGGCGGCATTCTTATCAGTCCGCTGCCCGGTGCCACGGATACCAAGCCAGGCTCGGCCACCCGTCCCTTCTTCGGGGTACAGCCAGCACTGGTAGACAACATGGGCAATATTCTGGAAGGCGCTACCGAGGGCAACCTGGTGATGCTGGATTCCTGGCCGGGACAGATGCGCACGGTTTACGGTGATCATGAACGCTTTGCCCTGACCTACTTCAAAACCTTCCGCGGCATGTATTTCACCGGTGACGGTGCCCGCCGTGATGAAGACGGCTACTACTGGATCACCGGCCGGGTCGATGACGTGATTAACGTCTCCGGTCATCGTCTGGGTACCGCCGAGATTGAAAGCGCACTGGTGGCGCACGATCTGGTGGCCGAGGCTGCGGTTGTGGGTTACCCCCATGACATCAAGGGCCAGGGGATCTACGCCTATGTCACACTGACCAAGGGCATAGAAGCCACCGAAGAGCTGAGACAACAGCTGAGACAATGGGTGCGCAAAGAGATTGGCGCCCTGGCGACCCCGGATCTTATCCAGTTTGCCGGCGGCCTGCCCAAGACCCGCTCCGGCAAGATCATGCGCCGCTTCCTGCGCAAGATTGCCGCCAACGAGATAACCAACCTTGGAGATGCATCAACTCTGGCCGACCCAGCCGTGATTGATACTCTGATTGAGTCGCGACTCAACCGTACAGAGTAAAAGCTTACTTCCTCCTATTGCCCCTCCTGGAGGGGCATTTTTTTACTTTCAGCTTGCCCCAGAATCGGCTTAAACGGGTTACCGACGTAAGCCGCTCATACATTTCAGGTACCTCTCCAGTTGACCCCGAAGCATTAACATGTGAAGAATGACTTCTCAAATGTTATCAATGGCATGAATAGCGAATTAGTGTTTGGCAAGCTCAGCGCAACGATAACCAACATAATGGGCCATTGCCTGCTTCTGGCGTTGATGAACCTCTATGACCGGAATTTGCAATGAAGGGGAACCATGTCATTCATTACAGCCCCTAAACCTTTGAGGCAGATTTCACAATTGCCTGATATTTAGGGCCAGAGTAAAAAAGCAAGCCACCCTGAGGTGGCTTGGCTAAGAGTATAAATAGGGAGTCACAAGTAGGGAGTCACAGCTCCCGGTCGCAACAAGGGTTAGAGCACGTATTTGGCCGAGAAGGTGACCCGGTTAAGCTCACCATCTGTGCCATTTTCCCGTTCGTTCTTGGCATACATATACTCTACCCCAAAGGTCAGTGCCTTCACCGGCGAGTAAAGCAGATTGATATAACCTGAATAGGATTCCTTATTGGCGCTGCCTCCGGTCAGAGACACATCGTTATCGGCGCTGAAAGCAGACAAGGTAAAGCTTGATCGCCACTGCTCGTTCCACCAATGACGATAAGACACAAAGCCTGAGTAGGATTCTATTGCCTGCAGGTCGTTGTTGTTGTCCAGTACCGCGCCATTGGCAAAGTTCAGCGCCACATAGCGGCCCAGGCCTTCGCCATAGGTGGCGGTGAAACGGATATCATCACGGCCCACAGGAATGATCCCGGCCACGCTGGCGCCATAGCCGAGCTCAGTGCTGTCTATATCCTGATTGGCGATACGGGTCTCAAGCTCGAGCTGCCTCAGCATCCCCATCACAGAGAAACTGGCGCCGCCAGAGGTCTTGAAGTTATAACGGGCGATAAGATCCGGCATCACCCCATTGCCACTGGTGATCCGGCTGCCACCGCCATAGGGAGTAATGGTAGTTTCCGGGTTTTCAATGGCGATTTGAAAGCCACCATTGCTGTATCTCAGCTGCGCCTGACGGGCAAAGGGAGTCCCTTCGGTGGCACCCACAAAATCAAGGTTTTCTGGCAGTGCCCCCGGGTTCATAAAGGTGGTCCAGGTCTGGCCTATGGTCCAGTTGTCATAGCTGATAAAGGCGTGACGAATGCGCGGTGAATAGCTGTTGGATACCCGCTCATCACCATCGGTATGAGTCATGAAGTCCAGCTCAATAAAGCCGGTGAGAGTGTGGCCGTCGAGATCTGTTACCGTCTTGAAGTTAAAACGGGTTTCCCGCGCCTGGAAGTCGGTCACCTGATTGCCGTTGCCATCTACCCCATAGATGGCGCCGGGCACATAGAACTGGCGTGAGACGTTGTTGGAGTCGGGCGCGCCATTACTGTAATCGCTGAACATGATATCGGCCTTGAGATAGCCGCCAAACTGCACGTCAGTCTTTTCCAATACCGATGCCTGAGCCGTCCCCAAACCACCCAGAGCCAGAAGGGTTGCAGCGCATACTCCGGTGAGTCTTGCTTGTTTCATCTTGGATTGTCTCCTTGTTGTTATGCCAACCCATCCGGCAAAAAACACAACTGCCAAGACAGATTGAGAAAGCAAGAAGCACTATCCGATGTTTAACAGAATTGAAACATTGGCAATAGGTCTATGAGACAAAAGTAGAAAAGTATTGGCTAAATTAGCTTGGATATTGCGAATCGACTGAAGCTGGATATTGGCGAGCTTGGCGTTTTCAAGCGGAGTTCTGGATGGTGGGTCGTGAAGGATTCGAACCTTCGACCAATTGGTTAAAAGCCAACTGCTCTACCGACTGAGCTAACGACCCATACAGATTGAGCATTCAATGGTGGGTCGTGAAGGATTCGAACCTTCGACCAATTGGTTAAAAGCCAACTGCTCTACCGACTGAGCTAACGACCCGCAGGAAGATCTACCTTTTGCAGCACGCTGAGAAATGGTGGGTCGTGAAGGATTCGAACCTTCGACCAATTGGTTAAAAGCCAACTGCTCTACCGACTGAGCTAACGACCCATCTGGGTGTCACCTATTCTCAGACAAATGGTGGGTCGTGAAGGATTCGAACCTTCGACCAATTGGTTAAAAGCCAACTGCTCTACCGACTGAGCTAACGACCCATCTGGGTGTCACCTATTCTCAGGCAAATGGTGGGTCGTGAAGGATTCGAACCTTCGACCAATTGGTTAAAAGCCAACTGCTCTACCGACTGAGCTAACGACCCACGGATATACTGCCAGATTGTTTGATTTGGATTGCGATGGTGGGTCGTGAAGGATTCGAACCTTCGACCAATTGGTTAAAAGCCAACTGCTCTACCGACTGAGCTAACGACCCGACATTGACTGCCGAGGCAGACCGCAATAATTCAGTGGTGGGTCGTGAAGGATTCGAACCTTCGACCAATTGGTTAAAAGCCAACTGCTCTACCGACTGAGCTAACGACCCACTGAATGTTGTGGTCTATCTTTCCTGATGGTGGGTCGTGAAGGATTCGAACCTTCGACCAATTGGTTAAAAGCCAACTGCTCTACCGACTGAGCTAACGACCCGCAGGAAGATCTACCTTTTGCAGCACGCTGAGAAATGGTGGGTCGTGAAGGATTCGAACCTTCGACCAATTGGTTAAAAGCCAACTGCTCTACCGACTGAGCTAACGACCCATCTGGGTGTCACCTATTCTCAGGCAAATGGTGGGTCGTGAAGGATTCGAACCTTCGACCAATTGGTTAAAAGCCAACTGCTCTACCGACTGAGCTAACGACCCACGGATATACTGCCAGATTGTTTGATTTGGATTGCGATGGTGGGTCGTGAAGGATTCGAACCTTCGACCAATTGGTTAAAAGCCAACTGCTCTACCGACTGAGCTAACGACCCGACATTGACTGCCGAGGCAGACCGCAATAAATCAGTGGTGGGTCGTGAAGGATTCGAACCTTCGACCAATTGGTTAAAAGCCAACTGCTCTACCGACTGAGCTAACGACCCGACATTGACTGCCGAGGCAGACCGCAATAAATCAGTGGTGGGTCGTGAAGGATTCGAACCTTCGACCAATTGGTTAAAAGCCAACTGCTCTACCGACTGAGCTAACGACCCACTAAAAGGTTTACGAAACATGAAGTTGGTGGGTCGTGAAGGATTCGAACCTTCGACCAATTGGTTAAAAGCCAACTGCTCTACCGACTGAGCTAACGACCCATTCAAGTTTCGCCTCAGCAGGCCATGCCGTGCTGAGGGCGCCTATAATACCGCTTTGTGATTCTCATGCAAGTGTAAATTCCCGATTTTTTGTTGTTTGCATGAAAAACAAACTGGGCGGATGTTTTTTAGTTAAATCATGGTTTAATTGCCGCCAATTGCTGCTGTGCAATCCTTGCTGCAGCGCTGTTTGCGTACTGTTTCACCACTTGCTGATAGTAGTTCTTTGCCGCCGTTTTATCGCCGGTTTTTTCGGCAATCAGCCCAAGTTTAACCAGACTGTCGGCCCGCTTACCCGATTCTTTGAAGTTATCGACCACATTGGCAAAAGCGGTTTTGGCTTCGGCAAATTCATTCTTATTATAGAGCAGTTGCCCGAGCCAATAGTTGGCGTTATCGGCGAAGCCCGAATTGGGGTACTGCTTGATAAAGTCACGAAATGCCGGAATTGCAGCGTCGTACTGACGCTCTTTCAGTACCAGATCGACCGCCCTTTGATAGCTGTCGGTCTCGGACAAAGACGAACTGGCCACCACATTGGATGGGGTTTGGCTGACGACGGGCGCTGCAGGCTTGCTTTGCAGGTTGGCGATTTCGTCATAGAGCTGGCGCTGGCGCTGCAACATCTGGTTTATCTGATAGTTCTGTTGTTCGGTCAGGCCTCTGAGTTCCAGCACCTCCTGCTGCAGAGTATCCATTCTGCGCATGGTCTCAAACTCGGCTTGCTGACGGGCCTTGATGATCCGCTCAAGGCGGGCGATGCGATCCTCACTGGAACCGCCGCCAATGTCTTCAACGGGCGCTGGGGCCGCATAAGCGACCCCAGTTCCCAGAAGCATGGCCGTGATGATAACGGCTTTCTTCATTCTTCAATGTCCCTCTAATGCCGGGATCAATACACCAGCACAGCGCGACGGTTCTTGGCAAAACCTTCGTCTGTGTGGCTCATATCCAGAGGCTTCTCTTCACCATAGCTGACAATGCTCATCTGGCTTGGCAGTACCCCCATACCCTGCAGGTACTTGGCTACAGCCTTGGCGCGGCGCTCACCCAGAGCTATGTTGTACTCAGGCGTTCCACGCTCGTCGGCGTGGCCTTCGATCAACACGCGTACGTTAGGATGTTCAACCAGATAAGTACCGTGGGCTTCCAGAATTTCAGCAAATTCTGTCTGCACTTCACTGCGGTCAAAATCAAAGTAGATGATGTGTTCTTTACGCAGTTCCTGGAACTTGAGGCGCTGCTGCTCTTCCGGGCTCAGCACCGGATTGGCGCCACCGATTTCCACGCCGCCGGCACCGTTGCCGTACTCGCTACCGGAAGTTGTCGAACCGCTGGCGTCCGTTTCTGATTCTGAAGTTGAGCTACAGGCACCCAGAGCCAGTAATGGCGCAGCGATTACGATTGCCTTAAACAACTTGTTGAGATCCATCATGTTATCCTTCTGAAATATAAGTTATAGAAACGGTGACCAAGCGGGTGATTTCACCTCACCCTGCCCCACTGGCAACCGCGCCTTGAAACGGCCATCGACAGATACCGCTGCCAGCACCTGCTTGCCGTTATAGGTGGTGCCATAAATCACCATGGTGCCGTTAGGGGCAACGCTGGGTGATTCATCGAGCCGGGTTGAGGTCAACACCTGCATAAAACGCGTCTGCAGATCCATACGGGCAATATTGTATTTGCCGTTGGTTCTGTTGACGAAAATCATACTGCGGCCATCAGGGGTCACAGTCCCCCCCAGGTTCCACTCGCCTTCAAATGTCAGGCGGGTCACCTTGCCTGAGGCCAACTCTACCTGATATAGCTGGGGCCTGCCACCCCGCTCGGAGGTGAACAGCAGCGACTTGCCATCGGGGAACCAAGTGGCTTCAGTATCAATGGCATAGTGGTTGGTGATCCGCTTGAGCGCGCCTGTGGCAATCTCTACTACATAGACCTCAGGTTGACCGTCGCGGGACAGAGTCAGCGCCAGCTTAGTCCCATCGGGCGAAAAGCTTGGCGAGCCGTTGATACCGGGAAAACTGGTAACCTTGGTGCGGCTCTGACTGTAGATATCCTGGACAAACACTTCGGCCTTTTTGTTTTCGAAACTGACATAGGCCAGCTTACGCCCGTCCGGAGACCAGGCCGGAGACATCAAAGGCTCAGGCGAGCGCAGCAGCATCTGTTCGTTGTAGCCATCGTAGTCGGCAATCATCAGGCGGTAAGGGTTTTTCTCCTGGTGATTGACCACCACATAGGCGATACGAGTCAGGAAGGCACCGCGGATCCCGGTCAGTTTCTCATAAACTATGTCACTGATCCTGTGAGCATACTGGCGAAATTGCGCTTCGCTGATAACGGTTTCGCGGCTATCCAGCAAGAGTTCGCTGCGGGACTGAGGGCCACCGGACTGCATCTGCGCCTTGACCAAGTCCACCAGGTCAAAGCTCACCAGATACTTACCGGCGCCATAGGGTTTCACATAGCCCATCACCACGGCTTCGGCAGAAACATTTTTCCAGGCGGCGGCATTGAACTCGTCCATCTTGCTGATGGCACGCTGACCCAGTGACAATTCATCCAATGGCTTGAAAGTACCGCTGCGGGTCAAATCGGACATCACTACATCCGAAATCGACTCTGGGGCCGGCCCGGCGCCCTGCCAAACAAATGGCACCACGGCAATGGGACGCGCGGCGTCCACCCCTTCGGTGATCACTATATCCAGTGCCGCCTTGGCCGGCAGCACCAGCACGGCCAGCAAACAGATAAGACTCTTGGCAATTCGTTTCATGGGGCTCCCTTAGTTGAATTCCGGTCTAACTTCTAAATTAATCTCTTTCATCAGCTGATACACATCGGGCTCCTGGGAAACCGGCAAACGCCCGGCTTTATTGATGGCGGCCTTGGCGGCGCGACACACCACAGGATCCCCTTCGATGATCTGGCTGTTGGTAACAAAGCCATCTTTGGCCAGACGCACCTTGACCTTACAGACTCTGCCGCGCATCGACTCGTCCACTACCAGATTGCGCTGAATAGTGGCGGTGATCATCGCTCGATAACGGTCGACTTCACTCATAACCTGACGATTGCGAGTCGCCGACAAAGCGGCTTGCTCGGCGGCCAGCGCATCGGCCAACTCCTGCTCCTGACGGCGACGGGCCTCTTCCTCGGCCTTGCGTTTACGCTCGGCTTCCTCTTTGGCCTTACGTTCAGCTTCTTTGCGTTTGCGCTCATCTTCCGCTTTTTTGGCGGCAGCTTCTTCAGCCTTGCGTTTCTGCTCTGCCTTAAGAGCGGCCTCTTCGGCTTCCTTACGCTGCTGCTCCTTGGCCTTACGCTCGGCCTCGGCTTTCTGGGCCTTTTCTTTCTCCTGCTGCTCTTTCAGCTTGGCAACTTTGGCAGCGTCGGCAGCTTTCTGGGTCTCCAGTTCTTTTTGCTTGCGCTCGGCTTCCAGTTTGCGGATCCGTTCCTGCTCCTGCTCGCGGGCCTTTTTGGCCTCATTGGCCTGGCGATCCAGTTCCTGCTGCCGTTCGCGCTCGCGGCGCTCGGCGTCGGCCTTGTCCTGTTTCAGCTTCTGGACATAGTCATCCACTTTCTGCTGATCGACCACCACGGCCTGCACAGGCGCAGACTGGGCCTGTGGTGTCGGCAATTTGGGTTTGTCCTGAAAGTCCACACCCATGGCCAGAATCGCAATAACCCCAATATGCAGCACAGCTGAGATGATAAAGGGGACAGTAAAATCAGATTTCCCAGCCACTTACTTCTCCTCTGGCGAATCTGTCATCAAACCGACCGAAGGCACGCCGGCATGTTGCAGCGACACCATCAGTTGGATTACCCGTTCGTAGGGAATGGCGCGATCGCCCTTGACCACCACGGGGCGATCCGGCTCCATCTTGATGATGGCGCTGACCCGGGTGCTGATCTCTTCCAGATCCAGCACCTCATTATTGGGTGAGCCACCCAAGTCGAGAAAATACTCACCCTCGGCATTGATAGAGGCCACCACAGGCGGCTTGCTGTCGGCGGGCAGCGGTTCGGCCTCCCCCTGAGGCAAGTCCACCTTCACCCCTTGAGTCACAATCGGCGCCGTCACCATAAAGATGATCAACAGCACCAACATCACGTCGATATAGGGCACCACATTGATTTCAGCGACGGGGCGACGCCGCTTGCGCTGATATCCCTGCATCATACGGCTTCCTTATCGCTGTATGCCTGACGGTGCAATATGCCGGAGAACTCTTCCATAAAGTTGGCGTAGGAAGACTCGACCTTTTCCACCTGAGTAGAGAATCTGTTGTAGGCGATAACCGCAGGAATGGCGGCGAACAGGCCCATGGCGGTAGCAATAAGCGCTTCGGCAATACCCGGTGCCACCATGGCCAGAGTGGCATTTTCAACCGCGCCCAAGGCGATAAAGGAGTTCATGATCCCCCAAACTGTCCCAAACAGGCCGATATAGGGACTGGTAGAGCCTATGGTTGCCAAGAGTGGCAGATGGGTTTCCAGCTTATCCAACTCTTTGGAGAGAGAGATCCGCATGGCGCGGTAGCTGCCATCCATAATGGCTTCTGGCACCCGGCCGTTCAGTTTCGACAGGCGGGCGTATTCCTTGAAGCCGGATACAAACATGGACTCAAGCCCTGAGTTGCTTTCCTGGCGGGCCGACAGCTCCTGGTACAAACGATTGAGATCCACACCGGACCAAAACTTCTCTTCGAAGCGTTCGGCATTTTGCCTGGCCGCTTTCAGGAGTTTGCGCCTCTGGATAATCACAGCCCAGGACGCGATAGACAGAGACAATAAGGTGAGCATCACCAGTTTTACCAACAAACTGGCCTGCATGAACAATCCAATAAACGAAATCTCAGCTTCCACCTTTTTTAAACTCCTGCAATATGTGTTGGGGAATGGCCAGTGGCCGCATGCGCTCGAGTGAAATACAGGCAACCAGAATGCTGGCCGCGCAATAACACTCACCCTCGGCATCTACCAGGCGCTGTTCAAACACCAAAGATGCCCGCTTCACTTCTGAGACACGGGTTTCCACCCAAAGGTTCTGCTCAAATCGCGCCGCCTTGCAGAAATCCAACTCGGCGCGGCGTACCACAAAGGCGATATCCTGCTGCAACAGAGCGGTTTGGCTCACCGACATAGATCTGAGCCACTCACTTCGGGCTCTTTCAAAAAATTTCAAATAGTTGGAATGGTAAACCACCCCACCCGCGTCTGTGTCTTCATAATAGACAGTGATAGGCCAACGAAACATGCTTCCACTTGCTTTTAATGCGCCAAAAGTGAGGCCTACTATACCTTATCCACAATCCGCTTGTGAATGGCGGAAAAAGCAAAGGGGCCCGCAGGCCCCAGTTTATTTTTTCAAGGCTTAACTTAAGCTTAACCGTCGATTTTACTCGGCAGGGTCAAGCCAAAGTTGTGCCACAGGAAGGTGAAGATATCCGCCGCTTCATCTATCTTCATCGCCGTGGGTTTACCTGCGCCGTGACCGGCATTGGACTCGATACGCATGATAACCGGCTGATCCCCCTGCTGCTTGGCCTGCATCATGGCGGCAAACTTGAAGCTGTGCAGCGGCACCACCCTGTCATCATGATCGGCTGTCATCACCATAGTCGCAGGATAAGCCTGAGACTTGACGTTGTGATATGGCGAGTAAGCCAGCAGCGCCGGGAACTGCTCGGCATTGTCGGCACTGCCATATTCACTGGTCCAGGCCCAGCCTATGGTGAACTTGTGGAATCTGAGCATATCCAGTACCCCTACGGCGGGCAGTACGGCAGCAAACAGATCCGGTCTTTGGGTTACGGCGGCCCCCATCAACAGGCCACCGTTACTGCGGCCATAGGCGCCAAGTTTGCTCTTATTGGTATAGCCCTGATCCAGCAGGTATTCGGCAGCGGCAAAATAGTCATCAAACACATTTTGCTTCTTGTCGAACATACCTGCCTGGTGCCAGCTCTCACCATATTCGGCGCCGCCACGCAGGCTGGGCACAGCATAGATGCCGCCCATATCCAACCAGGCGATATTGGCCGGGCTGAACCTTGGGGTCATGGAGATGGCAAAACCACCATAGGCGTACAGGAGTGTCGGGTTGGTGCCGTCTTTCTTCAGCCCTTTCTTGTAGGACAGCATCATGGGCACCTTGGTACCGTCCTTGCTGGTGTAGAACACCTGCTCGGATACGTAATCATCCGGATTAAAGGCGATTTTAGGGCTCTGGTACAGCTCGGACTCACCTGTCTTGAAGTCAAACTTATAGGTGGTCTGCGGCTGCACATAGCTGTTGAAGGTGTAATAGAAGTAGTCTTTACTGCGTTTGCCGTATGGGCCGGCAATCTTGCCTTTACCCGGCAGAGTCACGTCCTGGCGCTTGACGCCGCCCATGGAGTAGATGGACAGCTGCCCCAGCACGTCATGCAGTGAGCTCACCACCAGGTGATCATTGATGATACCAACACTGGCGATAGGGTCCTTTGTCTCAGGGATCACTGTCTTCCAGTCTTTTTTGGCCGGGTGGCGCAAATCTATCGCAATCACTTTGCCGTTGGGGGCATCGAGATCTGTCTTGAAGTAGAACACTGACTTGTCGTTACCGATAAAGCTGTACTCGGCTTCCAACTCGGAAATCAGCTCGACCACTTCCGCTTTTGGATCTTTGAGTGACTTATAGAAGAAGCGGTTGCGGCTGTCGGTTCCCTGGGAGATGGACAGCAACAGATAGTCACCGTCTTCAGAGACTCCAATACCAAAGCCCCAGTCCTTGTTTTGCGGTCTTTCATAAACCAGCTTGTCCTGGCTCTGATCTGTGCCCAGCTTATGGTAGTAAACCTTTTGGTTGAAGTTGACATCGGCCATCTTGTCTCCGCCGGCCGGGGCATCATAACGGGCATAGAATACGCCTTCATTGGCGTGATCCCACACGGCAGAGGAGAATTTGATCCACTCCAGTTTGTCGCTGAGCAGCTTGCCGCTGGCAATATCCATAAACTGCCACTGTTGCCAGTCGGAGCCGGACTCAGAGACACCATAGGCCAGCACCTTGCCATCGTCACTCACTGACACACCTGACAGGGCAACTGTGCCCTTGTCGGAGAAGGCGTTGGGATCCAGCAACACCTTCTCATTCCCCTGCTTGTCTTTAACATAGAGCACTGACTGGGCCTGCAGGCCGTCATTGCGGTAGTAGAAGGTGTTGTCACCCTTTTCAAAAGGGGCAGAGATTTTTTCGTAGTTCCACAGGGTGGTGATCCTGTCGACTACCGCCTGTTTGTTGGGGATAGCCGACAGATATTCCTGTCCAAAAGCTTGCTGAGCCTTAACCCAGGCTTCTGTTTCCGGGGTGCTTTCTTCCAGGTGGCGATAAGGATCGGCAACCTGAACACCGTGAATGTTTTCAACCAGCACTTCGGCGCGGGTCGCCGGATACTGGGATTTAACAGCAGCCAGCGAACTCTGGCCATTTGGGGTATCTGTGCTCTGGCAGGCGCCGAGCGCCAGGCTCAAGCCTACAGCCAACAGCATAGGGCGAGCCAATTTTGTAGTTATTGTCATGGAAACTTCCTGTCCGACTAAATAAAGAGGCGTACAGCGGCGTTTTAGCAAAAAATGCAAACGCAGCGACTTGCAAAGTACTATACAAGCAAAAAAAACCGACACAATCGTCAAATGACAATCTGTGCAAGGATTGAACAATGACAAATGTTAATAAAACGGCAACAAGGATTAATTATATAAATTGCAGATTTATGCAGCCACATTGAGTAAAGAAGCGAAACACGGGCTATAACTGCATTTACGTGATTTACATCACCTTTGTGACATTAGTTTTATTTATCTCATGACGTAGTTTTTCTCGCTTGTTGCTGACACATTCTGTCACTAAAATATGCCTCGTTTTCAGGAAGTATTTACCCCGGTAAATATGAAAACCAAGAACTTTAAAACTGTTGTGTAGCTTTCATGGCAGTTTTCCCTGGTTCTTATGCTTGACTTCCTTCCTTCAATTTGTTGATTGCAATGATTTTATTTTTTGCGGCCCGCTTGTTTCAAGCGGGCTTTTTTTTATGTTTTAATCTCTTTTTGAAGGTTTGATTTGCAAAACCTTATAAGCCCTACGCGCTTTGCTGAGCCACACCGCGGATACGGCACCTAGCTCTGAAATCAACTTTTCCAAAGACAACAAGGACCCGTATGTCACTGCTACGTTTACTGTTTGCTCACCTATTACTGCTGGTTGGCGCATTTTCGGCTTATGTCTGTATTTTTGGTGCCTTCCAGAGCCTGCCGGAGCAACAACCGGCAAAATACTTTATGGTTATCTTTGGTGCCTTGCTGGCGGCTGTTAGTCTCACCCTCGCCGGTTTTCTCAACCGCCGCCGTAACTGGCGCCGCTCAAGCGGTATCGCCTTGTTGGCGGCAGCAGGTTTGGCGCTTCTGATCATAGTTTCCGATGCATCATACCAAGACACGGCCCAGTTACCGCCGATGATCGCCTTGAACGATTATGCTGTCGGTGGGCCCGTGATTATGTTGGTGCTGATACTCGGTGGTCAGCTGCTATGGCGAGGCATAAAGCAGAATCAAAGGGCTGATATCCTTGACTCTAATTAATTCAGACTAGCTGAACAAGGAACAGACTAAGTCTCCTTCTAACCATCACCGCCTCTGTGTATGACAATGCAATGAAAAAGAAGAATAAGCCTATTCCCAGGTGATTCTTATCTGCCCCCGGAATTATCAGTTTAGCGCCTGTGACCTTGGCTCGTAAGCGTCGGTTCCCCACAGCGGCACAGTGGACAGGGCGTGCTTGTGACTGCCGTTGGTTTCCTTGGTGGAATAAGACAGATACAGGAGTGTCTGGTGTTCACTGTCATAGATACGCCTCACCTTGAGGCTTTTGAACAAGATGCTCAAGGACTCGGTAAACACTATCTCGCCCTTCTTACCCAGTTCGATACCGGCCAGTTGCGCCTTGGTTATCGGCCCGGTCTGGCGACAGCTGATACTCATATCAGATGGATCGGCAAAATCCAAATTGGCCTCTATGCGGCTGATATGGCAAGTAACACCGGGCAGTTTGGGATCTGTCTTGGCATCTATGATCACATCTTTGGTGGTGAATACGCCCAGGCTGACCTTACCGACATCATCGCCACATCCGGCGAGCAAGCTTGTCGCCACAGTAGCAACCAAGGCGGCCAAGAGTGGCGTTTTTTTCAGTGCCATGAAGAATCCTCTTTCAATTAAAGTGCAATTTAACGGTACAGGCGCTCAGCCCAACGGGTCAAGCCGGCCACCACAGAGCCGAAGTGGTCGCCACTGACCAAAGTCACATCCGGGAAACGCGCGCGGATCTGCTCGGTAATATACGGGCTCTTGGCGCTGCCACCTGTGAGATAAATGACATCCGGCTGACATCCCCCTTCCGCCAAAGCCTGGGTGATGAGCTTGTGCACAGTTTCAAGCGATTCATCGATGGCGGCCACAAAGGTGGCGGCATCAACATTCACCATCAAAGGCTGCGGTTTGGGCGCTTCGACAAAACCTATATCCATAGCGGCTTGCTTACTGTCACTCAGGGCGATTTTAAGCTGCTCGGCACTGCGCACCAAACGATAACCCAGCTGATCTTTTTGCACCTTCAATAAGCGCGCAAGTTTCGCCTGCTCTTTGGCATCCCGTTGCAGCTCCTCAATCAACTTGCGACTACTCAAGGCAGAGAATTCCCGCTGGGCACTGACATCGTTGACGGCGACCGCATTCCAGAAAGGCTGCCTTGGCATAGGCTTGCCTGTGATCAGCGCACTGCCGAGCCCCAAGTGCGGCATAAAACCGGCCATCGCCAGGGCGATATCCAGATCGTTACCCCCTACCCTTTGACCACTGTGGCCCAGGCAGTCGTCACTGCGATCTTTCTTGTCTTTAAGCTCAGGCCCCATGCGCACAAACGAGCAGTCGCTGGTGCCGCCGCCAATATCCACCACCAGCACCCGCTGCTCCCGGGTGAGTGTCGACTCAAACTCAAGGGCAGCTGCCATAGGCTCATACAGAAAGGCCACATCGGTGAACCCGGCGCGCCGGGCCCCTTGGGTCAAAATAGCCTCGGCTTGCTTGTTGCTTTGCTCGCCGCCAATGCCCTGAAAGTTAACCGGGCGCCCTATCACCACCTGGGAAATCGCCTGTTTCAGGCTCTGCTGCGCCCGGGTATGAATTTCCTGCATCATCAAGGTGACGATATCTTCAAACAACGCCATCTGATTGCTGAGCAGGCCCGAAGCGCCAAGGAATGACTTGGGTGAGCGAACATAGAAGCCCTCTTCCGGCATCTCCATATAGGTTTCAATCGCCTGATTGCCGATGAATACCGCTTGCTCATTGGCAAGTAAATCCAGCTCCAAGCGCGCGATTCTGGCGCGACTCAACTCGGCGGCGCGTTTGGGTTTGAAATCAGCCTGGGCCGCCAAAGGCAAGCGCTGCAGCACAGATTCGGAAATGAGTTCCCGCTCCATGGCATAAATGGTCGACGGCATATAGTTGCCATCCTCGGCCAGAGGCAAAAGCCGGGTCTGGCCCTCCTCCATCACGCCAATAGCGCAGTTGGCACTGCCATAGTCAAAACCTGCAAACATTCCGTCCTCCTGCTTTCGCTGGCTCGAAGTGGCCAGGGCGCCGCTTTTTGCTTTGAAGACAAAGCCTCAGCGCCCGCTCCCGGCCAGGAAACCGGCCGAGAAAAAAGAGCGCAACATAGCATAAGCAGGGCAGAAAACCCAATCGTCAATATCGCTCTCTTTGACCAAAGTGGGGGATTGTCATTCTTTCGACATAAATTCGCTCTACCCTTAGGGAACGCTTCTTGCGTTCTGGCAAAGGACAAAGGACTAAAACCATTTGCTGGAACCACGCCTTGCATCCAGGTCTGTAAGCCGACGCGGAGCACACATGGGAATTGTTCGCACCTTCCTTAGCGCCGGCGCAACCCCGAATTCAAACCTGAGCCGGGCCCCAAAAGCGTAAAACCCTGAAACTGCGCCCCGCCTTTATTCTCTGATTACAAGCGGATATCGGAGTGTTATTGTATATCTACCGGGCTTTATCTATGCCCGGCGTCTGCTCACGAGGAGTCTTTGCCGTGTCACCGTCCGTCGAAAAATTTTCTCTGGATAAGGAGCTTTCCTGGCTGTCTTTCAATGAAAGAGTCTTGCAGGAAGCGGCCGATCCTCTGGTTCCTCTGGTGGAACGGGTTCGCTTTCTGGGCATATTTTCCAACAACATGGATGAGTTCTTCCGGGTTAGGGTTGCTGCGGTGCGCCGCTCGATTCTGTTATCCAGCCTGCAGGAAGGTCGCAACTCCAGTCGCCATTTGATGGCCAAGATCCAGACCAAGGTCTTGATACTGCAAGAGCGTTTCGATGCGATTTACGGCGAGTTAATGCGGGAACTGGCAAGACACAGCATCTTTCTCATCAATGAGAAACAACTGAGCGACTTTCATAGCCAATGGCTGAAAAAGCACTTCAAGGATCAGCTCAAGCGCCACATCACTCCGCTTATCCTCAGTAACCGTTCCGAACTGTTCAAACAACTCAACGATGACACCACTTATCTGGCGGTATGCCTATACAGCCGGGAAAAACGTCAGTACGCCCTGGTGGAAGTGCCCACCAAGAATGTGCCACGTTTCATCCAACTGCCGGCAGAAACCTCAAAGCGCCGCAAGCATTTGATCTTGCTCGATAACATAATAAGGCACTGTGTCGATGAGCTATTCGCCCCTTTCTTCGAATATGAAGAGATCGAAGTCTTCTCCATGAAGCTGACCCGCGACGCCGACTTCGATCTCACCGATGAGCTGGAACAGAGCCAACTGGAAAAGCTCACCAAGGGCCTGAAAAAGCGCCTCACTGCCGAGCCGGTACGTCTGGTGTATGACAAAGAGATGCCGGAGCATATGCTGAGCATGCTTACGGCGCAGCTGAATATCTCCAATACCGAGTGCCTGATCCCCGGCGGCCGTTACCACAGCTTCAAGGACTTTATCGGCTTTCCCAATCCAGGGCGCAAATACCTGGAAAACGACAAGCTTCCGGCACTGGACTCGGCCGGATTCAGCGTCTGTGCCAACAAGTTTGACGCCATTCGCCGCGGCGATATCATGCTTTATTACCCCTATCACAAGTTTTCCCACTTTACCGAGCTGGTGCGCCAGGCGGCCTATGATCCTGCCGTCAAGTTCATCAAAATCAGCCTCTATCGGGTCGCAAGAAAGTCCCATATCATCCAGTCGCTGATAGATGCGGTGAAGAACGGCAAACAGGTCACCACTGTGATTGAGCTCAGGGCCCGTTTCGATGAGCAGGCCAATATCGAGTGGAGTCGGGTGCTGGCCGAGGCCGGTGTCAAGGTACACCATGGGATCCCAAGTTTGAAGGTTCATGCCAAGATGTGCCTTATCGGCCGCGAAGAAGCCGGCGCCATTCGACTCTATGGCCATATTGGCTCAGGCAACTTTAACGAGGGCACGGCCAGGGTGTATACCGACCTTTCGCTGTTTACCGCCAATCAGGAAATTACCGCCGAGATAGAACAGGTATTTGAGTTGATTGAGCACCCCTACAGACGAGATAATTTCCAGCACCTGATAGTCTCTCCCTATAATGCGCGCCAGAAGCTGACCGGCCTTATCGAGCAGGAGATCATCAATGCCCAAAGCGGCATCAAGGCCGCCATCACCCTCAAGCTCAATAATCTGGTGGATGAGGCGATGATCCAAAAGCTGTACGAGGCTTCCAGCGCCGGCGTCAAAATCCGTCTGCTTATTCGCGGCATGTGCGCGCTTATTCCCAATATTCCCGGGATCAGCAACAATATTGAGGTCTTCAGCATAGTGGACAGATTCCTCGAGCACTCGCGGGTAATGCTGTTTCACTCAGGCGGCGAAAACAAACTCTTTCTCTGCTCTGCCGACTGGATGGGACGTAATATCGATAACCGTATTGAAGTCAGCACTCCGGTTTATGATCCCGCTCTCAAACAGATGATCCTCGATACCCTGGCGCTGCAATTTGCCGACAACATCAAGGCGCGGGTGATCAACAAAGATCAATCCAACCCCTACCGTAAGCGGGGTAACAAGCGTAAGGTAAGATCCCAGATAGCCATACATCAGTATCTGGGCAACTACGAAAAACAGCGGCAACTGGATCTGACCAAACCCCAGGAACCGAAGTAATAGCAAAATGAGGACCACCTTGACTGCAACACCCAAGCATTTTGTCGCCGTGGATATGGGCTCCAACAGCTTTCATCTGGTGATAGCCCGCGAGCAGGATGGCAGCATTCAGATCCTGCACAAAGAGAAACGTCTGGTACAGTTGGCCGAGGGGCTGGATCGGGACAACAGACTGGATAATGACGCCATAGCGCGCGGTCTCGCCTGCCTCAAGGATTTCAACCTCAGGTTTTCTACTCTGGATCAGGCCAGAGTCAGACTGGTGGCCACCCACACTCTGAGAGTTGCCCGTAACCGTGAGGCCTTTATCGAGGCCGCCAGGGCCATAATGCCCTACCCGGTCGAAGTGGTATCCGGCCATGAAGAGGCGCGCCTTATCTACAAGGGCATAGCCCACAGCCAGGAGCTGGCACAGCGCAACCTCATCATAGATATCGGTGGAGGCTCCACCGAAGTGGTGCTTGGCCAAAAGACTCAGGCGCAGATACTCTCGAGCCTGCGCTGTGGTTGCGTCAGTTATAACCAGAAATACTTTGTCGACGGTAAGCTGACGTTGGAGAACTTTCGCGCCGCCCAGGCAGCGGCCGATAAACAGTTTGCCTCGCTGGCCAAGGAATATTTCAGCGGCCATTGGGACCTCACTCTCGGCAGCTCAGGCAGTGTCAAGGCCATCTGCGAAGCGATGCAGCACTTCTTCAACGATGAAACCATCACTCTGCCCAGGCTCAAGCAGTTAAAACAGCAGTTGCTCAGCTGGGGTCATGTGGATCAGATTGAACTGCCGCAGGTGGACAGCAAACGTGCACCTTTGCTACCGGCTGGGCTGGCTATCTTGATCAGTTTCTTCAAGAGGCTGCCGGTCACCGAGTTGCAGTTTGCGCAAGGGGCACTGCGCGAAGGCGTACTTTACGAACTTGCCGGGATCAGCCAATTCGGTGATGTCAGCGGCCGCACCGTCCAAAGCATGGCCAAACTCTATCATGTGGACTTGAACCATGCCGCCAAGGTGGCCACTTCGGCCAAACAGCTGTTTGATGCCGTGGCCGACGGTTGGCAACTCGAGTCCTGGCGCGCCCTGCTGGAACATGCGGTGAAACTGCATGAGATAGGGATCCATATCAACTCCCGCGCTCACCACAAACACGGTGCCTACATCATAGCCAATAGCGATCTGCCCGGTTTCAGCCAAGAGCAGCAACAGCTGTTGGCACTGCTGATTGGCAACCAGCGCAAGAAACCCAACCTGGAGGCGCTGGCACAACTGGAGCCCGCTCAGAAATTACGCCTCATCCGCCTAATGGCGCTGCTGCGGCTCGCCGTACTGCTGAATCTCGGCCGTATCGCCCGCAGCTTGAAAATCACCCGGGTAAAACCCACGGCAACAGGGATGCAGATAAGCCTGCCCGAACCGCGTCAACGTATCAGCCTGTTTGCCAAAGACTTGCAGCGGGAGCAAAAGCAGCTCGCCCAGTTGGGCTTTGAGCTGCAGATAAGTTATGCCGATGTGTGACTAGGCTCTTCTTATATCCGTAACTGTGGTCAATTAATGGCTGGGGTTAATCAATGACTGTGGCTGTGATGCCCACCTTCAAGCTGCTGCCCATCTGCCGAGTAGAAGCCTGAGCTGCCATGTTGAATAAAGCCCTGGGTGATCATCTTGGCAATAAAAGGGTCAGACTCACTGTCGCCCACATCGGCAAAGTCGAGATCCTGGAAACCTGAAGTAAGCCGCTTGAAACTCTCCTGGCTCACAGGCGTCAGTTTGCTGAGCCGATAAACAATATGCTGCTCACCTTGAGTGATGGTCATCTCGGCCGGCAGTTCCAGCTCACTTATCCAGCTCAGTTGCATAGACTGCGGCTCGTTAGCGGCACTTTTGTTCGCGTGACTATGGTTTTCGTCATGACCCTTGCTCTTAAAGGAATAGCTCTGACGGGTGAAGCAGCTATCTTGCAGGCTTTGGCCCTTTTCAAATCGACTCAAGGCTGCAGGCGATATCAGATGAAACTGCCTATCGAGATCGGTGCGAATGTTCAGCGCCAAGAGATCGCCGCGGCGATAGCTGATAGAGCGTTTCTCCTGGGGGAAATAACGCACATACTCGCCATTTTTATGCCAAGCCTCATAGCTGACAGGGCTGCGTTGATAGATGATGGTATCGTCAAAGCGCGTCAGGATCAGTTGCTGCTGCCTGGCCTGCTCACCACTGCCAACAGTGATCTGATAGCTGGCTTGAAAACGGCCGGGTTTGGCGGCACAAACATTAGCATCATTGCCAATTGAGCCGCCCGCTTTGACATGGGCGTGCTCCTGGCTGCCTGGCTGGTTGCTGGCAGACTGGGTATTGGCCATGGCAAACTGCCCCAGCGAAGCTGTGAGCCCCAAAGCGAGTGAAAACGTGAGTGGGCGACAAAGAACGCGAGGGGCTGTGCAATGAGCTGTGCGAGGAGCGATATGAAGCGCTACGCGGGAAAAAAAGGGAAACGCTGGCTTGAATGTTACACGGGACATAATAAACCTACTGATATGACTCTAAAACAAAAGACTAAAACCAAAGAAGCAGCCTGGCACCCTGCCTGAAACTAGAGGCAGGCAGGGGCATCAGGCTGCGAAACGCTAAACTTTATTGCGCCGCGGCGGCCTCGGCCTTATTGACCAAATCACCGGCAAAGTTCATCACATGGAAGATGTGGTTCTGCTCAACCGTACCCTGAACCAGGCTGGCACCCGGGCCGCGAGCGAAGATGGCCACATCTTCACCGGCATGGGTTTCACTTGCCAGCGGCACCAATGCTTCCTGATGGAACCCCACACTCTGGGTGTCTATGTAATTCAGATCCACCCGACCAGGCTCGGCGGCATAGTTGTATCGCTCATCGCCACCGGTCGCCAGCGAGCCAAAGCCCAGACCATTGGCATAACCAACAGTGGTATAAGGCATGCCGTTGGCATCGGTAGAGTTGGTGACCGACGGCTGACCGTTGGCGTCGTTACTCTTCACCAGACCCAGGATAGGATTACCTCGGGTCGGATAGCCGGCGATGGTGAACACATGGCTGTGGTCAGCAGTAACCATCAGCAAGGTGTCATTGGCCGAAGTCTTCTCCATGGCGACACGTACCGCCTCAGACAAGGCTATGGTGTCGTACAGGGCGCGGGCCGCATTACCGGCATGGTGAGCATGGTCGATACGACCGGCTTCAACGATCAGGACAAAGCCTTTGTCGTTCTTTTTCAGAATATCGATACTCTTGGCCGTCATCTCTGCCAGAGAAGGCTCGCCGGTAACGCCTGCCTCGACTCTGTCGTAGTCATATTCCATGTGAGAGGAGTTAAACAGCCCCAGCGCATGCTCTGTGGTGCCGGTATCCATCGCCAGGAAACTGTCGCGGTCGGTAACGTAACTGGCATTGGAGTACTGAGACAACCACTCGGCGGTCAGATCGCGACCATCGTTACGCTTACCCGCTTTGCCTTCTGGATCGATAGTGGTGTTGGGAATAAAGGCGCGGCGACCACCGCCCATAACCACATTGATCCCTTTGCCGTTATTGAAGTCCAGCATCTGGGCGGCAATGTCTTTACAGCCGTTGCTGACGGCTTCGGCCGGCAAGTTGCTGTCCGCTTCCCAGTCGCGATCCGGCACATGGGCATAAGTGGCAGCCGGGGTAGCATGAGTGATACGTGCGGTCGAAACCACACCTGTAGCCATACCCGCCATGGCGGCCAGTTCCAGCGAAGTCACCAGGTTTTGACCCCTGGTGGAAGAACAAACGCCGCGCTCAACACCTTCAGCCTGTGAGATCACGCCAACGTCCGTCTTCACCCCGGTGACCATGGCCGTCATGGTGCCGGCCGAATCCGGGGTTTGACCATCGACATTATAAGTCTTGGCCAGGCCAAGATAAGGCAGAGTCTCAAAGGAAAGTGAGTTTTCCTCTCCGGTTTGCCCCTTGAGCTGACCATCGAGGATCCGCGCCGCAGTCACAGTTGAAACGCCCATGCCATCACCGACAAACAAGATGATGTTTTTCGCCGCACCCGCCTGGGTGTTATTGCTCATATTGGACGCCTTGGTGACGCGGTTTTGACCATCGACATACCATTGATTAACGGCGGTCCAGTCTTTTCCGTCACTGCCGTTGCTTCCATCTGTGCCCGGAGTGCCTGCGTTGCCGTCCTTGCCGTTGTCACCGTCACTTCCACAGGCCGCCAAGCCGAGAATCGCGGCCAAAGACAGTACCAGTAATTTCTTATTCATTTCCTTGCTCCCAATTAATACTTAGTACCGCCAAGCTCTTGGGCTTGATTGATAATGTGGAAAATCACGTTCTGCTCCATTACACCCTGCACCAGATTGGCGCCGGGGCCTGTGGCGTGCAGACTGATGTCTTCACCGGCGTGGGTTTCACTTCCCATAGGAATAAGAGCTTGTTGGATAAAGTCTTTGTCTTGAGTGTCCACAGAGGTTAGGTCGTCACGGTTCCCCACAACGGCGCCCGGGCCATTGGTGTAACCCAAGGTAGTGTATGGCTTACCGTCAAGGGCAGTAGAAAGGTTTCCGTCTACGCCGTGTACCAGACCAAGAATGGGGTTACCCCGCTTCGGATAACCTGCGATGGTGAACACGTGGCTGTGGTCGGCGGTGACCAGAATGAGCGTCTCTTCCGGGTTGGTGTTTTCTACCGCCGCCTTAACGGCGTTGGAGAGTTCCACCGCATCGGCCAGGGCGCGCTTGGCGTTACCGGCGTGGTGACCATGGTCGATACGACCCGACTCGACAATCAGCAGATAGCCCTTGTCGTTCTTCTGCAAAATCTCGATGGATTTCGCTGTCATCTGGGTCAATGAAGGTTCACCGCCCACATCATCGGCGCGGTCCGCTTCATATTCCATGTGGGAGGAGTTGAACAAGCCCAGCAGGTGATCTGTGGTGCCGGCATCTATGGCGTCAAACTCCGTGCTGTTCCACACATAGGCGGCGTTGTCCAGGTTGTCGACCCAAGCCTTGGTCAAGTCCAGGCCATCCTTACGTTGCCCTTTCTTGTTCTCGCCATCAGTCACGGTTTCAGGAATAAAGGCGCGGCGACCGCCGCCCAGGGCGACTGACAGGGCATTGTCTTTATCGCGCATCACCATCTGGTAGGCAATATCTTTACACTCGTTGGCTACCGCTTCGGCAGGCAGCTTGGCGTCAGATTCCCAGTCGCGCTCCGGGCTATGGGCATAGGTTGCTGCCGGGGTGGCGTGGGTGATACGTGCAGTGCTCACCACACCGGTAGATAAGCCTTTGGCATTGGCCAGATCCACCAGAGTCACCAGCTCATTACCTTTGGATGACAGGCAGTTGCCACGAAGGCTCTGTTCGGATACCGAAATCACCCCCGCTTTGGACTTTACCCCAGTCGCAATGGCCGTCATGGTGCCGGCACTGTCCGGTGTTTGCTGGTTGGTGTTATAGGTCTTGATCAATGCGGTATGATCAAACTTCTCAAAACTCAGGAAGTTCTCTTCACCGCCCTGGTTACCGGCTATCTGCTGTCCTTGGAAGATACGCGCGGCAGTCAAAGTGGAGATCCCCATGCCGTCACCGACAAACAAAATGACGTTTTTGGCTTTTGCTTTTGATTCTAATGTAGCCTTGTCTGACACGCGCTGAGCGCTTTCCTTATACCAATGGCTGTCAGTTTGAACACTGGGTAACACGGCGCTGTTGGCCGCCATGCTTACCAGGCTGCAAGAGATCAACGCAGCTAATCTATTTTTCATCACTTTCATCATCCGTATTGGGTTGAAGTAAATTGGTCGCAAGTAAAGGTAGAGCGGCCTGATTGTCTAAGATCCAGATGACAGATTTGGTTAATCAAGATTGCAGTTATGTGAAGGGCTTTGTCTGGACGGCACAAATTAAAGAAAAAGCTGTTTTTTTTGGCCAAGAAACCTGAATGGGTATTGAGTGGGGAAAGGCTGCTGTTTGTTCCGGTATCGAAAAACCATAATGACTGGAGGCACCTAAATCATCTGCATATCAAAAAGGAGCCAATGGGCTCCTTCGATGATTAGATTTCTTAGCGCTATCAGGACGTTTGCTTGGCCTGCTCTTTCTGACGCTGTTTTTGCTCGCGGCGCTTATGGATCACTTCTTTGACATCGGCGCCTATGTGGGCCTCACCGCGATGCTTGGCCAGTTGCATCTGTCGCTCACGCTCGATAAAGCGCCGGCGCTGCTTTTCATCCAGCTTATCTATGCAATGGGGACAGCTGACCCCCTGCTCGTAGGCCGGGCTCTGCTTATCGGCCTCGGTTATCGGCATCCGGCAGGCATTACACTGATCGTACTGACCTTTTTGCAGCTGGTGATCCACTGAAACCCGGTTATCGAAAACAAAGCACTCTCCCTGCCACAGACTCTGCTCTTCGGGCACATCTTCCAGATATTTGAGGATCCCGCCTTCGAGGTGATATACCTCATCAAAGCCTTGTTGCTTAAGGTAGGCAGTGGACTTTTCACAGCGGATCCCGCCGGTGCAAAACATGGCTACTTTCTTGTGCTTGGCCGGATCCAACTGCTGCTTCACATATTCCGGGAACTCGCGGAAAGTCTCGGTCTCGGGATTGACGGCATTCTTGAAGGTACCAATTTGCACTTCATAGTCGTTGCGGGTATCAACCAGCAACACATCGGGATCGGAGATCAGCGCATTCCAGTCTTGAGGTTTGACATAGGTGCCGACCACTTCTCTGGGATCTATGCCTTCCACCCCCATGGTGACTATCTCTTTCTTGAGTTTGACCTTGGTGCGATAGAACGGCATCTCTTCATCAAATGAGCGCTTGGAGACGATATTATCCAGACCATTTTGAGCGTCCAACCAGGCCATCAGGGTATTGATACCGTTTTCCGAGCCGGCCACAGTGCCATTAATGCCTTCGGCAGCCAGCAGCAAGGTGCCGCGAATACCATTGTCTTCCATGGTTTCCAGCAACGGCTGACGCAAAGCCTCATAATCCGGCAGGGAAACAAACTTATATAAAGCACATACAACTATTTTGGACATCATTACCTCAACTTCTGCTGGCTGGAACCTAATTTCCAGTGCATAACGGCGTCACCTTCTGAAACTTTTCTTAAGTGATTTGCCTCCCAAAATGGGGGCGCCATTCTATCCCAATCACAGTAGCGCAAATAGACAGCAAAAGTAGGGTTATTCAGCGATTCCTGCAGCAGGCCGCCATATAGTAGCGGTTTAATCCTTTACATGCGGTTATGAACAGCAACCTTGCCTGCCACCCGAGTGATTCCTACAATGGCTGTTTTCATTGAATTCCAAGGGACTCTTGTGACTCAAGTAAGCAGTCAAACTATTCTGTACAGCTTTCGCCGCTGCCCCTATGCCATGCGCGCCAGACTGGGCTTAATTGCCGCCGACTACTCTGTTGTAGTGCGGGAAATTCTGCTGAAAAATAAGCCGCAGCAGATGCTGGAACTATCGCCCAAAGGCACTGTGCCTGTGATGCAACTCGCTGATGGAAGGGTACTGGACGAGAGCCTGGATATCCTTTTCTGGGCACTGGCACAAGCCGACCCCCACTCATTGCTGCCGCAAAATCCTGAGGAAGAAAACCTTATCTCAACCCTGATAGCGACCAATGACAGGGCATTCAAGCCCTTGCTGGACAGATACAAATACTTTGACCGTTACCCTGAGTTCAGCCAGCAAAGCTATTTCGAGCAAGCGCTCCTGTACTTGCTGCCACTGGAGCAAAGGCTGGCTGAGGCTCAAGAACATCTCGGGCAGCAAAAGCTACAGGGGCAAAAAGAGCAACAACAGCAGGTCATGTTGCTCGGGCGTATGAGCGCAGCGGATCTCGCCATCTTCCCTTTTGTGCGCCAATTTGCCCATGTGGATAGAGCCAGGTTCAATGCAGCCCCCCTGCCCTGTCTTAATCAATGGCTGCAGGCCTGGCTCGAGCACCCCTGGTTTATCCGCGCCATGAAACCCAAACCATTGTGGCTGGAAAGCGGCGAGCAACAGCCTCTTTAGCGCCTGCCGAGTAATCCGGGCAGGCGTTTGCGTGCTGTCGGGATCCCGCCAGGTTTTACAGGTGTGACGGTCTGGGGGCGCTGGTATCATCGCCGGCCAAACGCCGCACTTCGGGTGCCTGGCCTTCAGCGACCGCTTGTTTATAGTTTTGATGCATACGCACCGCCAAGGCCAAATCAGGCCTGATGATCAAACCATCCTCCGCCAAATCTATACCGCTGGCTTCACACCAGCTGAGTAGTTGACGTTTACGGCCCGCCAGTACCAAACTGACGCCGCGGCGCTTCAACAGGTGCGCCAAATCGGCAATCATGGCCATCACACTGATATCCAGATGACTGAAACAGGCCACAGCATCGACTATCACACAGTCCACCGGCTCGGGCTGCTCTTTTAACCTGAGCAGCAGCTGGCGTTTGAAATAACCGGCGTTGAAATAGGTCAAGGGTGAGTTGAAACGGTAAATCATGATCCCCGGGATCGCCGTGGCCTTGTCACTGCGGTCGATACTGCGCAGCACCCCCTTGCGATCGACACCGAGCAGTTGCTCCGAGGGTTTCATCACTACCCGGATAAATTGGAATAAGCCCAGCAGCACCGCCAGGGTGATCCCCGGGATCACCCCGATAAAGAGCACGGCCAACAGGGTGATCAGCGCCAGGGTAAAGGCGCCATTGTCACGCTTTCTCAGCTTCCAGATCCCCTTGATATCAATCAAAGAGAGTGATGCGATAACCAGCACCACCCCGAGCGCCGCCGAAGGGATATATTGCAGCGGCGCAGTCAGGAACAGGGCCACCAGGGCTATCAGCAGCGCCGCTATCACAGAAACCAGCTGCGATTTGCCACCATTGGCATCATTGACCGCGGTGCGCGAATCGGCGCCGCTGATAGCAAACCCCTGGGACAAACCCGAGGCGATATTGGCAAATCCAAGCGCGCGAAACTCCTTATCGGGATCTATGTCGTAGCCATTTTTGGCGGCAAAGCTGCGCGCCGTCAGCATCATCGAGACAAAGCTCACCATGGCAAGGTTCAGCGCCGGCATCACCAATTCACGACTCAGCCCCAAGTCAAATACCGGTGCCTGAAACTCCGGCAAACCGCCTTCAATAGTGCCGACCACCGCCAGTTGATACTGCTGCAAATCTAGCAGCCATACCAATAATCCGGCCACAGCTATCGCTACCATAGAAGCAGGCAATTGCGGCCGCAGACGCTTGACCAGCAGGAACACCAGCAAGGTGACCAGACTCATGCCCAATGTTGGCCAGTGAGTGCGCGACAGATACTCGGCGCCGCCAGCCAGGCGCTCCAGCAAATAGCGGGAGTCAAAGCTAAAGCCAAAAATCTTCGAAAACTGGCCAACGATAATGGTTATCGCCACCCCGTTGAGCAGTCCCATCAAAATCGGCCGTGAGAGAAACTCGGCAAGCACCCCGAGCCGAAAGCGACTGGCCAGCAGGCACCAGGCGCCCGTCATCAGGGTCATGGTCATCACCAACTGCCAGTGCACCTTGGCATCGCCGGCGGCCAGTGGCGTCACCACAGCGGCTATCACGGCGCAGGTTGCGGCATCCGGCCCCACTATCAGTTGCCTCGATGTACCAAACAAAGCATAAATCATCATAGGTAAAATACAGGAGTATAGCCCGGCAACGGCGCTGACCCCGGTAAGCTGGGCATAGGCGATAGCTACAGGCAAGGCCACCGCGGTTACCGACAAGGCGGCGCGCAGATCATCCCGCAACCATTCTTTTTGGTAATGCAGTAATCCTGCCAGCCCTGGAAGTAATTGAGTCAGCGACTCCCTGGTGTTCCATTGTGGAAAATTAACTCGCATATTCAGCACTCAACTCCGTCAATTTAAGCGCATTCTGTCCTGAGTGGATAATGTAGTGAGCTTATGCCAGGAAGTCATCCAGGGCGAAATAAAATATTCTCACTATTCACTTTTCCATCTTCCTTTGTCAGTAATGTAAAGAAACGACTCTGGGGGATTGGCTAAGGAAGGCGCAAACAAGTCCCATGTGTGCTCTGCGTCGGCTTACGGGCCTGGATGCAAGGCGTGGTTCGCAGCAAATGGCCTAGTCCTTTGCAAGAAGCACAACACAGCAGGCAGACCTGTAAGCCACGCCCTTCGGGGCTTTCACAGCAACCGGCTTTCTGCGTTATCCGACTTCGACAGGCCCCGGCATGCCTTCAGTCAGATGCCTTGAACGCCAATTGCTGTGCAAGCCACTCTCTACAAAAGAGAGTGCCACGAGGACTTATTTGCACCTTCCCTTATTGGGCGCCACGACTTAACATAAACCCCCAGCCCCTTTTCGTGGCACGAGTCACATTCCTGACCAAGCATCCAATGCTTTTTGGCCAATATAATGAGGTTAAATTGGATACCCAACCCCAGATAACCAGGCGCACGCCCCAAGGGCTGCATCTGGCCTTGCTTATTCCCATGCTGTCGGCCATCGTGGCGATAACGCCTTTGGCCATCGACATGTATCTGCCGGCCATGGCTACCATAGCCGAGAGTTTCCATTCCGATATCACGACAGTACAGCAGTCTCTGAGCCTGTATCTGGCCGGGTATTCTCTGGGTATGCTTACCTTTGGGCCTTTGGCCGATCGCTTCGGCCGTCGTCCTTTGGTGATCATTGGCCTATCGGGATTTATGTTGGTCAGCCTGGGATTGGCGCTGTCGCAAACGATAGAAATGTTTTTAAGCCTCAGATTTTTCCAGGCGTTTATCGGCGCCGCCGCTACCGTGGTAATCCCCGGCTATATCAAGGAGGTCTATGGTGACAATACGGCCAAGGGCATGTCCTATGTCAGCCTAATAATGATGTTGGCGCCGCTGCTGGCACCGTCCATCGGCAGCTTAATTTTGGAGCTGGGTGAATGGCATTTGATTTTCTTTATCCTAGCCTGCTATGCCCTGCTGCTGCTCATACTGGTATTGCTGAAACTGCGTTT
This sequence comes from Shewanella indica, assembly GCF_002836975.1. Lineage (GTDB taxonomy): Bacteria > Pseudomonadota > Gammaproteobacteria > Enterobacterales > Shewanellaceae > Shewanella > Shewanella indica. Next base: position 138,860 of record NZ_NIJK01000054.1, on the reverse strand, counting down.
GCCATCGGATATGCAAGGCGCCGAGCGCAGCCGCAAGTCATTCTTTGGCGCCTATGCCACCGTCTTTACCCGGCCCGGGGTCAAGCTGCATATTGGCAGCGGCGTGCTGACTTCATTCGCCTTTTTCTGCTACCTGACAGCCTCGCCGTTTGTCTATATGTCGGTATTTAACTTGGATAAGTCTCTGTTTGCCATACTATTCAGTACCAACGTAGGCGCCTTGATGCTGGCCAATATTATCAACTCACGCATTGTTGGTCGCTATGGTTCAAGACGCATGCTAGTTGCCGCCACTATGCTCGGCAGTATTGCCGCTGCCGGGCTGTTACTGGTGAACCTGCTCGACTTGAGTTACCACTTTACCGTGACCATGCTGATCCCCCTAATGGGATGCCTGGGAGTAATGTCGGTTAACGCCGACGCCATAGTACTGATGAAGTTTCAGCAGGAAACCGGCACAGCCACCGCGGTTATCGGCACCCTGAGGTTTGGTTTTGGTGCTCTGGCAGGGCCGCTGCTGGCGCTGTTTTACACCGGGACTGCCGTGCCCTTTGCCGCGCTGATGCTGGCCTCTGTGCTACTGGTGGGGCTGTGCCAGTTCGCTGTCAGTCGCCGCCCTGCGCCCGAATGTCGCAGTACCGGCTCCTAAAATAAAGCTGGCGGTAAATCACGCTCAAGCGTTTGAAACCGCTTGAGCGAAAAACGCCGTTTGTCGATTTTCCGCCCCCCCAAGAACCACAATTTTTCAAAGATTGGGGTCATACACATAGAATCGGCAGCGCTTTAGACTAAAGTCTAAAAACATCCTCAATTAATAATAAAACATAATTAATTCAATACATAACAAATTATACCTTCGCAATAACCTACCGCAATCAAGGCCGCTTTTCGGCGGCAAAAATGAAATTTATTCATGCTCATAAAAAAGCCGCTTCCAGGGGCTTGAAAACTTCTCTCTTTCCAATATGATGAAATTCTGTCCATTGGTGACAGAGACCCCTTCCCTACAGGGAGGTGAGCCCCCAGGGCCGGGTCGACAGCTGGCCGGAACTACCCTTCCGGCTTGGATTAGAGCGATAACCGTCGCTGTAAAAGTTACTGTTTACCGTAACGGTATCTTATCAAGGAGTACCAAATGGAGATGCTTTCAGGCGCCAGCATGATAGTGCGTTCGTTAATTGACGAAGGCGTAAAACATATATTCGGCTACCCGGGTGGCTCAGTTCTCGACATCTATGATGCCCTGCATCAAAAATCCGATATAGAACATATTCTTGTCCGCCATGAACAGGCGGCCGTGCACATGGCCGATGGTTACGCCAGAGCCACGGGCCAGGTCGGCGTGGTGTTGGTGACATCCGGCCCGGGAGCGACCAATGCCATTACCGGCATCGCCACCGCCTATATGGATTCAGTCCCTCTGGTGGTGCTTTCGGGCCAGGTGCCCAGTAACCTGATCGGCAATGACGCCTTTCAGGAGTGCGACATGATAGGGATCTCCCGCCCTGTGGTGAAACACAGCTTTTTGGTGACAGACCCCACCGAAATTCCCACCATTATCAAGAAAGCCTTCTATATCGCGGCCAGCGGCCGCCCCGGCCCTGTGGTAGTGGATCTCCCCAAAGACAGCCTCAACCCGGCGATACTGCACGAGTATCAATACCCGGAAGAGATTAAGATGCGCTCCTACAACCCGACGCTTTCGGGTCACAAAGGCCAGATCCGCCGGGGTTTGCAGGCCTTGATGGCCGCCAAAAAACCTGTGTTGTATGTGGGCGGCGGCGCCATTATCTCCGGCTGCCACCGGCAGCTGTTGACTCTGGCCGAACGACTGAAACTGCCTGTGGTCAATACGCTTATGGGGCTGGGCGCCTTTCCCGGATCTCATCACAACAACCTGGGCATGCTGGGGATGCACGGCCTGTATGAAGCCAATATGGCCATGCACCATTCAGATTTAATCTTCGGTATTGGGGTGAGGTTCGATGACAGAACCACCAATAATGTCGCCAAATATTGCCCGGATGCCACCATACTGCACATAGATATCGACCCTTCATCCATCTCCAAGACCATCAAGGTGGATATTCCGATTGTGGGCTCGGCCGATAAGGTGCTGAACGAGATGCTGCAATTACTGGATGAAGACAAGGTAACGCCTCAGGATGACGAGGCGCTGCAACACTGGTGGCAGCAAATTGCCTCCTGGCGCAGCCGCAACTGCCTCGACTATCAGCGCAATGCCGAACGGATCAAGCCCCAACAAGTGATAGAAACCCTCTATCGCCTGACAAACGGTGATGCCTATGTGGCCTCGGATGTTGGCCAGCACCAGATGTTTGCCGCCCTCTATTATCCTTTCGACAAGCCGCGGCGCTGGATCAACTCAGGCGGCCTGGGCACCATGGGATTCGGCTTGCCGGCCGCCATGGGGGTCAAGATGGCGATGCCGGATGAAACCGTCGTGTGCGTCACCGGCGACGGCTCGATTCAGATGAATATTCAAGAGCTTTCCACCGCACTGCAATATGATGTGCCGGTGAAAATCATCAATCTCAACAACCGTTTCCTCGGGATGGTGAAACAGTGGCAGGACATGATCTACTCCGGCCGCCACTCCCATTCCTATATGGACTCAGTGCCTGATTTTGCCAAAATAGCCGAAGCCTACGGCCACGTTGGGATCAATATCGACCATGTGGATGAGCTGGAGAGCAAACTGGCACAAGCCCTGACCATGAAAGACAGGCTGGTGTTTGTGGATATCAGTGTCGATGAAACCGAACACGTCTACCCGATGCAAATTCGTGGTGGCGCTATGAATGAAATGTGGCTGAGCAAGACGGAGAAAAGCTGATGAGACGTCGAATCATATCTGTATTGATGGAAAACCAGCCCGGCGCCCTGTCAAGAGTTGTCGGTCTCTTCTCCCAACGTGGCTACAACATTGAAACCCTCACTGTGGCTCCCACCGATGATCCGACACTTTCCCGGCTCACAGTCGCAGTCGAGGCCGATGAGAGCATTCTGGAGCAGATAGAGAAGCAGCTGCACAAGCTTATCGATGTGCTCAAAGTATCCAACATCACAGAGTCCACCCATGTGGAACGGGAGCTTGCCTTGGTCAAGGTCAAGGCCAGCGGCGCATTGCGGGCAGAGGTAAAACGCACCGCCGATATCTTCCGCGGCCAAATTGTCGATGTAACCGCCAATCTCTACACAGTACAGATGGCGGGCACCAGCGATAAACTGGACGCCTTTATTGCCGCGCTGACCGAGGTCACCAAGGTAGTGGAAGTGTCCCGCTCCGGCGTGGTAGGCCTTGCCAGGGGTGAAAAAGCGATGCGAGCTTGAATCCGGGACTGAAGACCCTGCTGATACCGTTCACTTTACCGTGAGCGGTATTTTCAAACCGAACCAATACGGAATCTGAGTAGCATTAAGGTGAAACCGGCCATACAGGTACCATCTTACTGCCGTGCTCGGCGACTATCGCCATGATCCCCAGCTGCAACTCCTCGGCGACTTCCTGATAAACAGGTAAACTGGTGGTGCCGACATAGGCCAGTACATTCAACTCGAGTCCGGCGTTGCCGAAGCCCTTGAAGGTGACCCGCATCGGTGACTCATCCACCTTCTCATGCTGCTTTAGCAACGCTTTGATATCATTGATTATCGCCTGCAACTGTTTGGCATCAGTGCTGTAATCGAGACGGATATCTGTCTTAAAACGGATTTTCTCCCGCTCTGAAATATTCTCTATCTCCATTTCGGCCAACTTGGCGTTGGGCATATGAATGACAGAGCGATCCAGAGTTCTGATGCGGGTACAGCGTAGGCCTATCTCCTCCACTGTGCCGCGAACGCCGCCGAAATTGCCAATATTGCCAACCTTGATAGGCGCCGCCGAATAGAGAGTGATGGTGCCAATAAGGTTTTCTATCGACTGCTTCGAGGCCAAGGCGATTGCCAGCCCGCCAATGCCCATCCCGGCCAGTATAGTGCCGGCATTAAACCCCAGGTGCTCGAGCCATAACAAGGTCGCCAGGCTGAGCAGGGTCACCCGCAGAAAATTTCCAAGAGGTCGCAACAAGGAGGCTGCCTGTTTGTTGCCCTTGGCTATCCAGCGCTCCCTAAGACTGCTCTGTGCCAGCCCCACCAGCGCCCATATCAACCAAACCGTGGCCAGAATAAAGAAAAAGCCTGTGTTGACTATCTCCTGCATCGCAGCGCTCAAGGTACTGTTGGCAAGCATGGCCCTATCGAGTGCCACAGCGGCAAAGAACCTGAGTGGGCCGCGAATAAAGGCGCCCAATTCAACCTTAAGCGGGTGTGATGAACGTGAAAGCGGCCATTGCAACAACCAGGTCACAGGTACCACGAATAAGAATGCCAGCGCCAGATAGGCCAGCATCATGGCCCATTCCCAAAGATTCAGGGTAAACAGGCGTCCTTCAGGAATGTGCTCGATAAACCACTCCACCACGGGGCCATAGCCCAAGGCCTGGTATAGTTTTGGAAGCTTGGCAACCGTGGCATTGGAAACCTTCCACAGACTGCCGTATTCAGAGCTCGGCACCCGCTGCAATAGGAGCTGGTAGGCCTTGTTTTCGGCTTCCAAACGGGCAAACCCCTCCCGGTAAGCAGGCAGCTTGTCGTCGGTTTTGCCCTCCGGGGTATCATCCAGCTCCTGAGGGTTAAGCCAGAGATTACGCTCGATAATCGCCAGCAACTGCCTGGCATAGAGCGGCCCCTGCTCCGCTGTCATACCGGCGGGAAGAAAACGCAGATCCAGATACTCGGCCGCGGTTTGATAATTCCCTTCTCTGGCATACTGCATAAAGCCCTGCAAGGCACCTCTGGGGGTATCCCTGAGCAAGGGGTCGCGATACTCATAAGCCGCTGCAGCACTTTGCTCGCTTGACGTTTCCGGCTCAGGTTCGACCGCCGGGCACAACCCTGGCCAGAGCAACAGAATAAATAACCCTATGCCAATCAACACTCTATTCATTAACGCGCTCCTTGCCACTATAAGGTAAGGTACCAATCCATCCGCTGTAAGCACTTCAAGCTGTGTTCAAGCCAAAGTGCGCCAGGGAGCCATTGGCACCTTTAGCAAAAAAAGAGTAGCAGAAACATGTAGTTCCGGATATATAGACGCAATATTTATACTGCTTGACTTATCGCCAACTGTCGATATAATGGCCGCCGATATTAAGGTACCCTCAGCTCGTCCCATCTCGCTCCAGGCCGCTTAAGTAAATCCGTTCAGTTAACAATTCCTCAGTTTAATTGAAATGTCACACAGCTGTGGTGAACTCTGTGCTGCGGCGATGGTCTGATGTTCTACTGACACCCGGAGTGTCTTTATGCGCTTTAGTCTATCGGGGGCTTGATAAAGGCTGACAAACTGGGTACATTCAATAGTCAACCAACGCATCTTTCGCAATAAATGCTAAGGATTTTCTATAGTTAAGATTGTATACGCCAATATCGGCGCTAACAGAAAATAAGGAGTGTGGCCCATGTCATACAAAGTAAACGGACATGAAATCGCAGTAAGTTTTCCTGTAGATTCAATTTCCATCAACAAAAACTCAATCGCCTTTACCGACAGCAAAGGCAAGAAGAAGCAAACCTTCTCAAAGCGCACGGAAACCCTCAAGTTTATGAAGTGGTTACTGAGCGCCAATAAGTAAGACTGTCGAAATACCCACTCGATACCCCTATCCTCTCACTGTATCGAGCGCTCAGGCAGATTGGACTGTTATCCAGCAGCAATCGGGTAGAACATCACATTTGGTCAAGGCCTTTTCCCGTGATCCCGGGAAGCAGCCTGACCAAATGGCGATAAACAGTAAATCAAGCGCCAGATCATTATCCAACCCTTCCACTTGAATTAAGCTGATGCTTAATAAACTCATCTGTCGGTGTTGTCTTGAATCAATCCATCACAGCCGCTAAAAGCAGCGCGACTAAACCCGGATCCATTAAACCGAATACCACGGAAGCGATGCGTTCATTGCTGGGCGAGATCCGGCGTTGTATTCCACTAAATTTGCCGGAAGCCAGCCTATGCGGTGGGAAATGCCTGGGTTGCTCCAAGAAAATGTTGGAGATGTTGGACACTGAGGTATGCTTTTGGGAGTACCGTCTCGATGACGAGGTGCCTGGGCTTGCCGATCTCAAATCCTTACAACGTTTGGCAGAGCGTACTCATAAGATCCTCAAGCGCAACCAGCTGATCTGAAGTCAAGGTTCCCACTCAACCGAATTTACGCCTGTATCTGGGAAGCATGGACTCATTACCAAGGAGCCCCCCCTGATGCAGATACAGTACCTGGCAGTCGCCCTCACATCGCAAGAAGTCGAGCAACACTTGCCAGCCGAGCGGATCGTACAAAAGCTCAAAGCGGATACCGCTTTGCTCCAGCTCTTGCCAAAGTTGGTAAAACTCGGGGTAACACTTACCAAAATGATACTTACGCTCGGGTGTAACAATAGTTGGATGCAATGCCTCATCGGGCGATAACTCAAGCAACTGGGTCTTGAGGTAACTGTCTCCGCCGACCACGGCGCAGGTCAGCACTTCAATATCAGCCTGTTGCTCACAAAAATACTTCTGTAGAAACAGTGCCGTTGTACCAGTCCCCGATGGCAGAAACAGCTTGAGGTTATGGGCAGCCTGTTGCTGCTGCCACTGTAAAATCTCGGCGCCCAACTGAGCTACGCCGTATTCGGCATAACTACAGCGGCCCCCTTCGGGAACGAACAGGCTGTGCTCGCACTCAGGTACAATATGCTGCCTGACAAAGTTCTCCAGAGTCATCCCGGTCATCAACTCGGCCTTGGGCGTATTCTTTACGGCAATCACCCGTGCGCCCAATTCCAACGCGGCGCGATAGTTACCCAGGGGGCGCTGCTGCAACCAGTCCGGCAGGTGATCCACATAAAAGTCCAGCTGCCAACCTTTGAGTTTGGCCAGCGCCGCCATAGAGTAGAGTGAGTTGGCCTGGGCCGAGCCATAACCTATCAGGCGCTTGATACCGGGAAAGTCATGGTCGAGGAAATAACGGAACTTGCGCGCCTTATTACCACTGAAACTGGGATGAAGTAGATCATCGCGCTTGATAAACAGCTGATGTCCCCGAAACTCAAAGGCTTGAACCGGGGTTTTATCCAGTTTGAAATCGGCTAAAGACATGGCAGTGGCGATATATTTCAAGGCTAAGGTGTGCAAGGGATAGCTATTGTATGTGTTTGCCGCCAAGGAGGACAAGGTTCAGGCCACAAATCCTCACAGGCACCAGTAGGCTTTATGCCGACTAAGTGATGGCTTGGAGGCTAATCCATTGCGGCTCCCCTCTGTGATGATTATCGCCACTTATTGGTATAAATCACCAATCCCCGCCATCCACCCAGGCTCAGAAATAGAAATATCCAATATTATTCAACAGGTTATAATTATGGCACGCTTCTGGCTATTAATCGAAATATCCCCAAGCTTTACAGCAAAACTGTGTGGCTGAACCGCCATTTAAAGGAGCACTCAATGGCTATTTTGCGTCTTATTTTTAATATTGCCTGGTTTATTCTTGGCGGCTTTGTCATGGGACTGGCCTGGTGGTTTGTCGGCTTGCTCTGTTTTATCAGTATCATAGGTATCCCATTCGGCCGCGCCTGTTTTGTCATAGGTGAACTGGCATTCTGGCCCTTCGGTCAGGAACATATCAGCCGCGACAGGCTCTCTGGCCGCGAAGATTTGGGCACCGGCGCCCTGGGTATGGTCGGCAACATTATCTGGTTCCTGCTGTTCGGAATTTGGCTGGCGATAGGCCACCTGACCCACGCCCTGGCCTGCTTTGTCACCATCATAGGCATACCTTTTGGCATTCAGCACCTAAAGCTGGCCTTGCTTTCTTTAACGCCCATAGGCAAGACAGTGGTCGCCTCCCATTAACCACAAAGCCCAGGTCGGATATCTGACTCGATTTTGACCTGGGCTCAAACTTTCCCCAAGCAAGTCTAAGGCGTTTGTCGACTCAAACGCTGCACCAACTCCAGCAATAACTCAGGCCTATCCAACGCCACATCATGACCGCAGCGGCAAAAAGGAATCGGCTTTTGTCGATATTTGGCCGCCAGGCGAACGCTGCACTTGGGCGAAACCAGGCGATCATCACAGCCATAAACAATGACTGCCGGCACCCGCAAGTTAGCCGGGGAGCGAAAGCGGGCCGAGGCAACAATTTGTCGCAGGCCATTGGCGAGTGTGGTTTTGGCCTCAAGCGCCAGTTGGCTCCAGTGACGGCACAGAGACTTATCTTTGGCATGGGCAAGACTGGTAAGCGCAAGAATCGTCGCCTCGCGCCATTGAATGCCCTCACCTTTGACTCTGGAGCACAAGGCTCGCAGCAGGGCTTGCAGCCGAAATCTCTGATACCAAGGCGAAAGATCGGCGGCGCTGCTGTTGAGCAATAAAAGCCCCTCAATCTGAAATTCCTTTTGGCGGCCATCTTCAGCGTCATTTTTCCCGGCTATTTCCATGGCCACCATGGCGCCCATGGAAATAGCCAATATTCGGCATTTAGCCACCTTGCGCCGCAGCAGTTCATCTGCAACAAAGTCTGCATAATCCTGAATATCCCAGGGGCTGATATCCGCCACCCTATCGCCATTTCCAGGCAGATCGATGAGCTCCACCCGAAACCCCGCCGCCAGCAGATTATCGGCAAAGGCTTGCCAATGACGTTTATCGCGCATCAGGCCACGGATCAGCACCCAGGTTTGCTGCTCAGTCATGACTTGGTTTCTCCGCCGCTTGTGGATACCAAAAGTTTCGTGCCTGATAGTCCAGGTGATGTCGATGAAGTTCAGGCAGTTGTTCCAGTACCTGAGCATACCCCACATCGAGCAAGAACTGCATCAGGGTAAAGTGACGCCGTAAAATACGCTGCAGCCTGTGCTGCTTTTGAGGGTTGAAATAACCGGAGAAGCGCAGCAATTGCCTGGGATTCTTTTTAACCCAGGCCCAGGAGCCCATTTCCAGCGTTAAAGGAAGGAAAGGCACTTGGGGGTTACAACTGACCAAATAATCCCAAATATCGCCGTGGGTGCGATAGAAGCGGCTTTGAGGCGCAATATGATAATGACAATGATGGGGGTAGCTCATTTCGAACAACTGCTTTAGATGATACACCTCCCCCAAGCGGGCAAAAGGCGTGTCCTTACAGGTAAAGGGAAACCAGATATGATCCACCAGGCCAAAACCTGAGTGAGCATCGAGCACAATCAAGCTGCTGCCGCGGGCCATAAGATCATTACTGTAGTCAATAATCGCCCGGGTCTCGGCTTCCAGCTGATTGCTGCGGCCCCGATACCAGGGAAGATGGCGGGAAAGCCGTTGACCGCCGACCATAAAAGTCACTGAGCCGCGGGCATCTATGGGAGCATTGCGCATCAAATCGACCCCATTGCCATTGGCGCGAGTTCCCCGGATAAGGCCGATGGGATTCAACACAGGTACAAACGCCAGCCGTATCTGAGTTAACATCAACTGCAGATGTTTATCCCAACTGCAGCGGGTCAACAGGCTGCCAAGAAGCGCCAGTATCACCTGGCTGCCGATGCGCTCTATCCCGTGAACGCCGCCGACGAACAGCACTGTGGGCACCCTGGCGTTTGGGTTCCCCAGCTCCAGCGCCCGCACATCGTGCGTCTTCCCGGCAAAGCCGACTTGGGCCAAAGACCTGGCATTCAAGTGTTGCTGGTATTTATGCTCCAGCTCGGCAAGCAGTTCAAGCTCATAGGCACTTTCTGTCACAGACACGTCCATCTGGGATAAAGAGCTCAATTTAGCCGCTTTGGATGACAACTCAATGATACTTTAAGTGTTGCTCCAATATGCTCTTGGCATCGATACGGGCCAGCCCCTGATCGAAAATATCCCGCCAGCGTTGTCCCTCTGCAGAATTTCGAAAAGCCACCAGCAAGCCCTTGCTGGCCAGCAGTTGCCGATTCAGTTTAAGTTTGCCTTCCATATCTTCCATCCCCTTTTGCCGCAGCAGGTAACGATAGACATTGGCATCGATCACCACGGCATCAATTCTGGCGGCCGCCAATTTGCGAAGGTTTTGTTCATCGGAATTGGCCAGCTCGAAGGGTTGTCGGCCTGAGTCCATGGCCCGATCCAAACTTTCGGTATTAACATAATCCTTGACCACCCCGAGATTGTAACGCTGCAAGTCCTGCAACTGTTGCCAGCTCACTGGCCGCTGGGATTGCTCCACCAAGGCCAATTGACTAAAGCCTAATGGCTTGGAAAAGATAAACTTATCGCTTTGGTGATAATACTCTGGAAAGTAACCAAGATAGGGAGATCCGGGCATGCCTGCCAACTTCACTGCCCGGCTCCAGGGGTAGAAATTGACTTTGAGGTCATGGCCCATGGCGGCCAGTGCCGCCTTGACCACGGCAACACAAGCTCCCTGTTGTTGCAGCATCTGACCTGTGTAGGGGGGCCAATTAAGCGAGCTCAATTGCAGGGTTTCGGCGCGCACAGAAAAGCAGCCACTATAAAGTAGCAACAACAAGAGGACGTGCAGCGCAAAACGGCCGAAAAAGGTAATAGCTGTTTTTGCCATAATGCCACTCCATTTGCCAAGGCCAACCCCATAAGCATTCAGGAAGTTAACAGAGTATAGCTTGTCGACGCCTGGCAGCTACCAGTCTCAATCAGCGCCGGACACAAAAAAACACAGCTTACCGCACACTTTAAATCAAAGTGTGACGAGAGATGAAAATGTGAAAAAGTTCGATTTGGGTAAGATAGCTAAAATTGGAGGCTAAAACCGCGGTAATCATCACAAAAAACCTATCTAAATCAACGATAGAGCCAATCGATATTAACAGCTGTCAAAGCTCTCCTTCTATCACTATGATGGGCAAATAACCACACACAAAGTAAGCCTATTAGAGGTGATAGCAATGAGATATCAAGCACTGGTCATGGCTGTAACGGCAGCCCTCGGGATGACTGCGGCTCAGGCGGCTGAGCCTATCGAAATTATCAAGCCGGTGAAAATCACCGAGCCGGAAAAAGTCGAACTCGGAAAAATGCTTTACTTCGAACCCAGATTATCAAAGTCCGGGTTTATCTCCTGTAATTCATGTCACAATCTTTCCATGGGAGGGGTAGATGCCCTGCCAACCTCTATCGGTCATGCCTGGCAAGAAGGTCCTATCAACTCGCCTACCGTATTGAACGCCGATTATATGCTGGCACAGTTCTGGGATGGCCGCGCCAAAGATCTCAAGGAACAGGCCGCAGGTCCAATAGCCAACCCCAAGGAGATGGGATTTACTCATGAACTGGCGTCCGAAACCGTTGCCTCCATGCCGGCTTACCGCGCCCGCTTCAAGCAGGTTTACGGCTCTGAAGAGGTCAACATCGACAGGATCACAGATGCAATTGCCGCCTTTGAAAAGACACTGGTGACCCCCAATAGCCCCTTTGACAAGTATCTGGAAGGCGACAAAAATGCCATCAGCGCCGAAGCCCAAGCGGGTTATCAGCTGTTCAAGGACAAGGGCTGTGTCGCTTGCCATAATGGTCCGGCGGTCGGTGGCACCATGTATATGAAGATGGGACTTATCAAACCTTTCCACACGGATAACCCTGCCGAAGGCCGCAAGGCGGTAACGGGTAAGGAAGCCGACAAGATGGTGTTCAAGGTGCCGACACTGCGTAATATTGAACTCACCTACCCCTACTTCCATGACGGCAGTGTTTGGGAGCTGGAGGAAGCGGTCAACACCATGTCGGATATCCAGTTGGGTCAGAAGCTGACCGAGAAAGAAACCCAAGAGATGGTGGCCTTCCTCAAGTCGCTGACCGGCGAACAGCCCAAGGTTGAAATGCCCATTCTGCCGCCATCCAACAAAGACACCCCTAGACCGATTCCTTTCGGCAAGTAATTCATGACCATAAAGAAGCGCCGCAATGCGGCGCTTCTCTTTTACTGTTGCGGTTTAAATGACTCAAGCGTTGATATCCCGGTGCAGCTCTTCATACATCAGCTCACGCATGCGGAACTTCTGGATTTTGCCGGTGACCGTCATAGGGTATTGTTCAACAAACTTGATATAACGCGGCACCTTGAAATAAGCCACCTTCTCGGTCAGGAAGTGACGGATTTCATCTTCAGTGACGGTACTGCCGGGACGTATCTTGATCCAGGCGCACACCTCTTCACCGTATTTTTCACTCTGTACCCCGAATACTGCAGCATCTTGAATTTCACTATGGGTGTAGAGTTTCTCTTCAATCTCCCGTGGATAGATGTTCTCACCGCCCCGGATAATCATGTCTTTGATGCGACCGACTATCTGTACATATCCTTCGCTGTCCATCACTCCGAGATCGCCCGAATGCAGCCAGCCTTCTTTATCTATGGTGGCTTGGGTTTTGGCCGGATCGTTCCAGTAACCCTGCATCACACAATAACCTCGGCTACAGACCTCCCCCGGCTGCCCTACAGTTACAATCTCACCGAATTCATCAATGATCTTCACCTCGGTATGGGGCAGTGCCCGGCCAACGGTAGTGACTTGTTTCTCGAATGAAGATTCCACCTCTGTCATGTTATTGATCGGGCTGCATTCCGTTTGGCCGTAAGCGATAACGACTTCTGTCATATGCATCAGCTTATGCACCCGTTTCATCAACTCCTCAGGACAGGTGGCGCCGGCCATCACCCCGGTGCGCAAACTGCTGAGGTCATACTCCTGGAAATTGGCCAGCTCCAATTCGGCGATAAACATGGTTGGTACCCCGTGCAGTCCAGTGCAGCGCTCCTGCTCGACCACCTTGAGGGTAGTCGTAGGGTCAAAGGCATCGGATGGGAATACGGCCGTGGCGCCTTTGGCCAGACACACCAGATTCCCCAGCACCATGCCAAAACAGTGGTACAGGGGCACGGGAATACAAAGCTTATCATCCGGGCCAAAGCCCATGGCATCGGCCACCAGCATGCCGTTGTTGAGAATATTATGGTGGGTCAGCGTGGCGCCTTTGGGGTTACCCGTGGTGCCTGAAGTGAACTGGATGTTGATGGCATCATTGGCCGATAGACGCTCACCTATGCCTTTGAGATCGGCATATTCCGCCTCAGAGCCCATGGCACATACCTCGGGGAAATTCAGCATGCCCGGCGTCTTGTCACTGCCGGTGCGAATAACGCAGCGCAGTTCCGGCAGACGACTGGACGCCAGCTTACCGGGCTCGGCATCACTGAGTTCCGGCGCCAACTCATTCAGCATCGCCAGGTAATCGCTGGACTTGAACTTATCGTGAGTGATCAGAGCCTTACAGCCCACATTGGTAAGTGCATATTCCAGCTCTTCCGGGCGATAAGCCGGGTTGATGCACACCATGATGGCGCCAATTCTGGCGGTGGCAAACTGAGTCAGACACCACTCGATATTATTGGGCGACCAGATCCCGACCCGATCCCCGGGGCCGATACCCAGTGCCAACAGGCCTGTGGCCAACTTATCTATCTCTTCAAGATAGCGCGCATAACTCCAGCGCAGTTGCTGATGATGCATCACCACAGCTGTATTGTCCGGATAGCGGTTGCAGATATCCTGCAAATACTGACCTATGGTCTTGTCTATCAAGGGAGTATTACTGTGCCCCAGATAACGGCTCTGTGACAGAGGTAAATCATTGAGTTGCTTGCTTGTCTTGTTGGCAGACATCTAAGCCTCCGTGCGTTGTTTTATCGTTATAGGAAGAGTCTGTCACCCTGAGCCGGCGGCCCTCCCCTCACAGTGTGAAGCCATATTGGCAACGTCTGAAAAGCATCAAAAGCAGCGGCAATGATCGGCTTTCACTGCGGCCTGGGCGCAGGGTTCATAACGACTCTAACGAATGGCGCATTGGAATAACAAGCAAGGAAACCGGCTTTTAGACTAAAGAATAATGGCTCAAAAACCATCAGGGCCCCCAAAGGAGCCCTGAATAAAAAGCCTGCCGATGACGGGATCATGGCCGCAAAATGCACGGTAACAGCGACCGAATATCCTCAGGCCGCCTTTTGCAATTGCTGCATTCTTTCCAGTAAGGCCAACATGACCCCCTGACGGCGCATGTTCTGCAGGACACCCGGGCTGAAACGCTCTAAGCGCACCATGGCACTGAGCAGCAAGCGGCATTCATACAAGGAAGCATCGGCGATATATTCAGGCCTGTCGACCATATGGCTGTTTTGATACCAATCATCCCAACTGAACTCGTTGAGCAACATGCCTTGGCGCTTCATTTCGGCAACAAATTTATGGACTGTCGCGGGGTCGTAATCCTGTTCCCCGCGGGCAAAATCATGGCGATAGGTTTGATAATCAGCAGTTGAAGCTGTCAGGCTGAGTGTGGCCATAGGCGACTCCTAATCTTTTACATCGATTATCACAATAATGCATAATCTACCAATCTAATGAAGTCAGTCTGCCCTTGCCTTGCTGAATAAGTGCTTAACAGGCTGGTAAGCTTTTCTGGTAAAAACACTCAAGGAGTGCCAGCATGAAGTACTGGTTGATGAAATCCGAACCCGATGAATTCAGCATCGACGATCTACAGCGGGTCAAGGTGGAACCCTGGTGCGGGATCCGCAATTATCAGGCTCGCAACTTTATTCGCGATGAACTGCAAATCGGCGACGCCATTTTGTTCTATCATTCCAGTTGCAAAACGCCGGGCGTGGTGGGCACAGCCAGAGTCGTCGGAGAGGCCAAAGCCGATACCACGGCCTGGGATCCGGAATCACCCTACTTTGATCCCAAGTCGAGCCCAGAGTCACCGCGCTGGTTTCAGCTGGATATCGGCTTTGAACGGCAGTTTGCCAGAACAGTCAGCCTGAAAGAGATCAAGGCAGACTCGCAGCTCGAACATATGTATCTGGTACAAAAAGGGGCCAGACTGAGCGTGCAACCGGTCACAGAGCAGGAATGGCAACGTATTCTTCTACTCGCAGGAGAGCAACTATGACAAACAAACTATCCAAAGCCTTGGTAGCAATCAGCCTGGGTGCCCTGCTGGCCAGTCCGGCCGTTTTGGCCAAGCAGGATAAAGACCACAAAGATTTGCCCCCTGGACTGCAAAAGAAAGCCGCCCGGGGTGAACCTTTGCCTCCGGGTTGGCAAAAGCGCTATCACAGGGGCGATATCCTTGATAATGATATCTATGCTCGCGGCCGAGTAGTTGTGCCGCTGGGCAATGATGGCCTGATAACGGTCGACATTGAAGGCACACTGTTCAAGCTGCACGACAAGACCCGCAGGATCATTGAGATCCTGGAACACTGATGCCGTTATCAAAGCCCTGAGTTCAAAAGCAAAAAGCCATGGTGGAAACCATGGCTTTTTTGTTTGTCAGCAAATGGGGTCAGCGCTTGACTGTCTTTCTTGACTGCCTTTCTTCGCTGCTATCTTTACCTTAATCTTTACTGCTACCTTTGCCGGTCATTTCGCCAATAGCGCTTCTCAGCGCCCATCCAGCATACGGCCAATTCCGCCAAGCACTGAGCCCTCGCCCCGGTCACTGCCACCGGCGGAAGGCGCATGGGCAATGATCCTGTCGGCCATACGGGAAAACGGCAAGCTCTGCAGCCACACTGTGCCATGGCCTGAAAGTGTCGCCAGAAATAAACCTTCACCCCCAAACACCATGGACTTGAGAGAGCCGGCTCTCTCTATGTCGTAATCGATGCCATTGGTAAAGCCCACCAGACAGCCGGTATCCACTCTCAGGGTTTCGCCCTTGAGCTCTTTACGGATCAAGGTGCCACCTGCGTGAATAAAGGCCATGCCATCACCCTTGAGACTCTGCAAAATAAAGCCTTCACCGCCGAAGAAACCGGTTCCCAGGCGCTTATTGAATCTCATGGTCACCTGGGTCCCCATAGCCGCAGCCAGGAAACTGTCTTTCTGCAAAATGAGTTCACCGCCGACCTCATCGAGATCGATTGCCAGAATAGTGCCTGGATAAGGTGCGGCGAACGACACCCGGCGTTTGCCCTGGCCCTGATTGCTGAAATGGGTCATAAACAGGCTTTCACCTGTCAGCATACGTTTACCGGCCCCCATCAACTTGCCAAAAAAGCCCGAATCCGGCTCTGAGCCATCGCCCATGCGCGCTTCAAAACTGATCCCTTCCTCCATGTAAGTCATGGCGCCGGCCTCGGCTATCACGGTTTCGCCGGGATCCAGCTCCACCTCAACCAGCTGCATGCTCTCGCCCTTGATCTCATAATCCACTTCATGGCTGTTCTTGCTCATTGAAACTCCCCCTCAATGGTTTAGGGTCTGAATGACCTGGCACTCAGTCTATGACATAAAATGTCAAAACGGCAAGTGAGGAGGTGGATGTAATTTGAGTAAAAAGTAACAGAATGCTTCAACCCAAACCGCTGGCGTTATCCCCTTGAAAGCGCTCAAACTCCTCCAGAATAAGCTCGGTAAACAGCCTTCCTGCGCGGCCAAGGGGGCGTTCCAGCGTTGACACCAACTGAGGAATAAAACGAAAACGGCTGCCGCCGACAAAGTCCAGCTCACTTAAATCACCATAAGCCAGCTCTTCGGTTATCAGAAAATCCGGCATCCAACCAAAACCCAGCCCCTTGAGCAAGGCGTTCTTTTTCATAATAAAACCGGAAAGATAAAAGACCTTGTCGCCGCCAAACTGCAGCTCATCGCGCTGGCTCTTGACCGGTGATGAGTCTTCGATGGTAAGCTCCACATGTTGCTGCAATTCAGACAGAGTTATGCCGCGGCGCGAAGTCAAGGGGTGGTCTTTACCTGCCACCAACACACTGGTGATGGCAGGCAGGGGCTTGGGGTGGTAACTGGGGCCGCTGCGATAGTCTTTCACCAACATAAGATCAGCGCTGTCGCGCTCAAACCTGTGTTGTACCCCACCGAGAAACTCCATATTAAGCTGGATTTTGGTCGGGATCTTATGCTCTGTCATGCGCTTGAGGGCAGTCATGATAGGCTCCATCGGCAAGGCGCCGTCTATCACCAGCTCCAACCTGGGCTCCCAACCCTCACTGAAACGGCTGGCCAGATGTTCTATGTTGCCAAGATGCGCCAGTAAGCGTTGTCCCTCGGCCAGAATAACCCGCCCTTCGTGAGTCAGCTCGGCCCGGTATTGATTACGGTCCAGCAGATTAACGCCAAGATATTGTTCCAGTTTCTTTATCTGATAGCTCACCGCCGACTGCGCCTTGTGCAGACGCTCTGCCGCCTTGGCAAAACTGCCCTCTTCCACCACCACCTTAAGCACATTGAAGGCGTCGATATCGATACGCAAGGTTTACACTCCCGTAAATCCAACAAGACAATCAAATTTTTAGATTGAGTATGCCGAATAATTATTCTTTTTTTTGTACAAGCACGCAACTAAATTGAAAGATAGATCACAAAAACGGCTCATTTGCGCTGCCAGCGACCAGCAATTCCGACAGACAAGAGCGCAAAGAGAACAAGAATAACAACAGTGGCCGCCGAAGGTTCCCAAAGAAGGTTAACAGCAAGCGCCACCAAGGAAGAGTCAAATGCCATTTTATGTAAAACAGGGGCAGGTTCCCAACAAGCGCCACATCGCATTTGAGAAGCCATCCGGTGAACTCTACCGTGAAGAGCTGTTTTCAACCCATGGCTTTTCCAATATCTATTCCAACAAGTACCACCACAATATGCCTACCAAGGCGTTAACTGTTGAGCCTTTTAAGCTCAGTCATGGAGAAGTGTGGCAGGACTCCCTGGTACAGAACTATAAACTGGACAGCAAACAGGCCGACAGGCAGGGGCACTTCTTCTGTGCCCGCAACAAGATTTTTTTCAATCAGGATCTGGCGATTTATACCGCCAGAGTCACCGAGGATACCGAGCTGTTTTACCGCAATGCCTACGCCGACGAGGTGGTATTTGTCCACGAGGGTGAAGGCGAGCTCTTAAGTGAATACGGCAAGCTCAAGGTGCAAAAGTGGGACTATCTGGTGATCCCCCGCGGCACCACCTATCAGTTGAAATTCAAGGACTACACTAATGTGCGCCTGTTGGTGATCGAGTCCTTCTCCATGGTGGAGATCCCCAAACACTTTCGCAATGACTATGGCCAGTTGCTGGAGTCGGCGCCCTATTGCGAGCGGGATATCCGGGTACCCGAACTGACAGAGGCCAAGGTCGAGCAAGGGGAATTCCCACTGGTCAGCAAGTTTGGCGACAAGTATCAACTGACTCAGCTGGAATGGCATCCTTTTGATCTGGTGGGTTGGGACGGTTTTGTCTACCCCTGGGCCTTCAATATCACAGAGTACGCGCCCAAGGTAGGCAAGATTCACCTGCCCCCCTCGGATCATCTGGTGTTTACCGCCCACAACTTTGTTATCTGCAACTTTGTTCCCAGACCTTACGACTTCCATCCCAAGGCTATCCCGGCACCTTACTACCACAACAATATCGACAGCGACGAGG
Source organism: Shewanella indica (assembly GCF_002836975.1). Taxonomy (GTDB): domain Bacteria; phylum Pseudomonadota; class Gammaproteobacteria; order Enterobacterales; family Shewanellaceae; genus Shewanella; species Shewanella indica. The sequence goes on along the minus strand of NZ_NIJK01000054.1, from coordinate 120,326 downwards.
TGCTCTACTATGTGGATGGCGACTTTATGAGCCGCACCGGCATAGAAGCCGGTTACCTGACACTGCATCAAAAAGGCGTGCCTCATGGGCCGCAGCCCGGGCGCACCGAAGCCTCCATCGGCAAGAAAGACACCTATGAATACGCCGTTATGGTGGACACCTTTGCCCCGCTGCAATTAACCACCCATGTGCAGAGCTGCATGAGTACAGATTACAACCGCTCCTGGCTCGAACGCTGAGCCCGGACCCGAATATCCAGCAAGGCCATCAGAGAATGGCCGCAAGCAACATCATTGAAGAGGACATAGAAATGGCAAGCGAAAAGAATCCACTGGGTTTGCTCGGTATCGAATTCACCGAGTTTGCAACCCCGGACAGTGATTTCATGCACCAGGTCTTTATCGACTTTGGTTTCTCCATGCTGAAAAAAGCCAAGGACAGGGAGATTTTCTACTACAAGCAGAACGACATTAACTTTCTGCTCAACAAGGAGCGTCAAGGCTTCAGCGCCGAATTTGCCAAGCACCATGGCCCGGCCATCTGCTCCATGGGTTGGCGGGTAGAAGATGCCAACTATGCCCTGCAACTGGCGGTATCCCGCGGCGCCCGCCCGGCAGATCAGGCCCACACTGACCTGCCTTACCCGGCAATCTATGGTATAGGCGACAGCCTGATTTACTTCATCGACCGTTTCGACGAGCAGAACAACATCTACAAGACAGACTTTGTCGACCTGCCTGCCCCTGTGATAGTCCCTGAAAAAGGCTTTATGGAAGTAGATCACCTGACCAACAATGTCCACAAGGGTACTATGGAACAATGGTCTGATTTCTATAAGGATATCTTCGGATTCACCGAAGTGCGTTACTTTGATATCAGCGGCGTACAAACCGCCTTGGTCTCCTACGCCCTGCGCTCTCCCGATGGCAGCTTCTGTATCCCCATCAATGAGGGCAAGGGTGACGACAAAAACCAGATTGATGAGTACCTGCGCGAATATAACGGCCCGGGCGTGCAACATCTGGCGTTCCGCACCCGGGATATCGTCGCCTCGCTCGATGCCATGGAAGGAACCTCAATCGAGACCCTGGACATCATCCCTGAATACTACGACACCATCTTCGACAAGGTGCCGCAGGTGACGGAAAACCGCGACAAGATAAAGCATCATCAAATTCTGGTGGACGGGGATGACAGTGGCTATCTGCTGCAGATCTTCACCAAAAACCTGTTCGGCCCGATCTTTATCGAAATTATTCAGCGCAAGAACAACCTCGGCTTTGGCGAGGGTAACTTCAAGGCGTTGTTCGAATCCATCGAGCGCGATCAAATGAAGCGTGGCGTGCTGTAACCGATAGCGAAATCCCCCGTTTGAGACCGATCTGATGATCGGTCTCTTGTTTTCCGCCTTAGTATATTGAGCGCTGCAATTTTTTACTTTGTCGCCCGGTAGGATTTCATTAGACTGATCTCCCTTTTTGAGAGACAGCTGTACCCAAAATGCAAGACTACGCCCTGCTCGCCGCTTTTATTCCAACCTTTTTCTTTGTTTCCGTCACCCCGGGAATGTGCATGACCCTGGCCATGACACTGGGGATGAGCATTGGGGTGCGCCGCACTCTGTGGATGATGCTGGGTGAAGTCGTGGGGGTCGCCCTGGTAGCTTTGGCGGCCGTGCTGGGTGTGGCCACGATTATGTTGAAACATCCGATGATCTTCCAGGGACTCAAATATCTTGGTGGAGCCTATCTTATCTGGCTCGGCATCAATATGTGGCGGGCCAAGGGCAAGATGGCCAATCTCGACCAACCACGAAGCATTAAGCGCACAGCGTTGATCTCCCAAGGTTTTGTCACCGCCATTGCCAATCCCAAGGGCTGGGCCTTTATGATTTCCTTGCTGCCTCCCTTTATCAATCTGCAGCAACCTATGGCACCGCAACTGACGGCACTCATCGGCATTATCATGTGTACCGAACTCATCTGCATGCTGGCCTATGCCAACGGCGGCAAGAGCCTGAGGCTGTTTTTGAGCCGTGGCAACAATGTCCGCCTGCTCAACCGGATAGCCGGCAGCCTGATGCTGGGGGTCGGTGTCTGGCTGGCGCTGGGTTAATCGCCCTTTTTGTAAGGTAAGGCCTGCTGCAACTGCGCTTGATACAAGCGGTTGTTGCCGGCCTCTGTTTGACAGAAATCGGCTATCGCCTCCCTAAAGCCTGGATGCGCTATGCCGTGCAGCGAATAGGTGGTGACACACTCAAAACCGCGAATCAGCTTGTGCTCCCCCTGGGCACCGGCGTTGAAGCAACTGAGGCCGTTCTTGATACAGTAGTCAATCCCCTGCCAGTAACAGGCCTCGAAATGCAGCGCCGGGATCTCCTCAAGTGCGCCCCAATAGCGGCCATAAAGCGTATCTTTCCCCTGCAGATAAAGCGCGCATGCCAGCGCCTGTTGCGGCGCTTCGCCCATTCGGTGAACCAGGAGCAAACGCACCTCGGCCGCCATCAACTTACCGAGTAGCTTGAAAAAGCCGGGCTGAAGATATCCCCCGTGGCCGGAGCGTTTCAGGTAAGTTTGCCGATAGCAGCGATAGAAAAGCTGCCAGTGCCAATCTTGCAGTTCATCGCCCCTTAGCCAGACAAACTGCAAGTCAGCCAAGGCGCGGCGCTCTTTGAGAATATTCTTGCGCCGTTTCGAATTGAGCCGCGCCAAAAAATCATCAAACTGGCTGTAACCCCGGTTAAACCAATGAAACTGCGTGCCTTCCCGCAACAAGGTCTGGGGCAAATGCCGCAATGACTCGAGCTGCCCCTTGCTGACAAACAGCCAATGCCAGGAGGAATAGCTTTCGAGCAGTTGCCAAAATAGTTTCCCCAGCGCCTGCTGGATATCAGCGGCCGCCGCCCTGGCCTCGGGCGCTATCCCGAGTCTTGGGCCGCTGACAGGCGTAAAGGGAATGGCGCTGACCAGCTTGGGATAATAGGCTTCACCGTGGCGCTGATAGGCATCGGCCCAGGCCCAGTCGAACACATATTCGCCCCAGGAGTGATCCTTGAGATAGAGAGGCATCACAGCCAAACGCCTGTCGTTGCAAAACAGCTGTAAATGCATGGGTTGCCAGCCGGCTGCGGCGCAAACACTGCCACTTTGCTCCAGCGCCTTCAAAAAAGCATGCCGGCAAAAGGGGTTGTCCGGCTCTGTTTGGCCATCTTCAGCCAGACACAGATCCCACTCGGCGGCGGGGATCTCATCAATGCCGGCGGCAAAACGCCACTGCCAGTGCTTATTGTCCAAATTTATTCCATATGCCGAGGCAAACTTGCAATCAAGGATAATTGGCGGCACATTGCATAGCAACTTAAGCAAAAGCAGTATAAGGAAATATAGTGCGTCTGATAAAACCGCTGATCTTCGCCGTCGCTCTGGCGCTGCCAACAGCCTCCACCCTGAGTTACAGCCCACAAGTTACCGCCAATGAATCCTCGATTTACAGTGAAATGGCCACAGCCCAGCCCGTTTGGGCCAAGCATGGCATGGTTTCCAGCCAGGAGGCACTGGCTTCCCGTATCGGGGTAGATATTCTCAAGCAAGGCGGCAACGCGGTAGATGCAGCTGTGGCCGTGGGTTATGCCCTGGCAGTGACTTTGCCCCGGGCCGGCAATATAGGTGGCGGCGGTTTCATGCTGGTACACCTGGCGAAGGAAAACAAGACCATAGCCATAGATTATCGGGAGATGGCGCCTTCCAAGGCCCACAGGGATATCTTCCTTGATGACAAGGGCAATGCGGTCAATAAACTCAGCCGCGAGCACGGCCTGGCAGTAGGCGTTCCCGGCACTGTGATGGGCATGGAGCTGGCCCTGTCCAAGTATGGCACCATGAAACGGGAGCAAGTGATAGCCCCGGCGATCAAACTGGCGCGGGATGGGATCAGCGTTACTTCAGATCTGGCCAACTCCCTCAATGGGGTTAAGCGCCGCATTTCCCAATGGCCAAGCTCTGCCGCTATCTTCTACAAGGCAGATGGCAGCAGCTTTGTACCGGGCGACATCATCAAGCAGCCTGAGTTGGCTCACTCACTGGAGCTGATTGCCAAACAGGGCAGCAAAGGATTTTACCAAGGGGAAACCGCCGAGAAACTGGTGAGAGCCATTCAGGCCGCCGGCGGCATCATGACCCTTGAGGATCTCAACAACTATCAAGCCATAGAGCGCCAGCCGGTGCGCGGACACTATCGAGGCTATGAGGTGGTTTCCATGCCGCCGCCATCATCGGGTGGTATTCATATCATAGAGATCCTCAACATTCTCGAGCAGTACCCCATCCATGATCTGGGCCATAACACCGCCGCCACTTTGCATCTTATGGCCGAGGCCATGAGACGGGCCTATGCCGATCGCAGCGAGTATCTCGGCGATCCGGATTTCTATCCTGTGCCGGTCAAAGCCCTGTTGAGCCCGGATTATGCCAAGACATTGGCCAAGAGCATCGACAGCAAGCACGCCACCCCTTCAAGCCAGGTCAAACCCGGCAAGCTGGCACCCTATGAAAGTGACCAGACAACTCACTACTCGGTCGTGGACAAATGGGGCAATGCAGTATCCAACACCTATACCCTCAACTTCAGTTATGGTTCTGGGCTGGTGGCCGATGGCACAGGGATTTTGCTGAACAATGAGATGGATGATTTCTCAGCCAAACCCGGCACCCCCAACGGGTATGGTCTGGTGGGCGGTGAAGCCAACTCGGTACAGGGCAACAAGCGGCCACTGAGCTCCATGAGCCCGACCATGATAATGAAAGACGGTCAGCCGTTTCTGGTTACCGGCAGCCCGGGGGGCGCCAGGATCATTACCACAGTGCTGCAGATCATCATGAATGTGATTGACCACGACCTGAATATCGCCGAAGCCAGCTTTGCGCCGCGGATGCATCACCAGTGGTTGCCGGATGAAATTCGGGTTGAGCGCAGCCTCAATGGTGACACCATAGCGCTGCTGAAAGCCATGGGCCACCTGGTCAACGTCAAAAGTTCCATGGGCAGCACCCAGAGCATTATGGTGACCGAAGAAGGTAAATTTGGTGCATCGGATCCACGCCGTGCCGGCAGCGAAGCGGCAGGCTACTGAGCCCAGTTACCAAAACCTAAGCTACTGAAAGAACTCCTTAGACAGGTTTTTGAAACAAAGTAGTGAGCGACGGGCATTAAATTTGGCTTAACTCTCATTTAAAACAGTTCCATTCAGAACAGCTCCGCAGATGCCACTCTTGCGGAGCTGTTTTTTTACACTGAACCAAGGTTCACTTTTAACAAACCGGCGGCTTAACCTCAGCGCCTTGGCGTGGGCTAAATACGCGCTAATTCAATCCAGAACTTTCATTTCTGCTACCCGAGAGGCAATTAACAAGCCATCAATAACCCTCTTATTTATAAGCATTTATCAATCCATTCAGGCGGCACAATTCCTTGCTTCTGACAAGTAAAAACTCAGATAGCGGCACTTTTGGCGATTATGACGCCAATATGTGTCCAAAATTAAACCACAGCTCAAAATTAAACCTATCACACTGTTTTTAATCAGGAATTTTATGTGAACCCAATCAATTTATCTTTTGTTTATCAAAGTTATCATCTGCATCCCTTTAAATGGAACTTTTGTATCTAAAAAGGTGGATGGGCGTCATCAAGGCGCTCAAATTATTTTGGGATAAAGAATGAAGAAGACGACTTTGCTTGCAGCGTCAATAGCACTGGCACTGGCCGGTTGCGGCGGCAGCGACAACAATGACAACCCCACAACCAAATCATTTTCGGTCACAGCCATTGATGGTTATCTGGTGAATGCCGACGTTTATGCCGGCGAAAACTGCCAAACCAAAGTGGCGACAACCGGCAAAGGCGGTATTGCCCGGATCGATGGCCAATATCAGGGACAAACACTGTGTGTTAAGGCCATTGCCGACAAGACCATGGATGAAAGCCGCGGCTTGGTGAAAAAAACCTTTGAGCTCAAGGCCCCGGCAAACAAAGATGCCAACAGCCAGGTGATCAGCCCGCTGACCGACTTGGTTGTCAAGCATATGGATGCCAACCAAGGTGTATCCAAGGCAAATGCCGAAAAAGCTGTGTCGGCTCAATTTGCTGAACTTAAAGCCGAACCAGAGCTGCTGTTTGGTGACTATCTGGCCAAGAGCAGTGCCAACAAGGTCGCTCAAGCGCTGAACATTATCGGCGAGACGCTGGTTAGCCATCAGGGCCTGGCTGAAGCGCATCTGCAACTCTTGGTTGAAGATGTGGCTGCCAAGGTGGAAGCCGGTGACAAACTCGACGACTACGAGCCGGTGATCACCCCAGAAGGCGGTGTAGAGTCCAATCACAGGCCTCATATTGCCTTGAGCCAGACTGAGCTGGACAAGCAGACCCAAATTGAAGTGGAACTGGGTCAGCCAATGTCTGCCGTAGATTTGTCAGCCGCTTTTGCCGACCAGGACAACGACAGCTTCACTCTGAGCCTGATGGAGGAAGATGGCAACATAGCACTGGAAACCCTGGGCCTGGCATTCGATGCCAAAACAGGCGTACTCAGCGGCACACCTAAGGTAGCCGGTGAAATTGAGCTGCACGCTTACGCCACCGACAGCAAGGGCACCCGCTCATACCCGCTGGAAATTGAGATTGAAGTCAGCAGTATCAACCATGCTCCTGTCATCAACCCGGCTGAAAAAGCCAAACTGGAAGCTGAACTGGCACGCATGGCGCTGACAGTAGGCAATCAAATCGATCAGGTGATTGACCTGGATGAGCTATTTGGCGATCAGGATAAAGATCAACTGACCTTCAGCGCCATGACGGATATGCAAGGTATCGACCTGAAAATTGAGCAAGGTGACTCATTGCGTTTGTCCGGCAAGCCTCTGGTTGCCGGCGACTTTGTTGTCACTGTGACAGTCAATGACGGCAAACATGCAGCTGTGAGAGCCGATCTTAAAGTCAAGGTTGCCGGTAACGGTGTCGAACCAGAGCCCAAACATCCGCTGGAAGGCAACACCTGGTTCATCACAGAATGGGGTTCTGCAGACGAACACGACGACGGTGTGATGCAAGTGTGGTGTGATACTCTGGAGTTCAAAAACGGCTCTGTGCTGCGTAATGTCCGCACTCAAAACAACCTCAGCGAATGCTCCGCCATTGCAACCGTGGAAGTCTCCACTTATACCATCAATGAACTAGGCCAAATGGTGCTGGAGTACGGCGATGATGAAGGTGTTGAACATCAGGAAACCATCAAGCTGAACGACGCCATTGCAGGTGTGGGTAAAGGGGCCAAGGTCGCCCAAATGTGGGACGGTCGCTATACCCTGTTCAGCAAAGCCGATGATGTTGAAAAACGTCTGGATATCGAATCTGATGATAATGCCCAAGGTCGCATGTTTACAGCAGAGCTGCCAGCGGCCACAGAAGCGACCTATCAGCTCGGTCACCTGACCATGCAGATGACAGCGGCGGATAATGGCGGCGCCAAGGTGGGGCTCTACTTCGATGTACCCAACACCGACTTCAGCTGTGATGAGGTGAGGGAGTTTTACGATCTCAACCTCAGCTACGAAGGTATGGAATATCGCATTCCAGCCTATCTGTTCCCCGCTGAAGAAAATGGTATCGAATACTGCCAGGCGCAATTCGATATCGAGCAGCCTGTTGTCGGCAAAATTTACAGTGTTATAGGTCATGTTACCGAAGAGGATGCCGGTTTGGTGGAAGAGATTAAAGCCAACATCCAATGGACAGGGACAGGCAATAACGATTAAGGCAACTCAAAGTCAGTGGATTGACTGAATAAAACACTGATACGGCGAATTCAACCTAGCCGGTTGGCAAGATGCTGATCTTTAGTGGTTCGAAACTATGTTTTCCACGGCGTACAATAAACGCCAAAAGCGCCCGCCCTCGGGCGCTTTTTCATTTTATGAGATGACTTAGAACTTATAAGTTACACCACCGTAGATTTGACGACCTATGGTGTCATAAACCTCAGGAACAGTTCCGCCATCACTGCCATTGGATACAAATGAAGGCTCTTCATCTGTCAGGTTTTTCACCCCCAGAGAAGCTGTCAAGGCATCGGTGAAATGATAGGTACCGACAATGTTGTGATACAAAACAGCATCCGCTTTGGCAACTGCAGTGTAAGGTTTTTTATTCTTATCGTACTTGGTATGGATATCGTCCATCTTATCTATATAACGGTTGTAATACATCAGGCTCCAGTCACCACGAGTTGCCTGGATGCTGAGGTTATTGCGAACCTTTGCATAGGCGCCAAAGTTACCGTCAATAGTACCGTCATAGGCCACACCATTCTGCTCAAATTTCAGCAGATAAGTCAGGTCATTATTGATCTTCCAGTCCAGCCCCAAGCCTTCAAAACTGTAAGCCAGGTTGAAGTCGATACCACTGGTATTCTGGCTTCCCACGTTGGTCAACGGGTTGGTGAACTTGGATAAGTCACCGGATGGAGTGATTTTGAAAGTGTCGCAAGCAGCCTGTTTACCGGCATGACAATCTTTCAACCCTTTCTGAGCATCCAAGCGAGTAATGGCATTGGTTACCCGAAAACGCCAGTAATCCAAGGTCAGAGACATACCGTCAATAAAACCTGGTGAATAAACCAAACCAGCAGAATAAGACTCTGACTCCTCAGGCTTCAAATTCAGATCTGAGGTATAGTTGACCAAAATTTGTGGATCCTGGGCATTCTTCCATGGATCTTCCAAATAGTCGTAAGATCCTGTGTTACCGCCATAGAGTTCGCTGACATTTGGTGCCCGAAAACCGGTAGCAGCCACGGCGCGCAGCATAAGTTCATCGGTCGCTTCATAGGTCAGCCCTAGCTTCCAGGTGGACGCCTTACCGAAAGTAGAGTAATCATCGAAACGCAGGGCAAATTCACCGGTCAGCTTGTCGCTGAAAGGTACACTAATCTCCTGATAGATTGAGATAACATTATAGTTACCGTCGGTTGGATCTTGCTGAGCAGCAGTTCCTTTACCGGCGACAATCACAGGATCCGGAGTAAAGTATCCGCTGTCATAGCGATATTCGGTTCCGATAGCAAAACTGACAGGACCGGCAGCCAGGTCAAACAACTCACCATTCAATACCCCGGCGACCACATGTTGTTCATTACCACCATAGTTACGTTCGGTAAAGCCTATGTCATTGATGATCTCCTGGGTCAATGGTGCACCGCTGAGCCAGGCGCCTTGATTGTTGTAAACCGAGTTTGTCATCTTTTCAGCATTGATAGAGTTTTCAACCCAGGTATCGGCCTTGTTCTTGCCATAGGTATAAGACAAATCCCAAGTCATACCTGTATTGACATCCAACGTGCCTTGCAGAGCAAGAGAAGCACGCAGAATATCGACATCCTGATTATAAATACGTGGCCCAACATCATTGGTACGACGGCGATAATTGACTCGCCCGGTCTTGTCCGCCTTTATACCTGCAGCCAACATAGACTGATCCAAGGTAATACAACGGTTAGGATTCACTCTTGCCTGACCACAAACTCCTAACATGATATCAGCAGGCTGCGGCGCCATTTGCTGATCGGACTTACGCTTGGTGTACAGTATGTCACCTGACAATACCAGTTCATTGCCCAGCTCCTGGATCATGTTGCCAAACAGGCTATAGCGCTTGCTTGGCGTTTGAAACCAACTGTCTTTGGTGAAATCATAACCAGTACTGCGCTTAACCCAGTTACCGTTGGCGTCTTTGACCATACCGGCCAGAGAACCGGTTGGGATGAAAGAACTGGCACCAGGCTTTGTCCAATCACGGTCAGCCTGGATGACGCCACGACGGTCAGAGTACGCCGCGCCAAAAGTGTAGTTGCCGCCATTATCTGTGTTGAAACCATACAACAGGCTCAACTCCCCGGTTTCACCGTCCCCCTTGTCGGTTCCGCTGCCGTTGAAATCCAACTGTAAACCTTCAAAATCCTTTTTAGTGATGATGTTAACCACACCGGCAATGGCGTCAGAGCCGTATACCGCAGAAGCCCCGTCTTTAAGAATTTCCACCCGGGCAATCATAGCCACAGGGATAGAGTTCAAATCCACTGCGCTATCGGCACCGGAGCCGGAATTGACCATACGGCGGCCATTAAGCAGTACCAAGGTGCGCTTAGCGCCCATACCTCGCAAATCGACCTGAGCTACACCATCGGCACCATTATTGGTGGTTGAGCCAATAGCCGCACCAGCCATGGAGGTTTGTGCCTGCAATAATTGATCGACCGAAGTAAAACCTTCTGCCCGAATAGTATCGGCATTAATCACTGTTACAGGAGAAGCGGTTTCCATATCTTGGCGCTGAATACGTGAGCCTGTGACTTCGATACGCTCAACCTTGTCGCCCTCCTCTGCAGCATAAGCTTCCTGAGAGACAGATACTGTTGCCGTTGACACAGCAGCAAACAGCGCCAATTTAACCGCACTGGCCAGCTTATTGGTTCTTGTCATAATAAACTCCCTTACTTCCTGAATTGTTTTTATGTTCGCCGACCTCTTTAGGTGCGGCGAGCAAAGATACTGTCGCCTGGTCGTAAAATCGTCAATAACAGAGTTTTAATCTGACAAAGGCCGCGTTGTTAACAAATTGAAATTATATTGTTTATTTTTTTGATGAACTTCAGTTATCCTGGAATTAGTATATAACCGCAAACTTAAATAGCTGAATTTGTCAAAAAATAACTTTAACTTTTTGTTAAAAGAGCCCAAACTGCGCAACAATGATATTAATCAAAAGTGCGATCTAAAGCACATTTATACCGAATACGAGGTCAATATCACAAAGAAAAAACCCTTCATTGATGTGTTTGACCACCAGCTCTGTTAGGTATATCTGCATGGACATCTCTGTTAACCAGGTCATATTACAAACGGTATGCAGCATGGTTATGTTACAAATATGTTTAACACCATCTTGTATATGTTTTTATTCAATAGTTTTTTATGCTGCGGAGGTTGTTCTTTTAGAGAGAGCACTTCAAGCCTGTATACCAAAGTAAATGTGTCTGTAATAAAGCCACTCAGGCTGCTATGCATATAAATAAGATCTTTGATTTTAAGGAACGGGGGTATTGTCCAAAAATGAAGGGAGCCAAGAGCTATATCATTTCATTTGCGAGCTAGAATTAGAGCCAGCAACGCCATTAAAAGAGCACAAACCGCCCTTAAGCGGCTCAATCAAGGCCGTAGGAGCTTGCTCATAATGTGGAGAGGGGGCGATTAATAAGCCCTCTCTTATCTGATGAAAAAGTTGGATTGAACCCAAACATCAGTGAAGAAGATACGAAAAGGCCCATTGGTGCTCTTCGCGGGCTTACAGGTGGATGCAAGACGTGGTTCACAATAAATAGCCCTGCGCGTTTGCAAGAAGCATAACAGACAAGACCGGACTGTAACTCTGCATATGATTCGCTGAAAACTTGAGTAAGTTAGCCCAAGGGAAATAGCATCCAAGCACTCATTACAGCTTGCCAACCACTCAAAATTTACCTGCTTGAAATATGCATTCAGCGCCCCATAGGTGACGCAATAACTATGGCAAGGGATGAATACCAAAATCAAACGATTGCTGTGAACGAGACTATGATTATCGAGATGGCAACAACTTTTTTAATGTCAAAGCGGTATTTGCCACTACTGTAGATTAAACCCAAAAAGCGCCCGAAGGCGCTTTGGCATTTTATGAGATGACTTAGAACTTGTAAGTCACACCACCGTAGATTTGACGACCTATGGTGTCATAAACCTCAGGGACAGTTCCGGCATCACTGCCGTTGGATACAAATGACGGCTCTTCATCAGTTAAGTTCTTAACACCCAGCGAGGCTGTCAAACCATCAGTGAAGTGATAGGTGCCGACAATGTTGTGATACATAACGGCATCAGCCTTGGCAACCGCTGTAAATGGATTATCATTCTGATCATAGTCAGTATAAATATCATCCATCTTACCGATATAACGGTTGTAGTACATCAGGCTCCAGTCGCCACGACTGGCTTGAATACTGAAGTTATTGCGAACTTCTGCATAGGCGCCAAAGTTACCGTCAATGGTACCATCATAGGAAACGCCATCCTGCTCAAACTCCAAAAGGTAGGTCAGGTCGTTGTTAATCTTCCAGTCCAGTCCCAGGCCTTCGAAGCTGTAAGCCAGGTTGAAATCGATACCACTGGTATTCTGGCTACCTACGTTGGTCAGCGGATTAGTAAAGTCAGATAGATCGCCGTCAGAAGTAATCTTGAAGGTATCACAGGCAAGCTGATTGCCGGCGTAACAATCTTTCAGCCCTTTCTGAGCATCCAGACGGGTAATGGCATTGGTTACCCTGAAACGCCAGTAGTCCAGAGTCAAAGACATACCGTCAATAAAGTGCGGTGAGTAAACCAGACCGGCAGTGTAAGACTCAGACTCTTCAGGTTCCAAGTTTTCGTCCGAGGTATAGTTCACCAAAATCTGTGGATCTTGCTCGTTACCCCATGGATCGGTCAAATAGTCGTACGATCCCGTGTTACCACCATAGAGTTCACTGACGTTTGGCGCTCGGAATCCGGTGGCTGCCACGGCGCGTAACATTAAGTCATCAGTCGCTTCATAGGTCAGGCCTATCTTCCAGGTCGATGCCTTACCGAAAGTAGAGTAATCATCGAAACGTAGCGCAAATTCACCTGTCAGTTTTTCGCTAAAAGGTACGCTAACCTCCTGATAGATAGAGATAACGTCGTAGTTACCATCAGTTGGGTCTTGCTGGGCCGCGGTACCCTCACCGGCGACAATCACAGGATCCGGATTAAAGTAACCGCTGTCGTAACGGTATTCGGCACCGATAGCGAAGCTGACCGGGCCAGCATCGAGATCAAACAGCTCACCACTCAATACCCCGGCAACCAGATGTTGTTCGTTACCACCATCGTTACGCTCGGTGAAACCGATATCGTTGATGATCTCCTGGGTCAATGGCGCACCGCTGAGCCAGGCGCCTTGATTGTTGTAAACTGAGTTTTCCATCTTTTTGGCATTGATGGAGTTTTCAACCCAGGTATCGGCCTTGTTCTTACCATAGGTGTAAGACAGATCCCAAGTCATGCCGGTATGAACATCCAGCGTGCCCTGCAGGGCAATCGAGGCGCGCAGCGTATCGACGTCTTGATTATAGATACGAGGTCCTACGTCATTGGTACGGCGACGGTAGTTAACACGGCCGGTCTTATCGGCCTTGATACCGGCATCCAGCATGGATTGATCCAGCGTGAGACAGCGAGAAGCATCAATACCTTCCTCGCCACAGACACCCAGCATGATATCGGCTGGTTGAGCCGCCATTTGCTGATCGGACTTACGCTTGGTATACAGTATGTCACCTGTCAGCACCAACTCATTACCCAGCTCCTGGATCATGTTGGCAAATAAGCTATAGCGCTCACTAGGCGTTTGGAACCAACTGTCCTGAGTATAATCATAACCTGTGCTGCGCTCGACCCAGTTACCGTTGGCGTCTTTGACCATTCCGTTCAGAGAGCCGGTAGGAATAAAGGAACTGGCCCCTGGCTCGGTCCAATCACGATCCCCCTGAATTACGCCACGGCGGTCAGAATAAGACGCACCAAAAGTGTAGTTACCACCATTGTCTGTGTTGAAGCCATACAACAAACTCAGCTCACCGCTCTCACCGTCGCCTTTATCGGTTCCGCTGCCGTTGAAATCCAACTGAAAACCTTCAAAGTCTTTCTTGGTGATAATGTTAACCACACCGGCGATGGCGTCGGAGCCGTATACTGCAGAAGCGCCATCTTTAAGAATTTCTACCCGAGCTATCATAGCCACAGGGATAGAGTTCAAATCCACTGCGCTATCGGCACCAGAGCCGGAATTGACCATACGGCGACCATTGAGCAGAACCAGAGTGCGCTCAGCGCCCATGCCCCGCAGATCGACCTGAGCCACACCATCGGCTCCATTATTGGTACTGGACCCCACTGCAGCGCCGGCCATGGAGGTTTGTGCCTGCAGCAATTGATCCACTGAAGTGAAACCTTCCGCTCGAATGGCGTCGGCACTGATCACTGTCACTGGTGAAGCGGTTTCCATATCTTGACGCTGGATACGTGAGCCGGTGACTTCAATACGTTCTACCTTGGCTCCCTCTTCGGCAGCAAAAGCTACCTGAGAGACAGATGCAGCTGACGTTGATACTGCAGCAAATAATGCCAATCTTACTGAGCTGGTCAGCTTATTGGTTCTTGTCATTTTAAACTCCCTTACTTCTTGGTTTGTTTTTATTTTCACCGCACTTATTAATGCAGCGTTGCCAAGATACTGTCGCCTCGTTTCAATAGCGTCAATAACAGGATTTTCATCTGGCAAAAACCAAAATGTTTTATTTATGTTTCGTTAATGTTTTGCTTTATAGAGATAGTAGCCCGCAAACTTATGAACGAATAAATATGCAGCTAATTATGATGAAAAACCTAAAAATAGACTTTGATTTTTCGTTAATTTAAAACACATTAATTAACATGGCTGAAGCATTAAAACGTGATATAGATCACAAAACAATTTGTTTCAATGCTGATACATCACAATGAGACACCAAAAATTTCTTTAGGCAATCTCCTTCCCTCTAAATTGCAGGCAAAGGCTAACAACGCATAAAACTCGCCTACTCAGTCAAATTAAAGCGCCACTACAACGATACAAACAACACATTTGTTATCAATATGTATTAAAATAAAGTAAATGATTAACTAAGGAGATAGTTTTTTCTGCTGCCAGAAACGGATGCATTTCAAGAAAAAATCACCATCAAGCTAACAATCAGGATGATTTGTTAAATTAATGCGAGGATTGAAGATGATAACGCTAGACAAGGCAAAGAACGCAAATTAAAGCCTTGACTTGAGCCAAGGCTTTATTTAGATAAACACTGAGAATATCGACCTAACAAATAACAAGAAGAACTATTGGAACTCTTTATTCTCCTTTTCTTCAAGTTTTGATTGGGTCAACAGCCCCATAGAAAATAACTCTCAAGATCCAATACAAGCGCGAATTCTGTCGGCTATGGTGTGCAGCTCATCCATATCCCCCTTATGGGCCGCGTGCTCCATCAGGCCTTTGAGCGGGCCGGGCAACACATGGAAATGTACATGGGGCACACTCTGACCGGCGGCGCTGCCGTTGTGTTGGAACACAGTGGAGCCCGGGATCCCCATGGCCTTTTCCACCGCCTTGCCCATCAGTTTGACGGTACGCATGCAGGCCGCCGCCCCTTCATCGGACAACTGATACAGGGTCACGGCCGACTCCTTGGGCAACACCAATAAGTGGCCCTTGGTTTGCGGCATGATATCCATGAAAGACAGAGTATGCTCGTCTTCATAGAGTTTGATACAGGGCAACTCGCCGCGAAGAATGCGGGCGAAAATATTGTTGTTGTCGTAATTCAGATCCATCTTGTCACTCCATACTGACGAATCGATTGGCTTGGAAGCTATTGGTGTACCACAAAAAAGGGCCGGTTGCACCGACCCTTTGGTATTGAAGCTACCGCAATTAGCCGAAGTAACTGTCGTCGAAGGCCATGATGGATTCACTGGCCGCGGCAATTTGACGCCGATAGCCACTGGCGCTGCTGACATAGTAGTCCATAAAGAAAGCCGCCGAGGCCAGTTTGCCGGCATAGAAACCGTCGGCATCATCTGCCAGCCCGTCGAGCGCCAGCTCGGCCATCCGTGCCCAGATCCACGCCAGCGCAGCTGTGCCAAACAGCTGCATATAAGGCATGGAGGCCGCGCCCAGGTTGTCGGGATTTTTCATCGCCAACTCCATCAGGCTCTGGGTAGCGCGCTGCAGATCCGTTGCCGCCTGACCCAAACCTTCGAGCACCTTGGCAAACCGGGGCTCTTGAGCGGCCTTGGGTTTGGCGCCTTCGATAAAGGCCTCCACCTCTGCGGCCCAGAGTTTCAGCGCCGCCCCCTTATCCCCCATCAGCTTGCGCCCCACCAGATCCAGCGCCTGCACGCCATTGGTGCCTTCATAAATCATCGCGATACGGGCATCACGGACAAACTGCTCCATCCCCCACTCATGGATATAGCCATGGCCGCCAAACACCTGTTGGGCATCGACACAGGCGCTGAAGCCTCTATCTGTGATAAAGCCTTTGACCACAGGGGTAAACAACGCCGCCAACGCCTTGGCTCTGGCCTTTTGTTCGGCATCCTGATGGCGCTCAGCTTCATCGAGCCACAGCGCCTGCTGGCCGATAAGAGCGCGGGCGCCCTCATTGAAGACTTTTTGCGACAGCAGCATCCGCCGCACATCGCCGTGCACCAGAATAGGATCGGCATTTTGCTCCGGCGCCTTGGTGCCGGACAGTGCCCTTCCCTGAACCCGCTCTCTGGCGTAGGCCAGCGCGTTCTGGTAAGCGATTTCAGAGACGCCCAGCCCCTGAACCCCAACACCCATGCGCGCCTGGTTCATCATGGTGAACATGGCTCTGAGGCCTTGATGAGGTTCGCCCACCAACTCGCCTTTGGCGCCGTCGAACAGCATCACACAAGTGGAATTGCCGTGAATACCCATCTTATGCTCGAGGCCGCTGGCCTTGACATTGTTAGCCTCGCCCAGGCTGCCATCTTCCTTGACCCAATACTTGGGCACGGCGAACAAACTGATCCCCTTCACCCCGGCCGGTGCATCGGGCAACCTGGCCAATACCAGGTGCACTATGTTTTCGGCCAGATCGTGATCGCCACTGGAGATAAAGATTTTCTCACCGCTGACAAGATAGCAACCGTCAGTGCCGGGCTCGGCCTTAGTACGCAGCAGCGCCAGATCGGTACCGGCATGGGATTCGGTCAGATTCATGGTGCCGGTCCACTCGCCGCTCACCAGTTTGGGCAGATATTTGGCCTTGAGCGCCTCGGAGCCATGGGCAAAAATGGCACTGTAAGCACCGTGGGTCAGCCCGGGATACATGGCAAAGGCCATGTTGGAGGAGGTCTGCATTTCGGTGGCAAAAATACCCACAACTTCCGGCAAGCCCTGACCACCGAACTCGGGATCACAGGTCAGCGTCGGCCAGCCGTTGTCCACATACTGGCGGTAGGCATCGATAAAGCCCTCGGCGGTTTTCACCCCATCGGCTTCCAGACGACAACCCTGCAGATCGCCGACACTATTAAGCGGCAGCATCACCCCAGTGCTGAAATCGGCCATGCCTTCGAGAATGGCATTGACCAACTCAGGGTCAATTTCATCGAACCCCTGCAGCTTTGGCTGCTGATAAATATCCAGTAACTGTTCAAGAATAAAGCGGTAATCCCGCATCGGCGGCTGATAACTTGCCATATGCTTATTTCCTTTTCCCTGTGATTGATGTCTCACCTTAGCCAATTCTGAGTAAAAACTCAGCACCTCTGACCAGTTTTATATCACTTTTTTTTAATACAAGAACAGCGCTCTGCGTAAATTCGCTTGAACAGCCTCTTATCTCGGGCTGTAAAACTTTGTAAGCTAGGGGCATTATCCTGTTCGCCCGCTAAAGGAATCCTGCATGGCCAGCGTCAACACCCGCAAACACCCTAATGGTCTGGACTATATCGAAATCGATACCCCACTCTGCTACGGCCGTATTTTTTTACAGGGTGCCCAGATAGACAGCTTTGTGCCCAAAGGCAAGGCGCCGCTGCTGTGGGTTTCTCCTGCCGATGACTATCTACCGGGCAGTGGTATTCGCGGCGGTATTCCCGTCTGCTGGCCCTGGTTTGGCATGCATGCCAATGAGGGCTGGCCCCAGCATGGCTTTGCCCGCACCCGGTTGTGGCAACTTGAGCGAACTCATATCAGTAATGAACGGGTAGAGCTGAGCTTTGTCCTTAAGCTTAGCGACGAGGACAGACGTTACTGGCCCCACGATACCGAGGTGCGGCTGGACTTTGTCCTCAGCGACAGCCTCAGGGTCAGCCTGATTAACCGCAACCTGAGCGAGCAAAACGTAACGCTGACCCAGGCATTGCACAGTTATTTCCCCATCGGCGATATCCACCAACTGCGCGCTACCGGCTTTGCCGGCAGCCAGTATATCGAGTTTGGTGAAGGTCCCTATGCACAAGTCGAAGACGAAGTGCGCTTTGAGCGCGAAACCGACCGGGTTTACACCGGCTTGTCTGAGCTGCAAAAGCTGCATACCCCCAACGGCACTATTCTTGTCAGCCGTGAGCAGAGCCACTCGGCAGTACTTTGGAATCCCTGGATAGACAAGTCCAAGCGGCTGGCCCGTTTCCAAGAGCAGGATTACCTGTCTATGGTCTGCCTGGAAGCCGCCAATGTGCTGGAAGATAAACTGGTGCTCGGCCCCAAACAGAGTCACACTCTGACCACAGAAATTCGCTGGCAGGAGTGAGCGGCCAAGGCCGGGAAACACCAATGAGGTATCGACTCCCAAGCAAGAAACGCCTGACTGTCTGGGCTGTTGGCCTGTTGCTTCTGCTGGTGCTGCTTCCGGGTGCCCTGCTTGTGGGGCTGGCTTGGTCCCTGTATGAAAGGCCGCAGTGGCTGCTGCCGCATATTAATCAATATCTGGCTGCGCAAGATATTCGTATCGACGAGTTGCGCCTGGCGCCTGAAGGCTGGGACAGACTGAGCTTCGATTACCTTAAGCTTGATTACCAGGGCAGCGAGCTTGAGTTTCATCAACTCAGGCTCCAGCTCAAATCGCCTGTCAGTGCCAAACGGATTTGGCAATTACTGACAGGCGAAGCATCGACGCCGCCCCCTGGCTCCATCGACTGGTTGATGGCGCAACTTCAAAAGGTCAGCTATCGAGACGCCGGTTTTAGTTTGACGCCTGAACTACTCTTGCCCGGCGGTGATGATGGCGGTCAGAGTCTGGCACTGGACTTGAACTCTGTGCCCGAAATAGCCCTGGGGCCGACCCGAATAAGCCTGCAACGCGTGGCCGGCGTAGCCGATACGCCCAATACGTCGCTGACCTTGGATAAGGCAGGTAATACCCAAAGCTTTACTCTGCTGCTGCAAAAGTTGCAGTTAAGCCCTTCCGGGCAACTGGTTACTGAGCTGGCCACCCGGTTACATGGAGGGCTACAAGAGACTCACTCAGGAACTCAAACAAGACAAGAGACGCCGCTGCTGGCATTAACCGCCGACTTGAAAGCCAAACTCGCCAACGGTGCCCCTGCCTGGCGACTGACCAGTCAACTGCATCTCAAAGCGCTGCAGCAGGCGCTGGCAAGTGTTGAGCAGGATCCGGCCGCAGCGCCCCTTGTCAGCGCCTTTAAACTTGATGAAATAGTGAATGCCGAGCTAATGCCGAGCCTTGGCGGAGATCTCTTCTCACAACTGACTCTGGATTTGACCCAAGGCAACATAGACTCGCGCCATTGCTGGTTGGCGCCGACTATTGCCATGCCGGGACTCGAGCAAGTGGCGCTTGAGATAACACCGCTGCCCCTGGAAGCTAAGGCACACAATTCATTGGCCGATAGCCCTCTGTGCCCAAGTTCCGGCGCTGCAGCCAGCTTCAGTGCCAAGGCCAGTGCAAATGCCAGGGTTGAGGCTGAGGTTGAGGATAGTGATGGCGCAGGGTTGCGCTTTCGCTTTTCGGGCTCCACCAGCGAGCAGCTTTTTGAGCTGGCGCCGCTGAGACTCACGCTTTCAACCACTCCGGCTCAGCGCCAAGCGCTGCTTGCCTTGCTCGCAGCAAACTCCCCATCGGCGCAAGCATCAGCAACCAAGGCCGCAGAACTCGAATCGCAATTGGCGCAGCTGCAGCAAGTCCTGGCGCAAGAGCCAGCTGAAAAAAACCAAGTTTCCCCCCTTATCGCCGCAATTGAGCTGGCGCTTGAACAAGGCCTCGACGCCGAATTCAAACCCGCCAAGGACAACAATACAAAGGGCAATGCGGCAACGGGCAATGAGACATCCATGCGAGTGTCGCTGCCGAATCTGACAGTGCGGCCGCTACTGCCCGCCCTGATGACAGAGAAGCAGCAAGCGTCATTCGGTGCGCCAATTAATCGGCCAAGAATTGCGGAATTGAGCCCGGCAGCGCTCAGTAATGGCAAGCGGCCGAGTTTGCAGCTGTCCTTTGAAAACCTGCAATTGCAACTGCCAAAGGCCGCAAGAGCACAGCAAGACACTTCTGTTTCTTTGCCGCAAAGCGCCAAGCCTCAAGGGTTAAATTCGCCGGGCTTTGGCTTATCAAGCTCTGGTTTATCAAGCTCTGACTTCTCAAGCTCTGGCTCATCAGGCTCAAGTTCACCAAACTCAAAGCCCTTGTCGGCCGAGCAGCGACTCGAACTGGCGCTGCAACAGGCCATTCAGGGGCTGCGACTCAGCCTTGAGCAGCTGCCACTGGAACAAGCAAGCACAGACTGGCGCCTTGAAGCCTCCCTGCCGAGCGGTTTTCGTTGGCAGTCGGCTGTAGCTGAATTGCAACTCAATCAGGGCGCATCAATGGCGCTTAGCGGTAAGCTGGCACTGGAGCCGACAAGCGAAGGGCAACAACTGGACTTCAGCCTCGCGGCCAATCCCGGCTTCAGCACAGGCGCCATTCAAGCCGGTATAGAGGATAAAAGTATCCAACTCTCCGGCTTTAAGTTATCACTGCTGGCCCCGCTCAGTGGCAGCTTCAACCAGGGCAAACTTAAGCTGTCTTTGCCCGCAGTCAGCAGCCAGCTGGGTGAATTGCAGGCTAAAAGCGGGCCGCTGGCACTGTCGATTGCCCAAACCTCACTCCTGAGCCCCGGACTCAGTCGAACCCTGGACGCCAACCTAAATCAAAAACGGCACTTGCCACTCTTGAGCCAACTCTTGGATGAGCGTTTTGCCAGTCGTCTGAATCTGGCCTTCGATGGGCTCAACTTAAGCCAAACCCGGCATACCAAGCTCGGACCTCGCACCGAAACCCTGCTCAATCTGGGCTATGGCAGCTTCAGCCAAACCATTGACTGGCAGGATAACCGTCTTATCAGTGAAGAAAACTGGCAACTGGATAATATCCCGCTTCACAGCCGCCACGACTTTATGCCCATCTGGCCCAAGCGGGCCAAAGATCCGCTTGGCTATCGCTTGAACAGTCGCTGGACCCTGGATACGGATCTCGCTGATATCAAGGCGCTGGCGGCCAAGAACCTGCCCTTGCCTCCTGAGTTGGTACTCAGGGGCGAGACCCATATGATTGCCGACCTCAAGCTCGAAGGGCTTGGGCGAGCGCTGCAATTGCAACTGGATTTCAACCCGCTGCTGTCGGATCTCTCCGGCAGTATCAGTCAGTTACCATTTGAAGGCGCCAACTTGTCGGCATTGTGCCGCTTGACACTGGCCAAGGAAGCCAAGGCGCCGGCAGAGGCCGAACTCAACTGTCAGCAGCTCAAGGCTTCGGTACAGGCCTTCAACCCCGGAGTGCTGTTGACCAACCTGGGTTTAGAAGGCCAGCTCAGCCTGACCCCTGAACTCGACAGCAACCAAAGCACTCAAGCCAAGCTGTTGCCCGGGTTTCGGGATGCCGATATTCAGGTGCGCGGCCAAGGCGAGTTACTCAAGGGACAAATGCTGCTGCCCAGCTTCCGCTTGCGGCTCAACGCGCCATCCAATGCTTATTTGGTGTTGCAGGGCCTGAGCCTGGAAGAACTGTTGGCCATCCAGCCTCAGGAAGGCATCTACGCCGACGGTATTTTCGATGGTGTCTTGCCGGTATTTATTACCGACGGCCAGGTCTCAGTCAAAGGCGGCCGCCTGGCGGCCCGTGCCCCCGGCGGACTTATCAAGGTCGGCAATAATCCGGCTGTCGCCCAAATGCGCGCCGGCCAACCCTATCTGGACTTTGCCTTTTCCACCCTCGAACACTTGCAATATTCTACCCTGGCCAGCACTTACGATATGGCACCGGATGGTGAGGCCTGGCTCAAGGTTGAAGTAAAAGGTCAGGCCGAGGGGATTGAACGCCCTATCCACTTGAACTACTCTCATGAGGAGAACATGCTGCAGCTCCTCAGGAGTCTGACCATAGGTGACAAGCTTCAAACCCAAATTGAAGCTTCCATGCAGTGAGGACACAAAAGGACATGAATGTGAAACAGACTAAATTTCTGCTGCCGCTGGCTGCAGCCTTGCTGCTGGCGTCGGCTTGTACCCCAACGGTCAAGATTGAGCCACCGGATAAGCCAATCGTTATCAACCTGAATGTGAAAATCGAACATGAAATTCGCATTAAGGTCGATAAAGAGTTGGATCAGCTGCTGACCAATGATGAACTCTTCTAAGGTGCCAGAATTCGCGAAAGGAAAACACAGATGAAAACCAAGTTGATGACCCTGACTGCCGCCCTGTTGATGAGTTTCTGCGTCTTTGCCATAGGTTTGCAGGACGCCAAGAGCCAAGGGTTGGTAGGTGAACAGCAAAACGGCTATTTGGGTGTGGTCAAATCCAGCGCCGAGGTGACGGCACTGGTTAAGGATGTCAATGCCAAACGCCGGGCACACTATGAAAAAATCGCCCGTCAAAACGGGATTTCCGTGGATGATGTTGCCAAACTCGCCGGCGCCAAGGCGATTGCTGCCGCCGACAAAGGCCATATAGTGCAGGATGCTTCCGGCAAGTGGGTTCGTAAATAACAAACCCGATAGCATCAACCGGATGTATAATGCCGTTCAATCAGTTTGAACGGCATTTTCTTTTACTGGATTAGCTTCCAGTTTCGTTCAATTGAACCTTGGTAATTCTCTCTCAACAAACTGTAAGCTTCACACACGTCTGGCAGTGATGCACAGTAAACAACCCATGCACCATACTGCCATTCTTTAGCGCCTTGTCATACTGGGTTGGGAATATCAATAAACTCATGCTCCAACTCAAATTCATGCGCTAAATGTTCCCCCAGCGCCTTGATGCCGAACCTCTCCGTAGCATGGTGGCCGGCTGAGAAGTAATGGATCCCCTGCTCCACGGCGCTGTGGAAGGTACGCTCAGAAACTTCACCACTGATAAAAGCATCAACTCCCAGTGCCGCAGCAGTATCGATATAATCCTGGGCACCACCTGTACACCAGGCCAGTTTCTGTATGCTTCTGTCACCGCCATCCAGATGCAGGGGGACTTGTCCCAAACACTGCTCAAGCATGGCACTCAGGTCTTTGGCCGTCATAGGTGAGTCCAGTACGCCTTGCCAAAGCAAACCTTGAGCGACGGTTTCCACCGCCTCAGGCTCAATGACGCCAAGCACCCGGCCCAATTCGGCGTTATTGCCGAGCATGGGATGGGCATCAAGCGGCAAGTGATAGCCAAACAGGTTAATGTCGTTGAGCAGCAAGGTCTTGATCCTGCGCTGTTTCATTCCAGTCAACACTTCGGGTTCATTTTTCCAGAAGAAACCATGGTGCACCAATAGGGCATCGGCACCGGCTTCAACGGCCCGGTCAATCAATGCCTGACAAGCGGTCACACCTGTGACTATCTTGCGAATTTCGGCCTTGCCTTCAACCTGAAGACCGTTGGGGGCATAATCGCGAAACTGGTCCAGTTGTAAAAACTCGTGCAGATATTGTTTGAGTTCCTCTCTTTGCATAGGGTTCCCTGTCGATTCGGTTGCAGATATATGTCGCTATTCTAGCACAGCAAGCCCTTGGGTTGAGGTCACAAATCTTAAGCCAGATTGCCGGTTTCAGTCCCCAAAGCGACCAAAAGCTGCGCCCTTGGGCACAAGTTTGTTGCTTTTTGGCCGGCAAATTGGACATTGCCAACCTTTGACTTATAAAATTATCGCAAACCTCCAAGTAACTCTAAAAATAAACAGGTTATGATTATGGCAAAACTGACCAAAGAAGAAGTTATCAGCTCACTGCAGCAAGCCCTCAGTAAGCAACAGGGCAAAGCAGTGACCATTGAGCAAAATGGCAGCTGGTACAAAATCGATGGCGGTAAATCACTTCGTTTCGCTGAACTGGAACAGATGTTGGCGGATAGCGCCAAATCGGCCAAGGCTGAAGCCAAACAGGAAAAACCCAAGGCGGCCAAGCCAGCAATAAAGGCAACACCAAAGCAGGCAGCGCCTGCCCTAGCCGACGGCCAAGGGGGCAAAACCCCCAAAGAGCTGTGGCGTGAAAAACTGGCAGCCGGTAATCACAAACTGCCTCGCGGTTTTTAATTACTCCATCCAAAACAAAGGCGCCTAACGGCGCCTTTGTTTTATCTGTTATTGGCTCAAAGTCTACACTGTCATCTCACATAGCCAGGTCAACCCGGACGCTGCCCTGCAGATAAACCACCCGCACTTCATCGCCCACCTTGAACGTCATGCCGGGATCTTCATCCTGTATGATCATCACCTGGGTTTCATCTTCCTGGCGTATCATCAACTCCACCAGCTTGAGCTCACGATAGTAACTGCTATTACCATATTGATGACCAATGCCGGCGCCGAGTAGAGCGCCCAGAGCGGTTGCCACATCCT
Organism: Shewanella indica; assembly: GCF_002836975.1. Classification (GTDB taxonomy): domain Bacteria; phylum Pseudomonadota; class Gammaproteobacteria; order Enterobacterales; family Shewanellaceae; genus Shewanella; species Shewanella indica. Next base: position 95,779 of record NZ_NIJK01000054.1, on the reverse strand, counting down.
GACCACTGCCACCGCCGAACTGATGACCAATCACGCCACCGAGTAAGGCACCGCCAAAGGTTTTCCAGCCGCGATTTCTGTCTTCCATCAGCTGTTTTTCGGTAATTTTTCGTACCGACTCCACTTGGCCGTAGAGCACTTTTTCCACCGGTTGTGCCTGGTTTCTGTCATAACCGGCATAGAGGGGCTGGGTTCCCGCTGCAAGGGACAATGAGAGCAGCAGCATTGCATTCAGTATCAGTTTCCACATAGCTGTTTTTCCGCTAACTTATAAGAAGGCCCTAAGCAGAATCATACGCAATTGTGAACCTACTGTCTTTTTTAAATCATGAATTGGATCCTTTCCCGTCACCGGAACTGGCACTGACGGATCCCAATGGCCTACTGGCCATTGGCGGCGACCTGCATCCCAAGCGGTTACTCAACGCCTACTACGAGGGAATTTTCCCCTGGTTTAATAGTCAAGATCCCATCCTCTGGTGGTCACCGGATCCCCGCGCGGTTTTTGTTCCGGGCAGCATCAATATCTCCCGCAGTCTACGCAAGTATCTGAAAAAGCAGGATTGGACTGTCAGTATCGACCGAGCCTTTGCCGATGTGATGGCCGGTTGTGCCATGCCGCGAAAAGATCAACCCGGCACCTGGATAACCGAAGAGATACGTCTGGCCTACCAGGAGCTGCACCACTTGGGTCATGCCCACTCCTTCGAGGTCTGGGACAATGGTCGACTGATAGGTGGCCTGTATGGCCTTGCCATAGGTCAGGTGTTTTGTGGCGAGTCCATGTTCCACCGCAAAACCAATGCCTCCAAGGCGGCCTTTATCGCCCTGCATCAATACGCTCTCAAACAGGGCTTCAGACTGATTGATGCCCAAGTGATGAATCCACATCTGGAAAGCCTCGGAGCCAAGAGTTTAAAGCGCAAAGATTTTCTCGTACTCTTGAGACAATTCAGGGACGGCAATCTCGCCAAGGATTGCTGGCAAACCGACGAGGTCAAACTTGCACTCTGATAACCATGCCATTGCCATAGGCCTCAGCCAACCCTTTGCCTGCAGTTACCTGAGCGGACAACAGGAGCAATTATTGGTGATCCAGGAGGATGAGCTGGACTTGTCACTGTTTGAGCGCCTGTTGGCACTGGGGTTTCGTCGTAGTGGCAGCGCCATCTACAAGCCCCGTTGCCCCCACTGCAACGCTTGTCAGCCCATCCGAGTTCCCCTGGATGAATTTCGCCTGTCCAAAAGACAAAAACGCACCCTGGCCAAAAACCGTGACCTGCACTTTCGAATAGTTACCGAGGAAACCCCGGCTCACTATCCCCTCTATGAGCGTTATATCTGTGCCCGCCACAGTGACGGCCCCATGTATCCTCCTAGCGAAGAGCAGTACCGGCATTTTCTCGCCTGTGAGTGGCTCAGCCCGGTGTTTATCGAACTTTGGCATGGTCAGCGACTGGTTGCCGTGGCGGTGACAGATCTCCTGCCCCAGAGCCTGTCAGCCATCTACAGCTACTTCGACCCGGACTACAGCGACCGCTCCCTCGGGATCTTGCTGGTACTGCTGCAATGCCGCCTGGGCAAATTGATGTCGAAATCGTTCCTCTATTTGGGATATCAAATAGATAACCACGACAAAATGGGTTACAAGCGACTCTACCGCCCCTATGAGATCCTCGGCGTTCAAGGCTGGCAGAAAAGCGACAATCACTGAGGCCTCCCCTTTACAGCCGCTGTAATTTGCGGCATGATACGGCGGTTTTTTACATTCGAGGCTAACGGGATAACTGATTAATGGCGAAAGAAGACAACATTGAGATGCAAGGGACTATCCTTGAAACCTTGCCAAATACAATGTTTCGGGTTGAACTGGAAAACGGTCACGTTGTGACTGCTCACATTTCCGGTAAAATGCGTAAAAACTACATCCGAATCCTGACCGGTGACAAGGTCACTGTGCAGCTGACTCCATACGACTTGAGCAAAGGGCGTATCGTCTTCCGCTCACGCTAAGATCCCAGTTATTTCTCAAAAGCCGGCTGTGCCGGTTTTTTTGCTGGTGAGCCCATGGGGGCGACCCACTGCGCAGCAGGCGCACCTGGCCTGCCGTTGTCTATCCAGACATCAATGTGTCGGATAAGGGTCAGGATTCAGAATAAAAATGGCTGCCATTGGCAGCCATTTTTTTGTTGTAATTCAGCTTATCAAGAGATCTTCTCCGGCGCTTCCGTATTGATCTCCAGTTCGCCATCTTTGACATCCACATGGGCGATGCCACCGGACTCGAGTTTGCCAAACAGGATTTCATCGGCCAGCGGTCGTTTCAGCAGATCCTTGACCACTCTGGCCATAGGTCTGGCCCCCATGGTCTTGTCGTAACCTTTCTCTGCCAACAAGGTTCTGGCCTCATCACTGACTTCCAGCGTCACCCCTTTCTGATCCAACTGTGCCTGCAGTTCGACCAGGAACTTATCCACCACCTTGGCGATAATGGTCATATCCAGATGGTTGAACCAAATGATAGAGTCGAGACGGTTGCGAAACTCTGGCGAGAACACCTTATTGATCTCCGACATCGCATCCAAGCTGTGATCCTGCTGCTTGAAGCCAATGGACTTACGCACAGTTTCCTGCACCCCGGCGTTGGTGGTCATCACCAGGGTCACGTTGCGGAAATCCGCCTTGCGGCCGTTGTTATCGGTCAAAGTACCGTGATCCATTACTTGCAGCAGCAGGTTATAGATATCCGGATGCGCCTTCTCAATTTCATCAAGCAGCACCACACAATGAGGTGTCTTGATCACGGCATCAGTCAGTAAACCGCCCTGATCGTAGCCGACATACCCCGGAGGCGCGCCAATCAAACGCGACACAGTATGGCTTTCCATATACTCTGACATATCGAAGCGGATAAGCTTGAGCCCGAGGCAAGCCGCCAACTGGTTGGTCACCTCAGTCTTACCCACCCCGGTAGGACCGGCAAACAGGAAGCTCCCCACAGGTTTGTTTTCATTGCCAAGACCACTGCGTGCCAACCGAATCGCCGCGCTGAGACTCTCTATCGCCTTGTCCTGGCCGAACACTACCATCTTCAGGTTACGCTCCAGGTTCTTCAGCAAGTCCTTCTCGGAGGACGTCACTGTTTTTTCCGGGATCCTGGCCATCTTGGCTATAATGGCTTCAATTTCGCTCTGGCCCACGGTTTTCTTGCGTTTGCTCTGTGGCATCATTGCCATCCGCGCACCGGCTTCGTCTATCACATCTATGGCCTTGTCCGGCAAGTGCCTATCGTTGATATGCTTATCCGACAGACTGGCGGCGCTGGCCAAGGCCGCCAGGGTATAACGCACCCCGTGATGTTCTTCATAACGGCTCTTAAGCCCCTGCAGGATCTTGGTGGTTTCGGCCACTGAAGGCTCGTGAATATCCACCTTCTGAAAACGCCGCGCCAATGCCCTGTCCTTCTCAAAGATGCTTTGATATTCCTGAAAAGTAGTGGACCCCATACAGCGCAGATTACCGCTGGAGAGCAAGGGCTTGAGCAGGTTGGATGCGTCCATCACCCCACCGGATGCCGCCCCGGCACCGATAATGGTGTGGATTTCATCGATAAAAAGAATCGCATTCTGATCCGCTGTCAGCTCTTTAAGCAGACTCTTGAAGCGCTTCTCGAAGTCGCCCCGATACTTGGTGCCGGCCAACAGCGCGCCAAGATCCAGAGAGTAAACTGTTGCTTCGCTGATCACCTCTGGCACAGACTCATTGACTATCCGATAGGCCAACCCTTCGGCAATGGCAGTCTTTCCGACGCCGGCCTCGCCCACCAACAGCGGGTTATTCTTGCGGCGACGGCAAAGAATTTGAATCGAGCGTTCAATTTCGTTGTCGCGGCCGATAAGCGGGTCTATCTTGCCCTGCTTGGCCATCTCATTGAGATTGCTTGCAAACTGAGCCAGCATGCTGCGCTCTTCTGTGGCTTCTGATTGATCTTCCAGGCTTTCCTGCGACCCTGGTGCATCGGCCTCATCGTTCTTGGCAAAGCCGTGGGAAATATAATTCACCACATCCAGACGGGTAATGTCGTACCGGCGCAGCAGATAAACCGCCTGGGACTCCTGCTCACTGAAAATGGCTACCAGTACGTTGGCGCCGGTCACCTCATTGCGGCCTGACGACTGCACATGAAATACAGCCCGTTGCAGCACCCGCTGGAAACCCAGTGTCGGCTGAGTCTCACGCTCATCATCGGGATCGCTGATAATAGGTGTGGTCTGGGTAATGAAGTTGGCAACCTCCTCTTTGAGGCGGTCAATGTTGGCGCCACAGGCGAGTAAAGCATCCCTTGCGGCAGGGTTATCGGTCAGCGCCAGCAGCAGGTGCTCAACCGTCATATATTCGTGACGGGCATCTCTGGCTTGCTGAAATGCCAGGTTCAAGGTCACTTCAAGATCTTTGTTCAGCATACGCACCCCCTAAAAAACTACAGAGACAGGCTGGTTAAGCTTCCTCTAACGAACACAGTAACGGATGTTGGTTTTGTCTTGCAAACTGATTCACCTGAACCACTTTGGTTTCGGCTATCCCAAATGGGTAAACACCGCAAACCGCTTTTCCCTGATGATGTATGGTCAACATAATGTCCGTGGCTTCCTGTTCGTTCTTACGAAAGAACAACTGAAGTACCTCCACAACAAAGTCCATTGGGGTATAGTCATCGTTGTTCAGAATCACTTTATACATAGGAGGCGGTTGCAGTTCCTGCTCAACCCCTTCCTCCACGCGCTCTATCTGTCCAGTCTTACCCATGATTCAATATTAGCCTCTCAACTTGGCTTCTACCAACACTATGCCCGGCCATGTTTCAAAGTACCGTTTGGCAGGTCCTGGGCGGTATTGCCCTTTGTCACACTATACTCTGGCGCGGCGGCGCTTGTCTAAGGCGTTTCTAACTCATGCTTATTTTTCAATCGGTTAAAATTGATTCAATATAATAAAGTGAGTAAATATCCAGACACTTCCATTGAAGAAAAGCTCCCAGTGGCAAACTAAGATTCCAGCGAAACCATATGCAATGTTGTTTTTTTGTTAATTTCGGCTTGACATCCAGCAACACTACTTACATTCTGTTATCTGAGCACCTGCTGAAGTGCTCAAAAGTTGTACTATCTTACTGGGAAGCAGACAATAGAAGGAAGTGGAAGTATGGCAAGCGGAACTGTTAAATGGTTCAACAACGCCAAAGGATTCGGGTTTATCTGCCCTGATGAAGGTGGTGAGGATGTTTTTGCGCACTATTCAACCATTGAAATGGAAGGCTACAGAACTCTAAAAGCAGGCCAACCTGTTGAATTTCAAGTTGAGAAGGGCCCGAAGGGTATGCATGCCTCGGCTATCTCTCCTGTTAAATAACCGGGCGAATAGAGATGAAAAAAGGCGGGGTCATCCCCGCCTTTTTAATGCTTGCTTGGCAATTGAATGAGGGAGAGTTCCCTCATTCAACTTTCAGTATCACGCGCTCAGAAGGCGATTCAGGCTGGCACTTGGCCGCATAGCCTGCTCGGCTTTAACAGGATCCAGCTTATAGTAACCACCCAGTTCAACTGCAGCGCCCTGGGCACCATTGAGCTCAGCCACTATCTGCTCTTCTGCAGCCACCAGGCCTTCGGCCAGAGGCGCAAAATAAGCTTTCAGCTCGGCATCCTTGTCCTGCTTGGCCAGCGCGCTGGCCCAGTACTGCGCCAAGAAGTAATGACTGCCGCGGTTATCCAGCTGCCCCACTTTACGGGATGGCGACTTGTTGTTATCCAGGAACTGCCCTATCGCCAGATCCAGGCAATCAGCCATCACCTGTGCCTTGGCATTGGCCGTCGTCTGGCTTAGGTGCTCGAGTGAAGCTCCCAATGCCAGGAACTCGCCCAGAGAATCCCAACGCAGGTGGTTTTCCTCTTCAAACTGCTGTACATGCTTGGGTGCACTGCCACCGGCACCCGTTTCGAACAGACCGCCACCGTTCATCAGCGGGACGATTGACAGCATCTTGGCACTGGTACCCAACTCAAGGATAGGGAACAAGTCGGTGAGGTAGTCACGCAGCACGTTACCTGTTACCGAAATTGTATCTTTACCGGCTTTAATACGTTCAAGGGAGAAACGGGCCGCCTTTTCAGGTGACATGATGTGCAACTCAAGTCCATCGGTATCATGCTCAGGCAGGTAGGCCTTCACTTTGGCTATCACCTGGGCATCGTGGGCACGGTTTTCATCGAGCCAGAATACCGCCGGGGTGTTGCTCAGCCTGGCACGACGTACGGCCAGCTTGACCCAATCGCGGATAGGTGCATCTTTTACCTGGCACATGCGCCAGATATCACCGGCTTCAACGGCGTGGGACATAAGCAGGTTGCCGTCCTTGTCCAGTACTTTGACGGTACCGGCCGCAGGGATTTCAAAGGTCTTGTCATGGCTACCGTACTCTTCAGCCTTCTGTGCCATCAGTCCCACGTTTGGCACGCTGCCCATGGTTGCAGGGTCGAAGGCGCCATGCTCCTTACAGAAATCGATAGTTTCCTGATATACACCGGCATAGCAACGATCCGGGATTAGCGCCTTGGTATCTTTCAACTGACCATCCGGGCCCCACATCTGGCCGCTGGAGCGGATAGCAGCAGGCATGGAAGCATCAATAATCACATCACTTGGCACATGAAGGTTGGTGATGCCCTTATCTGAGTTAACCATCGCCAGCTCAGGACGGCTCTGGTAGACGGCGGCGATATCGGCTTCAATGGCCGCTTTCTGCTCGGCCGGCAACTTGGCTATCTTGGCATAGACATCGCCCAGACCATTGTTGACGTCCACACCCAGCTCACGCAAGGTTTCACCGTGTTTGGCAAATACATCTTTGTAAAACACCTTCACCGCATGGCCGAACATAATAGGATCGGACACTTTCATCATGGTGGCTTTCAGGTGCAGTGACAACAGCACATCTTCCTGGCGAGCGGCTTCAATTTCGCGCTCGAAGAAGGCGGTCAGTTCACGCTTGCTCATAACGGCCGCATCTATGATTTCACCTGCCAGCAACTCAAGCCCCTGCTTGAGCACCAGTTGGCCGCCATCGTTTTGTTCCAGCACTATGCTGACAGTATCGGCATCTTTGAGGGTAACGGACTGCTCGCTGCCGTAGAAATCCCCTTGTTGCATATGAGCCACATGAGACTTGGAGTCCTTGCTCCAGGCACCCATTGAATGCGGGTGCTTACGGGCATAATTCTTGACCGAAGTCGGGGCGCGGCGGTCTGAGTTACCTTCACGCAGCACAGGGTTTACCGCACTGCCCTTGATCTTGTCATAACGGGCCTTGATTTCCCGCTCTTCATCGGTTTTGGCTTCCGCCGGATAGTCGGGCAGATCATAACCTTTGGCCTGCAACTCTTTGATACAAGCCTGCAACTGAGGAATGGACGCACTGATATTAGGCAGTTTGATAATATTGGCTTCAGGCTGAGTCGCCAGCTCGCCAAGCTCAGCCAGATGATCACCAATGCGCTGCGCTTCGGTCAGACGCTCGGGAAAAGCGGCAATCACACGGCCGGAAAGAGAAATATCGCGGGTTTCGACATTGATGTCGGCTGCCTGGGTAAAAGTTTTGATGATAGGCAGTAGAGATAAGGTCGCCAGAGCCGGCGCTTCATCTGTCTGCGTATAGATGATAGTGGGGGTTTTATCAGTCATTTTCAGTCCTACGCTTTTTATAAAAATGAGTTGTTATAAGTGTTGTTATTCTTTAATTTCCTTGCCTCTTTCCGCCCAGGATAGCGCCGTTGTTCACAGTCGACATAGATCCGGTTGACGGGCACAAAAATTGGTTGCAGATCACAATTTGGCGAACATCATAGAGCATTCCAGCCAAGATTCAAATGCCACTATAGGCGAGTGCCGGGTACACTCGGGTAAAAGTCACCAACCCGCCCTGCCGCCAAGCAGGACATAGGTGTTACACTCTGGCATATCTCTGGCAAATAGTCAGAGTACACAGCTCAAGCAGCCAGGATATCTCAATGAATTCGCCAGCCTCCCAACCAAGACGTAAACCCAAACGCCAACCCAGTCACCCCAAGGGCCCTGGCGGTAAAGAATTTGGCCAAGAAAAGAGTCAGCGCTCCACCAATCCAAGCCCCTACAGCAAGAGTTCCAGTAACAAGAGTCCCAATAACAAGAGCCCCAATAACAAGAGACAGGGCCTGAATAAAAAGCGCCCTGGTCCTCAAAAATCACGGCCAAAAGTGGCACGACTCTCGATTGCAGAAACCCAAGTGGTGCTGCTCAACAAACCCTTCGATGTGTTATGCCAGTTTACCGATGAAGGCGGACGGCGCACGCTCAAAGATCTGCTGCCCATCGCCGGTGTTTATGCCGCCGGTCGTCTGGACAGAGACAGCGAGGGTCTGTTACTGCTCACCAATAACGGTCAGTTGCAGGCCAAACTGACCCAACCCAATAAACACACCTTCAAGACCTACTGGGTACAAGTGGAAGGCGATGTCGATGACCTCGCGATTCAAGCCTTGCGTCAGGGCGTTGATCTTAAAGATGGCCTCACCCTGCCTGCCAAGGTGCGCCGTTTGCAGCCACCCGAATCTTTGTGGCCACGCAATCCCCCTATACGTGAGCGGCGCAATATCCCCACTACGTGGCTGGAGATCTGTATCCGTGAGGGGCGCAATCGTCAGGTACGAAGGATGACAGCCCATGTCGGGTTTCCCACTTTAAGATTGATACGTTATGCCATAGGCGAACTCAGCCTGGATACCGAGCAAGGACAATGCCTGCAGCCCGGTGAATATCGCGCTCTTTCCGACGCGGCGATTAAGGAGCTTCTCGATGACTGAACGTTATCGCCCCAATGTGACAGTGGCCTGCATTATTGAGGCAGAGAAGCGTTTTTTAGTGGTCGAAGAGTTGATAGACGGTCAACAGAAATTCAACCAACCGGCCGGTCACCTTGAAGCAAATGAAAGCCTTATCGACGCTTGTCGCCGCGAGGTGCAGGAAGAAACCGGCCTGACGGTCAGCCCTGAAGCCCTGGTGCGGATAGATCAGTTCAGCGCTTCCAAGGAGCTGGCCTTTTTACGTTTCACCTTCTGTGCCCGCTTGGCTGAGTGTCAGAGTACCAAGCCTTTGGACGTCGCCATCAAGGCCGCCCATTGGTTGAGTATGGATGAAATCACAGCCTTGGGACCCAAGCTTCGTAGCCCCTTGGTCAGCGCCACGCTGGAGAGCTATTTGCAGGGACAACGGCTGCCGTTATCTTTGCTCAATAGCGAGCTGTTGTGATTAGCTCTGGGCACCAAGGCGTGATAGAATACGCCCCCGCAGAAACTGAGCGCCTTATGGCTGTTTGTCCACCCCAGCGTCGCGCCAATAACGGCCTGTCACAAACGGACACAAGCAGCAGTTCTCTTTTCGGGCGTTCATGAATGAATTCAACGGTTTTAGGATCTATGACAGCTAACACTCCCAATGCATCAGGAAAAAAAGTCATTGTCGGCATGTCCGGCGGTGTCGACTCATCTGTTTCAGCCTATCTGCTGCTCCAGCAGGGCTATCAGGTAGAAGGCCTGTTCATGAAGAACTGGGAAGAAGATGACACCGACGAATATTGCTCTGCCGCCGAAGATTTAAAAGATGCCCAGGCTGTCTGTGACAAACTGGGGATCAAGTTGCACACGGTCAACTTTGCCGCCGAATACTGGGACAATGTGTTCGAGTATTTTCTGGCCGAGTACAAGGCGGGACGCACGCCTAACCCGGACATCATGTGCAACAAGGAGATCAAGTTCAAAGCCTTCCTTGAGTTTGCCGATGACATTCTCGATGCCGACTATATCGCCATGGGCCACTATGTGCGCCGCCGTGATACCGACGGCAAAACCCAGCTGCTTCGCGGCATAGATGGCAACAAGGATCAGAGTTACTTCCTCTACACCTTGAGTCACCAACAGGTGGCACGCAGCCTGTTCCCTGTGGGTGAACTGGAAAAACCCGAAGTTCGCCGCATCGCCGAAGAGCAAGGGCTGGTCACCTTCAACAAGAAAGACAGCACAGGTATCTGTTTTATCGGTGAGCGCAAGTTTACTGAATTCCTTGGCACTTATCTGCCCGCGCAACCGGGCAAAATCGAGAGTGTCGACGGTGAAGTGATAGGCGAGCATCAGGGCCTGATGTACCACACTCTGGGCCAGCGCAAAGGCCTTGGGATTGGCGGCATGAAAAACAGCAACGACAATCCCTGGTATGTGGTCGACAAGGATCTGAAACGTAATGTATTGGTTGTCGCCCAAGGCGGCCAGCATCCAAGACTCATGTCGGTTGGCCTCACGGCCAGGCAGTTGCACTGGGTCGACAGGCAAGGCCCTGCCGATGGCGCAAAAATCACGGTCAAGACCCGTTATCGCCAGCAGGATATCCCCTGCACTGTTTATATCCAGGGTGATGATGAGCTGAGAGTGATCTTCAATGAGCCGGTAGCGGCAGTCACGCCAGGGCAGTCGGCAGTATTCTACGACGGTGAAGTCTGCCTGGGTGGCGGCATCATAGAAACCCTGATTAGGGAGTAATCATTGAGCGAGCAATTGCATGACCGCACCATGGCATTTGCCGGCATATTGCAGGCAATCGCCCAGGTGCAATATATCGCCCGCCACGGGGAAAGCGATCCGCAGCAGTTGGCTGCAGCACTCGATGGCATTATGGTGACAGATCCCGAGAATATCGATGAGATCTATCCCGACAAAGTCGTGCTGGCCAACGGCTACAAGTGGATTATCAATCAACTGGGGGACAGTGCCCAGAAAGATGTGGAAATCACCCGCTATCTGGTCGGCATTCTGGCGCTTGAGCGTAAACTGAGCCGCAACCAAGCGGCTCTGGGGATGCTGTCTGAACGCATCAATCAAGTGCATCGCCAACTGAGCCACTTTGCCATAACCGACGAGCAGGTTATCGCCAACCTGGCCAGCATCTACAGCGATATCATCAGTAATTTGGGGCCCAAGATCCAGATTTCGGGCAACCCCAACATACTGCAACGGCCACTGGTTCAACATAAAATACGCGCCTTGTTGCTGGCAGCAATGCGCAGTGCCGTACTCTGGCGTCAACTGGGCGGTAAACGCAGACATCTGGTGTTTGCCCGCAAGGCGATCGTCGATACAGCTAAAAAAAGCCTCACCCTATAATAAAGCCAAGTTCATCAAGGAGCTTATAATGGATCTTTCCGCACTGACTGCTATCTCACCGGTAGACGGGCGTTATGGTAGTAAAACCGCCGAACTTCGGGGGATATTCAGCGAGTACGGTCTTACCAAGTATCGTGTTCAGGTCGAAATCAACTGGCTGAAACTGCTTTCCAGCTGCCCTGAAATCGAAGAAGTCCCCCCTTTCAGTGAAGAAGCTCTGGCATTGCTGGATAATATTCGCGATAACTTCAGCGAAGCCGATGCCCTGAGAGTCAAAACCATCGAAGCCACCACCAACCATGACGTTAAGGCGGTGGAATACTTCATCAAGGAAAAAATCGCCGACAATGCCGAGCTGGCCGCCATAGGCGAGTTCGTGCACTTTGCCTGCACCAGTGAGGACATCAACAACCTGTCCCACGGCCTGATGCTGACCGAAGCCCGTGAACAGGTACTGCTGCCATACTGCCAGAAACTGGTCGATGCCGTTAAAGAGCTGGCCAGACGTTACAAGACTGTGCCTCTGATGTCCCGTACACACGGTCAACCCGCCTCGCCCTCGACTCTGGGTAAAGAGATGGCCAACGTGGCCGTACGTCTCGAACGCCAACTCAAACAAATTGAAGCGGTTGAGATCATGGGTAAGATCAACGGCGCCGTGGGTAACTACAACGCTCACCTGTCGGCCTACCCAGAAGTTAACTGGCATGAGCTGTCACAGCGCTTTGTCACCAGCCTGGGGCTGAACTGGAACCCCTACACCACTCAGATTGAACCGCACGACTATATTGCCGAGCTGTTCGATGCCGTGGCTCGTTTCAATACCGTGCTGATTGATTTTGACCGTGATATCTGGGGTTATATCGCCCTGGGTCACTTCAAGCAGAAGACAGTGGCCGGTGAAATCGGTTCATCCACCATGCCGCACAAGGTTAACCCTATCGACTTTGAAAACTCGGAAGGTAACCTGGGCATAGCCAACGCCCTGATGCAGCATCTGGCCAGCAAACTGCCGGTTTCCCGCTGGCAGCGCGATCTGACCGACTCCACAGTATTGCGTAACCTGGGTGTGGGTATCGCCCACTCGCTGATCGCCTACCAGGCCACACTCAAGGGTGTCAGTAAGCTGGAAGTCAACGAGGCGCACCTGCGCGATGAACTGGATCACAACTGGGAAGTGCTGGCCGAGCCGGTACAAACAGTCATGCGCCGCTATGGCATCGAAAAGCCTTACGAGAAGCTCAAGGAGCTGACCCGTGGCAAGCGTATCGATGGTCAGCAGCTGGCAGCCTTTATCGACGGTCTGGAACTGCCTGAGAGCGTGAAGCACGAACTCAAGCAACTGACGCCGGCCAACTACATAGGCCGCGCCGAAGCCTTTGTTGATGATTTGAACTGATAGCCTCTTGGCTGTCACGGGCGGTACTGGTTTCCAGTACCGCCTTTTTTCGCCCCGGGGTTTATGCCGTTGCAAGCGGGATAACTGACTTGCCATTGAAATGGTTTAAGGATTGGATAACAGATGACGAACACTTACCAGCTGACTCTAGACAGCAACGCCTTTGTTAAAGAGGTATGGCAGCAACAACCCAAGGTGATCAGACAAGCCTTCAAGGACTTTGTCGATCCTATCGCCGCCGATGAGCTGGCGGGCCTCGCCTGCGAAGAGGAGATCTCCTCACGGGTGGTAATCACCAAAGAGCAGGACTGGGAAGTGATCTCAGGCCCATTTGAAGACTATGACAAGTTCGGTGAAAAAAACTGGCAACTGCTGGTGCAGGCCGTCAACCACTGGTATCCGGACTCACAAGCTCTGGTGGAAGCCTTCCGCTTTCTGCCGGACTGGCGCTTCGATGACCTAATGGTGTCCTTTGCCACGCCGGGTGGCGGTGTCGGCCCCCATATCGACAACTATGATGTCTTTATCATTCAAGGCGAGGGACGCAGGCGCTGGACCGTCGGTGCCAAGGGCCAATACGCCAAGCGCGGCAACAACCCCAATACCCCTTTGATTGAAGACTTTGAGCCTATTATAGATACAGTGCTGGACCCCGGCGACATGCTGTATATTCCGCCCGGTTTTCCTCACAGAGGCGAGACCTTGACCCTGGCATTGTCCTACTCGGTAGGTTTCCGGGCACCGAGTCAACAAGAACTTATCAGCGAAATGGCCGACTTTATGCTTGATCAGGATCTCGGCCACAAACGCTTCACCTCGAGTGAAGAAGCCGGGCAACCGGCGCTGATCGCCAAGAGCCAGCAACAGGGGATGATGGCGCTGCTGAAAGAGCTGACTGAAAACCCTGACTATTATCAGGGCATGCTGGGCAAGTTGCTGAGTCAGAATCGCTTTGATCTGGATATTTGCCAGGGTGAACCCATGAGTGCCGGGGAGCTCAGAGAAGCCGCGGCCGAAGGCGCTGTATTCAAGCGCATAGGTGGGCTTAAAATTCTCATGCTGGAAGAGGATCCCAACTGCCGACTGTTTATCAATGGGGAAGCTTTTGAATTACCGCAAGGCAGTGAAGAGCAGGCGCAGCTTATTGCCAATCGCACCAGCATCAGCGGTGAAGATCTCGAATCATTGCTGAACTATGAGGTGATAACTGCGCTGCTGTGCAACCTGCTTGAAAAAGGCTACTTCTACCTCAGTGAAGAATGAGATTGAGTCAGTCTTTCTGTACTGAATAAAATATCAGTCCTAATCCCGGCTCATAAGAGTAGCATTCTCAACCAATAAACCAGCAGAATGCTACTCCCTCACTCTTGATGGGGTTGATATTGACTCTATCCCTGGCAATCTCTATCGGTCTGTTATTTTCAGCCCCACTCTTGCTATAAAAAACCTGTTGGCAAGCGCAAAAAACTCTGGTTTTCAAGGAAAATCAGAGTGTCAAACCAGTGAAACAAATCCTCTTTACCCTACATCTACTTATACAAAGCAACAGCCTAGGCTAAGTTACTGAAAGAGGAAACTATGTCAGAACAACAGGTGACAGGAACCGTTAAATGGTTCAACGATGAAAAGGGCTTTGGTTTTCTAACCCAGGAAAACGCCGCCGATGTGTTCGTCCACTACCGCGCCATTCAAGGCAGCGGCCGCCGCACTCTGAAAGAGGGTGAGAAGGTCAGCTTCAGCGTGACTGAAGGCCAAAAGGGGCTGCAGGCAGAAAACGTAGTGCGGTTAAAATAGCTGACGGATAAAGTAAAGGGACGGCAGATGCCGTCCCTCTTGTTAGGCCATCGCGCCATCAAGGTGCGAGACGATTGATCTCCCACCCGTCATCTGTGCGGCTGTAGAGGAATCTGTCATGCAGCCTGTGCTCACCGCCCTGCCAGAATTCCACACTGGAAGGCACTATGCGGTAGCCGCCCCAAAACTTGGGCAAGGGGACTTCGCCCTTGGCAAACTTGGCCTTCATCTCGGCAAACTTACTCTCGAGTGCCTGACGGGCGCTAAGCTTGCTCGACTGTTTCGAGACCCAGGCCGCTATCTGGCTGTCTTTCGGACGGCTGACAAAGTACTTGAATACCTCTGTAGCAGACAGGGCTTCGGCTACCCCTGTCACGGCCACCTGGCGCTCCAGCGGATGCCAGGGGAACAGTAAACTAACCTTGGCATTGACGGCAATCTGCTGCGCCTTACGGCTTTCCAGATTGGTAAAGAATACAAATCCTTGCTGATCAAAACGCTTCAGCAAGACTATCCGCTGAAACGGTTGGCCGGTTTCATCCACTGTGGCCACCACCATGGCGGTAGGATCTGTCAAAGGTGCATCCTTGGCCTGCGCCATCCAGCGCTCAAACTGCGCCATGGGCTCGGCGGCCAGATCGGCACGCCTGAGGCCGCCCCGGGTGTATTCACGGCGAATATCACTCAAATCTGTCATTGTCTATCCTTGTCCCTGAACCGGGCGCAATGCCCCAGCGAAAGAAAAGCCAACGACAAGCGTTGGCTTAACGTGAAGCGGCTTACTTGACTTTGCCCTGGCACAAGGCCCAGACATGCAGCATTTCCAGGCCCAGAGTCGCGCCCGCCAGCGCGGTAATGTCGGCGCTATCGTAAGCAGGTGCCACTTCAACCACATCCATACCCACTATGTTGAGGCCCTTGAGACCACGGATAATCTTCAGCGCCTTGTCACTGGTGAGACCACCGCACACCGGAGTACCGGTTCCCGGCGCGAAGGCAGGATCCAGGCAATCGATATCGAAAGTCACATACAAAGGCATATCGCCAACCCGAGCCTTGATCTGCGCCACGATTTCATCGGCGGTCATATCATTGGCCATGGCGGCATCAATCACCTGAAAACCGTGGCCTTCTTTGGTGTATTCGGTGCGGATCCCCACCTGCACAGAATGGGCCGGATCGATCAAGCCTTCGTTAGGGGCGTGATAGAACATGGTGCCATGGTCAAACTTACTGCCTTCACTGTAAGTGTCGGTGTGGGCATCGAAGTGCAGCAGCGCCATCTTGCCAAACTGTTTGTGGTGCGCGCGCAGCAGCGGCAGGGTTACAAAGTGATCACCGCCAAAGCTCAGCAGTGTCTTACCGGAGGCCAGAACTTTGCTGGCAAAGTTTTCGGTGCGCTCGGTAAAATCGGCGGCATCACCACAATTAAATACCAGATCGCCGGCGTCCACTATCTTGATATATTCGCTGAGGCTGAAATCCCAAGGCCAACGCTTCTCTTCCCAGGCCAGATTGGTCGAGGCATTGCGGATAGCTCCGGGCCCCATACGGCCACCGCTGCGGCCGGTAACGGCCATATCGAAAGGCAAACCTATTACCACCACATCCGCATCGCTTTCTAGCGGTTTGAAATCCAGTGGCTGACGCAAATAACCAAACGCATTTGAATAAAGCGAGTAATCAGGTTTATCTGCTAAAGTGGTCATAAATACTCCAAAACTTGGCTAATGCCGATATTTACATGGACTCAGGGATCAGCACTTCGTGGCACATCTGCTGATAATGACTGAAGCTGACATTATAACCCTGCTCCAGGGACAAAGAGCAACTTCCCAAACATAAATGTTCCGGGTAACCACGGGTATCCAACTGGGCGTTGAAGCCGATGACATCCCAGCTGCCGGGATTGAGAATAGCCAGCAAACGGGCGAAGATATCTATCGGTTGTGCGGCGAGATCCAGATTGGTCTCGAAGCTGACATAAGAGCTGCTTTCCTGGGGCGTGATATGAATAGTCATATACTCTTTGCCGCGAATGCCGTTGATGGAATAACCAAAGGGCTCAAACAGAAAGTCATCAAACTGGAATCCGGGCAGCATCTCTTCCAGTGCCAGCAGTTGCCTAACCCCTTCGCAGCTTTGGTTATCGGAGCGCAAGTAGTCAGCCGCTTCACCACGAATGTGATACATCAACAGCTCACTGGTGGCATCACTGCTCTCGGCGCTGAAAGCCTTGTCGCTGCAAAACAGATAATGGTGATGAGAATCCAGATGGCCGATACGATACGCCACGCCGGACAGCTTCTCTCTCAACGCCTGTAAGTCCTGCTCAAAAGAGCTGGCCTGCAGGTGCGACAGATATTCGTTTTTGCGCTGAAAAGTCGCAAAGGCTATCGCCTCTTCACCGAGGGAGTCGATAAAATGCAGAGTCGAGCGCGCCAGAGTGGTGGTACCACAGGTCAACATTAAAAATCTGTCGTCCCAAACAAACAGGCTCGACTCGCTGAGCAGATAGGCATCGCAATAATCATTGCTGACGGAAGAGAGGATTTCTGCATTGGCCTTGGCCACCATCTCTTCCCAGAAGGGCTTTCCCAGTGAGCGCAGCGAAGGCGTAGCCGGCGTCACTATCACTTCAATTTTTTTTTCTGAACCTTCAAAAAACATCTTTTATCTCTACTTGTTGCAGGCCCCGAAGGGCCTGCTGAATGCACCGACCTTATGAAAAATCTTCCAGATAGGTATACCCCTTAAGACCCAATTGCAGCTCTTCAAGGATCGAGGTGCGTTCGTCTTCGGCAATATGCTGATTCACCAGCTCTTCGTAGGTGCGCATAAAGGATACGGCATCCAGGTTCACATAGCGCAGTACATCGGCCACTGTGTCACCGGACAGCACAGACTCTATGTTGGCCAGGCCGCTTTCATCGAGACGCACCACAGCCGAGTTGGTATCACCGAACAGGTTATGCATGTCACCGAGGATCTCCTGATAAGCCCCCACCAGGAAGAAACCGATAAGATACGGGCTCTCGGCACTCCAGGCAGGAACCGGCAGTGTGGTTTCGATCCCCTGCCCGTCCACATACTGATCCACCATACCGTCCGAGTCACAGGTGATGTCCAGCATCACGGCGCGGCGCTCAGGTGCGGTATCCAACCCGGTCAGCGGCAACACAGGGAACACCTGATCTATACCCCAGGCATCCGGCAGCGACTGGAACAGCGAGAAGTTAACGAAGAACTTATCAGCCAATTTCTCATTGAGTTCATCAATGATGGGTCTGTGATAACGGTTCTTGTTGTTCATCAATCCCTGCAGCTCGTGACAGACACGCAAGTTGGTCTGCTCCGCCCAGGCACGCTCTTCCAGGCTCAGTTGCCCCAGAGCAAACAGAGCGTGAGCTTCGGCCAGATCCGATTGGGTATCGTGGAAAATCTCAATCAAGGCGCGGGAATCGGCGCGGCCGCGGATATCGCTCCAGGACTGCCACATATTGTGCAGCAGCTGTGGGGCATCCTCTGCCGGTGGCTGAATATTCTCAGGGGAATAAGCCTCAGTACCGATAACATCCGTGATAAGTACGGCGTGGTGCGCCGTCAGGAAGCGGCCGGACTCAGAGATAATCCTCGGCACCGGCTGCTCGTACTCGGCGCAGACATCACTCAGCGCGCTGACGATATTGTTGGCGTATTCACTCAGGCCGTAGTTCATTGAGTTGTTGCTTTGGCTGCGGGTACCGTCATAGTCCACCGCCAGGCCGCCGCCCACGTCGAAACAGTTGACCTTGGCCCCCAGTTTTCTCAGCTCACAATAGAAGCGCGCCGCCTCACCCACACCATGGCGAATATCGCGAATATTGGCGATTTGCGAACCCAGGTGGAAGTGCAGCAACTGCAGCGAATCCAGCATGTCGGCACTCTTGAGCTCGTTGACCACCCGCAGCACCTGCGCAGCAGACAGACCAAACTTGGACTTTTCACCGCCACTGGCCTGCCACTTGCCCTTGCCCTGGAACGCCAGACGTGCGCGCAGCCCCAGACGCGGAGTAACCCCAAGCTCGCGGGATTCCTGCAGCACCATCTTGAGCTCGGACATCTTCTCCAGCACTATGTAGACCTTGTGGCCCAGCTTTTCGCCTATCAGGGCCAGGCGGATATATTCTTTATCCTTGTAGCCGTTACAGACTATGACTGAGCTGGCCTTTTGCGCCATGGCCAGTACCGCCATCAGCTCAGGCTTACTGCCGGCTTCAAGCCCAAGTTGCGGAGCTTCTTTGCTGACCTGGCTGGCGAGGATTTCCTCAACCACTGTCTGCTGCTGGTTCACCTTGATGGGATAAACCAGCAGATAATCTTCGCCGTACTCGTACTTTTGAATCGCCTGATTAAAAGCCTGGCACAAGCTATCGACCCTGTGGTGCAAAATCTGCGGAAAACGGACCAGCACAGGCAGGTTAACACCGGCCTTCACCATGTCTTTGGCCAGTTCGTTCAAGCCGATTTTGCTGTCCGGATTCAAAGGGTTCGGTGACACTGTCACCTCACCCTGATCGCTTATTCCGTAAAATCCCTGGCTCCAGTATGCGACATTGTAGCCGACGCGGGCATCGTCAATAGACCAATCACTCATGTTCGTTAGCCTGTTATCAAAAAATGGGTTATGCGGTAACCGTCATCGCTGACGCGACCGCCTGTTCGACAAACGCCGGCAGCGCAAAGCTTGCCTGATGGATAGCCGGCGTGTAATAACGGGTGGTAATACCGGCCCGTTCAAAACGCTCTTCGAGAGTCGCCAGGCTATGCTGACGCGCCTCAAGATCATCGGTTGCCCAGGCAAAGGCCATGCTGCCACCCACATAGGTAGGCACGGCCGCCATATAGAACCGACACTCTTTCACATAAGAGCTCATGCGTCTGACGGTATTTTGCACTTCATCCAGCTGCATAAAAGGCACGCCGTTCTGAGCGACAAAAATCCCATTTTCATTGAGACAACGCTTACAGCCCTCGTAAAAGTCGGAACTGAACAGTACTTCTCCCGGACCAAGGGGATCTGTGCAGTCAGAGATAATCACATCAAATTTTTGCTGTGATTGCCTAACATAATCCATCCCGTCGCTGATCACCAAGTTGACTCTGGGGTCATCATAGGCACCTTGGGAATGGTTTGGAAAATAGCTTTTACACATTTCCACCACGGCGGCATCAATCTCCACCATGGTAATGGATTCAATCTGTTTATGTTTGACCACTTCCCGCAGCATGCCGCCGTCACCGCCGCCTATAATAAGAACCCGCTTGACGTCGCCGTGGGCCAGAATAGGCACATGGGTCAACATTTCGTGATAGACAAACTCATCTTTCTCCGTGGTCTGGATGGCGCCATTGAGCGCCATGACCCGTCCCATAGCGGCATTTTCAAAAATGCTCAGGTGCCACTGTTCGGTCTTTTGCTCGAACAGCACCTTTTCCACCTCAAAATACTGCCCGTATGCCGGATGCAGTGTCTCGTAGTAAATATTCTTGGCTTGCATTTAACCTAAAACTCTTGGTGTTGAATGTAAGGGTGGACAAATAACCCGTACTCGGCAATTCGAAAATGAATGCCGAGTCAATATATCGTCGTAGATGGACGACGGGCTCAGTTGGGACTATTGGCCTGTTCGCGGCCGGAATTGATGCGGATTAACGTGAGATGTTTCAAGCCGGTATTGTCATAGCTGACAATGGTTGAAAACCTGTGTTGTGGCACTTGGCGAACCAGTGCGGCAAATGAATGGCTGTGCATTAGCTAAAACCCTCTTAACCCCGTGTAAATGGTGCTTTTTTCATTTACACGGTTAATGACTCGTGAACCATAATAACCCTGTTACTCACGTTTGCCTGTCAGGACTGAATGTACCTTCAAAACGGCGCAATTAAACCTTGCTGTGCCCCATAATGCAAGCACGAATCACAGTTTATCCAAGGCTTTGAAATATAAACTACAGTAGCGATATTCACCTATGCCATTTAAGTGATTTTTTTTCGATTTATATCAATAGATTGAGCCATGAAAGCCGATTTTATCTGTTCAAGATTTTTTAAATGCTCAGGCTCACTATTTTGATCGCCTGATACCGCTTCGAGTACCTAATTTGCTTCAATGCAAATCCCTTGGGGAATTCGAGGGTGAAAACTCACCCTCAAACAAAGGTTTGTTATCGTGAAGCCTGGCAATTCAAGCGCAAATCGCGGCAGTAAAAAATGCCACTTATTTAGCGAATTAATCAAAGGTCATTTCCGGCACTGATTCACCGCAATGCCGTCTGCCCGCCCATCTTGGCGCGGATCTCCTCAACAGTCACCCCAGGCGCGCGCTCCAGCAGAAGAAAGCCACCAACCATGATTGGCGGCCTGATCCGTGGTACCGAAAAAAGCCCAGGAGGTACAGTAGACGCCGAGTGCCAGGCTGTAAAACAGCGCCCGAAAACATTTGGGTTTATATTTATCCGTCCACCAGGCGATGATAAACAACAGCGCAAGATACAAGAGTGCCAGCAGGCTGACGGGCCAGATAGAGAACATAGGCAAAGGTTTTTATTTTCAGCTTAACCAGTTGTGCTGCAAAAAGCAGCGCTAACTTTAGTCTTATTCAAACTTAGGGAAGTCTGACTTCGACAGGCCCCGGCATGCCTTCAGTCAAATGCCTTGAACGCCAATTGCTGTGCAAGCCACGCCCTACAAAAGAGAAGGCCACGAGGACTTATTCGCACCTTCCCTAACAAAAGGCACGGGCATAGGTGAGCGCAATCCGTTATAATCCGCGACAGCTGAAACAAAGTTAATCAGGTTCAAAAACAGATGGCAGAAATAGGTCAAAGTTGCACCCTGGAAGTGGTCAAACAGGTTGATTTCGGGGTTTACCTCAACGCTCATGAGTTGGGACAGGTGTTATTACCCAATAAAGTGGTACCCAAGGGTTGTCAGGTGGGCGACAAGGTGGAGGTATTCCTCTATCTGGACTCCAACGACATGCCTATCGCAACCACTAAAAAGCCCCTGGCTCAGGTGGGTGAGTTTGCTTATCTCAAGGTGGTTTCCATTGGTCGGGTCGGTGCCTTCCTCGATTGGGGACTGGAAAAAGATCTGCTGCTGCCATTCGGTGAGCAGCACAAGCAGGCCGAAGAAGGCCGCAGTTACCTGGTCTATGTTCACCGTAACCGCGCCGACGAACGGATTGTCGCTTCGTCCAAAATCGATAAGTTTGTCGATAAGAGTCCGGCTTGGTACAAGAATGGTCAACAGGTTGACCTTATCATTGCAGGTACTACAGATCTCGGCTATAAGGCGATAGTCAACAACAAGCATTGGGGCGTCATCTATCAAAATGAGGTGTTCCGTAAGCTGAAGTTTGGCCAAAAGCTCAAGGGTTATATCAAGCAGGTGCGTCACGACAACAAACTGGATCTGACCCTGCAAAAGGCTGACCGTCAGGAGTTGGATCAGCAATCACAGCGGATCATGAAGAAGCTGGCCCAGGCCGGCGGTTTCCTGCCCTACAGCGACAAGACCTCGCCCGAGGTGATCTACGCCGAGCTCGGCATGAGCAAGAAGGCCTTCAAGAAAGCCATCGGCGGCCTGTTCAAGGCCGGAAAACTGCGCATCGAAGATGACGGTATCCACGCCAGTAATTGAACAAAGCACTGGCAAAGAATTGAGCAAAAATAACGCGCCTGTCCTATTCAGGGCAGGCGCAGCCGAGGAAAACCGCGACATCGGCTCAAGGCTCTGATATAACTCAAAAACACTGAGTAAAATGTCGGTCAGTTGGCCGACATCTGCCTTGAATGGAACTGTCAATTATGTTGCAACTCAACGCCATCGAAGCCAGAGTGATTGGCTGCCTGCTGGAAAAAGAAGTCACTACTCCAGATATTTATCCCCTGTCTCTCAATTCACTGACCCAAGCCTGCAATCAAAAAACCAGCCGCGATCCCGTGATGGAACTGAGCGAGTCTGAAGTGCAGCAAGCCTTGGACAGCCTGAGTAAAAAACGTCTACTGAGTGAGCAATCCGGCTTTGGCAGCCGGGTCATTAAATACCGCCACAGATTCTGCAACACAGAATTTGGCGAGCTGCAGTTTTCCCCCGAAGAGCTGGCAATAGTGTGTTTGTTGCTGCTGCGCGGCGCCCAAACCGCAGGTGAACTCAGAAGCCGGGCTCAACGGCTGTTTGAATTTGACGGCCTGCCACAAGTGGAGCAAACCCTGCTGGCGCTGAAAGACAAAGGCTTTATCCGCCAACTGCCCAGGGAGCCAGGAAAACGTGAGATACGCTTTGCCGAGAGCTTCACAGACAATGATGGTGTATCTGAAAGTTCCGGCGGCGCTAATACCACTCAGATTGCCAATCAAGCTACAGCTCACCATGAAGGTGAACGCGAAGGTGAGTGCGAAAGTGAGCCTGAAACGGCGAGCCAGCGCCGGATAGCCTTGCTTGAGCAAGAGCTGGCGACAATGAAGCAAGAGCTGGCTTTACTAAAACAGGAATTGGCCGAGCTCAAGGCGCAACTGGCATAATTGACCGTAAAAACGACAGCTACGGCCTGAAATAGCGGCCAGGCGTTGGCCTGCTTGGCCTCATGGTGTTAGGCTGGCGTCTTATCGGCAACCCGGTGCTTGCTCCGGTCGCCGCAAGGACTCCATATTTGGAGCAAAACAAGGAACCACATGACAACTGCAACTCACAGCACTCATCCCGGAGGGCTGAAAAACGCCCTGCAACTCGCGGGATTTGAACTCTATAAACTCATTTTCCACCGCCGTGGCACCCTGGCGATGATAGCTTTCGCCCTGGTGTGGCTGCTGATCCTCGCCTATCCGGTCCGAGGTGCCGCCAGCTTTCTGCTGAACCCGGACTTCAAGCATTTTGTTACCGGCGCCTTCGGTGAAGGCACGTTGGATCAACTGTTTGCCTGGCCGGTTGCCGAGCAAGCCGTCTATTGGGTCATCAGTCTCTACCTGTTCCCCATGTTCAGCATTCTTATCTGCGGCGATCAGTTCGCCTCGGACAAAAACCGCGGCACACTGCGCTTTCTCTGCCTGCGTTCGGGCCGCGATGCCCTCTTCTTCGGCCGCTTCCTCGGCATGATGTTGATCCAATTGCTGTTGGTTGCCATCACAGTCATAGCAACCGTATTTTTGGCCATGAGCCGGGATATGGCATTGGTGCTACCCGCGCTGACTTCCGGCTTGATGATGACGCTCAATCTGGTATTGATCCTGCTGCCCTACACCGCCCTGATGGCGCTATTCTCACTCTGGGCCAGCTCGGCCAGACTAGCCAGCGTATTCGCGGTGCTTTTCTTTGCCGTCATGATGATAGTAATGGCAACTATTAATGCCCAGTTGCCCATGCTCTCTTTCATCGGTTATCTGGTGCCCGGCGCACAGATAGATGCCATGCTCAATGCCCAGCCGCTAACGGCACTGTCAAGTGCTTGGTTGCCACTGCTGCAAACCATTGGATTATTGGCAATAGGCCGCACCATGATGCAGCGAGGTGATCTATGAGTCTGATTAACTGTAACGGCCTGAGCAAACTCTACGGCAGCAAGCGGGCATTGGATAGCGTCGACTTGCAACTGGAGCCCGGTAGTCCCATCGCCTTGGTCGGCCCAAACGGTGCCGGCAAGACCACATTGATGAGCCTGTTGCTGGGTTATATACGTCCAAGTAGTGGTGAAATCACTGTGATGGGACAGCGCCCGGGCAGCACCGGACTTTTAGGACAGATCTCGGCCCTGCCCCAGGACGCCGCCCTGGATCCCGGCTTCAGCCTGCTGACTCAATTCAGCCTGTTTGCCCGCATGCAGGGTATGGGCGCTGAAGCTGCCAAAGCTGAATCCATGCGGGTGCTGGCGCTGGTAGGCCTTGAGGACGTCGCCAATCAAAAACCCAACTCTCTGAGTCATGGTATGGGGAAACGCGCCGCGATAGCTCAGGCGCTGATAGGCAACCCCAAGCTGGTGCTGCTGGATGAACCCACGGCCGGACTGGATCCCGCCAACGCCCGCAAAATTCGCGAGTTGGTAGAATCCTTGAGCGCAGACACTACCTTTATTATCAGCTCCCACAATCTGGATGAACTGGAAAAGCTCTGTGACAGAGTGCTGTATCTGGACAAAGGTAAACTGAGCCAGTCGGTCACCATGCAGCAGAGCAGCGCCGAAGCCTATCTGACGCTGCAGATGCAACACTGTGATCAGGAAAAACTGCTGGAGGCACTCTACGCCCTTGAAGGTGTTTACGAGGTCTCGGCCAAGGGCAAACAAAACTACCTTATCCGTTACCAACCGGAAAAGGACACCTTGGATATCGAACTGCTGCAGCTACTCAAGCAGAATGGCTGGCAATATCGCAGCCTGATGCGAGGCCGCACACTGGAAGATACCCTGTTCGACGGCGCAGCCTGACGCCTTTGAACTTAGAAGCTCTCTTTGATAAACAACAACCCAGCATAGGCTGGGTTGTTGTTTTAGGGGTATCCAAAAGCAGCCTCTAAGACACAGATTTACTGGTAGTTCCCCACATCTGCCACCGCATTTTCAAACTTCTGCAGAAACACCTCTCAGGGAAGGGAGCAACAGTCTGCCAAGGCTATTGGCGTCACTATGACTATCAGAAGTTCATCGTCAAAGTCGAGAGTGAGAAATTGATTGCGACATCACCCCCAGAGCTTATCGTCCGCTTGGATCTTGTACAGGCTCTCGGCTCTGGAGACCAACAACTGGGCAAACTTGGCTTGGGTTGGGTCTTTGGTGGCACCGGATTGCACTAAGTTCTCGGCCTTGAGCTGCCAGGTCAGCGAAAAGTGACGCAAGGCTTCACGGGCAGTGGCTGCTACGCTGACATCAACATAGTCGGAAGGCAAGTCACCGGACATCACCCAATAGGTCTTGTGGCTGGGCTGTTTGGATTCGATTTTCCACATGGCTACATAAGGCGCCAGATAACGGCTTTCTGCCGGTACCACTTTGCTGGGGATCACCCCTTTCTCTGCAAGAAATTTATTGGCTTTCTGGAACTGTTCACGCACCCAAGCCTGGCGCAAGGCTTCCTGCTGTTCGGCGTTAGGCGGTGTACTTGTCTGTTCAGTCATAAACTTTCCTTTCTTCTTGTTTGTTTTTATTGTGCTTTTATATTCTGTATCTGTTCAACTAAGCCTCTGGCCAGCTTTTTCAGTACCACTCCATAATGAGACGACTATGGGTGGCTGACTTCAGCTTTCAACCAGCTTTACGTTAACGTAAGGTGGAAAGCAAAATTGCCAGATAGATCACAAATATTCTGCTCATCAGCTTTGTTGAGAGTATCGCTAAATGCTATGGTTCTGCAATAAATATAACAAGCGGTCGGCGGCCGCTAAGCGCCGCCCCAATAAGCACAGCGGAGAACAGACGTGGCTGTATTTAATCATGTATCATTCGACGAACATGAACAGGTAGTATTCTGTCATGACAAGGAAAGTGGCCTGCGTGCCATCATCGCCATCCACAACACCAACCTGGGTCCAGCCGTAGGCGGTTGCCGTATGTGGAACTACCAATCAGATGATGAAGCCCTCACTGACGTGTTGCGCCTCTCTCGCGGTATGACTTACAAGAACGCGCTGGCCGGTCTGGCCATGGGTGGCGGTAAGTCAGTTATCATAGCCGATCCCAAGACAGAGAATCGTGAACAACTGTTCCGCGCCTTTGGCCGTTTTGTTCACAGCCTGGGCGGCCGCTACTACTCGGCCGAAGATGTGGGTACCACCCCTGCCGATATCATGATTGCCCATGATGAAACCCCTTATGTGCTTGGTCTGGAAGGAATGAGCGGCGATCCCTCTCCTTTTACCGCCATGGGAACTTACCTGGGTATCAAGGCTGCCGTTAAACACAAGCTGGACAAAGATAGCCTCAAGGGCCTCAAGATAGCCGTTCAGGGCGTAGGCCATGTGGGCTATTATCTGTGCAAGCACCTGCATGAAGACGGCGCAGAGCTGTTTGTAACCGATATCCATCAAGCATCACTGGACAAGGTCGCCACCGACTTTGGCGCCGTGGTGGTTGCTCCTCAGGACATCTATGCTCTGGACGTCGATGTCTATGCCCCTTGCGCCCTGGGTGCCACACTTAACGACACCACACTGCCACAGCTGAAAGCCGGCATAGTCGCAGGCTGCGCCAACAACCAGTTGGCCGAGCCCCGCCACGGTGAGCAGCTCAAGCAGATGGGCATCCTCTATGCCCCAGACTATGTGATCAACGCCGGTGGCATCATCAACGTGTCTTTCGAAAAAGACTATGATGCCGCCAAGTCTACCGCCAAGGTTGAAGAGATCTACAACACCCTGTTGTCCATCTTCAAGCAGGCCGATGAGCAGAACCGCACCACAGCTGAAGTAGCCGATGAGATGGCCCGCGCCATCATCAATGGTACCCAAGCCTAAGCTCAGTCATATTCCATAAAAGGGCCTTCAGGCCCTTTTTTATTACTGAAAAAATTTTCCCCTTGTCGGCAAAGAGATAGGCGCCGGAAACAGAAAATTCATTTTCCCAGACTGGCGAGCGTCATCTGCCTCTGCTTGACTTAACACTCATCATCTCGAATGTCAGGGAGTCAGTGATGCTCAGATTCGGCTATGAAGTGGAACAGCAAAAGGTGGAATTACAGGCCAGTAACTGGAATGGATTTGAGCGTTTGTTTGTCGACGGTAAAATGGTATCCAGCAAATTCAATCTGGGACTAAAGAGCGAACACAGCTTTGAATTACGTAATGGCGCACGTTGCCGGATGCAACTTCTGGTTGACCCCACCACAGAGCTGACTATCTGCCGCATCTACAAGTGTAACCGCCTGCTGGCGAGCCTCAAACAGGGAAAACAACAGCCAAACAACTCACATATGCAACATTGGTTGCTACTGGGGGGATTGGTGTGCGTACTATTAGTCTATCTTTGATTCGGTGATCGCGCATTTAACCATAGGGTTAACGCTTGTCGGTATGATTTATCTTGTTGAGCAGCATGAGCAGCTGCGCTCTTTCCGGCTCATCCAAGGCCGCCATAAACTTCTCGTTGACCCGCTCGGCCTCGCGAATCAAGTCCTGCTCCATCGCCTTGGCCTGATCGGTCAGGAAAATTTGAAACGCACGCCGGTTGTCTTCTTCCTGATGGCGATAGATTAAGCCTTGTACCTGCAGTTGATCCAACAGGCGTGTCATGGTGTAGTTGGCCACATCACAGCGACGTGACAACTCGGTTTGGCTGATCCCTTCCTCTTGCCAGAGCGCAAACAAAACAGGCCAGAGTTTAATATCCAGCTGATAACGCTTCAGGCGGCTATCCAGTTCATGTTGCAGTTCCACGTTCAGATGGGATACCAGATAACCGAGACTCTCTTTGCGGTTCAAGCAACACCTCCTGTACTTCAGGGCTTGTCTGTTCGC
This sequence comes from Shewanella indica, assembly GCF_002836975.1. Taxonomy (GTDB): domain Bacteria; phylum Pseudomonadota; class Gammaproteobacteria; order Enterobacterales; family Shewanellaceae; genus Shewanella; species Shewanella indica. The sequence continues at coordinate 67,864 of NZ_NIJK01000054.1, read as the reverse complement.
TATCGGCAGGGGCAAGCGCTTTATGCAACAAAATCGCTTATTCTATTTCATTGGCGCCGGGCCATGCCGCTGCCGAGTTTAACTATACCACTGCGCAAAATGATTGACCTACACAGGGAGCATGAAAAACGGCATATGACCTCTCAAGCGGAACAAAACCGCATTGACTTGCCCAAATATACGGCTTTATGACTCCCCTATGGGTACACGATTGCCAGCCGACAATCCGCCTTAAACTTGAGTGGCTAACCCGATTCTGAGTCTATCAAACTTCTATACCAATGGTATTAATACTACCACCTGCTGAATATTTCACTAACACAAGAAAGGAGAATAATGGGGCATTTACAGTCAGGCTACTGTAAATAAAGGTTTTATATCTGCCTGAATGGCAAAGCGATTCCGTTGACTTTTAACTCAGTAAATAGGCTTCGGCAAAGCGATAGAAACAGGCACGCCCAAGCCTGGCCTTGAGACCACGAGGCAAGCTTACCAATAGCCCGGATTCGGCGCACTCAAAGGCATTGAGCCCCAGCACCTCAAACTCATTACCCTGGGAGCAAACCAGGGCAAAACGGCTGCTCTCGGCCTCGATATCCAGCTGCTTGTAATCAACTATGATGAGCGGTGTGTCGGCCACCGCTACCCTCAAACGCTCTGCCGGGGTGAGCAACAGATGTTCACCCTCGATGCAGTGCAAAATACTGCTGAAGAGCCTGGCAAACTTGGCCGGCAGCGGTGAGTTGAGATAATACCAATCGCCTTTAACATCTATCTCAAACAGGGCTTGCTGCTGACATAAGTCAGGCCTTGCCCCCAGCCCTTTCAGGGCCTCACTCACCTTGTCTGCCGACTGTTTCATCCTGGCTTCCTATTTTGGGTTCCCTATTCATGGGCTCCACACTTTTGGAGCCCTATTCTTGGCGCTCTCAGGCTTACGCCTGAGTCAGTTCCAGCAAGGCTTCGATGGGGTGCTTGGGCCTGAAGCCGCCAAAGCGTTTGACCTGGCTGCGACAGGAATAACCAGACACCAGTATCTGCTCCTTTGGCAACGACTTTATCGCCTCGTCCCAGGACATCTCATACAAAGCCTTGGAACGTGGCAGGTTTTCCAACTCATGGCCATAGGTGCCGGCCATGCCGCAACAACCCAGATTCACGGTTCCCAACTTGGCACCAAAACGGGCAAAGATGGTTTGCCATTCTTTGGCAGTGCCGGGACGGGCACTGGATTCGGTGCAGTGGCTGAACCAGGTGAACTCACGCCCGCTTGCAGGCAGTTGCGGTAACTGTTCGAGCATAGTACTGAGCCACTCGCTGGCAAGCTGGACATTGAACTGGCCGCGCTTGGCGCCGAGCGCTTCACGGTATTCGTCGCGATAAACCAACACTAGCGCCGGATCTACCCCCACCATGGGCATGCCAAGGGCATGCACCTGATTGAGAAAATCGGCGGCGGTCTGTGCCGTCTTGGCAAACTGCTCCAGAAATCCTTTGATATGAGCCGGTTTACCGTTGGGCTTGAACGGCAGCAATACCGGCTTGAGCCCAAGCGCTTCAATCAGGCGAATAAAGCGATAAACCAGTTCAGCATCGTAAAAGCTGTTGAAAGGGTCCTGCACCACCAACACATAATTTTGTCGCTCAGCGGCGGGGATAGCACTCAAGGCGTTGAGATCATAACCGCGGCTGGGGTGAGCATCGAGGCGCTGTTTCAGCGTAGGTACAGACAGCGCAGGCGCATCCACATACCCCAGAGCCTTTTTAATCACCCACTTGGATAGAGGATTCTGCGCCGCGAAATTACTCAGCCGGGGCGCCTTGGCCATCAGCTGCACCGAATCCTCGACACCGGCCACCAGGTAATCCTTGGCGGGACGCTGATAACGGCGGTAATAGATGCTGAAAAACTGTGCCCGGAACTTGGGGACATCCACCTTCACCGGACACTGGCCGGAACACGCCTTACAGGCGAGACAGCCCTTGAGCGACTCCATCACCTCGTGGGAGTAGTCGTATTCTTTCTTGGCATTGAGGCTGTTTTGCAGTCGCTGCAACAGGCCCATGGGTTTGGACTTGGCGAGCTCATTGACATCGACGCCTTCGGATTCCAGCAGTCGCAGCCACTCGCGCATTAATCCGGCGCGGCCCTTGGGCGAATGGATCCTGTCTCCTGTCACCTTGAACGAGGGGCACATAGGCGAAAAGCGGCTGTAGTTAAAACACAGGCCGTTGCCGTTACAGTTCATCACATCCGGGAAGGCATCGCGAACACTGACCGGTATTTGCCTGTCGAAACTGCCGCGCTTGGTACTGTCGACATTGTAGATAAGCTGTTGGCCTTTGGGCGCCACCAGCTTACCCGGGTTGAGTTTATTCTGGGGGTCGAACAGCGTCTTAACTTCTTCAAGCTCACTCCAAAGCTGCTCGCCAAATACCTGGGGGCCATACTCACCACGCACCCCCTTACCGTGCTCGCCCCACATCAGGCCGCCGTATTTCTGCGTCAGTGCCGCCACTTGATCCGAAACGGTACGCAGCAAGGCTTCATCCTTGGGATCGCACATATCCAGCGCCGGACGCACATGCAGCACCCCGGCATCCACATGGCCGAACATGCCGTATTGCAGTTGATGGCTATCCAACAGCGCACGAAACTCCATGATATAGTCGGCGAGCTTTTCCGGTGGTACGGCGGTATCTTCGGCGAAGGCTATAGGTTTGCGGCGACCTTTGGTGGCCCCGAGCAGCCCCACCGCCTTCTTGCGCATGGCATAAATCTTATTGATGGAACCGGCATCCCGGGTGAGCTGATACCCAAGCACCCCTTTCTCACCGGCGGCAATCTGTGCATCCAGCGCCGCGGCCAGAAGCTCTGCCCGCTCATCGACCTGGGCTTGTTCTCCGGCAAACTCCACCATGTTAAGACCATCGATTATTTTGCCGGGCACTTCCTGGATAAGCTCGGATACCGAGTGCCAGATAATGTCTTCCCGCGCCAGATTCAGCACCTTGGAATCGACGGTTTCCACCACAGTGGCATTGGCGAGCACCAAGTCGGGCGCATGGCGCAGCGCAGATTCAAAAGAGTCATACTTGATGTTGACCATAAGGCGGCTGGCCGGCAAAGGGGTGATATCCAGTTTGGCCTCAGTCACCACCGCCAGCGTTCCCTCTGAGCCTGTGAGGATCCGCGACAGATTAAATTCGCTCAGCTGTTGATCCCAGACGTTTTTCAGATCGTAACCGGTCAAAAAACGGTTCAGTTTGGGAAAGCGCTGTTCAATCAGCTCTCGCTGCTCACGGCAGCGACGGGCCACCTCAGTAATCAACTTGTTGCCGAGCGGGTTGTCAGTCACCTTCTCACCCGATTCCAATGCCTCGCGACTCACCGGAGCCGTGTGCAGCACACTGCCATCCACCAACACACTGGTAAGCTCCAGCACATGATCCGAGGTTTTGCCATACACCAGCGAGCCGGCGCCGGAGGCATCGGTATTAATCATGCCGCCCAGGGTGGCTCGGTTGGAGGTGGAAAGATCCGGACTGAAGAAAAAGCCGTGCGGCCGCAACGCATCATTGAGCGCATCCTTGACCACACCGGCCTCGACTCTAACCCAGCCTTCCTCTGGATTAACTTCCAACACCCGGTTCATATGGCGCGAGAGATCCAGCACTATCCCATGAGTCAGCGCCTGACCATTGGTTCCGGTACCGCCGCCGCGGGCACTGAAGACCACCTTGGCAAAAGCAGCCTCACTGGCGAGCTGCAACGCCATGGCAATATCGGCACTGTCTCTGGGGTAGAGCACCGCCTGTGGCAGAAACTGATAGACGGAGTTATCCGTCGCTTGTGCCAAGCGGGCACTGTAACGCCTGTCGATATCGCCGCGAAAACCGCGCTGCTCCAGCGCATCCAGATATTCCAGATACAGGGGTTCCAGAGTTTGTTGGTGTGATAGTAAGGGTAACATCTTATGCTCGAATAAATTTTTTGTTATCGGGCCATTATAAACAAAAAAAAGCCGCTAAAAAGCGGCTTCCTTCATAAGAACTGTTTCTGACTTAGCCGTGGGCTTCAGCCAGGTACAGCCAGGTGTCAATCACTGTGTCTGGGTTCAGAGACACAGTGTCTATGCCCTGCTCCACCAACCAGGCGGCGAAGTCAGCATGATCCGAAGGACCCTGACCACAGATACCCACATAGGCACCCTTGGCCTTGGCAGACTTGATAGCCATCGCCAGCAGCGCCTTAACGGCTTCGTTACGCTCGTCGAACAGGTGACTGATGATGCCGGAGTCGCGGTCCAGGCCCAGAGTCAGCTGAGTCAGGTCGTTGGAGCCGATGGAGAAACCATCGAACATCTCCAGGAACTGATCCGCCAGCAGGGCGTTGGATGGCAGTTCGCACATCATGATGACGCGCAGACCATCTTTACCACGCTCCAGACCTTGCTCTTTCAGTAGTTCGATAACCTGACGGCCTTCTTCCAGAGTACGAACGAACGGGATCATGATCTCAACGTTCTTCAGCCCCATGTCGTTACGAACCCGCTTGATGGCTTCACACTCGAGGGCAAAACAATCGCGGAACGACTCGGAGATGTAGCGGCTGGCGCCTCGGAAGCCCAGCATTGGGTTCTCTTCCTCTGGCTCGTACTTGTCACCGCCGATCAGGTTGGCGTATTCGTTTGACTTGAAGTCAGACATACGCACGATAGCCTTCTTGGGGTGGAATGCTGCAGCGATAGAAGAGATACCTTCCACCAGACGGGCAACATAATATTCAACCGGAGACTCATAACCGGCGATCATCTCAGTGATCTCGGCTTTCAGCTCGTCGGTTTGCTGATCGAATTCCAGCAGAGCCTTGGGGTGAATGCCTATCATGCGGTTGATGATGAACTCGAGACGAGCCAGACCCACACCTTCATTAGGCAGACGGGCAAAGTCGAAGGCGCGGTCAGGGTTACCCACGTTCATCATTATCTTCATCGGCAGATCAGGCATGGAATCAACGCGGCTGGAAATCACATCAAACTCCAGCTTGCCTTGATAGATATAACCTGTGTCGCCTTCGGCGCAGGATACAGTCACTTCCTGACCATTTTGAATTTTGTCGGTCACGTCACCACAACCCACTACCGCAGGCACGCCCAGTTCACGGGCGATAATAGCTGCGTGACAGGTACGGCCACCACGGTTGGTGACAATGGCGCTGGCGCGCTTCATGATAGGTTCCCAATCCGGGTCAGTCATATCGGTAACCAGTACATCGCCTGGCTGGATCTTGTCCATTTCGTCGATAGAGTTGAGCACCTTGGCAATACCTGAGCCCACCTTGTGGCCGATGGCGCGACCTTCACAGATCACTTCGCCGCGACTCTTGAGGTGATAACGCTCAATCAGCTGCACATCTTCACGGGAACGCACGGTTTCAGGGCGAGCCTGAACTATGTAGAGACGACCGTCGTTACCGTCTTTGGCCCATTCGATATCCATCGGACGGCCATAATGCTTTTCAATGATCATCGCCTGCTTGGCCAGTTCCATCACTTCTTCATCATTGATGGAGAAAGTCATGCGCTGTTCTTTGGCGACATCTTCAATTTTCACCTGCTTGCCGTGAGATGCATCATCTGAGTACACCATCTGGATCAGCTTGCTGCCGATATTACGACGAACAACGGCCTTGTGACCGGCAGTCAGGGTTGGCTTGTGTACATAGAACTCGTCCGGGTTAACCGCACCTTGCACTACCATTTCGCCCAAACCGAAGGAAGAAGTGATAAATACCACGTCCTTGTTGCCGGACTCGGTATCCATGGTAAACATCACACCGGAAGCCGCTTTATCGGAACGTACCATGCGCTGAACACCGGCAGACAGTGCCACACCGCGATGGTCGTAACCCTGATGCACACGATAGGAGATAGCGCGATCGTTGAACAGAGAGGCAAACACATGCTTGATGGCAACCAATACAGCTTCAAAGCCCTTCACGTTGAGGAAGGTTTCTTGCTGACCGGCAAATGAAGCGTCGGGCATATCTTCTGCGGTGGCAGAGGAACGCACGGCGAATGAAGCGTCTTGGGTTTCAGAGGCTAATTTTTCGTAAGCTTCTCGAATCGCTTGTTCGAGTTCTGGCTGAAATGGGGTTTCAATAACCCACTGTCTGATCTGTGCACCAACTTTAGCCAGTGCGTTGACATCATCTACATCCAATGTGTCAAGAATGTCATATATCTTCTGGTTTACTCCACTTTGCTCAAGAAACTCATTGAACGCGTGGGATGTGGTCGCAAAGCCGCCAGGTACTTGAACACCGGCATTGGCCAGATTACTGATCATTTCACCAAGGGAAGCGTTTTTACCGCCGACCTTGTTGACGTCACCCATGCCTAATTCCTGATACCAGAGTACGTATTGCTGCACAGTTCTATCTCCGCAAGTTTATTTCAGTGGCCCCTTCACACGAGGGCAGCGGCATTTTACACTCCGAGGCAACAAGCGTAAATCTATAATTTTATTTGTAATTTTATTACTACATGAGGTCGGCATGGCACGTAAAGTATTCTACATTTCTGATGGAACAGCAATCACGGCCGAAGTGTTTGGTCACGCAGTGCTTTCTCAATTTCCATTGGAATTTGATTCACTTACCATTCCTTTTGTGGAAAATACCGTTAAAGCAGAAGCCGTTAAAAAACAGATTAATGATAGTTTTATTACAACAGGGGAACGGCCTCTGGTGTTTCATTCCATCGTCAAACCGGAAATTCGCGACATCATTTATTCGAGCGAGGGCCTGGACTACGACTTTCTTAACACTTTTGTCGCCCCCTTGGAGCAACAATTAGGGGTCACCGCCAGCCCTTCACTGCATCGAACCCATGGAATGGCAAAAGCGGGTTATGATGCGCGTATCGACGCCATCAACTTTGCCATGGAAAACGACGATGGCCAGACCATGAAGCATATGGACAAAGCCGACATTATCCTGCTGGGGGTTTCCCGCTGCGGCAAGACGCCATCCAGCCTCTATCTGTCGATGCAGTTCGGCATCAAGGCCGCCAACTACCCCTTTATTCAAGACGACATGGACAACCTCAAGCTGCCTGAAGTGCTGAAACGCAACAAATCCAAACTGTTTGGCCTGACCATTGAACCTGTACGCCTGCATGAGATACGTCAGAGCCGGATGGAAAACAGCCGCTATTCCTCTTTGCGCCAATGCCGCCTCGAAGTGAAAGAGGTGGAGATGATGTTTAAGAAAGAACGCATCCCTTATATAGACACCACCAACCAATCGGTCGAGGAAATTGCCACCAAGATCCTCGACGCCACAGGTCTTGAGCGCCATATGTTCTAAAAAACGCCCTAGCGGCAGACAAATGCTGCTCGAGTTGAAACTGAGTTACATATTGGCATTTTCTGGCTAACTACTTGTTACCACGGTGCGAATCCTGAATGATTCAAGTGGGTCTTGACACTTTTTCAAGGCCCACTTGGGCAATTATCGGACAATTGCCACTTTGCAGCTCGGCTCGATTGGTTATAATCCGACACAAGATAAGCGCAAAGCGCTCAAGAAATTTCCCCCGGTATCATGAATGACCATTAAAACAGACGAATTACGCACCTCTCTCTTATGTAAAGTGATCTCACCTGCCCAACTCGCATCTGAGTATCCATTGACTCAGGAAGCCGCAGATTACCTGATTGAACAGCGCCGCGAAGTCGAAGCCATTATTCAAGGTGACGATCCGCGTTTGTTGGTCATCATAGGCCCTTGCTCCATCCATGACACAGAAGCAGCACTTGAGTATGCCGGCCGCCTGGCCAAACTACACCATGAACTCAAGGACGATCTGTGCATTCTGATGCGGGTCTATTTTGAAAAACCACGCACCATAGTCGGCTGGAAAGGCCTGATTTCCGATCCTGACTTGGACGGCAGCTTCAGCCCCAATAAAGGTCTACGCCTGGCCCGTAAGTTGCTGCAGCAGATCACCGAACTGAAACTGCCTATCGCCACCGAATTTTTGGATATGGTGAACGGCCAGTATATTGCCGATCTCATCACCTGGGGCGCCATCGGAGCCCGCACCACAGAAAGCCAAATTCACCGTGAAATGGCCTCGGCGCTCTCCTGCCCTGTAGGCTTCAAGAATGGTACCGACGGCAACATCAATATTGCCGTCGATGCAGTGCGCGCCGCCAGAGAACCGCATATCTTCTACTCTCCGGACAAGGACGGCTCACTGGCGGTCTATCGCACCCATGGTAATCCCTATGGGCATATCATTCTGCGCGGCGGTAAAACCCCCAACTACAGCGAGCAAGATGTAGCCAAAGCCAGAGAGCAGATGGATTCGGTTGGGATCCATTCCGGCATAGTGGTCGACTTCAGCCATGGCAATAGCCAGAAGCAGCACAAGAAGCAGTTGGAAGTCGCCGAAGATATCATGGCACAGCTGCGCAGTGGCTCTACTGCTATTGCCGGTATTATGGCCGAGAGCTTTATTGTCGAAGGCAATCAGAAAGTTATTGCAGGTGAGCCCCTCACTTACGGCAAGAGCATCACGGATGCCTGTCTCCATTGGGAAGACTCGGAAAAACTGCTCAGAGATCTGGCCGCTGCCGCCAAGGAAAGACGTCGCCTGCTGGGCAAGTAAGCCCCCCAGATACAGGCCACTGAAATGGAATCGCCCCGCTATCTCCACGCTGGAGATGCCGGGGCTTTTTCATGCCCGGATACTTTCGAACATCCAATATTTTTCATGCAGGGCTTTCTGGCCCAGGCTGTCAATCCGCCTTTGGTCGAACTATAATACCGCCCCTGATTTTCCAGCATAACCAGAGGTTGCCGTATGCCAGAAACGACACAGAGCCAATATGAAGTGGCCGTAGCACGCCGAATTGAACAAGCCGAGGCTCGGGTGATCAAGGCGGTTTTCCCGTCCATTACCAATCATCACAACACACTGTTTGGCGGTGAAGCCCTCGCCTGGATGGATGAAACCGCTTTTATTGCCGCCACCCGCTTTTGTCGCAAGACACTGGTCACCGTCAGCTCTGACAGAATCGATTTCAAAAAGCCTATCCCCGCCGGCAGCTTGGCAGAATTGATCGCCCGAGTGATCCATGTGGGCAACACCTCGATGAAAGTCGAAGTGAACATTTTTGTAGAAGATATGTATCAGGATAAGCGCGAGCACGCTATCCGCGGCGTCTTCACCTTCGTAGCAGTCGATGATGACAGAAAGCCGACCCAGATCTGGAGTGATGATCTAGCCAACTAGCCCCTGTTTGCTTATTTCGCACAATCCGAGCCTGTTTCTGGCTAAAGGCTATGTAAGTTTTATCCGGCAATCCTGTTTGCCGCTGAAAAGGCTTTTATTGACTGTCGTTCTCGACTAAAGTCTAAAAGCGACAGTAACAAAAAGTCACTTAAAGCCTGATAAAGCAATAGGATTATTTGTCACTTTTCTGTTACATTGACCCTTCTTCAGCGTGCAGAGCCATAACCATAACAAGCCATGAAGCCAGAAAACTTAAATATTATCATCGCCGATGATCACCCATTATTTCGCAATGCCCTGCGCCAGGCGCTTAACAGCGGCTTTTCCAACACTCGCTGGTTTGAGGCCGACAGTGCCGATGGGCTGCAACAGCTGCTTGAGCAAACTCACCAGGACTATGATCTGGTGCTGCTGGATCTGCAGATGCCAGGCTCCCATGGCTACTCCACCCTTATCCATCTGCGTGCTCACTTTCCCGAACTGCCGGTAATAGTGATTTCAGCCCATGAAGATGCCGCCACTATCAGCCGTGCCCTGCACTACGGCGGCGCCGGCTTTATTCCCAAGTCAGCCTCAATGGAAACCTTTATCGACGCAATCACCGCGGTAATGTTCGGCGATATCTGGCTGCCTAGAGGCATAGAATTGGTTGAAATTGATGATGAAAATGATACCGACAAGGTCGCCGGCAAGCTCTCTGAGCTGACGCCGCAGCAATACAAGGTGTTGCAGATGTTTGCCGAAGGCCTGCTCAACAAGCAGATAGCCTACGACCTGGGCGTATCCGAGGCGACCATCAAGGCCCACGCCACTGCTATCTTCCGAAAGCTAGGGGTTCGTAACCGCACCCAGGCCGTGATAGCGCTGCAGCAACTGGGAATGGAAAAGGTCGAAATAAACTGATCTCAGCTTCCCTAAGGTTTCTCAATCCTCCTTGGCAGCACATTTGCCAAGATAGATGATTTCCGGCGCGCTCGGGCACAACACCTCAACACACTCATCGCCGGTGCAGATAAGATGTGACCAACCGTCACTGTGCCCATGGAAGAAACTGATTGGGCTCTCCCGCGACCAGGCGTGATCTTTAATCAGGCGGCTGTTGTAACCCTGTTCGTCCTCAAGCTCGCTCAGCGCCTGCCAAAGCTCCAGCAACCCATGTTCATCCAACATACGAAACGCAGTGACCGAATGATAATGCAGCCGATAGCGCCCTTCACTCGGTAAATGAAACAGCTTCAGGCTGAGATCGCCCCCGGGATGGGGCGTATTTTTGATTTGATAACGTTTTCCGCCGGGAAGCAGCAACATGAAATCACCGCCCCAAAAGAGCCCAGTGATATAGAGATCCCCCAGCTCGAAGGGTGTCTGCCATCTGCCTATTTTCATGCTCGCTCCCATTAATCCCTGCGCTCGTTAATCCCCTCAAACAAAAGTGGGGTAAACCAGAAAGTACTCAACAAGCGGATACCGGGCAATGGCCGCTATAACCCATAAAAAAGCGCCGCCGGGGCAACCCCTCGGCGGCGCTATATTTAAGTGACTGAGCGTTTTAGAGGCTCAGCGTTTACAAGCCCAGATGGCCGGCATGAAACTTAAGCTGCTCGTCGATAAATGAGGCGATAAAATAGTAGCTGTGATCATAGCCGGGGTGGCTGTGAAAACTCAGCGCAATTCCGGCGTCAGTGGCTGCGGCCTGCAAGGCCTGCGGCAGTAACTGCTCAGCCAGGAACAGATCACTTTCGCCCTGATCGACCCGCATCGGTAGCCCTTTGGCACCACTTTTTATCAGCTCTACCGTGTCATAGGCCTTCCAAGCCTCCCTGTCGCTGCCAAGATAAGCGGCAAACGCCTTCTGGCCCCAAGGGCACTGGCTAGGATGACTGATGGGGGCAAAGGCACTGGCGCTGAGATAACGGCCCGGATTTTTAAGGGCTATCATCAGCGCGCCGTGGCCGCCCATGGAGTGACCGGCAATAGCGCGCTTATCCGATACCGGAAAGTGCTGTTCTATCAATGCCGGCAACTCATCGACCACATAGTCATACATACGATAGTGGTTGCTCCAGGGAGCCTGGGTCGCATTGACATAAAAACCGGCCCCCAACCCCAGATCGTAAGCAGCATCATCGGCATCGGCCACACCTTCTCCGCGCGGGCTGGTATCCGGGCAAACAATGGCCAGCCCCAGCTGAGACGCGAGGCGCTGGGCCCCGGCCTTTTGCATAAAGTTCTCATCCGTACAGGTCAACCCGGAGAGCCAATACAGCACAGGTACCTTTTGGCTATTGGCCTGCTCCGGCAGATAGATGGCGAAACGCATCTCGCAGTTCAGACTGCTGGAGTGATGACGATACTGCTTGTGCCAGCCTCCAAACGACCTGTTGTTACTGATATTTTCCATCAGAAGGTCCTCAGAAATGGATCACGCTGCGAATGCTCTTGCCTTCATGCATCAGCTCAAAGGCTTCATTGATATCTTCAAGCCCCATGGTGTGGGTGATAAAGTCATCCAGCTTGAACTTACCGGCCAGATAATCCTCCACTATGCCGGGCAACTGTGAGCGTCCTTTGACACCACCGAAAGCCGAACCTTTCCACACCCGGCCGGTCACCAGTTGGAAAGGTCTGGTGGAGATCTCTTGCCCGGCACCGGCAACCCCGATGATCACTGATTCGCCCCAGCCCTTGTGGCAACACTCGAGCGCCGAACGCATCACATCCACATTACCGATGCACTCGAACGAGTAATCGACGCCGCCATCGGTCAAATCCACAATCACCTGCTGAATAGGCTTGTCATAGTCCTTGGGGTTGATGCACTCGGTCGCGCCCAGCTTCTTCGCCAGTTCAAACTTGGACTCATTGACATCTATGCCTATGATTCGACCGGCTTTCGCCATCACAGCGCCAATCACCGCCGATAACCCTATACCGCCGAGCCCGAAGATGGCTACAGTGGCGCCCTCTTCCACCTTGGCAGTGTTCATTACAGCGCCCATGCCGGTAGTGACACCGCAGCCCAGAAGGCAAATCTCTTCCAGCGGCGCCGACTTGTTGACCTTGGCCAGGGAGATCTCAGGCAATACCGTATATTCAGAGAAAGTCGAGCAGCCCATGTAGTGGAAAATCGGCTTGCCGTCTTTGAAGAAACGGGTGGTACCATCCGGCATCAGGCCCTTGCCCTGGGTCTCACGGATCTTCTGACACAGGTTGGTCTTGCCCGAGCGGCAGAACTTACACTCACCGCATTCAGGCGTGTAAAGAGGAATAACATGATCGCCCACCGCCACACTGGTGACGCCTTCGCCGACCATCTCCACTATGCCGCCGCCCTCATGGCCGAGAATGGCCGGAAACACGCCTTCAGGGTCGTCGCCGCTCAAAGTAAAAGCATCGGTATGGCACACACCACTGGCAACAATGCGCACCAACACCTCACCGGCCTTGGGCAACATCACATCCACCTCTTCCATCTTCAACGGCTCACCTGCAGCCCAGGCTACGGCGGCGCGGGACTTGATAAATTTGTCTGTCATTGTCGCTTCCTTCTGTTGTGATTGATTCGGTATCGAACCTCTTGGCTCATAAACCGGATGCCAACATTGTATTTATTCCAAAATAAAAGATAATCAGCCAAATATACAAATCACTTTTACTGAGAAGTAATAATGAACCACTGGGAAGGGATCAGCGAATTTATCGCCGTGGCCGAGAGCCAGAGCTTTACCCGCGCCGCCGAGCGACTCAACTTGTCTGTGGCGCAGATAAGCCGCCAAATCGCCGCGCTGGAGAAACGCCTGGCGAGCAAACTCTTCTATCGCACTACCCGTAAGGTGTCGCTCAGTGAAGAGGGTCAGCTTTATTATCGCCACTGCCGCTTGCTGCAAGATGGTATAGAAGAAGCCGAACGCGCCCTTGGCAGTTTGAAACAAACCCCGCAGGGCTTGCTGCGGGTGACGGCGCCGGTCACTTACGGCGAGCAGTTTATTCTGCCGCTGCTGAATGACTTTCTCTGTCTGCACCCCAAGCTGGATCTGCAACTGGATCTCAACAACAAGACGCTGGATCTGATTGATGGCGGTTATGATTTGGCGATTCGGCTGGGTAAGCTGGCGGATTCCAGCTTGATGGCGCGGCGTCTTGGCAGTCGCCGCAATTATGTCTGTGCCAGCCCGGAGTATCTGGCCAACCACGGCGTGCCCCACACTCTGGGCGAGCTGCACCGGCATCAATGTTTGCTGGGTAACCACCCTTACTGGCGTTTTATCGAGCTGGGCCAGGAACGTCAATGGCGTTTGAGTGGCCGCTTGGTGTGTAATTCTGGCCCTGGGTTATTGGATGCCGCCCGCAAAGGGCTCGGGCTGGTGCAACTGCCCGATTATTATGTCGGCGAGGATCTCGCCAGCGGTGCCCTGGTATCAGTGCTTGAGGCTTACCAGGCGGCGCCGGAGGGGATTTGGGCCTTATACCCACAGAACCGCCATCTGTCGCCCAAGGTCAGCCTGCTCTTGGACTTTCTGCAGCAGGCGCTGCCGGAGGCGCCGGATCTGGCCGACTCTTGAGTGGATGCCCAGTCTTGAATGGAGCGTTAAGACTTGAATGGATGACAGGTCTTGAGCTGCAGCCAAATCTTAAATCGGAAATAAATTCTGTATCGGCTCTGAATCTTGCATAGCCGCGAAACTTGCGAGCCACTATGTTTTCGAATCGCTGAACTTTCGAATCGCTGAGCTTTCAAGTTTCCAGGCTTTTGATTCTCTGAGCGAACTATGGCTTGGCAGGCTTAGCCCTGACGCGTCTTAGCGCGCTGCCAGTGCAGCAGATATTTATCCAGCTCATTAGCAAAGGCCTGTCTATCTGCCTGGCTCAACTTGGGACTGCCGCCGGTATCTATACCGCTGGCACGCAGGGTATCGAGAAAATCCCGCATATTGAGGCGGGCACGCACATTGTCTCGATTCAGCAGCTCACCACGGCTATTGAGCGCCTTGGCGCCCTTGTCTATCACTTCGGCCGCCAGCGGAATATCATTGCTGATCACCAAATCACCGGCGTGACACAGGCGCACGATTTCGTTATCGGCCACATCAAATCCCTTGGGCACCTGTAAGGTTTTGACACTGGCTGCGCCTGTGATCCTGAGCGCCTGATTGGCGACAAAAGTGATATTGATGCCGGTACGCGCTGCCGCCCGCACCAACATCTCGCGGACCACAACCGGGCAGGCATCGGCATCAACCCAGATTTGCGCCGGACAAGAGGCCTGATAAGGATTATTCTGCTGCACTGACACTCCTTCTATGACAGCAAGGCATTTCATCAAGACAGACCCCCATATTGATATCTGACTTAGCCTTGCACCGAAATTAGGTGGGTCATTTTATACTATTCCGGCTAAAAGTTTGATCTTTCAAGAACGCGAGTAAAAGCGATATATGTAAGATGAATTGCGTTAACGTGAGACTCATTCACAAGTAACCCCCATTCCCGCCCGCACTGTAAATTCAATTGCGAACCATTTTTATTTGCAATTAAAATATAACCTCATTCTGGAGGCAAAATAATATGGAAACGTCCCCGCTGTTGTTGCGCTGTAACCAACTGCTTTGGTGTGAGGGATTGGTCTTGCTGGCAATCATGCTGGTATTGGCCAGTTTTGGGCTGGATGCCCGGCTGTTGATCCTGCTGTTGGCACCAGCCTTGGTGCTGTCTTTAGCCTTGGGATACCAACCCGGCAAGAAGACACTCAGCCTGGTGTTCGCCTGCTGGATCCCTGTCTGGTGCCTCATTTAACCCCTGATTTTTATAGGAGAATGTTATGCCCAAATCCACGGCTCGGATGAGCCTTGTTGCCGCTGCTGTCTGCAGTCAATTGCTGCTGATGGGAGCCGCCTTGGCCGAAGAAGCCCAGATGGAGCGTATGGTAGTCAGTGCCAACCGTACCCCGACCCAGATAAGTGAGCTCTCCGGCACAGTTTGGTTAATCGATGAAAACAGCATCCGTGAGCAGATAAACAGCGGCAAAGGCGTAAAAGAGATGCTGGCCGCCCTGGTTCCCTCCATGGACGTATCCAGCCAGGGCCGGACCAACTTTGGTCAGAACATGCGCGGCCGTGCCATGGTGGTGCTGATAGACGGCGTATCCATGAACACCTCCAGGGGGATCAGCCGCCAGCTGGACAGCATAGATCCCTTTAACATCGCCCGCATTGAAGTCTTGGCCGGCGCCTCGGCCCTCTATGGCGGCGGTGCTTTGGGCGGCGCTATCAATATAGTGACCAAAAAAGCCGCCGACAGCCTGGATACCTTTGAAGCCGAGGCAGGTTTCAAATCGGGTTTTAACGGCAGTGATGACTTGGATTACCGCACTGCCTTTGCCGTGGCCGGTGGCAGCGATACCCTCAAGGGACGTTTCAGTGCCGCCTGGCAGGAAAATGGCCAGTGGTTCGACGGCAGCGGCGATCAGGTGATGCCGGATATCACCCAAACCGGCATGCAGTACACCCAAGGTTATGATCTGATGGCCAACCTGGATTGGAGCCTGCCAAACAATGCCACCCTCAGTGCCCTGGTGCAGTTTTACAACAATGAGTCCGATGGCGACCACGGCCTCTATATGGGGGAAAACTTCAGCGGCGTCACCTCAGATGCTTCCCAGCTTGAAAGCCGCAAGGGATTGAATGCCGATCGCAGTCCCAAAACCGATCGTACCTTACTGAACCTCAGCTATACCCAGGCTGACTTTCTCGGCCAAACCTTGTACCTGCAAGGCTTTTACCGCAAGGAAGATCTCGACTTTCACCCCTTCCCTTATGTCAGTGAAACCCTCGGGGTTTACAACTTCTCGGCCTCATCACAAAACACCGGCATTTATGGCCTGAAAGCCGTGTTGGAATCCAGACCCAGCGACAGCCTCAAACTCACCTGGGGCATCGACTGGGACAAGGAGAGCTTCGACTCGGATCAGATGAGTTTTGATCTCGACGCCGCCAACCAGAGTGGCGGTTTGACCATGAAGGAGCTGTTCACCACAGGCCGATATGTCGACTTCAGTGTCGAGTCCATCGCAGCCTTCCTGCAGGGCAGCTGGGATATCAACGACTATCTGGTGCTCAACGCAGGTTATCGTTATCAGCAGATGGACAACAGTGTCGATGACTTTATCGGCTATAACCAACAGGTGGCGATTGCCCAGGGTAAGGCGCCGGGCGCCGATATTATCAAGGGCGGCAGCACAGACTACCATGTCGGCCTGGTTAACCTGGGCTTGGTGGCTAAACTGAGCCGGGATCAACAACTGTGGCTCGCCTACTCGCAAGGCTTTGAGCTGCCGGATCTGTCCAAATACTATGGTCGCGGCAGCTATCAGGCCGATGCCGATGGTTATCTGCAACTGACCAACAGCATCAATATCAATGATTCCCGCCTCGATGGCATCAAGACAGACTCCTTTGAACTGGGCTGGCGCTATCTGGCCGACCGTTGGCAGGCCCAGGCCAGTCTGTATTACGCCATCTCGGATAAGGTGATTGAGGTCAATCGCAGCGATCTGACCATAGAAGTCAAGGACAAGGATAAACGCACCTATGGCCTGGAAGCTCAGCTGAACTTCGATATCAGCAGCGCCTGGCAGGTGGGCAGCAACCTGCATCTGGTTCGCAGTGAAATCAAAAATGGCTCCGACTGGATTGATGAGACAGTCACCTATGCTTCACCTTCCAAAGCCACGGCCTTTATCGCCTGGCGCGGTGACAGCCAGCAGTTAAGATTGCAGGCCGAGCACAGCTTCAGCGCCGACTCTGACTATCGCTTCAAGGCAAATGATGGCCAGAGAAGTGAGTTAGGCAGCTATACCACTTTGGATCTGCTCGGCTCCATCGAACTGGCAGTCGGCACCCTGAGCTATGGCATCGAAAACCTCCTTGATAAGGACTACAGCACCCTTTGGGGCCAGCGAGCCGCTTACTTCTACAGCCCGACTTACGGCCCGGAGAAGATGTTTGACTATCACGGCCGTGGCCGCACTTTTGCCATCAATTACCACCTGAGCTGGTAAATGGCGTCAAAAAGCGTCGCCCCTGCGGCGCTTTTTCTCTTTTGCGCTTGTCAGCTCATCTCGGATCCCTTAGTTTGTGGCGGCCAATTTATTTACAGGGAAGTGTCATGCTACTTTTAATCGCGGCGATTATGATTATCCTGCTGCGCCGTCTGCTCAAGGCCGATGAGCCCTTTCTGGGCTATGAATGGCTCGCGATTGTCACTTTGGCTATTTATCTGCTCTGTTACTTCTACCTGCCGCCATTTGCACCGGCAAGCAACCAGAGAATGGAGTTACTGTACGAGATGATCCCAAGCTTCAGCCTGGGCGCTATCCTCTTTCCCGAACTGGGTTCACGCTACCCGGAAAAAGTGGTTTGTGTTTTGGGCGGTCTTGGACTGCTGACCTCTGCTGTGATATTAGCAATATTTAAACTGAGCGTTTGGTAGGTTCAGCCCGGGGATTAAACCGTAACCTCTGGTTGAATGGCTGAGAAACAGAAAGTAGCGGAGAAAATGTGAGCGACGGCTTAAGGCGTTTGCAGTGCCTCGCTCACCTTGAGCAAAATGAAACCGGCTCTCTTCGCAACCGACCATCTGGGCACTTCAATTAACTCATCACCGAAAGCCTCATGGGCTTTTTGCATCGCATGATAACTCGCCACCGTCTCACTGAAGTCCTGCTTACGTTCTATATCATTGGCTTAAATAGCTTACCAGGGCGGAAAGATAAATACCCTGGGGTGATAAACGAACTCAGGGCAATGACTCGGTAAACTCCCGGGAATGGATTATTGCGCCAGCAGGCTTTAAGCATAGGAATCCAGCATTCTGGGGGCAAAAAAGATAATGCCGACATATCAAGAACTATTAGATGCCGCGTCATTTATAAGGGTTAATCTTGGCTTTACACCTGGTTTTGATAGTCGGCTTCCATAAGGCGAACAAAATCTTCCATCTCTTGCCCCGGAGTAATAGGAAAACGCTCCGCCAGCTGTGACAGATTAACAATACGGTCCACCCGAAAGGAGCGAAAATCTTCTCTCAGTTCGCACCAGGCCAGCAAAGTCCAGGTGCCGCGCCAAAAGTAGATCGCCAGCGGCCTTATCTTGCGCTGACTGGCACTGCCTTTGACATCCTGATAGTCGAGCAGCACAAAATGGCGTAGCCTGGCGGCAATACGTAACGGATCCAGGTAGACAAAATCTTGTTGATCAAGGTAGAAATCCGGTGAAAACATCAAACTCTGCAACGCACGTAAACGCTCCGGCACCACAGCTTCTACCTTGATAAGCGCCTGTTTGGCTGCCTTGCCAAGTTCATTACCGCCCCAGGTCTGCACCATACGGATCCCCAGTTGGATCGCTTCCAGTTCAGCCTCGTTGAACATCAAGGGTGGTACACTCACCTCCTGACGCAACAGATAGCCCAGTCCCGCCTCCCCTTCGATGGGGATCCCGCTGAGACAGAGATCCTGAATATCCCGATAGATGGTTCTGACCGACACTTCCAAGCGCTCAGCCAATACGGCCGCCGTGGTCAAGCGGCGATGACGCAGTATCTGCACTATCTGAAACAAACGATCAGCACGGCGCATGACTTATATCATTCCTTATAAATGTTTGATTTACCACTGAAGTGCGAATTGAAAAGCTGCGCATCCGACACTGGCCTATGTCGATGTAGCCAGACAAAACTTCCATTGCCCTATTTGCCTCGCCATCTTTTCATCCTCGCAGAATGAGTAAACTTCGATGCAAAGTGGGGTGACGCCATACAAAGACCGACAATGCGTCGGTCCCGATAAGGATAATTGCGCTGAGCTTACAGCTGCATGGCCCACAAGCCAAGTCGGTTGCCTTCAGAGTCGGCTATTTGAGCGCAATAACCACATTCACCTTCCTTGATAGCCATGGGCGGCAACAGGATCTGCACCCCTTGCGCTTCCAGTTTGCCTATTGTGGTACCCAAACTGTCACCCAGATTGAGATAAACCACTGAGGCCGTCAATGAAGGTGCCATCTGTGGGTGTTTGATCAAACCTAAACACGCACTATCGCTACTGGTACTGCTGACACTGACATACTCGCAATCAGGCATAGGATCTTCGTTGCAATGCAGCCCCAAAACCTCTTGATAAAAATGCTTGGCACGGGCCATATCGGCAACCGGGATCTCACTCCAGACCAAAGGAATTTCTGTTGACATTTTCTCTTCTCCATCTTGATTCAATTATCACAGGAGGCTCATCCTCCAGCGCCCTTACACACTTGGCTATCGGGGCAACAGCAAGTATGCACCTATGCTGCTGACAACCTGTTGTCAGTAGTTTGATCTGAAGATACGAGTAAACTTTTATGTAGCTATCGACTGAGGTTGTCTTCCCCCACAATATGGCGCTTGTCAGTGCGTTCACCATATTTCTGAGCTTAAATCATGCTTTGACTCCTGATGAAGTTATCTCCCTGATACGAATTAAACACTGAACGACAATCAAACTTCACATAAAAAAAATCCGATGACTCATCGTCATCGGATTTTTTAGTGCTTTGCGAAATCATTTGCCATGACTTGGCAACTTCAAGTGCTGCGTCTGCTCATGGCGAAACTTGCACCAAATAACGTTTCAACCGCCACAACCTTGCAAGACTGCTGGGTTTGTTACCAAAATACTGGCACCATCTTTACCGGCAGAAGAGGCAAAAATAGACACCTGAGACTGCATTTCTGCTGTCGCCTGAGCCGCCATGCCATCAGTCACGCCCGGAACTTCAGATGGGTCGATGAGCGAGCTGTGGTGCCCCTTGGCAAAGCGTACGGCGCCGCCACCAGCGCTGGTCTGATCGACGCAGTTAAGCCCCAGAGTCGCAATCAAAGGCTCAGTGCCGGACAGCGGGAAGCCCGCGACAGTACCAGGCAGAACCTGATCGCCCTTGTTACCAGCGCCATCACCGACGATTTCCACCAGATGAACCGGCAAACCCGTGGCCTTGAGCATGGCAGTCTGGTTGATAGGATCGGCTGACTCTATCCCGGTTTGCACCGCAAAGGCAAAGGTAGGGATAAATTCGGCGTATACCTCCTGAACCAGAGCTTCATATTCGGCCGAGCCCGGCTGATATCCTTGCTTATTGGCCGCATTCACCAAGGCCTTGAAGGTATCGGAAGCCGTCACATTGGCAAACAACAAAGGTGCAAAGGTGGCAGAACCGGCGAAAGAGCCCGCCAGGCCGCCGCTCGGCGCCACCAAAGATGCGCCCTTGATGCCATAGTAGTTGGGCAAGGCTGTGCCGGATGCAGGGTCTTTCAAACCTGTGCTGGCATAGGTCGCGAAGTTGGTGCCGACAATGGCGCCAAGGCTAAGCCCCTGAGCGGTTATCTGGTTATTGTCAAAAACCTGAGGCGCGCCCATTTCGATAAGTTGCGCCGACATACCTGTTATCGCGACTCTAAGCGCCAGATGATCCATGGTCGCCTGGCGGAAGTTATCCCTTACCGACAGCGTGCTTTCTATATTGACAAATACCAGCGGATTGCCATTTTGGAAGGCATCCGGCTTACCGACAACCTTGCCATAGGCCGCACCTGAGGCCGAGACTTCATAGATGCCGTCACCATTGGCATCAAATGAACGGGCACCGTGCAGCGGCATATCTATGGCCACCGTAGCCACACCGGCTGCGGCATAACTGCCGGCATAAGCCAACGACATCTCTTTGCCGCCACCCAAACCATGCATCGCTATCGTGGTGGGCCAGCCACTGGTTGGTGGCGTAAAAGGCAAGCCCTGGCTGGCATAAAACGCCGCAAGCTTAGTGGCGTTGGGCATGGAGATCAGCACAGGCACAGTTTCGTAGTTGCGAATAGCCGGAATAGGATTAAAACGGGTTAGGTGCTTAGTCTTATCGACTGCACTGCCATCATCCAGCTTCCACGCTTTGCCGGCCAACAAGGAAGGATTGGCCAGTGCTGCGGCGGGATCTATATTGTACGCCATCGCCTGGGCGGCAAACTTCTCCTGGCTCAGAGTGCCGGCCTGCAACGCCAGCAACACAGATACCGGGCTGTCGCCCTGGGCTTGCCAGTAACCGTTAATGCCATCACAGCTCGCCGATGAACAAGTACCGTAAACCGGCACTTCAATGGCCGCAGTGTAGACATCGGCCAAATCCGCCAACGCATAGGCTATGCCATCAGCAGGGCTGAGCCCAGCTGCCATCGCCACTGTATAACCGGCGGGAGTCGGAGTTTGCAGCCACTTGGGTGCATAGGGTGAGCCGGGTTGCAACATCAGCAGCTTGGTCGTTTCATAAACATCGGCCACCGACTGGGTGGTAAACAGGCCTGAATAGGTAATGCTTTCCTTGTCAACGCCGTGAGCCGATGCCATGCCCTTCTCATAACTGTTCACCAGAGTTTGCAGCATCAATTGATCGGCGGTTTCCAGCGGCGCTGTGTCGATATCCAGTTTCAACAAACCATAGGTATAGGAAGGCGCTATCGGGCGCCCAGCCGAATCCATGATGAGTTTAGTGGTGGCGTAAATATAGGACTGAGCGGGCTTAAGCGGCTTCAGTGGAACAATAACTATCTTGTTGCCGGACGCTTGAGTGATGAAGTCTTCCCCCCAAACCAGCTCTTCACCCACTTCACAGGCAGAAACCGAAGGCTTGGTCTGGCACTCGGCTTTGGATGAAAGCGGGCCGCCGCTGACGGCTTCAAACATTCTCACCGCTCCCGGCTGGGCCACGGAAGATGCCAGCAGGCTCAGGGTATTGCCGCTGTTGTCTTTGGAAGGTTCAATATCTATGGTTATCGGCTGGGTAGTTGACCAACCATCCAGCGCACCCAGCGCCAACTGCGGATTGGTATAGTCACCGGAGGCTTCCCCGGGAATATTCAAGGTACCGTCTGTGGTGCCATTGAGCAGTAAGTCGTTTGGCAAGGGAACTTCAGCTTTGGCAGGATCAAACACCAAATGGGACTCAGGGATGAGCGGCTCGGTCTTATCCTTAAGTTCGTTATAGCTGTCTTCACCACATGCTGTCAGTCCAAGTGCAGATGTGATTGCAACACCCAAAATGAGTCTTTTCATCTTTTTTCCCCAAATCTTGTTGTAATAATTTTGTTTTCCCCAAGAAATTGGTCACAATACCCCAGACACTGTGACCAGAGGAGCTGAAATCTGTACTCAGCCTGTCTCAAGTTAACGTAAAAATATTGAGTTAGCTACATTTTTGTCACAGTTGACCGCAACGAAAAGTAACTATGAACAGTCATTTGTTTTAAACAGATGTATACCGCTGTAGTGAGTCGAGTATTGGCGGGCTTTAGCGCGAAGAGGAAATAACTCCCCATGTTGGAATATCAAGCAGCAAAAGATCTTCTCAAGGGCAAAACGATTCTGGTAACCGGTGCCGGCGACGGCATTGGCAAAACCGCAGCCAAGACCTATGCCGCCCATGGTGCCACAGTGATCCTGCTGGGCAAAACGGTTAAGAAGCTGGAAGCCGTTTACGATGAAATTGAAGCCGCCGGTGGCCCGACGCCAGCGATTGTGCCTCTGGATCTCAAGGGTGCCAGCGAACAAAACTACCGCGACATGGCCGAAACCATAGAGCAGCAATTCGGCAAGCTCGATGGCCTGCTGCATAATGCCAGCCTGTTGGGCGCTTTGGGGCCGTTTGAACATATTGATATTCAGTCACTGGAAGATCTGCTCAAGGTCAATGTGGTGGCCGAAGTTATGATGACCAAGGCACTGTTGCCTGTTATGCGCAAGGCCGAGCACGCCTCAATTATTTTTACCTCCAGCAGTGTTGGCCGTAAGGGCCGCGCTTACTGGGGCCCATACGCCTTCTCCAAGTTTGCTACCGAAGGCATGATGCAGGTGCTGGCTCATGAATGTGAAGGCACCCAGGTGCGCGCCAACAGTATCAATCCGGGAGCAACCCGCACCGGCATGCGCGCCAAGGCTTATCCGGCAGAGAACCCACTGGATCTCAAGACGCCAGAGCAGATAATGCCCGTTTATCTATATCTGATGGGCGACGACAGCCTGCAGGAAAACGGTCAGGCCTTTAACGCCCAGTAACATTTTCCTCAAGAATAAACGCAGTCCAATGGGCTGCGTTTTGCTATTCATACGCCATTCATACACGTTTTATAAAAGAAATAAGGAGGCAATCCATGAGTCAAGAATACCCTATAGGCACTCCAGGTACTCCCTGGGGGGATGCCGAAAAATCCGCCTGGCGCGCCACCCAAAGCATTAAACGCAGCTACCGTGAACAGGTGCTCGACAAGATCTATGCCCTCAAGACAGCTTTTGAATGCCGCCGGTACGGCGCCTTAAGTTATGACCCGGAACGTTATCCCCTGCTCGCCCTGCAGAGTAAATCACCACAGGCAAATAAGCCCTGGGTATTGGTCACTGGCGGGATCCACGGTTATGAAACCAGTGGCGTTCAAGGTGCGCTGCAGTTTCTTGAGCAGGAAGCCGAGCGCTATCAAGCGGATTTCAACCTCCTGGTCGTCCCCTGTGTCAGCCCTTGGGGATACGAAGTCATCAACCGTTGGAATCCCTTGGCTATCGATCCCAACCGCTCCTTCTTTGAACCCAGCCCGGCAGAAGAGTCTGCCGCATTGATGGCTCTGGTTGCTAGCCACGGCGCCCCTTTCCTGGCTCATATCGATCTGCATGAAACCACAGACACGGATGAAACCGAGTTTCGCCCGGCGCTGGCGGCCCGCGATGGCAAAATCATAGCTCCCGGCGAGATCCCGGACGGTTTTTATGTGGTAGATGATGAAGCCATGCCGCAACCTGAATTCCAACGAGCCATTATCCAAGCTGTTGCCAAAGTGACCCATATCGCTCCGGCCGACAAAGACGGCAAGATCATCGGCTCTCCTGTAGTCGACCACGGCGTTATCCGTTATCCGCTCAAGCAACTTGGTTTATGTGCCTCGGTTACCAATGCCCCATACACCTGCACCACGGAAGTCTACCCCGACAGCCCGCAGGCAAGCGATGAACAGTGCAATGCCGCCCAGGTAGCTGCGGTTTGTGGCGCATTGGATTATCTAAAACGAATTCAAGGTTAGGGTTTTCGGCTCCGGTCCCCTCTTGCAGGAATGAAGTGACTCTCGCCCAAGAGTAAACCTGAAACAGCGCTGCATCTGATATTCAACCTGTCAGGTCAAATAACCCGTCAGATAGAATAACTATGACCCGGCATTTGCCGGGTCATCTGTTTCAACCGTCTATCAAACCCTCATTGAAGATAAAAGTAACCACAGGAGAGTTCTGTTTATTAACAATCTTTTATTGACTGATAATGGTTTTCATTTAAAATCACTTTCAGTTCCAGGTATCGACTTTGCTTTTTTACTCTGACTTTTCAGGCCGTCATTGAATGCTGCGATTAACCAGGTCGGCATATGACAGCGCTTTTCTGTTTTAGCAGACGATACCAATTAGATGTGGAGTGGTTTATGCCCAAGATAAGCAAGCATATTTCCAAGATATGCCATAAGCAGGCCAAGAAGGCGTTGAAAAAGACGCAACCCGCACTCGGCAAGTCCAGCCGCAAACGCCTTGGCAAAGGCTTGGTTAGTGCATTAGAGCAGCAACTGCCCACTGAACTCTCCCGGCAAAAGAAGCTCAAAAAACCGCAAAAGAAACTGCTCAAGGCTGAGCTGCAAAACCGAGCCGGCACCTGGATTGCCGCCAATCAAGCTTCTGTCGAACTCGGACAACTTCACAGCCTAAAACCCCAGACCGGCAGCATGAGCTTTGCGCTGCGCCCCTTTAAGAAATCCCCCTGCGGCGGCTGCCCGGCACTCAAGGGCAAACTGTGCCGCTGCGCCCTTAAGTATCAACAGCGGCTACAGCAGGCAGGTTAACCCTTCCGCAGAACTAGATAATTGCCCGACATTACTGTCAGTCGTCGCTGATCAGATCGTCAAAACGTTTGTAGCCATGCAGGGAATCAAAGTCTTTCTCCTCCTTGGCCGCCTCACTGAGTGAGGCACTGAAACCCACAGCCAATTCCAGATCGGAAATCGCCTGCTCTTCCGAGCCCATGCGGGTAAAGGCGCAGGCCCGCTGATAAAGCGCATTGGCGTTCTTGGGATCCACTTCCAACACCCGGTTACAGATGCTCATCGCCCAGTGATACTCGCCCATTTCCATGGCGGCATCGGCCTTGTAGGTCAAGGCTTCGAGATCGCCCGGACGTATTTTGAGAATATCGTTGTAGATTTCAATTCGCTGCTCCGGCGTCTGCGAATGTTGAGCACGGATCCACAGGTTGTGTATCTCGTTGATCCGTTCAATTTCCTTGTTGTTTTCAGTAATGATCCGGCTCTTGCGTTTCAGCTCACGCTCCATCTCCTGAAACTTTTTCTCATATTGGGCGGCAATCGCCTCCAGCTTCTCGTTGGCCATCTCCTGGGTCTTGTCGCGAATATCCTTGAGTGACTGCCACCCCACCAAGGCGATCAGAGACACAGCGGCGGCAATAAGATAGAAGAAGTAGGTCACGGTCACATTGGCATAGTTCATTGACTTGTCGGCCACCGCCAACTCACGGTCGGTAATATCGACCGTGACCCGTTTTTCCAGCGACTGCATATCTTGCCGTATCGACTTGAGCTCATCGAGCACATAGCGCTCCATCAAGGGTTTGTCGTAAATACTCTGCTCCGAATAAGGTTTTGGGGGCTCTTCAGCCGCCATAACCGGCAGCGCCAGGCTCAATAACACCAATATCAGTGCATGCCATAACTTCATTTTTCCTCCTGTTGCACTCAGGTTTTCTCCACACCCTAACAAATGGGTCTGGATGGGTAAAATTGGCTTATAAAAAAAGCCAGCGCCGTTAAGCGCTGGCTACTGCAAAACCAATAATTAATAAACTTAACCGAGATCCATCATCATCTTGCGGGTGCTGACCAATTGACTGAACTCACGCATCTGCTCTTTGGAGAGTTGGCTGGCCATGGGGATATCCGCCTTCATGGCATTCACCGGCCGCCCGTTGACATGAAATTCATAATGCAGATGCGGCCCGGTCGAACGCCCGGTATTACCGGAAAGCGCAATAACCTGGCCACGACTGACCCTCTGCCCCTTATGCACCAAAGGTTTGGACAGATGCAGATATCGGGTACGGTATTTGTTGCCATGTTCTATCACTATATATTTACCGGCGTATCTATGATTGGTCACCAGAGTCACCACTCCGTCACCCGGTGCTACTACCTTGGTGCCTATCGGTACGGCAAAGTCGGTGCCGTTATGGGGTGAAACCCGCCCTGTGACCGGGTGACGGCGATTGGGGTTGAATGATGAGCTGATCCTATAGCGTTTCTCCAGCGGGATCCGCTGGAAGGCCCGCGCCAAACTCCGCCCTTTCTCATCATAGAAGTTGCCATCTGTGCTCTGAAACGCAGTGATTTCATTGCGGCCGTTTTGAATGCGTAATCCCAACACCTGGCTGACACCGGTCGACTCCCCTTCTATGTACTGATCATTCATCAGCACAGAAAAGTGGTCACCGGCACGCAGATCCCGGGCAAAATTGAGCTTTTCTTTCAACAAGCTTTCAATTTTTTGAATTTCGGCGGCGCTCAGACCGACTCGCTGCGCCGAGCGATAGAAAGAACCTTGGATCTCACCGCTGACAATCCGGTTTTGCCAGACGCCTTCGATGTTGATCTCTTCAACCCCATAACCGCCATCGTCGAAGCGCTTGAACAGTACCTGATGCGCGGCGTTGAAGTAGAGTTCCAACTGGGTCAGATTGCCCTGTTCATCAAGCCAGAAACGGATCCTGTTACCCGGTTGCAGGGTATCGAGTGCCAAGATATCCAAATCGGCTTCCAACACCTTGTACATGGTCTGCTGGCCAACCCCCGCCTTTTGAAACAATACACTGAGGGTGTCACCACTTTGGATCACGCGTTCAAAGTCCGGACCGGCCAACTCAACAACCGAAGGCTCAGTGCCGACTTGAGGCAGCAGAGCTTCAATATCCAGATGCAAGGGAATACGTTGTGGGGTGACTTCATGAGTCCCGGGCCAAAGCAGCGCCGCGCCCACCAATAACCCAGAGCTGAGCAGCAGCTTCTTGTGAAAGGATGGTAAGGTCTGCAAACGCATAGGGATTATACTCAACCAGGATATTCTATCTGTCTGCAACTGTTGCCTCACCGAGTTCAAACTGAAAAAACCAATAGCTGGAACCCCTATTTTCAAGGGGCCAACTGCAAACTTATATCAAAAAAAGTCCCTGAGACAAGTATTATTCGCCAAAACCCCATGATTACTGGGTGGATTTCAGATTTGACCGACAAATTTGCCCTGTTTGCATCAAGCTGTAACCAGGCGAATGCTGCTACCCAGTGCATGCTTGCTGATATCTATACGGCAGCTTATCTGCTCTTTCATCTCCGACACATGGGAAATAACCCCTATCATGCGGCCACTGGATTGCAGATCCATCAGGGTACGAACCGCCAGTTCCAGTGAGTCCTGATCCAGGCTGCCAAAACCTTCATCAATAAACAGGGTATCGAGCTTGATACCACCGGCATAAGCTTGCACCACATCAGAGAGTCCCAGCGCCAGCGACAAGGCCGCCATAAAACTCTCACCGCCGCTAAGTGTCGCCACAGGGCGCACCTTGGAGCTGTAAGCATCTTCCACCTCAAGCTCCAGACCAGAGGCCTTATTGCCCTTGGCCCTGTCCTCTTTGCGCAGCAAGCGGTAGCGGCCTTTGCTCATCAGCGCCAAACGGCGACTGGCCTCGAGCAGCACATCATCGAGCAAAACACTGAGCACAAAGCGCTGCAGACTCACCTTGCTATGGCTGTTGCCATTGGCCACATCACTCAGAGTGCCAATAAGCGCGTATTCCTGCTCCAGCGCCTGCGTAGCTAGCGCTTCTTTATTGAGCTGGGCTTCTGTAGCTTTAAGGCTCTGCATTCGGTTGTTGAGCGTCTGCCAGGCAGACTCCGCCTCGGCGAGTTGCTGCTGCTGTTGCTGCCAGAAGCTTTCAAGCTGCCCAAGCTCAGGCAGGCTTTGTCCGGCGAGCCGCTCATCCATGGCTTTGAGCAGCGCCTGCTGCTCAAAGCGCTGCGTGCGCCAAACTTCTATCTTCTCAGCCAATGCCTGCATCTGCGCTTCATCCAGCTGCGCCTGTTCCAAGGTTTGGCGATCAGTAAATCCAGATTGCTTCAGGGCATCATCAAGCGTTTGCTGCGCTTTGATGGCAAACTGCTCGGCCCGGGCGCTGTCTTCACGGCCCGATGTCAAGGCCTGTATCAGCGCCTTATGCTGGCTGACGGCCTCGGTATACTGTTGATTGATATCTTGCTGTCGCTGTTTGAGCTGTTGCCACTCACTCTGCTTTTGCTCAAGTTGCCGCGCCATCAGTTCAAGCGCCGCCTCGGCTGCCAGAGCATGATATTCACCGGGCAGAGCAGCAAGTGCCGTGTCTTTACGGGCTCCCGCAAGACTCAACTGCTCTCTTAGCTGCTGCAACTGCTGTAATTGAGTCTCTCTGTATTTGAGTCGCTGCTCCACTTGCTGCTCGGCCTGCTGCAATTGCTTCCTGCAGTTATTGAGGCGGGTTTGAGCCGCTTCGGCCTGTTGCAACTCATTGAGCAGCTGCCTGCGCCGGGACTCAAGCCTGTCTATTTCACTAGCGAGATCGGCTTTGACATAGGAGTCGGCATCCATAGCGGCGTCAGCCTTAACCTCTGTCGTAACACCAGTCTTAACATCAGCCGTAACACCTGTCGTAACATCCGCGGCGATAAAGGCCTGTAACTCAGCGCTCAAGCGCTGCAGCTCGAGCTGTAACTCCTCTGTTTGCCGCTTGATATGACGATAATCGCTGCGGGCCGCCTCATGCCTTGCCGAGGCTTGCTGCTCGGCATCTCTCGCCCGATTGAGCTCGGCTTCACCCGGAATATCCTGCGCCATATCGGCCGGTGCCGGATGTTCCAAGCCGCCGCATACGGGGCAAGGCTGCCCCGGCTGCAGCTTGGCCGCCAAAATAGCCGCCTGGCCTGTATGCCAGGCCAGTTGCAACCTTTGATGTTCCGTTTCGGCGCTCTGTCTTTCGGCCTTGCATTGATGACCATGGGCCTCGGCCTGCTGCATGCTAACTTGGGCTTGCTGCCATTTTTGCTTAATGTGCCCGAGCTGCTCCGTCTTCTCCAGGCGAGTGTTCAACGCCGCCAGTGCCTGATGCAACGGCCCTTGGCGCTCGGCGCTTGAGAACAGTTCGTTCGCCTCTAACTTAAGCTGTTGTTGTTGCTGCTGCAATTGTTCCAGCTCAGTGCGACTCTGCTGCTCTGCCCGTTCAAGGCGCCCAAGCTCCACTAGGCCAAGCTCATGCTCCTCGGTCAGTTGCTTAAGCTCGTTAATAGCCGGCTGCAGCTTGTCGAGCTGTTCAAGCTCCCGTAGCAGCTTATTAGCGTGCTCATCCAACTCGGCGAGTGTTGCCTTGTCATCTGTAGCCTGTTTCAGACGCTGCTCGGCGCTCTGCAACTGCTTGGCATAGTCAGCCTCCTTGGCTTTAGCCTGCTGCCACTCCTGCTGGCGAAACTGCAACTCTTTGAGGCTTGGCAGCAGCTTTTCAGCCTTGCGGGCTTTCTCCAATGTCTGCTGGTGCAGCTCGATTTCAGCGCGCCGCTGCTCAAGCGCATCAAGCTGGGTTTGTAGCAGCTTGCGGCGCTCAAACTCGGCGGTTAACGCCTTGGCGTTATCGAGCGTCTTGGCACTCTGGGCCAAGGCTTCGCTGGCTTTTTGTTTGTTACCTATCGCCTCGGCCAAAGCGGGGGACAGCGCAGCAATTTCTGCAGTCAACTGCTCGAGACTCTCGACACCGGCAGTTTCCAAAATCCCGGCGCGGCGTGATTGCAAGTCTCTGGCCTTTGCCTTGATTTCCAGCGCCTGCTGTTTGAGGCGCTCTTCAATGCGGCGATAGATATGGGTTTGAAACAGCTGGCTGAAGATCTTTTCCCGCTCTTTGGAGTCTGCCAGCAAAAGCTCGCGGAACTTGCCCTGGGGCAGCACCATCACCTGGCGAAACTGATCCACATCCAGGCCGGTCAACTCTTCGATGCAGGCGTTGGCATCCGTGACCTTACTGGCCACCAGCAACTCTTCAGTGCCATCGGGCATCAGCCGCTTGAGTTCCGCCTCGCTCTTTTGCAGGGTAAAACCCTCGCCCCGGCTTTTGGCTCTTTGCTGCTCGGGGCAACGACGAATGCTGTAGCGTTTTTGCCCCAATTCAAAACTGAAATACACTTCGGTAAGCAGGCCGTCATCGGCATTGTCGCAGCGCATCTGGCTGCCTTCTCGCTCGTTACCTGTGGTTTTGCCGTACAGGGCAAAACAGATGGCATCCAGAATCGTGGTCTTGCCCGCCCCTGTGGGGCCATTGATCAGAAACAGCGGCTTGTCGCCCAGCTCGGTAAAGTCGATGCGCTGACAATCGGCGAAGGGGCCGAAGGCGCGCATTTCCAAAATCAGCGGTCTCATTGTTCCTGCTCCCTGTGCAACTCTTCAATCAAACGGCTCATGGTCTGCTGCTGCGCCTCTGTCATGGCTTCACCCTGCACCTGACTGAAAAAATCGCTGAACATGTCGAGATCACCTTTTTTGATTCTGTCGCGGCCAATCTCCTGCCCCTGCTGCCGGGACATCAGGCCCGTGCGCTCCAGATGCAGCACATTGGGATAGACGCCGCGCAGCTTGCCCATGGGATCCAGCAGCGCCTGGGTATCGAGCAGACGCACCATCAGGTAATCTTCCCACCCCGGATCTTTTTCGCCCTGTTGCAACAGTTCATCGAGCAGGCCTTCAATCACCCTCACATCCCGCCTGGGTTTTAGCGGTAGCAGAGTGATTTTTGGGGTATTAGCTGCGCTCAGCTCCACCAGAGTCACGGATTTTTTCTGTTTGTGTTCACTGAAGGAATATTTCAGCGGCGAGCCCGAATAACGCACGTGCTCGGCGCCCTTGTATTGCGGGCCATGCAGATGCCCGAGCGCTGCGTAGTCAAAGCCGCAAAAGAGTGCAGGGTCGATTTTATCGGCGCCGCCGATACTCAAGGGCCGCTCGGATTCAGACTCATTGCCGCCATCGAGGAAACAGTGGGCCACCACTACCTTGGGCAGGCCTTGGCTGTCGTGCGCCTGAACCTGCTCCAGCAAGCAGGCCATCGCCTGCTGATGACTGCCGGCATCTACCTCCAGCACATGCCTTACCTGCGCCGGCTCGGCATAGGGAATGGGATAGAAACAGGCATCGCCGTCACGGCCTTTGAGGATAAGCGGCTTAACCTGCGCTTGCAGAGGGCCGCTAATATAAAGGCCGCTGGCGGCCATTTGCCGCGCCGCAAACCCCAGCCGCTCCTGGCCGTCGTGATTGCCGGCTATCATAAGCACAGGAATTTGATGCTCATTGAGCAGGGTATTGAGGAACTTATCCAGCAGGGCAACCGCGCTGGCAGGCGGGATCGAACGGTCATATATGTCACCGGCAACCACCAGGGCATCAACCTGATGCTCAGCGGCAAGTGCCACTATCTGCTCAAGCATATAAGCTTGTTCATCCAGCAGCGACTCGTTGTGCAGTTGCCGACCGATATGCCAGTCCGAGGTATGGATAAATTTCATTGGGCGCTAAGATTGCAGGCGAATACGTGAGCCTTATGGTATGCAAAATCAATGCAATAGTATATGCGTCTGCCGAGGTTCTGCGACCGAGTGCTTACCACTCAGCCGTCTGTCTTATTTGGGTTTAAAAACTCCACTGATATTGATCGGCCAGCAGCTTGAGGCTCATCACCAGAGACATGACCACCACCAGCGGCTTGATGATCTTGCTGCCCTTGGTGATCACCAGACGAGAGCCCAGAGTCGCCCCGGCGGCCTGCCCTGCCAGCATCACCAACCCCAGCAGCCACACCACCTTGCCACCGAGGGCAAAAAAGATGAGCGAAGCAATATTGGTGGAAAAATTCAGTACCTTGGCATGAGCCGTCGCCTTGGCCAGACCGAACCCCGCCAAAGACACAAACGCCAGGGCAAAGAAGCTGCCGGTGCCCGGGCCGAAAAAGCCGTCATACAAACCCACCCCGAGTGCGGCGGTAAAGGCAAATACCCCAGGTGTCAGAACCCTGGCGCGGTCATCTTCGGTAATTTTTTTGGAAAACAAGAAGTAACAACCAATAGCCAAAATAAGAAACGGCAGCATCAACTCCAGCACACTGGCATCTATCAACTGAACCAAAATCGTACCGACTGAGGCGCCGACAAAGGCGCAGCCAATTGCCAGTTTCATATCACCCAAATTCACCATTCCTTTACGGACAAAGTAGAGGCTGGCGAAGAAACTGCCACCACAGGCCTGTAGCTTGTTGGTGCCGAGTGCAGTCGCCGGAGGCAGTCCGGCCCACATAAGCGCCGGAATAGTCAACAGGCCACCGCCACCGGCGATAGAGTCAATAAAGCCCGCCACCAGAGCAACCAAAAACAGAACCGTAGCCAATTGCAAAGTGAGTTCAAATGCCATTTTTATGTTATCGAATACTGAGTTGAAGGATTGCTATTAGACGCAGTTTGCCCGCAAAAGGCAAAGGAGTTATTCTCGTTTTCACGTGAGATTTTCTCACACAATAAACAGCGGAGAAAACATGTTTCAGGAATTACCGCCTCTCAATGCCCTGCGTTCATTCGAGGCGGCGGCAAGGCTGCAAAGCATTACCCTGGCGGCGCAGGAGCTGTATGTGACCCACGGTGCCATCAGCAAACAGGTGCGCTTACTCGAGAGTTTTCTGGGGTTCAGTCTGTTTGTGCGTCAACACAGGCAACTGGCGCTCACTGATGAGGGGCGGCAATACCTGCCGCAGGTGCAGGCGGCACTGCAGACCCTGGCCAATGCCACCGCCGAGTTGAAACGTCAAAGTCTCAAGGCGCAGACCCTGGCTATCAATGTGTTGCCCAGCCTGACCATCAACTGGTTAATCCCGAGAATGGAGGAATTTAAGTCACGCTTTCCGCAATTGTATGTGGATCTCACCATAGGCGACTTCGCCGTCGACTTTGCCAGCGGTCGCTACGACATCGCCATTCGCTCCGCCACCAGTGAGCCTCAGGGAGTGAATGTGATCAAACTGATGGATGAAGAGCTGTGTCTGGTGTGCTCACCACTGCTGGCTCCCAAGCTAAAGCAACTGGAAGATATCAACCAGGTGACGCTGCTGAAACACACCACCCGTCCTGAGCTTTGGCCTTACTGGGCCAGGCAACTGGGGATAAAACTTACCACAGAGCAGAAGTTTGGCGTCGAGCATTTCTATATGCTGAGTCAGGCCGCCGCCAGCGGCATGGGGGCGGCGCTGATCCCGCGTTTCTTTATCGAAGATCAGCTCAAGGCCGGCACTCTGGTGATCCCCTTTGAAGCCCCCTTTATCAGCCCCTACAGCTATTATCTGTTAACCCCCAAGTCCAGCAGTCTGCCACGTAAATCGGCGCTGTTTATCGACTGGTTGCTGTCCGAGTTTGCGCCATATCGCGTGCATTGTTAGTGCAAAACAGAGAATCGTGCTGAGTAATAAAGCCTGGCAACTAATCACAGCTCAAATCTTTTTATAGCTACTTTTCAACACTATGAAGTAAAAAGTGACTCCCAGGTAACAGATAACCCGGATTCAAGTCCAAAGTACAACACTGGCGGTTTGATTCGGTGACCTACATTACAGGCAACCGACGCCATTGGAATGAACTCGTTTGCTTATTCCTTGCTCCAGTGAGCCTGGAGGGGCAACCAAGATTTTGGCAAGGGCTCGAAGGGGAGTAACCTATCAACACCAAGGAGGAGGTATGAAGCACTATCGAGGCAGTTGCCTTTGCGGCAAGGTTCGTTTTGAAATCAACGCTGAGCTGCAGCAATTCTTTTTGTGTCACTGCAGTCGCTGCCGCAAGGATTCAGGTTCGGCCCACAGTGCCAATCTGTTTTCAGACAGCGCCGAGTTAACCTGGCTCAGTGGCCAGGACGCCATTACTGCGTTTACCCTGCCAGGTACCCGCCACAGCCGCCACTTTTGCGCCGTTTGCGGCTCGGCGCTGCCCCAAGCGGTCGAAGGTGGCCGCCTGCTGCAAATACCCGCAGGTAGCCTGGACGAAGAGCCGGGGCTGACTCCCCAGGCGCACATTTTTTGTCAGACGCGCGCCGCTTGGGATCAGGCTTTGGAACAAGTGCCCTGCCTGGAGCAGGGCCCGGTTTAAGAGTATAGGGCACAGCACTGTGATAAAGGCGCCTACTGCCAGTCCACGTAGCGGTGCCTGACTCGGAAGCGGTTATCTCAGCAGCGATTACCTAGAAAGCTGAGACTTATGATCCCGGGTTTACCGCCAACTCCACCATAGCGGCGGTGTACATCTTAAGGTTCAGCTGCAATTGCTCGCGGGTGATAAACTCATGTTCGCTGTGGCCTGTATACTCGACACCTGGCATGGCCGGACCAAAACTGAGGGCATTGGGAAACAGTTTACTGTTGGTGGAACCGCCAATAGCGACAGGTTTAGGGTCGGCAATACCGGTAAACTCGGCAAACACATTGAGCAGGGTCTGCAGATGCGGCGCCTTATCCATCACCTTGGGCTCGCCCCAATAACTGCTGACATCGACCAGAGTCACACCGTGGGATTGCTGCCAACCGGCCAGCGCCGCAGACAGCTGTTTATCCAAAGTTTCCGGGCTCTTGCCTACGGGGCGCCTTAGGTTAAGCGTAATGCTGGTCCCCCCCTGCCCCCACTCCACCACAGTCGGCGCCAGCGACATAGGCCCCATAAAGTCATCGCTATAGCCCAGCTCACCAAAACGCTCGGCATAGAGGTCCAAGCCTATCATTTCGTTGATAAATGCCAGGGTTAATGCCGACTGGCTCGGCGCGAATATCTCAGACTCCAACAGCGCAGCCAGATGCGTTACTGCATTGACACCATCTTCAGGGGTTGAGGAATGGGCCGATTTGCCATTGGCGGCGATCTCCAGGCTGTCGAAATCCAGGGTAAAATCATAGCGCACCCCATGCTGGGACTCTGCGGCGCGTTGCAAACGGCTGACCATGGCGCTGTCGGCTCCGCGGATCAGGGCCAAGGCCTGCTGGGGGATCTGACTGGCAAAGGAGCCACCGCTGAAATGCTGCAGCTGCGGTTTATCGAAATTAGGCGCCTTGACTTTGGCTTCAGGTATCGTGAGTTTTATCTGACTCCAGCCCTTCTCGGCGGTGACCACAGGATATTCGGCGTCTATGGTGATATTCATATCGGCCGCTTGATAGTCCTTGAGAAACACTTTCAGCGGCTCCCAGTCCGACTCCTCGGCCAGATATACCATAAGCTCAATGCGGCGATTCAGTTTTACCGACTTGTCCTTGAGCGCCTTCATGGCGTACATGGCGGTGACTATCGGCCCCTTGTCATCTTCGGTGCCGCGGCCTATCAGCTTGCCCGGTTGCGATTGAGTATCCAGTTGATAGGGACTCTGGTGCCAAAGGGTTGAATTGGCCGGTTGCACATCCCCGTGAGTAATAATGCCTAGCTTGTTAGCGCCGCCGCCCCTGTCTTCGCCAAGGCCTATCAAGAGCACATAACCGTGATCGGCATAATCCAGCCCCAACTGCTCCGCTTGGGCCTTGAGCGCCTGCTTGAAGCCGATGAATTCCGGATTGGTGTCGGGCGTCAACCCTGGGATAGCCTCGGTATTGAAGTACACCAACTCGGCGAGGCTCTGTTCCATCTCGCTGCCGTAGCGGTCAAGACTGTACTGGGCCAAGGTTTTCGACAGTGGCGAGACTTTACTCAATGCAGACTCAGTACCTTGGGCAGCACTTACGCTTGAAATATGGCTTGAAACCTGGCTCGAAGCCTGAGCCGTAAAGCCGCTCTCTGCGCTTACAAAAGGAGCGAACAAGCACAGGGACAGCGACAGGGATAAACGGGAAACTGTTCTTATCATCATGGCAGGGTGGCTTTTGTTATCTTTTATTATCAAAGGCCTGAGAGTGTGCCACAGATACAGTTTCGATACTGCATTCGCTAAATTTTGTTACAAACTAAACAGGACAAAATTGGCCTTTTTCAATACGCCATGTTACTAAGGACGGCTTCGGCGCGGCCCGCCGCGCCATACGGGAGATAAACACCAGCATAGAGGAATAACAATGAAGGGAATGACCCTCTCTCCAGTGGCTCTGGCCCTGGGACTGGCGCTGACACTGAGCGCCTGCGACAACCAGCCTGTATCCCAGAGCGACACATCTGCCCAATCCCAAGCGCCTGCGCTCCAGAATGGCACAGGCACCAACCCAGCCGCTGCCAAGGCCGAACAAACCCGGGACAATCCTTTCTTCCAGCCCTGGAATACTTACCTTGAAATCCCCGCCTTTGATCGCATCCAGTCCGAGCATTACCTGCCGGCCTTCAAACAAGGGATTGCCGAGCGCAAAGCGGAAATTCAGGCCATCATAAACAATCCGGCCGCCGCTGACTTTGCCAACACCATAGAAGCCATGGAACGCAGTGGCGCCTTGCTGACCAAGGTGTCAGGGGTGTTTTATAACCTCACCAGCGCCGACACCTCCGCCGAGCTGCAGAAGATCTCCAAGGAAGTATCCCCGCTGTTGTCTTCCAGCCGCGATGATATTTACCTGAACAACGCCTTGTTTCAGCGGGTCAAGGCTGTCTATCAGCAAAAAGATCAGCTGGTACTGAACCCGGCGCAGCAGAAGCTGCTCGAAGACACCTACAAACGCTTCAGCCGCGGCGGTGCCAACCTGGATGACGCAGGTAAAGCGGAGCTTCGAAAGCTCAATGAGGCGATTGGCAAGCTGAGCCTGGAGTTCGGCGATAATGTGCTGGCAGAAACCAACGACTTTGAACTTGTGATAGACCAGCAGGCCGATCTGGCCGGTCTGCCGCAGGATGTGATTGACGTTGCCGCCCAGGCGGCCATCAAGCGCGGCCATTCCGGCAAGTGGGTATTTACCACCCAACGCCCCTCCGTCACCCCGTTTTTAACCTATGCCGATAATCGTGAGCTGAGAGAAAAACTCTACAAGGGTTATATCGAGCGCGGTAACAACGACAACGCCCACGACAACAAGAAGGTGCTGGCAGAACTGGCGGCTCTTAGAGCCAAACGAGCCCAGCTTCTGGGCTATCCGAGCCACGCCCACTATGTGCTGGAAGAGCGTACCGCCAAGACTCCGGAAAATGTCTACGCCCTGCTGGATAAAATTTGGCCCGCCGCCCTGGCCCAGGCCGAAGCCGAAAAGGCCGAGATGCAAAAGCTTATCGACAGCGAAGGCAAGGACTTCAAACTGGCCGCCTGGGACTGGTGGTACTATGCCGACAAGATACGCGTCGCCAAGTACAGCTTTAACGAACAGCAGACCAAGCCTTACTTCTCGCTGGAAAACACCCTCAAGGGCGTGTTCTACACCGCCAACCGCCTCTATGGCATCAGTGTCACCGAGCGTGACGATCTGCCCAAGTATCACCCGGATGTACGCACCTTCGAGGTGAAAGACAAAGACGGCAGCGTTATCGGTATCTTCTTTGGCGATTACTATGTGCGTGACAGCAAACGCGGCGGCGCCTGGTCCAATGCCTATCGCCGTCAGGCGGTGGTCGATGGCGTCAACGAGCAGCCCATCATAGTCAACGTGCTCAATTACCCTCGTCCCAGTGGCAATGAGCCGACGCTGCTGACCTTCGATGAAGCCGGTACCCTGTTCCATGAATTCGGCCATGCGCTGCACGCCTTGCTGTCCAAGGTGGAGTATCGTTCCCAGTCCGGCACTTCCGTGCCCCGCGACTATGTGGAGTTCCCGTCACAGGTGATGGAAAACTGGATGACTCAACCGGATGTGCTGGCGCATTTTGCCAAGCACTATCAAACCGGTGAGGTGATCCCCCAGAGTTTGGTAGACAAGATCCGCGCCGCCAGCAAGTTCAACCAGGGTTTCGCTACGGTGGAATACATGGCAGCCACCAAGCTGGATCTGGACTGGCACAGCAGCAGCGTCACCGAACCTCAGGATGCGGCCGCCTTCGAGCAGCAATCGCTAAGCAAGATGGGGCTGCTCCCCGAGATAGCGCCGCGCTATCGCTCCACCTACTTC
Source organism: Shewanella indica (assembly GCF_002836975.1). Taxonomy (GTDB): domain Bacteria; phylum Pseudomonadota; class Gammaproteobacteria; order Enterobacterales; family Shewanellaceae; genus Shewanella; species Shewanella indica. The sequence continues at coordinate 29,307 of NZ_NIJK01000054.1, read as the reverse complement.
AGCCACATCTTCTCCGGAGGATATTCGGCCGGTTATTACTCCTATATCTGGTCTGACATTCTCGGCGCCGATGCCTTTGAGGCCTTCAAGGAAAACGGTATTTTTGACCCGGCTACCGCCAAGGCTTTTCGCAGTAACATCCTAGAGCGCGGTGGCAGTGAAGATCCTATGGCGCTTTACAGGGCGTTCCGTGGTCAGGAAGCCGCCATTGAGCCACTACTGCGCAGTCGCGGCCTGCTGGCGGAATAAACGCTTGCCGGATTGGTAATGCCCAGCCACGCAAACAAAAAAGCCGTTCGCTGAGTGAACGGCTTTTTTGTTCTTTCTCAGGGCTGGACTTTTTCAGTGTTGGACTTTCTCAAGACTGGGCTTTCTCAAGGCTGACCGGTGTATTGCTTGACTCCGGGCGGGATAACAAACCAGTCCTGCTTTTCACTGACCCAGGCATGGGCGCTCGGCTCAATGATACGGGTATCTTCCAGGTTGCTGGGCTTGAGCTTGATACTCTGCGGCTCAGCCGGGTTGTAGTGATAGATACGATTGCCGCAACGACCACAAAACTTGGCGGCGCTGATATTACCGCTAGCCGAACCACGCTGCCAATGGCTCAGTTCGCCACTCAATTCTATATCTTCGGCTCTGACAATCGCCGTAATGCTGAAGGCACTGGTGGACAGCTTCTGGCATTCCTTGCAGTGGCAGGCCAGCACCATCTGCGGCGGCGCCAACAAGCGATAACTGACTGCGCCGCACTGGCAACTGCCCTTGATGGGATAACGAATAGCCTCCATAGCTTTTATCACCTTCTCTTAGAAAAACACCCGCCATTTGGCGGGTGTTATCAAAGGGTTCAGTCTACCAGGCCTCGGCGCTTGAGCAGCGCATCCACTGTGGGTTTCTGGCCGCGGAACTGGATGTAGTCCTGCATCAGATCCTCACTGTTCCCCTTGGAGAGAATTGCCTGACGATACTTGTCACCATTGGCTCGTTTGAGGCCGCCTTCTGCCATGGTATGGGCAAAGGCGTCGGCTGCGAACACTTCGGTCCACAGGTAAGCGTAATATCCAGCCGAGTAACCGCCGCCGAATACATGACTGAAATAAGTCGACTGGTAACGCGGCAACACAGGCGCATAATCCAGGCCGTGCTTGGCGCGGGCCTTGGCTTCGAAGGATTTAACGTCCGCCACTTGTTCACCGGCCTTTAAGGAATGCCACTCCATATCAAGCAGCGCCGCGGCCAGGTACTCTACCGTGTCATAACCCTGGTTGAAGCTGGCCGCTGCACGTACCTTTTCCAGCAAGGCTTGCGGAATCGGCTCGCCGGTTTTGTAGTGCTTGGCATAGTGAGCCAAAACATCCGGATCTATGGCCCAATCCTCGTTGGCCTGGGAGGGGAACTCAACAAAGTCCCTCGGGGTAGCGGTACCAGCCAGGCTTGGGTATTTCACCTGCGAGAACAAACCGTGAATGCCGTGACCAAACTCATGGAACATGGTAGTCACTTCATCAAAGGTCATCAGCGTAGGCTGACCTTCGGCTGGTTTGGGAATATTGAGCGCGTTATAGACCACAGGTTTGTTATCCAAAAGGAAACTCTGGGTCACCAACTCATCCATCCAGGCGCCACCGCTCTTGCCCACTCTGGCGTAAGGGTCCAGATAGAAAAGCCCGATGGAGCTGCCGTCTTCGTTGAATACTTCCCAGGCGCGGACATCCTCCTGCCATACCGGCAGATCCTTACGCTCTTTCATCGTGATGCCGTAGAACTTCTGCATGGCGTAGAACATGCCGTCATTCAGCACTGTATTGAATTCGAAATAGGGCTTGATCTGGCTCTCATCCAGATCGTATTTGGCCTTGCGAACCTGCTCGGCATAGAAGGCCCAGTCCCATGGCTGCAGCTCAAAGTCGGCACCACTAGCCTTGATTTGCGCCTGGATATCCTTGCCTTCAGCCTTAGCCTTGGCAACGGCCTTAGGTGCCAGGTCATCCAAAATGGCAAATACCGCATCCGGATTAGCGGCCATCTGATCGGCCAGTACATAGTCAGCCCAGGTTTCATAACCCAGCAGTTTGGCCTTTTCTGCACGCAACTGTGCCTGCTTGAGTACGATAGGACCATTGCTGGCCATGGCGCGATTGGCCGAAGTCTGCCAAATTTTCTCTCTCAGGCCTCTGTCCTCCAGGCTCGACAGCAGTGGTTGGCGGGTAGTATTCACCAGGCTTATCAGGTAGCCCTCTTTACCCGCTTCCTTGGCGGCGTTGGCCAGGGCGCCTATCTCATCCTCACTCAAGCCTTTGAGCTGCGCCTTATCGGTCACCAGGATCACATCATCCTTGAACGACTTGAGAATGTTTTGCGAAAACTCGGTCGACAATGTAGCCAGCTCACCGTTGAGTTCACGCATTTGGGTTTTGTCGGCTTCGCTCAATTTGGCACCGGCACGGACGAATTGATTGTAATAGAAGTCCACCAGGCGCTGATCTTGAGCGCTCAGGCTATCTTTATGGTGGTAGACGGCTTCAACCCGGGCAAACAACTTGGGATTGAGGAAAATATTGTCGCTGTGCTCGGTGAGCTTGGGAACGATTTCCCCTTGAATGGCTTGAAGCTCATCATTGGAAAGCAAGCTCACCATACTGAAAAACACTCTTGTTGTGCGGTTGAGAAGAGCGCCGCTCTTTTCCATAGCCACTATAGTGTTATCAAACGAAGCGGCTTCGCTGTCGTTGATTATGCTGGCGATCTGCTGCTTGTGTTCCTTGAGCCCGGCTTCAAAGGCCGGCAGATAGTCTGCTGTCTTTATCTTGTCGAACTGCGGCGCATGATACTGCAGCGGACTTGGGCTGAGCAGCACATTGCTTGCGGTTTGCTCAGCGCTTTTTGCCTCTGGCATACTTTGACTCGCTTCTTTGGCCGGGGTATTGCTGACGGTTTCTTTGGTTTGCTGTTCGGCACAGGCACTCAGCACCAGTGCAGCGCCTATGGCGGTGGCGATTAATGTCTTACGCATCTTGACTCCATTAACGGCAGGCTATTGCTTAGTTATGATTAAATACCCGGGACACCCGTCTCGGCGGGGCAACAGCCCTGTTGATTCCCGCCATTACCTTAACAACTCTTCCGCTCTTTGGACAATGACTTAACTGTAAGAAATTCTGCTTACTTACCGTCAATTCGATATGAATGCGCACGCGTCCAGCCGATAGCTCAAGCATATCTGTTGGACAAGAAAAGTGTGCGCCTGCCACAGCATCGGGTGGCACCAACCTGCCCAATGTCACAAATTGTCACTGGTTTTTACCGTCCAATGTCACATAAATGTCTTCGCCTTTCGCTATACTGCGCCTCGCCTAACCAGGTTAATCATATGATTAACAACAGGTTGACAAGGTGATGGCGGGAATGTCTCCCGGGGTCAATAATAAAAACCAAGAGTAGTAAACAATGCAAACCAAGACATTAATCACACTGGCGATTGCCGCCGCACTGGGACTCAGTGCCTGTAACAGCGACGACAATGATGAACCAACGGTCAGCGTAGATCTGCGGGTATTGGAAACCACAGATCTGCACACCAACATCATGGATTACAACTATTACAGCGGCAAGGAAGACCCCACTATAGGTCTGGCCCGTACCGCCAGCCTGATCCATGCCGCCCGCAAAGAAGTCACCAACACTGTATTGGTCGATAACGGCGATCTGCTGCAGGGCAGCCCTATGGGCGACTATATGGCCAAAGTAGGTATCGCCGATGGTGAAGTGCATCCCGCCTACAAGGCGATGAACCTGCTTGATTATGCCGTGGGTAACATAGGCAACCACGAATTCAACTACGGCCTGGATTTTCTGGAAAAATCCCTCGCTGGCGCCCAGTTCCCCTATATCAACGCCAACGTTTATTGTGATGCCGATGATTGCTGGAACGGGGTCAAAAAAGGTGACAACCTGTTTACCCCATACCTTATCAAGGAAACCGAGGTTAAGGACACTGACGGCAACAGCCACAAGCTCAAGATTGGTTATATAGGTTTTGTGCCTCCGCAAATTATGCTGTGGGACAAGCAGAACCTCACCGGCAAGGTACGTGCCGAGAGCATAGTGGAGAGCGCCAGGAAATTTGTGCCGCAAATGAAGGCTGAAGGCGCCGATATCATTATCGCCATTCCACACTCAGGCATTGGCTCCACCGAAAACCCAGGCGATCCTGCTGCCGAAAACGCCACCTATGCCCTCACCTATGTCGACGGCATTGATGCCATCATGTTCGGCCACAGCCACTCCATCTTCCCCGATGCCCGCTATGCCGACTTGCCCAACACAGATGTGGAAAAAGGCCTGCTTAACGGTGTCCCCGCCGTGATGCCGGGTCGCTGGGGCGACAACATGGGCCTGGTCGACTTCAAACTGCAACGTAAAGACGGCAAATGGACAGTGCTCTCGGCCCGCACCGAGGCACGCCCCATCTATGACGGCACCAACAAGACACCGCTGGTGGAAGCCGATAAGGACATTCACGACGCGGTTGAGCTGGAACACCAGGGCACTATGGCCTTTGTCGAGCAGCCAATCGGGGTCGCCGCCGCCGACATGTTCAGTTTCCTGACGCTGGTGCAGGACGACCCGACTGTGCAGATTGTCTCCGACGCCCAGATAACCAACGTCAAGGCCAAACTGCCGGAAGCACTCAAGTCATTGCCGGTACTCTCTGCAGCCGCGCCGTTCAAGGCCGGTGGCCGTCACAGCACCACCAGTGATGCCGATCAGTATGTGATGGTGGACAAAGGGCCGCTGACCTTCAAGAACGCCGCCGATCTCTATCTCTACCCCAACACTATGGTGGCGGTTAAGCTAAACGGCGCTGAGCTGAAAGACTGGCTCGAGTGTTCGGCCAACCAGTTTAACCAAATAGATCCAGCCAGCACTGAGCCGCAAGAGCTGGTGAACTATAACCACCCCACCTATAACTTTGATGTTATTGATGGCGTGACCTACAAGATAGACGTGACTCAACCGAGCAAATTCGACGCCGATTGTGCTCTGGTCAATGCCGATGCTTCGCGGATTATAGATCTGGCTTTCACCGACAACGAAGGCACTGTTTATACAGGTGAAACCCTGGCGGCCAAGGAGTTTATCGTCGCCTCCAACAACTACCGCGCCTTTGGCGGAAAGTTTGCCGGCACCGGCAGCGAGCACGTGGTACTGGAACTGCCGGACACCAACCGTGAAGCTCTGGCGGCTTACATCACAGAGCAATCCAAGTACAATCCTGAAACCGACAAGTATGACGCCATGGTTAACCCCACGGCTGACTATAACTGGGACTTCAGGAATATAGATACGAATGTTGCTCTGGACATCCGCTTTGTCACCCAGGACAGTGACAAGGCCGCCAACTTCATCCAGGCCAACCAGCAAAGGACCATGACCAAGCTGAGTACCGATGAACTGGGCTTTGCCGTCTACCGCATAGATCTCAAGCCTGCCCAATAAGGCTGTCAGCTGAGACATAAAACGAACCAAGCGCCCTCAGGGGCGCTTTTTATGTTTCTTCACAGATTAAACTTGCCATGATTTAAGCCTTTGACAATGTTATAAAGTAAGTACAGTAAAACACCAGACTCACTCAGCCGTCACGACGGCAAGATTGCAGGAAATCTTTTATGTCTTCGATACCCGCGCCCTTCTCCCAAGCCTGTGAAAACAACCGCGAACCGATACTCAGGATTCTCAAACAGGCATTCTCAGGCTGCCGCAGGGTATTGGAGATAGGCAGTGGTACCGGTCAGCACTCGGTCTACTTTGCCCCAGAGTTACCGCACCTGGTGTGGCAATGCAGCGATCAACCCCAGTATCTGGATGGGATCCGCGCCTGGCATAGCAAACTCCCGGCGAGTAATCTGGCCGAGGTGATCACTCTGGAGGTGTGTTCCCCCTGGCCGCAGGCGGCAACTGAGCCGGCACCGGATGCCATCTATAGCGCCAATACTGCGCATATCATGAGTCAACCCATGGTGGAGGCGATGTTTACCGGCATAGGCAGAGTATTGCAAAGCGGCGGCCGTTTCTGCCTCTATGGCCCCTTCAACTACCGAGGCGATTACAGCAGCGACTCCAACCGGGTGTTCGATGCCATGTTAAGGCAGCGCGATCCGCAAAGCGGCATTCGCGATCAGGAGTGGATCCTGATGCTGGCCGCAGCCCAGGGGCTTGAGCTTTGTCAGGATCATGCCATGCCCGCCAACAACCGCCTGCTGGAGTTTATTCGTAAAACGGTTCGCTAACGGAGACAAAGTGATGGGCAAAACAAATGTTTTGCCTGAAAAGTCCAGGCGCTATCTGCCTCTGAAACGCCTTTGTTTTTACACGGCTTTGGCGTAGAGAAACAGATCTGTGGCCTTGACCTCGCCCTGCTCCAGATAGGGTTTACGCAGACTATCGATAAGCTCAAACCCGGCCGCGGCCAACTCACTGACGAAAAACACTTCGGGATAATAGTGGATAAAGATCCTGTCTCCGGAACTGGAGCTTTGGTAGCCGGACGCTTGATAGTCATCCTCCATCGAGGCCAGGTACAGGAGCCCGCCGTCATTCAGTAGCGCACGGCAGTCTTGCAGTAAGGCAATCACGTCCTGACGTTCAAGATAAGGCGTAACGAAGAGCAGAAGTATTGCATCAAAACCCTCTGGCGTGTCTAAGTCTTCTAGGGCATTAAAGTCATCAAGGATATTAGAGCCATCAGAAACCCCAAGACTTACGGACGCAGCAGTGTTTTCAGACACATCAAGAGGGGCGATAGTCTGCACGGCATCAGTTTCAAGCAGCGACGTCAGACAACCAAGCTTGCGGCTATCCAGCCGATAAAAACGTCCCTCGGGCAACAATTCACCGGCAAGCGCCACCATGGCCGGCGCCGCATCTATACCCACTATCTCGAGCTCAGGCACCCTGTCTACCAACGTGCCGCAGACATGCCCTGGGCCACAGCCTATATCCAGTAACCGCAGGCGCCGCCCGGCACAGGCCTGATACTGCTTCAGCAAAGAAGCGAATCGGTTATGGGCCGAGTCATAACAATCGTTGCCGGCAAACTTATCCCGATAGGAAAGCGCCATTTTGTCAAAGGTTGCCACGGTTTCCCGGTACTTATCCATTGTGCTTCTCTCCCTGCACCATCAAGAGTCGAGGCTCAGCATACTGACTGGCACAGAAAAAAGCCAACCTCAAGGGTTGGCTTTATCAGAGAGGACTTATTCGCAGCTTCCCTTATCAAGGATGGCAGACGTTATGCAGCTCCAGGTTGGTACCTATATCCTTGTTGCGGTTGGCCTTGGCATCGTCGTTACGCAGCTGGGTCAGATGATCCAGATAGGCCTGATCCACATCCTTGGTGATGTAGTGACCATCAAACACTGAGGTTTCAAAGCGCTTGATATCCGGGTTTTCCATTCGCACCGCTTCCACCAGATCGCTCAGATCCTGGAAGATGATGCCATCTGCGCCAATGATACGGGCGATTTCATCGGCATCACGGCCATGAGCAATCAGCTCATTGGAGGTTGGCATGTCTATGCCGTAAACGTTGGGGAAGCGGATCTCAGGCGCAGCCGAGGCGAAATACACCTTCTTGGCGCCGGCTTCACGGGCCATCTCGATGATCTGCTCTGAGGTGGTACCACGCACTATGGAGTCGTCCACTAGCAGCACATTCTTATCCTTGAACTCGGCGCTGATGGCATTGAGCTTGCGTCTGACCGACTTCTTACGCTCCTGCTGCCCAGGCATAATGAAGGTACGGCCGATATAGCGGTTCTTCACGAATCCCTGACGGTAAGGCAGATCCATGCCACGGGCAATTTCCAGGGCGATATCACAGGAGGTTTCCGGAATAGGGATCACCACATCGATATCATGGTCATACCATTCCTTGCGGATCTTCTCACCCAGCTTGGCACCCATGTTGACCCGGCTGGCATAGACTGACACCTTGTCTATGGTGGAGTCCGGACGGGCAAAGTAAACGAATTCGAAGATACAAGGGGCATAACTTGGCGCTTCGGCGCACTGACGGGTAAACAACTCACCTTCCGTGGTGATATACACGGCTTCGCCGGGAGCCACATCGCGCATCACTTCGAAACCAACGGCATCCAGTGCCACACTCTCTGAAGCCACCATATACTCGGTCCCAGAGGCTGTCTCATGCTTACCAAGCACCAGAGGACGAATACCGAAAGGATCGCGAAATGCCACCAAGCCCTGACCAATAATCATAGCCACCACGGCGTAGGCACCGCGGGTATCGGCGTGCACCCGGGAAACGGCATCGAACACTTCATCCGGGCTCAAGGTCAGGCTGTCGGTTTTATCCAGCTCATCGGCCAACAGGTTGAGCAACACTTCAGAATCGGACGTGGTGTTCACATGGCGGCGCTTGTTGCGCAGCCCTTCGGCCAGTTGCAGTGTGTTGGTCAGGTTGCCGTTATGCGCCAGAGAGATCCCGAAAGGAGAGTTCACATAAAACGGTTGGGCTTCAGAGGCACTGGAGCTGCCGGCGGTGGGATAACGCACATGGCCTATGCCGGCGTTGCCCTGCAGCCGCTGCATATGCTTGGGTTCAAATACGTCCTTGACCAGACCATTGGCCTTACGCAGGCGAAAGGCATTCTGATCGATAGTCACTATGCCTGCAGCATCCTGGCCACGGTGTTGAAGCACTGTCAGTGCATCATAGATGGTCTGATTGACCGCCGAGCGGCCAACGATTCCGACGATACCACACATGGGTAAGCTTCCTCATTGTAAGATGTTCTGATAATTGTATTTTTTATATTTTGGGTACAAAGCTTGAGGTATTTTCCAAGTAGTCAAAAAACCACTGGATAACCACCCCGAATTCGGGCACCAGTTGCGAACCCTGCCACCAATCGGTTTTGGGCGCGCCGGTAAAGGCATCCATAAAAAAGAGTATGGCACTGACTATCAATGCGCCGCGCAGCGCACCGAAACACAGGCCAAGAATTCTGTCCGTTCCCGAGAGCCCTGTCTTGGAGACCAACTGGCCTATCAAATAGTTCACCAAGGCCCCCACTATCAGGGTAACAATAAACAGGATGGCGATAGCAACCCCGTTTCGCAGCACCTCATCATTGATTTGGGTGATATGAACGGCAAGGTCTTGATAAAACTGGCTGGCGATGAAAAAAGCGGCGAACCAAACCACCAGCGACATGGCTTCTTTGGCAAAACCACGGATCAGACTGATAAGAGTCGATAATCCGATAACTATGATAATGGCGTAATCTATCCAAACCATGGGTAGAAGTATCCGGTGAAGATTTAAGTCGGCGGGATTCTACCAGAGAAGGCAAGCATTCTCACCCCCGGGGGCGTAAATAATTGCTTGCCGACTCGGGGCAAACTGTCATCTTTCCTGTGGGTTATAGCGAACTACTTTACCCTTGAGTTTGGTCAGCTGTTCCACTTTCTGCTGTTGCTGTTTGATGCGTTCGCTGGAGACATCCGGACCGACAAACACCCGGGTCAATTTGCCGTCCACAGGCTTATCCGGCAAGGTATAGGCGCTGAATCCGGCCTTGCGCAATTTGGCCACCAGGGCTTTGACATTGGCCGCATTACTGAAGGCGCCGAGCTGTAAAGTCCAGGCCGCATCACTGGGTTTGGCCTTGGGTTCGGGAGTCTTTTTGGCCTCCTGCGGCTTGGATTGGGCGGTGTTGGAAACACTGTTTTCGGTAGCCTTCACCTCGGGAGCGGGTTCGACTTCAACCTGAGGCTCGTCTGTCTCCTGCGCCAAGTCCAGAGTCTCGGCAACATCCAGGGTTTGAAACTCCCCCGGCTCCGCCAATTGCGATTCGGTATCCGGCCGCAGCGGAATTTCAGTGAACTGCTCTTGCTGGCGCTCTTTCTTGCCATCGAGAATGTCAGGTAAAAAGATCACCCCCAAGGCGACCAATACTACGGTACCTACCAGACGGTTATGAAACTGAGTCGACAAAATATCTTCCTTCCAGTCTTAGATAAGCGCTTTAAAGCCCGAAACAGTGTAAAAGGAGCCAAAGACAATTACCACATCTTCGGCGCCGAGTTTGGGTTTGAGGTATTGCCAGCAATCTTGCATCTGTTCAAATTCCCGGGCGTCACAGCCTTCCGGCAGGGCTTTTCGCAAACGGCCGGCATCGGCACCACGCTCATTATGCAAGGTCACCAACAACCAGCTGTCTATGCTAGGCGCCAGCGCTTGCATTACGCCTTCGATATCCTTGTCCTTGAGCATACCGCAAACGCCATAGACTCGCCCCTTGGCCTGCAGTTCATCCAGCCTTTGCGCCAGATAGCGGGCCGCGTGGGGATTGTGCGCCACATCCAAAATAATCAGCGGCGCCTCGCAGATATGCTCCATTCTGCCGCTGAGCCTGGCACTGGCGAGCCCTGAGCAAATCGCCTCTTCGGAAAGCTCAGGCCAGAGTTGTTCCAGCGCCGCCAAGCTGGTGGCGGCATTGGGCAGAGGTAATTGCGGCCTGGGTAAGCCCTCAAACTGCCAGTGCTCACCGCAAAAATCCCAGCCAGTGCTGGTTTGCTTGTAGCAAAACGCCTGCCCCACCGCCTTGAGTAAGGCGCCCTTTTCATTGGCAACCTCAACCACGCTGGCAGGCATCTCGGCATCGCCTACTATCGCCGGGCGGTTGTGACGGAAGATGCCGGCCTTCTCACGACCAACCAGTTCCCGGGTGTCACCAAGATACGCCTGATGATCAAGATCTATGGCGGTTACCACACTGACATCGGCATCTATGATATTGGTAGCATCCAGCCGGCCTCCCAGGCCCACTTCCAGAATAACCAGATCCAGCTTGGCCTGCTTGAACAGCAGTAACCCGGCCAGGGTGGCATATTCAAAGAAGGTCAGCGAGGTGTCGCCTCTGGCCGCTTCTATGGTTTCAAAGGCCGAGATAAAGTCGCTATCCGGCGCATCGACACCGTCTATCCGCACCCGCTCATTGTAATTGAGGATATGGGGCGAGCTGTAAACTCCGACCCGATAACCCGCCGCGCGCATGATCTGCTCCAGCATACGGCAGGTGCTACCCTTGCCATTGGTACCGGCAACTGTGATCACCTTGGTGCTGCCCAGTGACTGCACCCCGAGCCTGGTGGCAACTTGGGTGACCCGCTCGAGCCCCATGTCGATTTCAGTCGGATGAATAGCCAGCAGGTAGTCCAGCCAAACTGACAAAGGAGCATCGGCTCCAGGTAGTGGCGGCAGATGAGCGGATGATTGCGACATTTGATTCTTCCCTTAAATCTTGATGTTGCCGCAAGCAAAAGCGTGGCGGCAACAGCATGCTAACGGTTTCAGTCCGGCATAAACAGTGGGCCCATAGCCAACTTGGGCAATTGATATTGCTCAGGATAGCTGACATGCACCAGATAGAGGCCATTGGGTTTGGCGGTGGGAGCAGCCTTGGTTCTGTCTTTAAGCTCCAGCAACTGTCCCAGCCAATCCAGCGGCTGATTGCCAAGCCCCACTTCCAGCAGCGAGCCGACAATATTACGCACCATATGATGCAAAAAGGCATTGGCTTCGATATCCACTATCACATACATGCCCTGGCGGGTCACACTGACTCTGTGCACATTGCGAAACGGGGTGCGCGACTGGCATTGGATCGCCCTGAAACTGGTGAAGTCGCGCTCACCCAGCAGATACTGAGCTGCCTGATGCATCTTCTGTTCGTCGAGGTCGCCGTGATAATGGCTGACGCCACCGCGCAAAATGCCGGGACGGAAATTATGGTTGTAGATGATATACCGGTAGCGACGAGCAGTTGCCGAAAAGCGGGCATGAAAACTGTCGTCTACCTCTTTGGCCCAGCGCACCGCAATATTGTCCGGCAGATTGGCATTGACGCCCAGGGTCCAGGCGCCTTCTTTACGAATGGCAGAAGTATCAAAATGCACCACTTGCCCGGTGGCGTGTACCCCGGCATCGGTGCGACCGGCGCATTGCAGTGCTATCGGCTCATTGGCGACCAGAGACAAAGCCCGCTCCAACTGCCCCTGAACTGAATCCACTTCGGCCTGGCGCTGCCAACCATAATAGCCGCTACCGTCATATTCGATACCCAACGCAATACGCATCTGTTTCTCCCCTGATCTCAAGGCGGCGAATTCTACCACAGAGCGGGCATTCGCCTCCAAGAAAAAGCCCGGACAATAAACGGACTGCATAAAAAACGGCGCCTGGAGCGCCGTTTGAGTATTGACTGAGCTCTAGCCCAAGGTTTTTATCAGGGCTGCGGCTTCCTCTTGTTGGCGAGCGTTACCATCAAGCTCCACCTCTTTAAGCAATGCCTTGGCGCTGTCTTTGTCATCGATTTCGATATAGGCCCGCGCCAAGTCCAGCTTGGCGTTGACAGAGTTTTCCTCATCATCGACGTCGACCATAGCGGCGGCGCCAACGAGGGAGTCGAGTTCGCCCATATCCACGTCCAGTTCCTTGTAGGGGTCGGTATCACTGTTGCCTTCATCGGCTTCACTGAGCAGACGCTCAATATCGATAAATCCGTTTTCCTTCTGGAAGGCGCTGAGATCGTGCTCCGGCACCATGCTGGAAGCCACCTTGCCCTTTTCTTTGGCATCGAGAGCTGCCAGCGCTTCATCCACTGTCAGTTTATGGTCTTCGAGATCAAGCGAGTCATCATCATCCAGTTCGAGGCTGAATTCTTCATCCACCTCGGCTTCGTTGGCAACGTTTTCAGAGAAAGCGGCCAACAGATCATCGTCGCTCAGACTCTTATCACTGTCGTCACTATCCTGGGCCAGGCCGATATCCAGAGCCTGCTCGGTATCTGTTAGGCTGTCTTCAACTTCAACAACCTGTTCCTGGGTTGAGAGCTCCTCTTGAGTCAAGAGCTCTTCTATGGCTGTAGGCTGTTGCTCTTCTTGCGCCGAGGGCTCTTTTTTCGCTGAAGGCTCTTTTTTCGCTGATGGTTCTTTTTTCGCTGAAGGCTCTTCTTGCGCTGCAGGCTCTTCTTTCGCTGAAGGCTCTTCCTCAACCAAGAGCTCTTTGGGTGCAGAGGGCTCCCACTCAAGCATATGGGGATCATGGCTCTTGCCGCCGGCCTTGAGATCGTCGAAGAAGCCGGAATCCTTGTCGCTGCGTTGACCACTTTGCAGCTCGTTATCGCTATCCCTGCTCTCATCGGCCAAAGTATCGGTTTCATCAGGCTTCTTAGGCTCATCCAATTCCTCAGCCTGCGACAAGCCTGCCAGCATGGCATCCAATTCGGCATCGCTGCGCTCAGTGGCATCATCAGACTTAACCTCTGAGCTATCTTCCTCGTCTGTCTCAGCGATTGCCTCATCAGGGTTATCTATCGCAACAACATCATCCGCAAGCCCTGCCAACAAGGCGTCCAGATCTTCACTCTCTTCCTCAGCTTGAACCGGCTCTGCTGCTTGAGTCTCGACAGCTTCGTCCAAGTCATCGAAACCTGCCAGCAAGGCATCTATGTCTGCCTCTGTGTCGCTGGAGTCTACGGCAACCTTGTCATCTTCAAGCTCGGCGGCGATAACGTCGCTTAAGTCTTCCTCTTCAGAATTCAGTTCTGCCGTCGAGTCGAATCCAGCGAGCAAAGCATCTATATCCGCTTCTTCGCCCAGCTCAGTATCAGTTGAGTCATCCTCATCCAGCTCGGCGGCTATGGCAGCACTGAGATCTTCCTCGGCTTCAGCCCTACTATCGTCTTCAACTTGAGCACTGGCTTCAATTTGAGGTTCTGTGTCTTCTTTGACGTCAAACCCGGCCAGCAGCGCATCGATATCGGCTTCCTGTGTCTCATCCAGAGTCTCGTCAGCCTGCTCATCTTCGGCCAATTCGGCGGCGATAGCGGCACTGAGATCTTCATCCAGCTCTGCCTTCGCTTCTCTCTCTGAAATCACCTCTTTGTCTTGTTCAAAAACAAACTCTTGATCGAGTTCTTGGCTAAAACCCTGTTCAAAAGCAGCAGTCACATCTTCCGGTAGGGTTTCACTCAAATCAGGCTCTGATGCTGGAACACTTTCGGCCTGCCAATCTTCAGGAATAACTTCCTGTTTATCGGTATCGTCCAAGCCAGCCAGCAATGAGTCCAAGTCTTCCTCGCCGGCATCTTCCTGCTCACCGGCCTCTTGTTCACCCATAGCTTCAGCCCAGAGATCATCGAGCGACTGACCTTCATCTTCAGCCTCTTGGCTGGTATCCCCTTCGCCTGAGTCGATGAACATCTCCTGCGCCATATCCATCTGCTCGTTGTCACTCTCAACTTCCGGCTCAGGCTGCAGCGCTGAGCTGTCGACATCCAGCAATGAATCAATGGAATCGTCCGGATCATCGTCCAGACGCACGGCCAGTTCATCGTTGGCGTTTGCCATCTCGGCCGTGGCCGCGCCGGCAACAGCTGCGACTGCCATTGGGGCAGCATCTGTCTGTGGCGCTTGACCATTAGCCTGCTTACGCTTGCGGCGCAACATGCTCCACAGCAGCAACAACAACAATACCGCGGGTACTGCGGCAGCCAGCACCAACAATAATGGGTTATCCATCAAACTGCGCCAGAGGTCGTCCGGCTCATTCGCCGTAGCATTGGCGACTTGAAGCTGCTGTTTGAGATCAGCATTTTCGGCCTTGAGTTGCTGTTCCTGTTTTTTACTGGCCTGTAGCGATTCTTCCAATACCGATAGACGCTGATTCAGCTCATCAATTTGCGCCTGCAGCCCTTGGTTATCCGTATTGGCCACCAAGAGTTGATCCTGAGCACGCCCCAGCTCATCGGTCAGACTCAGGTTGCGGCTCTGCAATGCTTCAATGCTGTTATCGTCTGCCGTTTCTTGGGTTGCTTCTGTTACTGTATTTGAGGATTTAGTAGAAGCCACTTGAGTGGGTTCAGTGGATGACTCACTGACTTTGGGCTGCTCACTGTTATCCTTGACACTTGTACTCACCTTGGATAGCTGCGTCGCCGGTTGAGGTTGGGTGGCCGTCGTTGGCTCTTTTACGGCTTGGCTTGAACGCTCTGGGGCTTTAGCGGTTTCAGTTTTGCCATTATCTGCTTTTAGCGGCTTACCGGAAGACCAGCGCTTATCATCCTGTTCGGCGCGAGCTCTGGCCATACTCAAAGGAATAGCCTGCATCACCTCCTTGGAAGGGATAAGCAGTATCATGCCCCGTTCGAGACTGTTGTAGTTATTGGATGAGAAAGCGTGCGGGTTGGCTTCAAAAATCGCGGCCATGACCTGATAGATACTGACACTGGGATCCGGTCTGACTTTCTGGGCAATACTCCAAAAGGTGTCCGATGTTGTCGTCGGGCCATACTGGCGCACCTGCTGGCGCACTTGACCGTCGGGACCGGTAATTTTCAGGCCTTCTGCATGGGCGGGTTCTATAAGACTACTTGGGTTCAGGGCAAAAAAAGCGGCCATCAGGCCAACAAGATATGAAGTGCGAAAGTTCATCCATTCTTCCCTTTCAAGCGCTGGTTTCGCCGGCTGACGACTGGCTTTAGGCATTTGTATTTATTGAGATTACTATAAACCAGAAATGTCCGCCCTGCTACTGTTCACATTTGCAAAACAAAAAAAGCCTGCAAACTGCAGGCTTTTTCAACAGAAACAAAGCGTTTAGGAAAAGTGCTTCCAGCCTTGCATGTAAGTCTGAAAGCACAGGCAGAGCCCTCGTGGGACTGACTCGCACCTTCCTTAGAGATAATCGCGGATCAGGATCTCACCTATCTGTACACTGTTGAGCGCCGCACCCTTACGGATATTGTCAGAGACCACCCAAAGATCTATACCCAGATCGTGGGAGATATCCTTGCGCACCCGGCCGACATACACAGGATCACTACCGGCGCCTTCAGTAACAGCTGTCGGATAATCGTCATCATCTTCAAACAGCACCACGCCTTCGGCATCCCGCAACACTGCCTTGACTTCGGCAGCATCAACCGGCTGCAGCGTCTCGATGTGAATCGCTTCCGAGTGTCCATAGAACACAGGGACCCGCACCGCAGTAGGGTTCACCAGAACTTCGCTGTCGCCGAGGATCTTATGGGTCTCCCAAACCATCTTCATCTCTTCTTTGGTGTAGCCATTTTCCATAAACCTGTCTATGTGCGGCAACACGTTGAAAGCTATCTGCTTATCATAAACCTTGGGCTCTGAAGGCAAGCCTTGCAACAACTTTGCAGATTGACCCGCCAGCTCTTCAATCGCCTTTTTACCTGTACCGGAAACCGACTGATACGTGGCCACATTGATACGGCTGATCCCAAAGGCATCATAGATAGGCTTGAGCGCCACCAACATCTGAATCGTCGAGCAGTTGGGGTTGGCAATAATATTACGGTTACGGAAGTCGGCAATCGCCTGTGGATTAACCTCTGGAATCACCAATGGAATATCCAGGTCGTAACGGAAGTGAGAGGTGTTATCTATCACCACACAACCTGCATCGGCCGCAATTGGCGCCCATTTCGCCGAGACGTCACCGCCGGCAGAGAAGAAGCCTATCTGCGCCTGAGTCCAGTCGAAGCTTTCTACATCGAGGATCTCCACCTGTTTACCGTGAAAACTCACGGTTTCACCGGCGCTGCGACTACTGGCCAGTGGAAACAGATTCGCCACCGGGAAGTTACGCTCCTCGAGGATTTCTATCATGGTTTGACCCACGGCTCCTGAAGCACCCAATACGACAACGTTAAATTCCTGCGACATTTACAGACCGACTCCTGAAAAACCTAAATGAGACAACCAATCTACCCCAGAACCGCCGACATTTGAAAGAGTCAAAGCACTGAATTCTCGCCTATGGCGGTGATTTTTTCTCATGTCATCAAAACCTGTGGGGTTTTTCAGCATTTTCCGGAATTTTTCATCGTCATCACGCAGATCATAAATAAATCGGCACAAGGACAATAATGCCTTTTCATCGGGCGAACTACTGATATCAAGCCGGGAGCTCCAACGCTCAGGCAATAACGCCACAAGCGACTTGTCCGCCGGGCGGTTGAGTATCGCCATCAAGGACTGATATAACATGAAAGTGCCCCGGGCCTTGCCCTCCAGGCTGTAACCGGCAATATGCGGTGTAGCAAACTCCACCAGAGGCACCAGCTCCAGCATGGGATTAGGCTCCCCTTGCCAAACATCCAGCACTAACTTGAGATCCGGTCGCTTGCCCTTGACCCGGATCAGCGCGCGATTATCTATCACTTCACCGCGGCAACAGTTAAGCAACCAGCAGCCGGGTTTCAGCGTTTCCAGTCGCTGCTCGTCAAACAGATACCAAGTAGGATGCTCGCCATCTCGGGTCAGAGGTACGTGCAGACTAATGATATCGGCACCGGCAATCAGTTCATCCAGGCTAACAAAGCGGCGGCTGTCGCCGGCCTTGGCCAGTAAGGGATCGCAGAGCAAGGTATTAACTCCGTATGCCTCCAGGCAGCGCGCCAGTGCCGAGCCTGTGTTACCGGCACCGACTATGCCAACGGTTTTGCCCTTAAGCTGAGTGTCAAATCTGTTAGCCAGCTCCAACATGGCGATAAAAGCATACTCGCCAACCGCGATGGCATTGCATCCGGGTGCGTTGAAAAAGGGGATGTTGCGGGACGCCAGATAAGCCTTGTCCACATGATCTGTCCCTATGGTGGCACTGCCGACAAACTTAAGTTTATGTGCGCCTGCCAGCAGTGCCTCATTGACCTTGGTGACCGAGCGCACCAGCAAAACATCGGCGTCGGCTACTGTGGCCGCATCCAGATGACGGCCATCGACGGCTACTATCTCCCCCAGCTCGGCAAACAAGGGCTGCACATAGGGCATGTTTTCATCAACCACCAACTTCATCGACTTTCCTGCTCTGTTGTGGATTAAACCGCTATTCTATCAGCGAGCTAGATGCTTGTCTGAGTCCGGCGCACATTTGCGGAAGCTACTAACAAGTTCTGCGTCAGCTCATAAGCAAAGAAGGAAGCCATTTGGCTTCCTTCTTGATTCAGTGAAACAAGGCGTTTACTTGTATTTACGCATCACCAGGGTAGCGTTGGTGCCACCGAAACCGAAGCTATTGCTCATAACAGTGTTGAGCTCGGCGTCGCGGTATTCACGCACAATTGGCATACCTTCTGCGGCCTCGTCCAGGTTGTCGATATTGATTGATGGCGCGATAAAACCTTGTTCGAGCATCAACAAGCTGTATATAGCCTCATGAACACCGGCTGCGCCCAGGGCGTGGCCTGTCAGTGACTTGGTTGAGGCAATCGCCGGCATCTGGCCGTCGAAGACTTCACGCAGGGCTTCCAGCTCTCGCACATCACCGACAGGGGTAGAAGTGCCGTGAGTGTTAACGTAATCGATAGGTGTATCTACTGACTCCAGCGCCATCTTCATGCAACGCACCGCACCTTCGCCGCTTGGGGCTACCATGTCATAACCGTCAGATGAAGCGCCATAACCTATGACTTCAGCATAAATCTTGGCGCCGCGGGCTAGCGCGTGCTCCAGCTCCTCGACAATCACTATGCCGCCGCCGCCAGAGATCACAAAACCATCACGGTCGGCATCATAGGTGCGGGAAGCCTTTTCCGGTGTGTCGTTATACTTGGTCGACAAGGCGCCCATAGCGTCAAAGCCCATGGTCAGGGTCCAATCGATCTCTTCCGCGCCGCCGGCAAAGACCATATCCTGTTTACCCATCTGGATCAGTTCCACCGCATGGCCGATACAGTGCGCACTGGTGGCACAGGCTGAGCTGATGGAATAATTCATCCCTTTGATTTTGAAGGGCGTCGCCAGACAGGCACTGGCAGTAGAAGACATTATCCGCGGCACAATATAAGGACCCACGCGCTTGACGCCTTTAGCACGCAGGGTGTCAGCCGCCTGAACCTGGTTGGAAGACGAAGCGCCACCGGTACCAACAATGAGACCTACACGAGGATCTGAATACTGCTCTTCGGTCAGACTGCTGTCTTCAATAGCTTGCTGCATAGCCAAATAGGCGTAGGCTGCGGCATCCCCCATAAAACGCAACGCCTTGCGATCGATATGCTCGGCGGGATTGAGTTTGATGTCGCCCCAGACATGACTGCGCAGCTGCATCTCCTCAAACTGATCTGAGTGGGTGATACCACTGCGGCCAGCCTTGAGAGATTCTGTCACTTCTTGTTTGTTATTACCGATACTTGATACAACGCCAATTCCGGTGATCACGACTCTTTTCATGTTTTACTATCCATTCCGTACAATTCAGTACCTACTTTTGCTGACGCCATGTTAGCCGTTTTACAGCATTTAAGTGGTCAGCTTTCCGTAAACTTGGGTAAAATAATGCCGAACAAGGCCTCCAGAGTAAAAAATTGCCCGTGAAACAGGAACAACTTCGGCCATCCGGCAGTGAAAATACGCAAACTTGCAGTCAAAATCCCACATCTGTGGAAACAACACAAGCCCCGACGGCGACTCTTGCGCCCTACCAACAAATCCGTTTCGGTGACAAGCCCTTCGGGCGGCAAATTTGTCTGGCGGCGGTAGGCAGTGAAGCCCTGTTGCCGCTGCTGCAACTCTGGAGCCAACTACGACAGAATTATCCCAAGCTTGTGTTACAACTCTTGCTGTTTGCCGCCGATAAAGATTCCCGGGCAGAATCGCTCAAGGTCCTGCAAAGCAAACTGCCATTATGGCAGACCACCGAAGCTACGGCATTCGCCGAACATCAAACAAGCGCAGTAATGGCGCTTCTTGCCGAGCTGCAGGCAGGTAAACCTCTGGCAATCCCCGGCTGCCAACGTTTTGTGCTCGATGGTGGCAGGTTGACACTGGATCTCTACCTTGAATTTGACGCCACCTTGCTCAAAGAGTTGCCAGGGGTAAACCATAACGGCTGGATAGACAACTGGCTCTGGCTTGCAGAGTCCTTACCCTCTCAGGCAGCGGTCTGGCAGATGGCGCGCTTGGCTAAAGACTACGCCTCCTTGCTGTGCCTGCCAAGTAAGAGAAGCGCTCTTGCCTCTATTATGGTCAATAGCGGGCTCAATATAGTAGATTTTAACGGGCCGGCAGCACTGCTTTTGACTCAACAAACTGAGCTCGAGCCCATCGCCAAGGCAGAACGCCTTGCCTTGCGGCGCCAAAGCAATGCCAGACTGGCGCCCTGGCCGCTCTACCGGGAGCCTATGCTTGCAGATGATGAATCTATTGCCATTATTGGCGCCGGTGTGGCCGGCAGTCAGCTGGCATTGTCATTGGCAGAGCGCCAACAAGCCAGCCAGGTATTTTGCAGCGAGGATAATGCGGGTGAAAGTGCCAGCGGCAACCGACAAGGTGCACTATACCCGCTGTTGACGCCGGAAACATCAGAGCTCAACACCCTGTTCCAACAAGGTTTTCTCTTCAGTCGACGGCGGATAACCGCCCTGACTGCCGCCGGGTTCGATATCGCCCATGACTTTTGCGGTGTGTTACACACTGGCTATGATGAGCGAAGCCGCGCCCGCCTGGATAAGATTGCCGAGGGCCAAAACTGGCACCCGGATATTCTGCGCCGGGTCGACAGCTTTGAAGCTACTGAGCTTGCGGGATTGGATATAGAAGAAGATGGCCTTTTTTACCCTCTGGGTGGCTGGGTCTGCCCCAGAGCCCTGTGCCGCGCCGCCATCCAATACGCCGTCGACTCGAGTTACTGTGACTTTCAACCCCGAACCCATATCAAGGCGATTTCAAGAGAGGATCACCTCTGGTGGTTAAGTGCTGCCGATGGTCGCCGCTTTGGGCCATTCAAGAAGCTGGTGTTGGCAAGCGGCGCTTCGCTGACGGCGCTGCCACAAACTTCGGCCCTACCCGCCTCACCTTTTCGCGGCCAGGTCAGTGAAGTTGCAACCCAAGGCGGGTTGGGAGCGCTTAAGGCAGTGCTGTGCGCCAAGGGATACCTCACTCCGGCCTGGGAGGGGATTCATTGCCTGGGAGCCAGTTATATCAAAGATCCCGAGCAGTTGGCCTACAGCGACGCCGAGCAGAGAGAAAACCTGCAAAAAATCGCCATGAGTTATCCGGATGCCGACTGGCACCGGGGGCTGGTGATGGGACAAGATGCCAGAGTAGGGGTGCGTATGGTCACCCGGGATCACTTTCCCATGTTGGGGCAAGCACCGGATGTCGGTGCACTAATGCAGGCTTATCAGCAACATCAGCACACACCCGAGAGTGCCCGCTACTGGCAACAGACACTGGCGCCTGTGCATCCCGGTCTTTATATTCTTGGTGGTTTGGGCTCACGCGGCCTCAGCACAGGTCCATTGGCGGCGGAAATTCTGGCATCAGAGCTTTGTCATCAACCCTTGCCGGTAGGCAGTACGCTGCTGCAGCGCCTTAATCCCAACCGGATGTGGATGCGCAAACTTATCAAGGGTAAAGCGCTTTAATATTGAATGAATTAACCAAGACATGCATGGGCAAACCGAGCTTAATAGAGGAAGCTGTTATCAAAGCCTCACTCAGAAACTATCGTATCCATGGATACTCTATATCCATTAGCCGACAGTATTGCCATTCTGGCATCGGCCACAGCTCGTCAAACCGTTTAAGTTGAATGGAACGCCCGTCCACGAATAACATTCCAAATGAACCAACACAGGTAATCAATCGAGATAAAAAATGCCGCTCAGCATAACTGAACGGCATTGTACTTTAAGACTGCTTTTGCAGATGCAGACTTAAACTATATTACAGTTCTTCAGCATTCTCAGACAGATAGGCAGCAACACCGTCTGGGCTGTCTTTCATGCCTTTCTTGCCTTTTTCCCAACCTGCCGGGCAAACTTCACCGTGCTCTTCGTGGAATTGCAGCGCGTCGATCATACGCAGCATTTCATCGACGTTACGACCAAGAGGCAGATCGTTAACGACCTGGTGACGCACCATACCTTCTTTGTCGATCAGGAAAGAACCGCGGAAAGCCACACCGGCTTCTGGGTGTTCAACGTCGTAAGCCTTGCAGATGTCGTGGCGAACGTCGGCTACCAGAGTGTATTGAACCTGGCCGATACCGCCTTTTTCCACTGGGGTGTTACGCCATGCATTGTGAGTAAACTGAGAATCGATAGAAACACCGATCACTTCAACGCCACGCTTCTTGAACTCTTCCATGCGGTGATCGAAAGCGATCAGCTCAGATGGGCACACAAAGGTGAAATCCAGTGGGTAGAAGAACACTACCGCAGGCTTGCCTTTGATTGCTGCAGTCAGGTTGAAGCTGTCAACAATTTCGCCAGAACCCAGAACAGCTGCTGCAGTAAAGTCCGGAGCCGGACGGCCTACTAATACGCTCATTTTATACCTCCATCTATGGATTGAGCTGTGAATAAAACAGAATCCGTTTTAACTACAGGCCATTATAAGAGGTGCCATGCACCTGACAACCTATTTAGGATCAATATCACGCTTTTGCCCCAATTTAAGGCTTGTCTGGATAAGAAATCGGCAAGTGTGCGGTCACGGCAACAACCTGGCTCACAAAGCGAATCAATAACCTCAGGATCCAGTTCACAAAGGCAGTTTTTTTGCCGCAAACACTGATTGCAGCTGGACATCCAAGCCCCCCCAGTCAAAAATAGCCCCTTTGTTTAGCGAATAAGACTTTACTATGAACGCAGTTGTGATTGCCGTCTGTCTGATGCTCGCTCTCAGCCTGGCCCGGGTCAATGTGGTGATCGCCTTGACGATCAGCGCCCTGGTCGCCGGCTTGATGGGAGGACTGGACATCCACCAGACCATAGAGGCATTCAATACCGGCCTGGGCGGTGGTGCCCAGATAGCCCTGAGTTATGCCCTGCTCGGCGCCTTTGCCGTGGCCCTGTCACATTCCGGGCTGACCACTTTGATTTCCACTACAGTGATCAAGGCTCTTGGCAAGGATCCCAATAGTCAAAACCTCAAGTGGGTTCGCAGCCTGTTGCTGCTGTCGCTGCTGGCCATGGCTATCAGCTCACAAAATATTCTGCCTATCCATATCGCCTTTATCCCCATTCTGGTGCCGCCCCTCTTGCATCTGATGTCCAAACTCAAGCTGGACAGGCGTTTGGTTGCCTGTGTTATCACTTTCGGTCTGGTCACCACTTATATGGTGTTACCGGTTGGCTTTGGCGGCATATTTCTAAACGACATACTACTGGCAAACCTACAGTCCAACGGCTTAGAGGCTCAATCCGGGGACATTCCCCAAGCCATGCTCATCCCGGCCGCCGGTATGTTGACCGGGCTGCTGACGGCCGTGTTTATCAGCTATCGCAAACCAAGAGAATACCGGGAAGAGCAGATCCTCGCCGCCGAACCGGAAACCGGCCTCAGCAAGCGCAACATCTTCATTGCCGTGCTGGCTATTCTAGCGACTCTGCTGGTGCAGCTGCAGACAGATTCGATGATCTTCGGCGCGCTGGTCGGCTTTATGATCTTCTCATTCAGCGGCGCGCTCAAACATGTGGCCGATGAAGATATCTTTAACCAAGGTGTGCGCATGATGGCCAACATAGGCTTTATCATGATAGCCGCCGCCGGTTTCGCCGCCGTGGTCAAACAAACCGGTGAAGTACTGACTCTGGTGAGTGCCATAGGTGAGTTGATTGGTGACAACAAAGGCCTGGGCGCACTATTGATGCTGGTGGTGGGCCTGTTGATCACCATGGGTATTGGCTCATCTTTCTCGACCATCCCCATTATTGCCACCATCTATGTGCCACTGGCGCTGAACTTTGGTTTCTCTGTGCCTGCGGTTATCGCCCTGGTCGGCACCGCCGCGGCGCTTGGGGATGCCGGCTCACCGGCATCGGACTCAACCCTCGGCCCCACCGCCGGCCTGAATGCCGATGGTCAGCACGACCATATCCGCGATAGCGTGATCCCAACCTTTATTCACTACAATATCCCGCTGCTGATCTTCGGCTGGATTGCCGCCATGGTACTCTAAGCACTGCCTTGGAGAGTGATAACCCTGAATACAAAAAGCCAGTCTGTATCAGACTGGCTTTTTTGCTTTAACGGCCGGCTTTACAAGCCGGGACTTAGCTTATCGGCGCTGTTTCAGGCCTGAGTTTCTTCTATCAAGCGGTTACCTGAGCCTATCTCAATTTTGCGCGGTTTCATGGCTTCAGGGATCTCACGCACCAAATCTATATTGAGCAGGCCGTGTTCCAGATGGGCGCCTTCGACGGTCACATAATCGGCCAACTGGAAGGTACGTTCAAAGCCACGCTCAGCAATGCCCTGATACAGGTATTTACGCTCCGGGGCCTGTTCGCCCTTGGTGCCTTTCACCAACAGCTTTTCACCCTCGCTGGTGATCTCCAGCTCATCCATGGCAAAGCCTGCAACCGCCATGGTGATCCGGTAACGGTTCTCACCCAGGAGTTCGATATTGTATGGAGGGTAACCGGCATTGCCATTGTTGGCGGCGGCATGTTCGGCCAAACGGGCCAAACGATCAAAACCGATAGCGCTGCGGTAAAGGGGAGTCAAATCATAGTTACGCATAGTCATATCCTCATAGATTAAGCAATATGTAGTGTCGGGCCGAATCATCGCACCCTAGGTTTCACTGGCCGCCCAATGGCACGGCCTTTAATTTATCGGTCAAGGCACTTTCCCTGCCGACACTCAATAGATAAGGTCGGGCAAAAGTATTTCAAGTGTCGGTAGAATTAATTGGTTAAAATTCACACAAACCACATAACCACCCTGCTCTTTTGCCACAAAAAAGCAGCCCCGAAGGGCTGCCTCTAAAGTGACTTCAAAATGCTATTTACTGAGGCACTTCACAACCCAGTGGGCTGTTGGAGTTTTCATAAACGATATCGCCTACCGGCTCGTAATCAACGGCCTTGATGCTTTGTTTCTCTTTCAGGAAGCTGTAGAAGACTTCGGCATCAACATAGCCAGTTTGTACCGGATCCAGCTTGGGATAGCCGTCACCGCCCGCTGCGTTGAAGCTGGGTACAGTGAAGGTGTAGCTATCTGTTGCGCTGTAATCCTTGCCGCTGACTTCGCTGATAGCGACAGACTTGGCCTGACAGTCAACTGTCATTTTCACGCCCGTTATCTGGGCATAAGCCCCTGAACCGCGCTGCATGGTAGCCACTACACCCAGATAATCGCTGAGCTCGGCACCTGTCATAGTGCTCAGGGTTATCATGTTACCGAAAGGCTGCACTGTCAGGACATCACGGTAGCTGATATCACCGGCGGCGATAGAGTCACGTACACCACCCGAGTTCATCACGCCGATATCGGCATTAACCTTGGTGGCCTGCGCCATGGCGAGCAAACGGCCCAGGTTGGTCTGCTGACCACGAACCACGCCGCGATCGCCTTCCAGTTTGCCATCGGTAGTGGCGATGATTTCGCCCAGTTTTTCACTACCCTTGTCCTGATATTGCTGCAGTACAGCCTTCACTGTGGTATCGGCAGGGATCGGCTCACCGGCCAGTTCCTCTGTCTTCTTGCCTTCTGCATCCAGTTTTCTCAGGTTGACCGGGATCAGCTTGTAGCTGGCCAGGTGCAGTTTGCCGCCATAATATTCAAAATCGGCGCGGCCAACATATTTACCCCACTCATGGGCCTGCATGATCCAGGTGCCTTTGTGCTGATCAGGAAGGCAATCATCACCGGGTTTGAAGTCGGCATAGCTCTGACTACCGGGTTCCATACAAACCGGATTCTGTGAGTGGCCACCTATGATGACCTGCAGCTGTCCCTCTTCCAGGGCGCGAGCCATGGCCACGTCACCCGGGGCATTGCTGCCGTTTTGGCCATCGGCATAGTGCCCCATGTGAGTGGTTGCCACTATGATGTCGGCGGCTTTGTTATCATTGATCTCTTTGATGACCTTTTTGATCTCTTCTTTGGGATCAGTAAACTCAAGCTCGCCGATAAACTCAGGGTTACCTATCTTGCGGGTATCTTCTGTGGTCAAACCTATGACAGCCACTTTAAGACCTTTAACATCGAAAACCTTGTAAGGCTCGAAGTAACGACTGCCATCTTTTTTGTAGATGTTGGCAGCCAGCATAGGAAACTCGGCGAGCTCGCGCTGCATATCCAACACACTCAGTGGGTTATCAAACTCGTGGTTACCCACGGCCATGGCGTCATAGCCAATCAAGTTCATGCCGATAAAGTCAGGCTCGGCATTTTGCAGATCCGACTCAGGCACACCTGTGTTGATATCACCACCTGAGAGCAACAGAGCCTGGCCGCCGTTGCTTTCCACTTCGTTGCGTAAGCGCTCAACCAGCGTCTTACGGGCTGCCATACCATACTCACCGTCACTGTTTTCCCAGAAGCGGCCATGGTTGTCATTGGTGTGTAAAATGGTGAACTTGGTGCAGTTATCGGCGCCGCAGACTTCCGGTGCCGGATCCTTGTCATCACTGTTACAACCGGCGAGAGCAGCCAGAATGGCTGTCGCCAAAAGTCCTTTCATCAGTTTATTAGACATTGTTAAATCAACCCCATGTTTTTATTTATTTTTACCATCATCATTAATAAGCGGAGAAGCGAACTTCCCGCGCCCGACATACTAGCAAGATTAAGTCAAAAACATGTCACTTTTATTAACAAACAGGAGTTAAATGCATGATTTTAAGGCGGGAAATAACACAAACTGTTCACAATTTAGAATAGGCTTCCAGGGGGCTCTCATACTTTAGCGTATTCTGCTGCTGATATTAAAGTGCACTTGGCACACAATAAAACCTATCGCACTGATATATATGAAAATAACTAAAGTATTAGCAGCGGCAGGCTATTGTTTGATAATGGAAACACCCCCTGAAAGGCCGTTTCCATTATGGGACGACTTATTTTTCAATAAATTAAAACTGGATATTAGGAAAGTGTGAACAAGTTCCACCTGTACTCTGCGTTATCCGGCCCAGTCAAACCCCAGGTATGCCTTCAGGCAGTAGCTTTGAATGCCAATTCTGTGTCAGCCACTCTCTCAATAAGGACGTCGCTAGAACTTATTCGTACCTTCCCTAATTCAAACGCGCCTGCAGCCACTGACTGATGAGATTCAGCTCTTGCGGCACCACGCCGTGCGCCATTGGGAATGTATGCCATTCGAGCCGATATCCTCCCTGCTCGAGCGCTTCTTTGGCCATACGTCCGGCACTGAGAGCAACCACATCATCCTGCTCGCCATGACACTGCAAGATTTGTGTATCACGGTTGGCGCTGCTCAAGTCTTCCGGCAGCTGCTCCCCCCCCGGCAAATAACAGGACAACGCCATAATACCGGCCAACGCTTCGGGATAGCGCAGTGCGGTAAAGAGGCTCATCACCCCGCCTTGGCTGAAACCGGCAAGCACAATACGGTTGGCAGCAATGCCTTGTTCAATTTGCTGCGCTATCAGTTGCCGAACCAAACGCTCAGATTGCAGCACCCCAGCCATATCGGCTCTGTCATGGAGATTGAGGCTCTTGATGTCATACCAGGCGCGCATCACATAGCCACCATTGACAGTGACAGCCTGCTCCGGCGCATGTGGAAACACAAAGCGTATTGAGTGATCGGCCGGCAGTCCCAATGCCGGCACCACAGGGGCAAAGCCGTCACCCGAGTCACCCAAACCATGCAACCAGATAACGCAGGCGGTGGCCGGCTCCCGGGGTTCAATAACAACGGCGTCCAGGGTAGTTGACGACATAACAACATCCTTCTTGATAGACAAAAATGTGACCGACATCATATCAGGCTAAGAATTCCTTGCCAGCACCATTCTAAAAATTCGAATAAAAACACGTGTATTTCGCGCTTTACCCATAAATAACCACCACCTAGACTGAAATGCGAGCCATAGGGCAAAGCGGTTAAAGGAGCGAAAAATGGGATTATTGCAGCAGGGCAAATGGGTCGACCAGTGGTATCAGACAGACAAAAGCGGCGGCAAGTTCGTCCGTGAAGATGCCAAGCTGCGAAACTGGATCACCCCGGATGGTAGCCCGGGCCCCAGTGGTCAAGGTGGATTCAAGGCCGAGCCGGGCCGCTACCATCTCTATGTTTCACTCGCTTGCCCCTGGGCCCACAGAACCTTGATATTTCGCGCCTTGAAGGGATTGGAGGCGCTTATCTCAATGACTGTGGTCGAGCCCCATATGTTGGAAAATGGCTGGGAATTTGCCACAGAGGCGGGCCCCAAGGGCGGCCACCCTATCCAGGGCGCCGAGCAAGACCCTTTGTTTGGCAAAGCATTCCTCTACCAAATTTACCAGCTCGCCGCGGCCGATTATAGCGGTCGGGTGACAGTACCTGTCTTGTGGGACAAACATCATCAGACCATAGTCAGCAATGAATCGTCGGAAATCATCCGTATGTTCAACTCTGCCTTCGATCATCTGACCGGCAATAACCTGGACTTTTACCCGCCCCATCTGAGAGAGGAGATAGATACGCTCAACGAGTTCATCTATCCCAATATCAATAACGGGGTTTACCGGGCCGGTTTTGCCACCTCACAACAAGCCTATGAAGAGGCCTTTGAGCAGCTGTTCAGCGCCCTTGACAGATTGGAGTTGCAATTGAGTGAACGCCGCTTTCTCACCGGCTCACAACTCACTGAGGCCGACTGGCGCTTGTTTACCACCTTAATCCGTTTCGATGCTGTCTATGTGGGTCACTTCAAGACCAATAAACGCCGTATTGAAGACTACCCGGCGCTGAGCCAATACCTGCGCGATCTGTATCAGTACCCCGGTATTGCCGCCACGGTCAACTTTGGACATATCAAGCAGCACTACTACTACAGCCATGGACAGATAAACCCCAGTCGCATCGTGCCCCAGGGCCCCGAGTTAGACTATCAGCGCAGCCATCAACGCCACAGACTGGAATAGTAAATCACTCAGGCGTCAGGCCGTAAAAGTCTGCCAGTTGCTCGAGCTGTTCATCGGAGTCGAGCCGCAACTGCCAACGCACGGCGCCGGCATCGGCCAGCAGAATGCAAGGGCCTTTGAGCAAACGGATATCGTCGCTCAGCGCCATCAACACTGTCTGCATGGCCGGCAAACGAACTTGCAGCTCATTGGGGCTCAGCAGCAATCGCCCCTGCTCGCAGTTAATTTTCATCCCCTCTCCTCCCAATGGTTTCTCAATCAAAAACGCCCGCTAAAGCGCAACGTAGATCAGATAAGGATCGGTTGACCGATCCTCCTGATGAGAGACAATCGGAAACCTGTTTGTAGGTTTCCGAT
>NZ_NIJK01000045.1 GCF_002836975.1 Shewanella indica | reverse complement strand
GATGGTGACAGTGACAGTCTCGGTATCTGTGCCGCCGTTGCCGTCATCGACAGTGACATCAAAGCTTAAGGTGATGGTCTCTCCGACGGCGAGGAACTGTACCAGGCTGTTGGCGATCTCATAGTTCCAGCCGGAGTTGTCGACACTGAAACCGGCGGCCAATGCATCCTGGGTGGCTTGATCCAGTGGGGGATTATTGGTCCATGTTGCGTCATCATTGTAACTGCTGCTGACGCTGTGGCCGTCGTTGATATCGACATCGGTGAAGCTCAAGTCGCCGCTGTCGCTGAGCATGCCATTGATGACATCGATATCCTCGGTGACCGCGCCGCTCATGTCGATGCTCAGCACAGGCGCATCATTGGTGCCGGTGATGGTGACAGTGACAGTCTCGGTATCTGTGCCGCCGTTGCCGTCATCGACAGTGACATCAAAGCTTAAGGTGATGGTCTCACCGACGGCGAGGAACTGCACCAGGCTGTTGGCGATCTCATAGTTCCAGCCGGAGTTGTCGACACTGAAACCAGCTTCCAGCGCGCTAATGAGCGCCGGATCCAGTGGGGGATTATTGGTCCATGTAGCGTCATCATTGTAACTGCTGCTGACACTGTGGCTGTCGTTGATATCGACATCGGTGAAGCTCAAGTCGCCGCTGTCGCTGAGCATGCCATTGATGACATCGACATCCTCGGTGACCGCGCCGCTCATGTCGATGCTCAGCACAGGCGCATCATTGGTGCCGGTGATGGTGACAGTGACAGTCTCGGTATCTGTGCCGCCGTTGCCGTCATCGACAGTGACATCAAAGCTTAAGGTGATGGTCTCACCGACAGCGAGGAACTGCACCAGGCTGTTGGCAATCTCATAGTTCCAACCGGAGTTGTCGACACTGAAACCGGCGGCCAATGCATCCTGGGTGGCTTGATCCAGGTCACCGTCGCTCCAGAGCACATCGTCGTTATAACTGCTGCTGACACTGTGGCTGTCGTTGATATCGATATCGGTGAAGCTCAAGTCGCCGCTGTCGCTGAGCATGCCATTGATGACATCGACATCCTCGGTGACCGCGCCGCTCATGTCGATAGTCAGCACCGGCGCATCATTGGTGCCGGTAATGGTCAGAGTGACTTGTTGTGAATCACTGGCGCCAAAGTCGTCGGTGACCGTCAGCGTGAAGCTTAAGGTGATGGTCTCACCGACGGCGAGGAACTGTACCAGACTGTTGGCGATCTCATAGTTCCAACCGGAATTGTCTGCACTAAAGCCCTGGGCGAGAGCATCCTGGGTGGCTTGAGCCAGAGCGCCGCCACTCCAGCTTGCATCGCCATTGTAGCTACTGCTGACAACATGGCTGTCACCAATATCGACATCGGTGAAGCTCAAGGCACCGTTGTCGCTGAGCATGCTATCAATAACATCCACGTCTTCAATGACGGCACCACTTGTGTCAGCGGTAAGAATGGGGGCGTCATTGGTACCTATGATAGTAATAGTGACCAGTTGTTCGGCGCTGGCGCCAAACTCATCCGTCACAGTAACAGAGAAGGTTTCAGTGCGAATTTCACCTTCCAGCAGCCCATCGGCTGCGGTGTTATCTAGCTGATAATTCCAGGCACCACTGGCGGCATCTATGTTGAAGTTGCCAAAGGGGCTGTCGGCACTGCCGGACCAAACAAGCACGGCACCATTATCCACATCGCTGGCACTGAGCTGACCACTGACGCCTGGGGTTCCGGGGTCTATGCTACCATCATCAAATTGACCGGCTTCTCGCACTGTACCATCGGCTTCACCTGGCTGGGGCGTGCTGATCACAGGTATATCATTGGTACCCGTTATGGTGATCGTTAAGGTTTGGACACTGGTATCGCCATCGGCATCTGTCAACAGATAGGAGAAGACTTCCGTCAGGGATTCTCCCTGAGCGAGCGCCTGAACTGCTTGTGCTGCAGAGTTTATTTGATAGCTGTAACTACCATCGGCATTGAGGGTCAGCAGGCCGTAGTTGCCGGAAACAAGGCCTTGATTGGACACGGTATTATCGAGGTTGCCGCCACTGCCGGCGGCTGTCACCTGTGCGGTATCACCGCCCTGAACATCGTTATCGAGCAGATTGCCACTAATGGCCAGTTGTGAGTCTTCATCTACGCTGTTGATGTCATCCTGGCCACTTGGAGCGTCATCCAGTACCGAGATGGTAAGGGTATTCCCGACACTGCTTCCTTCTAGATCGGTCAATATCAGGTTGAAGGCCTCAGAGAAGTCATCGCTGAGGCTGTGGTCAACTGCAGAATTGAGGGTAAAGCTATAGCTGATATTGCCGTTTATCAGGTCAACGGCATTGATGGTGAGCACGCCATATTCGGTATTGATACTGACAGGGCCGTTAAATACGCCGCCAGAGACAATGGCAATCCCATCCAGGGTCAAGCTGGCTACGCCAGCCGCGGCACTGAAGCTCAAGTTACCGGTTTGGGTCAAGGCCGCGGGTGATGGCGTGGTTCCTGTCGGTAGGTTGGCATCTGAGAGTGTGGCTGCGCTACTGGTGAGTGTAGGGCCAGTCAGGGGAAGATCATCAAGTAATATTTCTTCTTGGGTGGTGATGGTGGTTTGCTCAAAGCCACTGGTATCGTAACCTGCGCTCGCCAATACTTCAGAACCATCCCTGGCTACGGATATATAGTCGAATCCGCCCTGGTTTCCAGCTGTCCCGGCACCGGCAGCTGTAGCGGGCAGGTTAGCGGTAGGGTCATCACCTGCAAGTATCTGTGCCTGTAATGCAGCTATTTCGGCATCGACCCCTTCATTGGCAAATTGGGCGCCATCAACAGCGGCGCTGTCTGACTGAGGTTGAGTGTTGGGCTGGGCATTTTGCTCTGTCAGCTGGGTACCGTCAGCATATTCTATGGTGAAAGTATCATTTGCAGTGAAGATGATCTCTTCACCATTGCGAATGACATCCCCGATACTCAGATCGCGGATATTGCCATTTTCGTCCTTGGCCTTGAGTTGTCCAACCAGATTGGTGACAACCGCGTCTTGCTTACTGATTGCGACGCCCATAACTCATACTCCTTTGCACGCATATACTGACGGCAAGGTCACTTTGTGCCCATGAGCGTCAGTTAAAGGTATTAATTATTAAGTCTGGGGTTGAAACAAAGACTGTCAAATATGTGACGTTAATGGTTGTAAAGTTATATGAGGGTGGGACAAAATGTCCACATCTTAGAATCTGTCTCGCATTCATGCGGTTACAGTATGTGTGCGGATAATCTTGTGATGATTAATAAAAAAGCCACTAAATAAGTGGCTTTTTTATTACGAAAAGATCTATCTATTAGTCGCACTTGGCGGCTTGCTTATAGCTCTTGAAAGCCCCTTGATGATCGGCTAACTGTTCCTGAAGTTTGGCTAAGGCGAGCCAGTACTCTTTGCGGGGCAGTAAATGACACAAGCGTTCCCATGCCGTGCGGGCCAGGCTGAATTCACGGCAGAGCTCATGGATTTGGGCCATACAGTGTTGGTAGTCGGCATGATTTTCGAGCTTGGGCTCCAAATTTTTCAGCAGTTTCAGGGTTTCGTTGTCCTGCGGCTCAAAAATTTTCGGCAACACTCCCAAAACCGCAGCGCAAGGTTCTTTTTTCAGCGCCTTATTCAGCAGTTTTAGGGCTTCGTCACGGCGGTTGAAGCCGGCCAGACCCAAAGCATATTGTGCCATATTGGCTTGTTGGCTGCGTTCCTGACGGCTAAGCCAGTGCCAACATTTTTCCAGTTCCTGTTCGCTGCGAAGGGCTGCCTGGGCCAGCAGAGCATTATTTACTCTTTGGTTCAGGAGGTCATACTCTTTATTATCCAGGAGTTGTTTTTTACGTAACGTCGGCAGTAGTAGTTTTAGGGCCTGCCAGTCTAACTGGCTCTGATAAAGCTCCAAGGCCAGTTGCAGTACCGGCGCTTTACTCTTGCTGCTGGGTTGTAGTTTATCCAGCTGCTCGCGGGCTTTTTCCAGCTCGCCTTGCTGCATGTAGTAGCGCACTCTGGTGGTGGTGACCGCTTGGGTTGCCAGTGGCAATTGGGCCGCCTTATTCAGGTATTCATCCCGCTCTTCATTCTTGAACTGTCGTTGGGCCGCTCTGGCGGCTGCCAGATAATTAAGAGCGGGCAGTTCACCGGCTTCGGCGCCTTTTTGCATCGCCTTTTCGGCCGCAGGCCAATCTTCTTCTGCCAGTGCCAGGGCGCCGGTGAGCGTGTGCTTACGAGCAGCATTGCGGTGCCAGCGCCGCGGCAGGTAGCGACTGCTAAGCACCAGATTCAGCACAGTGACAAGCAGCCATTCCAGTAGCTGCAACAGGGCAAAGAATATGATGAGTGCCATAACGGCAAACAGCAGGTTAGTTTCCAGTTGCCAGTCCAGGAAGGCGATATAAACATAACCCGTCTTACCGGCTAAGAGTGGGCTCAGACAGGCGCCTGCCAGAATAATCACCAGATAGATGAGTACTCTTATCATAGTTCGGCCCCCGGCATGAGTTCGCCATAGGTGACCAACTGCTTGAGCTGGGCGCTGGATTCAAATTTAGTCAGACTGATAGGATCCAGCTGCAGACTGGACAAAGCATTAATTGCAGTCAGCACCTCTTCGGTGCGCGGATCATCAAGGTCGAAATATTGTTGGATCCATTTGCGGGCCATGGCCAACGATTGGCGGTAGTTGAGCTCATCATATTGGTAGAGGGCCAGCTGTGACTGCAGTAGTTTATTGCGGATATTCTCGAGTAGGTACCATTCCTGCTGGGGAGATAGCAGAGGTGTGATATCTGAGCTTATTTTGCGAATAGTGAAGAAGTCTTCCTTCAGCGCGCTCCAGGTCTTGGCCAGGTTGCTCTGCCAGTCACCAATAGAGTCAGACATTTTACTTTCAGTTTCCGGCTCTATTTGTTGACTGCCGACACGGTTAAGCGGCAGCTTGTCCAGCTTGGTGATAATGCCATCCAGGGTGAAAACAGTACCTGCGATGTCGGTATTCTTGATGGCGCTTACCGCCGCCATATCGTTGGCGAGGGCGCGACGCAGCGGCATAAGAGATGGCTCCTGCATGGCAGCAATACGCTCATCGGCGGCCTGTAACAGGCCGGTTGCCGTTTGCGGATCTTTCTCCAGCCACAGTTTACGTCCCGCCATCCGCACCAAGTATTCGGCTTCAGCCGCCATCCAATGGTTGGGACTACGTTGTGCAAGGGTAGCGATACGGGTTTGCATCTGTTGTTGAGCATCGCGCAGTTGTTCTATGGCACCTTGTTGCTGTTGATTTTGTTGCAGGTCGCTTCTCAGTTGCTGCTCCAGTGCCTGCAATCTGGCCTCCGGAGCTTGTTTGACTTGTTCGAGGGTCGTTGCCAGCTGCGCATTGGCGGTTTGCTGTTGCTGCAGTTGCCAAAAGAGATAAGCACCTGTGGCGCAGGCCAGCAGTGCCAGCAACAGGCTCAATAGTAGGGTTAGTTTCAGGAGCAATGAGCTGTGCTTGGCTGTCGCCACAGGGGTATCTTGCTCTGTGAGATCCTGGGGCTGGGTAGGCAGTGCGGGGGTATCGCTCCCGACTTCTGGCTTGCTGTTATCCATTAATGCAGTCCTTTAACGCGACAATAGGGCTGGAAATCGGGAGGGGGGAAACTAAAGCCTCAATGCCTTGAGTACGGCCTTACTATTGGCCGCCGTAGCATCAGTCACCTGAGTTAATCCGGCGACGACGGCCTTATCTACCACCCGAATGCTGGGAACTATAATATGACATGCTTGCAGCCAAGCAAAATACTCTTTTGGCAGCAGCCGGATAAGGTTCGTCAGGCTTTCTGCACTGCTGATCACTATGGTGTCTATCCCGAAGGCTTGCCATTCCTTGACCAGTTGTACTGCATCATAGGAAGGGCAGGTGCGGCGATAGACCTCCCAGAACTTGACTACAGCGCCATATTGCTGAAGTGTTTTTCCCAGTACTTCCCGGCCACCGTTGCCCCGAATTATGACCACTTTCTTGTGTTTTACTACTTCGGGTTGCAGTCCTGGCAGGGTTAACAGGCCTTCGGTCTGTTGATTGTCATCCGGAGCCTTATGCCCCTGAATGCCATAATGTGCAAAGGCCTCAAAAGTGGCTTCGCCGACGGCAAAATATTGAATGTGTGACGGCCATGAGGCATTCAGCGCCTGAGTGCCGAAATGCACCGCATTGGTGCTGACAAATACAATGATGTCGGCATCCTGCACCTCGGTAGGGGAGATACTTTTGTCTTCCATGGCCTCGACTGCCAAGAGAGGGGTCACCATAAAAGGTATGCCCCTTTCTGCCAGCGCCTGTTCCATGGCGTGATTGCGCCCCTCAGGGCGCGTCAACAACACTTTCATAGTGCCGCCTTGTTATTTGCCGTAAACGGCATCCAATATGGTTTTGGCGCCTTTGCTCAGCAGTTCTTCTGCCAGGGCGTTACCCAAGGCTACCGCTTCGTCTTGATGACCACTTACCACTCCTGAAATGACTTCAGAACCGTCAGGATTACCTACCAAACCTCTCAAGGTTAGTTGTTCGCCCTGGATCTCGGCATAGGCACCGATAGGTACCTGGCAACCTCCTTCAAGACGCGTATTCATCGCTCTTTCGGCCAATACCCTGTAGCGGGTTTCTTTATGTTCAAGCGGTGCCAGCAAGGCTTTTACCCGCTCATCATTAGTGCGGCATTCAATGCCGACAGCACCCTGGCCGTTGGCCGGCAGTGATTCTTCGGCGCTGATAAAACTGGCAATACGCTCTGACAGTTTCAAGCGGATAAGCCCGGCGGCAGCCAGAATGATGGCATCATATTCACCGGCATCCAGCTTACCCAGACGGGTTCCCACATTACCGCGCAGATCTTTGATGATAAGGTCCGGGCGACGGGCTCTGAGCTGACATTGACGGCGCAGGCTTGAAGTACCGACAACCGCGCCTTGAGGCAGTTCATCTATACTCTTGTAGCTGTTGGAAACGAAGGCATCACGGGGATCTTCACGTTCGCAGATCACTTCCAGCCCCAGCCCTTCCGGGAATTCAACCGGCACATCTTTCATGGAGTGCACCGCGATATCTGCCTGGTCTTCCAGCATGGCGACTTCCAGCTCTTTAACGAACAATCCCTTGCCGCCTACTTTGGCCAGAGGAGTATCCAGGATGACATCACCCTTGGTGCTCATTGGCAGCAGTTCTACTGTCAGCCCGGGGTGAATGCGTTCCAGCTCGGCTTTGACAAATTCTGCCTGCCACATGGCGAGAGGGCTTTTACGTGTTGCGATGCGAATGCGATTTTCTGACATGCCAATCTTTTCCGTGAGAGTACATTAAATGCGCCAATGCTAACATTGCCCATTGGAGAATGGCACCGAACGCTGCTCAATCTTTGAAGTGGGCACGTTAAATTTTTGCCAAATAGTGTGATCTTGATCTCATTACTTGCCTGCTACCGCAAAAGTGTTAGCATGATCATCCAACTGGTTCAGGGATAGTGAAATTTGGATGACCGAGCGTCAGCGACAATACGCCGAATACGCCGAGCGCCTCAATCGAGTGCGTTTGGCTCGTGCTCAGGCGCTGTTTTCCCCATTGCAAAGGCATCTGTTTAACCTGATCCCCCTGTTGCTGCATCAGCACCACAGCCGCCTGCCCGGATATAACAGTCCTTTGACGCCATGCGGAGTCAAGGGGTTCCAACTCTCAGTTGAGCTCAAAGAATCGCTCGTTACCCTCACGTTACCCCAGCTCGAGGATACCCTGCATGCCAGTCCTGTGCTGGAAGGGGTTTACGTGATGGGTAGCACCGCCAGTTTTGGCCAGAATCCCAAGAGTGATGTGGATGTTTGGTTGGTCTATGACGCCGGGCTGACCCTGGAAGAAGTAGAGTTACTGCGGGACAAGAGCCTAAAACTTACCCAGTGGTTTGCCGGTTTTCAATTCGAGGTGAACTTTTATCTGGTACACCCGCGGCAGTTTTGCCGTGATGACACTTGCTATCAGGATGCCGAGTGGGAGCTGCTGGGGCATGAACACAGCGGCAGCGCCCAACATTGGTTGCTGCTGGAAGAGTTCTACCGCAGCCATATCCGCCTGGCTGGCAAGACGGTCGCCTGGTGGCCCAATGCTGAGCCTTGCAGCGATTTTCTGTTTCTTGGTGATGTGCATCAACTACCCGCCAATGAGTATTTTGGTGCCTCTTTATGGCAGCTCTACAAAGGCTTGGACAAGCCGCACAAGGCCTTGCTCAAGGTACTGCTGTTGGAAGCTTATGCCAGTAATTATCCACAAACCAACCTGGTCAGTGAATGGGTGTGGTTGAGAACTCTGGCCGGTGACTTTTCCAACGCCAACGACGCCTATCTGCTCCTGTATCAATATATAGAGTCTTATCTGCTTAAAGTGGGAGACGAGCGTCGGCTGGAGATAGTGCGCCGCTGTTTTTACCTCAAATGTGGTATCAGGCTCAGTGATGTCGAGCAGTGTCACGATTGGCGCTACCACAAATTCAAGCAATTGGTGGAGCAGTGGGAATGGCCCCAGAGTCTGCTGATTACTCTGGATGATTGCGAACATTGGCACAGTGGTCAGTTGCAGTGGTTCAACGCTCAACTTAACGAGTTGATGCTGGCCAGCTACCAAACTCTTTTGCATTTCGCTTCGACTCACAGGCTGAGCGAGTACTTTAAAGTAGAAGACTTGGGGCTGTTGACCCGTAAGCTGCACACCTATTTCAGCGAGGACAAGCAGCAGATCCTGCGGCTCAACCGGCTTTGGAGTCAGTCGCTGGCTGAGCCGAATCTGACCATAGTTCGCAGCGAGCAGGATGGCCGCTGTCATCTCTATCGTCTATCGCCGGAGCCGCGACAGTTTATGGGCGAGGTGGCCATCTATCAGGCCGATGATGCCGCCTCTTTGATGATTTGGGCTTGCCTCAACGGGGTGGCTACCGCCAACAGCCGCTGGTTTGAGTATCGCGCGGGTCGTCTACGGTGTCGGCGTCTTAACCAGGTGGCCGAACGGCTATTGCCTTATACCGAAGACAAGCAATGGCGGGTGTCGAAACTGGATCTGTGTCAGCCTTGGCACTATCGCAAATTAGTGTGGATCCTTAATCTGGAGCAGGACCCCAGCGAACATTGGCAGGGCCAAAGCTTGATGCTGGAACTCATGGGCAGCAACCTGCTGGCGACAGGAAAACCGGCCGCCAGTTTGTTGGGTTCGGTGCAGCTGATGAGCCTTAATTCCTGGGGGGAATGGCATTGTCATAGCTTTAGCGGTGAGCAGGCGCTACTGGAAGCCATTGCCTTTGCCACTCCAGGCATGAGAAGGGCACCACAACAGGTGGCCTTCGATGTCGTCAGCGCCTCGAAAAAGCTGCAGTCCCAGCTGGAACAAACTGTAGTGGATATTCTCAAGCAGGTGCACCGACTGATAAAAGACGCCTGTCCGTCCAAGACTTTAGTGCAGCCACTGCAACTGGGTGAAAAGAAATATGGCCTGTTTTTCGATGCCAAGGGCATGAGTTACCGGGATCTCAGCGATGTGAAGTCCCTCTATCGTCAGTTGGCCAGGGGCGAGCTACAGAGTCTGCCAAGGCCCGAGCTTGCCAACGATCCTTGGGTCAAGGTGCCTGAGGTTATCCAGAACTATGCGGTGAAAGGAGTGATCCAGTATTTCCTGCGCAGCCGGGAAGATGAGTTGGATGTGTTTGTACTGGATGAAGGAAATGGCTTGAGCCACTATGTGCACAGCAATCCGGATGTCAGTGAATTGGTTAATACTGTCACCCAGCATTACGCCTTCGGTGAAGTACTGAACCTTAAAAATCAGTTCAACTTTCCGCAGTTTTTCCGCCTGGTGCGCCAGAGCGGTAATCTGGATGTGGTGCCTTTCGGGGTCACGGCAAGGGCGGCGCAGACAGAGTTCTGACCGCCCCTAAATCATCAGAACGACAGTTCTATACCACCCTGGCGGCTGATGGACTCTCTGACGAAGGGCATAAACTCGCCGCCGTTGCGCTCATCTATCCATTTACCGTCGACATAGCCAAAGTGATAACCACCGAAACGGGTTGCTACCCAGATCTGGTGCAGCGGCTCCTGTTTGTTAATCACGATTTTGGAGCTGTCGGCGAACTCGAGCTGCAGTACATTGCCTGAAGCGTCGATATCAACATCGGCATCCTGCTCATCGATTGCATTTTCAATTGCGGTTTCTATCCGGTCGAACATTTCATCGGCGAGCTGATGATATTCGGTATCTGTCATGGCCATGGAATATCTGTCCTTTGCTTTCATCAAGATGAATGCGATTATAAGGCTAATGTAATCCTGCTGCCCAGATGTTGAGTAAAATGAGACTGTTTTTATCCCTGATGCTTGCTAGCCTGTTGCTGCTTGGTTGTGGTCAAAAAGGCGTGCTTTACAAGAGCCCGGATCTGCCGGACAACCAATCCCAGACGGAACAAACCGAGCAACCCCAGCAATCGACAGAGGAAAACTAATTGGATCATTTTCAATATCAAGCTCAGGCTCTGTATGCCGAAAACTGCGCCGTAGCCGATTTGGCGGCTCAATATGGTACGCCTTTGTATGTCTATTCGCGGGCAACATTGGAGCGCCATTGGCATGCCTTTGACAGAGCCGTGGCCACTCATCCGCACCTTATCTGCTATGCGGTCAAGGCCAACTCCAATCTGGCGGTGCTCAATGTGTTGGCGCGTCTTGGCAGTGGCTTTGATATTGTCTCAGGCGGAGAACTGACCCGGGTAATCACCGCAGGTGGCGATCCGGCCAAGGTGGTGTTTTCCGGTGTTGGCAAGACAGCGGCAGAAATGAAACTGGCACTGGAGCTGGGCATATATTGCTTCAACGTCGAGTCCCGCGCCGAGCTTGAACTGCTCAACGAAGTGGCAGGCTCTTTGGGTAAACAGGCGCCGGTTTCGTTGCGGATCAACCCAGATGTGGATGCCGGTACTCACCCCTATATCTCCACCGGCCTGAAAGAAAACAAGTTCGGCATCGCCATGGATGAAGCCGAGGAAGCCTTCCTGCAGGTGCAATCCTTGCCGCACCTGGCCATCAAGGGCGCCGACTGCCATATCGGCTCACAGCTCACTGAACTCAGGCCGTTTCTCGATGCTATGGATAGAATGCTGGCATTGATCGATAGGCTGGCAGAAAAAGGCATAGTGATTGAGCATCTGGACGTGGGCGGTGGCCTGGGGGTCACCTATGATGAAGAAACCCCGCCACAACCGGACAAGTATGCCGCCGCATTGCTCGAGCGTCTGGGTGAACGACCACTGAAGCTAATTTTCGAACCGGGCAGGGCGATTGCCGCCAATGCCGGGATCTTTGTCACCCAGGTATTGTTCCAGAAAGAGAATGCCGGCAAGCATTTTGCGATAGTGGACGGTGCCATGAATGACCTTATCCGGCCGTCACTCTACAGCGCCTGGCAGCAGATTATCCCGGTACAGCCAAGAGAGGGCGAAAGCCGGGAATACGACATAGTCGGCCCAGTGTGTGAAACCGGGGATTTTCTGGGTAAATCACGCGCCTTGGTGCTGCAAGCTAAAGACCTGCTGGCGGTGCGTTCCAGCGGCGCTTATGGCTTTGTGATGTCCTCCAACTACAACACCCGTCCGCGAGCGGCCGAAGTCATGGTCGATGGCAGTGAACATTATTTGGTGCGTGAACGGGAAAAGCTGGAACAACTGTGGCAAGGTGAGCACTTGCTGCCGTAAACTAGTGTGAGTACTTTCCCGCTGTAGGCGTTGGAACCTAGGAGTAATCTTGATCCACTTCACTAAGATGCATGGTCTGGGCAACGACTTTATGGTCGTCGATGGCGTGACCCAGAATGTGTACTTTTCGCCGGAGCAGATCCGGCGCCTGGCCGACCGCAACTTCGGTATCGGTTTCGATCAACTGCTGCTGGTCGAGCCGCCCTATGATCCGGATCTGGACTTTCATTATCGTATCTTCAATGCCGATGGCAGCGAGGTCGAACAGTGCGGCAACGGCGCCCGCTGCTTCGCCCGCTTTGTTCGCAACAAGGGCCTGACCCAGAAATACAAAATCAAGGTCAGCACTTCATCCGGCAAGATGACCCTGCGCCTGGAGCGCGATGGCAATGTCACCGTCAATATGGGCGTACCTATCTTGGACCCGGCGCGGATCCCCTTCAAGGCCAAAAAGGCCGAAAAGACCTACCTGTTGCCTACCGAAGGGCAAACCTTCCTCTGCGGTGCAGTCTCCATGGGTAACCCCCACTGCGTGCTGGAAGTCGAGGATGTGGTTGCCACGGATGTCGATGTTATCGGCGCGCAGCTGACCAATCACGAACGTTTCCCCAAAGGGGTCAATGTCGGCTTTATGCAGGTGCTCAACAAGGGTCATATCAAGCTCAGGGTTTATGAGCGCGGCGCCGCTGAAACCCTGGC
Organism: Shewanella indica; assembly: GCF_002836975.1. Lineage (GTDB taxonomy): Bacteria > Pseudomonadota > Gammaproteobacteria > Enterobacterales > Shewanellaceae > Shewanella > Shewanella indica. The sequence continues at coordinate 10,449 of NZ_NIJK01000045.1, read as the reverse complement.
CTGTGGCAGCGGTGCCTGCGCGGCTGCAGTGGTGGGCCAATTGCAGGGCAAGCTGGGCAACACTGTGCGGGTCGACCTGCCCGGCGGCACACTGACAATCAAATGGGAAGGTGAGGGCAAGCCGCTGTGGATGACGGGCCCGGCCGAACAGGTATACGACGGACAGATACAGATATGACAGACGCCAAAGCTAAGCTCAATCCACCTTTTGATGAGCAGATCATCCGTGAATATCTGTTGGATAATCCGGAGTTTTTCTGCCGTCACCCCGAGCTGCTGTTGGCTATGCGTCTGCCCCACGGCGAGCGTGGCACAGTTTCTCTGGTAGAGCGGCGGCAGGAACTGCTGCGCAGCCGGGTACAACAGCTGGAAGAGGAGATCACCGCGCTGCTTGGCATGGCCAGCCGCAATGAGAAAATCTTCCGCTTCAATACCCAGCTTTCATTGAAGTTACTCGATTGCGAAGATATGGGCGAGCTTAGGCAGGTGCTGTGCGCCGAGCTTAAAGAAGCCTTTAACTTCAGCCATGTCCGCCTGATTACCGTGCATGATATCGACTCAGAACTCTCGGCCATCTGGCGTAAGCGCCTGCAGCACGGCTATTACTTTGGTCGCCTGACCAAGGAGGAGTCCAAGCGTTTGTTCGGCTCCGAAGTCGGCTCAGTGTCACTCGCACGGCTGTCGGAACAAAATGGCCAGGTGATCTTTGCTATCGCCAGTGCCGATGTGACTCACTTCCATCCGGAGATGGACAATATGCTGCTGGATCAGTTGCGGCAGCTGTTGGACCATCTGCTGCCCAAGCTCTGATGGCCGTTAAACAGGATTCTCCCTGGCTTAGCCGCTTCGAGCGCCATCTCAGTGCCGAGCGTCAGCTGTCTCCTTACACAGCCCGCAACTATCTGCGCGAACTGCAACGGGTTGCCGGGCTGTTGCCGCAGGATATTGATTGGGACCAGGTAACCGATCCCCAGTTGAGTGCTGTGTTGGCCAAGTTACATCGCCAGGGGCTTAGCCCCCGCTCTTTGTCTCTGTGCCTGTCGGCGGTCAAGCAGTTCTACGAATTTCTGCTGCTCGAAGAGCTGGTCAAGAGTAATCCCGCCCGGCAACTGAGCGCCCCAAAACAGAATAAGCCGCTGCCCAAAAATCTCGACGCCGATAGCATCAGCCATCTGCTGGATATTGAGGTGACAGATCCCCTCAGCGCCCGTGACAAGGCGATGATGGAGCTGTGTTACTCCTCAGGGCTGCGTTTGGCTGAGTTGGCCTCGCTGGATGTGCCGCAACTGGATTTCGCCCAGCAGCAAATCAAGGTGATGGGAAAAGGTGGCAAGGAACGGCTGCTGCCGGTGGGCTCGGTCGCCATTGCCGCATTGCAACAATGGCTGGATTACCGCCGGGATATTCCCTGTGAAGATCAGGCGCTGTTCGTGACCGCCAAGGGCAAGCGCTTGGCGCATCGCAGTATTCAGGCGCGCATGGCGCGCTGGGGGCGGGAGCAGGTATTATCCGCCAGGGTGCATCCCCACAAGCTCAGGCATTCCTTCGCGACCCATATGCTTGAGTCCAGCGGCGACTTGCGGGCGGTACAGGAGCTGCTGGGACACGCCAATCTGGCGACCACCCAAATATATACCAGTCTGGACTTTCAACATCTGGCCAAGGTGTATGACGGCGCTCACCCCAGAGCTAAAAAGGACAAGTGATGCAGGTGTTTCTTCGCCCCGGCGCTATTAAAGCCATCAGTTTTGATCTCGACGATACCCTCTATGATAACCGGCCAATTATCGCCGCTGCCGAAGGCGCATTGCTCGAGTGGCTGGCCAAAGAATACCCACTGAGCGGCAACTGGCAGGCCGCAGACTGGCGGGCGTTGAAGCGCCAGCTGTTGCTGCAGCAAGCCGAGCTGACCCATGACACCAGTGCCGCGCGATTGGCGCTATTGCAAACTGGGCTGGAGATGCTGGGATATGATAAGCACAAGGCAAAGCTGGGCGCGAAAGCGGGTCTGGCCTTGTTCCTTGAGCGGCGCAGTGACTTTAAGGTGTCAAAGGAAGTGCTCGCCTTACTTTCGCAATTGGCTGAGCGTTTTCGCCTGGTCGGGATCACCAATGGCAATGTGGATGCCGGCAGAATTGGTCTGGGAGAGATGTTTGAGTTTGTGCTGCATCCGGGCAATGGTATCAGACGTAAACCCTGGGGGGATATGTTCCAGTTGGCCGCCGAGCGCCTGGCCTTACCCTCTGAGGCGCTGCTGCATGTCGGCGACCACCCGCTGACAGATGTCGAAGGTGCCCGTAAGGCCGGCTGTCAGGCTGCCTGGCTCAATCCGGCGTTTGCCGGTGATGACTGCAGAGCAGCCAACACCCTGCTGCCTCACATTCGGCTCCATTCTCTGAGTGAATTGGCACTTCTATTGTGATTTTGTTGCGTTTTTGTGTTTTCTGAGTAGATTGGCTGCGCCCGGCCGGGCTGTAACCATCTCTATGGATAAGAAGAAAATGACAAAACGACTCGCCATACTACTGCTTACATCTTTTTTGGGGCTCAGTGCTTGCTCCATCAAACAACAGGTCGATCCTGTGGCACTGCATCAAGATGCAGGCCTCTGTATTCTGGAAAACCCAAAGGTCAGGGAAGGTTTCTTGCAGGAAGTGGAGAAGGTGCTGCGTGAAAAACAGATACGCTATCAACTGGTTCAAGAGTTAAACGCCGCCGATCAATGTGATTGGACTGCAACCTACAGTGCGAATTGGGCATGGGACTTGGCGCTTTATATGGTATACGCCGAGATTAAGGTGTATCACCAGGGTAGACTCGATGGTCAGGCTATCTATGATGCTCGGATGGGTGGAGCCAATATGAACAAGTTCATTGATGCCGAACCTAAGATCCGTGAACTGATCAATCAATTGATCCAACAGAAACAGGCGCGTGTTTCCTGGGCACAGCCACTGACTCTGGCTCCCTGAAACAATTTCTCACCATTAAAGCGTGCATCAAAGCGCGCTTTTTTAGTTTCTTATCATTTTTTTAACATCGACTTGGTGCTAGTGTATAGCTCCTTGCCGTTGTGCTCTGAGGTTTAACCTATGCCATCCCGAATAATCATGCTGTTGTTGTTGCTGTTGAGCCTGCCGGTCTCAGCACACGAGCTGCATGCGGATGGTGGTTTCTGGGATGGTTTCAATCACCCTGTATTGGGGTTCGATCATCTATTGGCCATGCTCAGTGTCGGTATTCTCAGTACCCAGTTGGGGCGCAGTGCCATCTGGTCTGTACCTTTGGCATTTCTGTTTTTCATGACCCTGGGCGCGGTTGCCGGTATGTCACTCATGCCGATCCCTTTTGTTGAATCGGGTATTGCCCTGTCGGTATTGCTGCTGGGGCTTGCCATTGCTCTCAACCGTGAGATGCCCATCTCTTTTGCCATGGCCTTTGTCGGCGTCTTTGCCTTGTTTCACGGTCATGCTCACGGCGTTGAAATGCCTGAGTTGGCTAGGCCAAGCATTTATGCCATGGGCTTTTTGTTGGGAACGGCGGCCATTCATGTTGCCGGGGTGATCATCGGCAGTTTGATAAACCCGGATGGCAAGCGCAAACGTGTGGTGCAACTCATGGGCTCGGCTATCGCCCTGGTGGGAAGCTATTTGACTCTGGAACTCTGGCTGGCTTGAACACTGTGTCTCTGTTTGCGTCTTAGCATGCGTTTCACCTGCGCCGGACTGGCGCGCATATCGGCATCTCCGACCCTGATATAGGTGCCGCCAATTGCTTCAGTCCCCAGATAGACTGGCTGCTGACTGTAGTCGGCCTGGGGAACCCGAAAGCGGATCAACTGCTTACCGGCCAGTTCTATCAGCTGAATGTCGGCCGGGCCAAGAATATTGGCGCTGATCTTTTGTGAATTGTTGAGTATCTTCCAGGCTTCATCGATAAGGGGCCTGGGTTCGGCTATTCCTTCGATAAAAAACTCGCCCTTTTCCTCCCTGACACCAAGAATGATCTCGCCGCCATTGGTATTGGCAAAGGCGCTATAGCTTTCCCACAGCGCCAGCGGTAGCGCACCCTTGCCATGGCGTCCGGCGGCGAGCTTGAACTCCACCGCGGCGGACTCACGCAGATTTTCAATATCGTCCAGAATGAAACCTGTAGCCGGCATGGCTGACTCCTTGTTTACTGCTGTTACTGCAGTTGTAGCAAGTCAGCCGGGATTTGAACAGCCCTCAGTTCACCAGTGCCAGGGCCTTGGGAAACAAGAGGTTATTTTCCAGGTGGATGTGGCGGTGCAGATCGGCTTCAAACTCGGCCAGGGTGGCATAACATACCCGCCAGGTAGTGCAGGCATGCTCAGGGGCCTGGTAGTGATTGGTCAACTGCTGCAGCTTGGCCAGAATTTGCCCTGCCTCATCATGTTCATATTCCATTGCCCGGATAGGATTGCCTATATGGCCGAAACAGGCGTTGAATTCTTGCCCCTGACTCAGGGCGCGAATGGCCGGAAACAGTATCTGTTCCTCTTTTTGCAGGTGGGGCAAGAGGTCATCCATCAGGGCGCGGATCCAACCGGCCAAGGGTTTGATCTCTTCATAATGCTCACCATGGGCCCGCACCATCTTCTGGGCATATTCCAGCAGCAGCGGTGCGGTATCGCGTATGTACTTGTGGTGGGTCGCTTCGATATGCTCGATAAGCTCACCCAGTGGCAATTTGGCCAAGGCATCGTCCGGCTTGCCCTCTGCGGCCAGTTGGCTCAGGGTGTGCAGTACCTCGGTGGGCTCGGCGCCGGCTCGCTCGCAGGCCGATGCCAGTGAACGGCCACCGCCACAGCAAAAGTCGATACCAAAACGGCTGAAAACATGGGCGTTACGGAAGTCTTCGGCGACCAGTTCGCCGACTCTGCGTTCGAGGGAGATTTGCGCTGACATAGGATGCTCTCTGTATTATCAATTTACATGCATAATAAAAGCATCTTTAATTTTAGCCAAGCTTAGGCCAATAAAACTTGACTGTTTTGCTTGGTTAATCACATTTTGCAGCAAACCTGATAGAGCCTCAGGGGTCGTCCGTGAGGTAGTTTATCTGATTCAGCCACTGAGCCGCCGTCGTCTGGTACTCTCCCTGGTTGATCGCTTTAAGTAAGGTTTTGGCTTGTTGTAACTGCCCGGCTTCGTAGTGGCTCAGGGCCAGCAACAGCTGCCAGTAGCGGTTATCTGCATCTTGCTGCCGTAGCTGTGACAACAGTTGTTGTGCCAGTGGCCATTGCCCCAGGCTGTAAGCCAATTGTGCCCGCAGCGGCAGGGATTTTTGTCCTTGGGTTTGGCTTGATTTCTGCAGCAGGCTCAGCGCCTTGTTTCTTTGACGCGACAACAAATAGGCCTGAGATAACAGCGGCTTATAGCTGGAGTGTTGTGCCAGTGCCTCGCTGTGTTGCTCCAGCAGATCTGCCGCTCGGCCGGGGGCCTGATGCAGCATCAATAACTGTGCCAGCAGTGGAATACTGCGAGTGGGCAACTGCCCGGCCTTATAGGCCGAGCTGAGGACATTGAATGATTCCTGCTCTTGCCCCTGTTGCTGCAGGTTATGGCCCAGGCGTTCCCAATATAGGGGGCGATCCGGATAGGCGGCGATCATCTGTCTCAACAGTTGCTCTTCTTCCGGCAAACGCTGCTGCCTTTGATACAGGGACTGCAGAAAGTGTTGCCGGGTTTCGGTGACTTCCCAATCCAGTGCCAGACGCATCTGCTCAGTGGCCTTTGGCAGGTGCTGCAACTGAAATTCGGCGTAGGAGGCCAGCGAGTGCATGGTGGCAAATTCAGTGGCGCCGGGTTTAAGTTCTTGTTCCTGTTGTTGCTCTTGGAGATTGGCCGCCAGTTGTAGCCACTGCTTACTGTATTCGAGGCTTTGGCGGTATTCGCTTTGCTGATAGTTCAACTGGGCACCCAGCTTATAGAGATCCCGTTGCTGCAATGCCGTGACGGGTAAAGCCAGCAACAGCCGGGTTTGCTGCGCGGCGCACTGATAGTCCTTGAGACTGATGCAGGCCTGCAGATGCAGGTAGGCCGCCATCTGCTGCTCACTGTCGCTGCCTTCGGCATACTGACGCTGAAAGCTTTCAATCGCCTTGAGCGCCGCAGCAGGATCCCGCTGCAATTGAAACTGCAGTTGCTGATAACGTTGTAGTGCATTGCTCGCCAGCAGCGGCGCGCTGAACAGAATGCAGCAAAACAACAGGCTATTTTTCAAGTTCATATCTGATCACTATCCGTTGCCATTGGGTCTGCTTGGGCGCCGCGAAGCGCCACCTGAGCACGGCTCTGGAAGCCGAGCGGTAAAACACGCCGCTGGGGGTTTCATCCACCAACTTGATATCTTCCACCCGACCGTCCGGGTTGATCGCCAAATCCAGGGTCACCTGTCCTTCAATGCCCCGCTGTTTGGCCTGCAGCGGGTATTCGGGCGGCATTTGAAACACCACCTGCGCCATGGCGATACTGGCCTGCATGGTACTGCCGGGAGCGCTGCCGCTTTGACTGAAATTCAGCGTAGGTGGCTGGATTTGCTGAATATCATCCGGCGTCGGCCACAGGGGATCCGGTACAGGAATACCTGTGTTGGCATCCAGCGCGCTGAGATCCAGTGTCATGGGCGGAGGTGGTGGCGAGGATGTCAGCGGCGCCGAGCTGAGGCGCACCTCAGGCAAGGGCTCTTGCGGTTTGCTATCTTGCCGCTCGGGAAAGTAGACTCCGCCCAATGTGACCCGTTTAACTGGTGCTGTGTTTTGGCTCAGAGTCAGGGCATAGATCAGGCTGGCCAACGCCAAATTGATCAGTATGGCACTGGTGAAAATCAGTCCTGTTTGGCTAGCTGGGGTCTTGGGTTGCGACGGCCACATTATTGACTCCTGCGATGCGTACTTTGTCGACCACTTCGATGAGCTTGCCGCTGGTGACATGCTTATCCACTTCGATAATGGCCGAACTCTGTTCTGAACTTGCCAGCGTGTGTTTCAGCCTGGCGGGCAGTTCAACCGCCTTGACGGCTTGCTGCTCCAGCCAGATCACATTGTGTTTGTCTATGCTAATTAAGATGGCGCGCTTATCCTGATTGTCTTGCACCTGAGCTGTGGGGCGTTCCAGCTCCAGCGACTGGGTCTTCTGAAATGACGCCGATAAAATAAAGAAGATCAATAGAATAAATACCACGTCAATCAAGGGAGTGAGATCGACATTGGCTTCTGTACCCTGATCATCTGTGTGTTTGAATTGCATCTTTTACTCCGAAAATGTCCGGCGCAGCTCCGCCAGCAACCGCTGATTGCTCTGCTTGAGCTGGTAGGCCAGATAGAGCCCGGACAGAGAGGTCACCAAACCGGCCAATGTGGTCAGCAGTGCCGAGCTGATCCCGGATGACAGCTGTTTTTGGACATCGAGTTGCCCAAGCTCGGCAAAACTGCTGATCATCCCATCGACAGTGCCCAAGAGCCCCAGCAGCGGCAGTATCTTTATCAGTGAATCTATCCAGTCGAGTCCGCCGCTTAAATTCAGGGCGGCGCGGCTGATAAAGGCCTGTTGCAGCTGCGCCTTTTGCCAGAGGTCATAGCGCGCTAGCTTGGGGTTCAAGTGGCGGGCATCATCCAGCCAGCAGGGGCTCAGTCGGCGAATACGGCTAAAGCCCTTAAGCAGCAGATACCACATCAGGCAAGAGAGCAGCAGTATCAGCCAAACAATGACGCCGGCCTGCAGCACAAAGTCATAGAAAGTGCTCATTGCCCGGGGTTACCTGTGTCACCAAAGCGCTGCAATACCACCAGGGCGGCCGCTTCCTGCTCAAGCATCTGGGTCAGTTGCCGACTCTGGCTCTTGACTGCGCAGTGCAGCAACAGCAGCGGAATGGCTGTCATCAGTCCCAGTTGGGTGGTCAGCAGTGCCTCGGCAATGCCACCCGAGAGCAGCTCTGTGTTGTTGCTGCCGAAACGGGTGATCACATCGAAAGTTTCAATCATGCCGCCAACCGTGCCCAGAAGCCCCAGCAGCGGCGGGATCCCCGCCAATACCGCCAGGGTGCCAGTACCACGGGTCAGGCGGGGGACTTCGCTGAGTACGGCGGCGTTGAGCCGCGCTTCGAGTTGCTCCTCGGGGCAGTTGGTTGCCGCCAACATCACCCGGCCGAGGGCATTGTTACTCTGCACTTGCTGACTGGCCTGCTGTTGGGTCAGCCGCCGTTTTTCGTGGCGCAGTATCCACAGGCGGTTCAGGGCTATGCCTGAGGCTATCATGGCTATCAGGCCGATAAAGACGCCGACTATTCCTGCCGGTTTGAGCTTGTCGAACCAGCCGTTACCGTTTGCCGCCTGTTGCAGCAACTTGCCAAACGAGGGGTCGAGCCAGACACTCCCCTGGGTGGGCGATAGCTTTGGTTGCTCAGCCAGCAGTTGCCAGCTTTGCTGCGCCGGCAGGTAGCGTACCCAGCCTTTGTCGCTGAGGGCATTGAAAGGCCCATATTCGGTGACATTCAATAGCACTGGGGTGCCATCGGCATTGAGGCCTTCGCTGCTTTGCACTATGGGTTTGGCAGCCAATACGCTTTGTTCTGTCAATGCGGTCCAAAGCGCCTGCAGTCGCTGCAGGCCAAGTTGGTCAGTGGCTATCTCGGCAAGGCCGCTGCTGTCGTGGCGCCATAGGCTGTGGGGTGCCACTGTGGTGAGCAGCAACTGCTCATGTTCCTGGATGGCGCGAAACACCCCGTCAAGACTGGCTTTCTCGGCGTTGAGCTGGGCCTGTTTGTCCTTGAGGCTTTGCTGCAGTGCCAGCAGTTGGTCTTCAAGTTCCAGGTTATTTGCCTGAGTACGGGTGAGTTGCTGCTGCAGTTTCTTATGGTTGCTGCGCACCTGCTCCAGGCTCTGACGACTCAGGTTCTCTTGCCGCTCGGCGGCCGCTTGTTCCTGGCGACTGCCACTGCGAACCTGTTCCAACACCTGTTGCAGACTCTCGGCCTGGCAGGGGAGGGATAATGAGAGCGACAACATCGATAGCGACCACAGTAATGCGGGACGCATCATGCTCTGGCGAGTGAGGGAAGACAAAAAGCTCATGATGCCTCCGCTATCAGAGGCAGTTGCAGCAGTGCAGGTATGCTTTCTCCGGAGGCGACTCGGATGGCAGCGGCGACATTGCCAAGCTGCTCAGGCGCCAGCGCCTGCCAATTATCTCTCTGCCAGCGGCCACCGGCCTTGCCATCCAGGGTGAGGAAAAAGTACCCCAGGCGTCCGGCGCGCAGAAAATTCACCAGCCGACCGTCGCCGAGTTTGCCCTGCCAGCTCTCTACACTGTAGCCATAGCTGAGCTCCACCTGATAGGCGTCCAACAGCCGGGTCAGTTTCTCGCCCTGGTTCAGCTCGGCGCTTTGCAGCAGGAGCTGCAAGTTATCGAGACGCTGCTGCCTTTCCTGTTGCTGAAATGGCAGATCGGCCCGCACCAGTTGCGTGAGCGACAGCAGCATTTCGTCCATCATCGGGGCCAGCTGCATCCGGGTCTGGCGCAGTTGCCGGCGCTGCTCGCCCAGCTCCTCCAGAGCAGATTGCAGCTGCCCTATCTGCTGTTGCAACTGCTTTTGGTAATGGCTGGCCAGTTGGATTTCATGCTTGAGTTGGCGGCTTTCCTGGATCAGGGATTGCTGCTCATCATCGAGTTTTTCTATGGCTTGCTGGGCTTGTTGGCTGGCCTTTAATCCCTGACGGTCGGCCCTGTGGATCTCGTTGAGGTCACTCGGCGTGGCCGCCACCTGTAATACCCAGGCAGCCAAGACAGATACTGCTGTTTTAGTAAACATCTGAATGAAAATATTTTTTGTCTGGAATGCTGTGGTTTTGCGCACATGATCACCAGAATGTTGAAATGATTTGAGACATTATCAGCAAATAGTAATGATAACAATTGTCATTTGCATTTGATCAAGTTATTTTGGCCAACCTCACACTTTAGTGGTGCGGGTTCAACTCCTGCATCGCTGTTTTTTAACAATAAAGGGATTGAGGATGAAGAAACACGCGGCTGTAGTCTGTGGTCTGGCATTGATGCCGGTAGCTCAGGCGCAACAGGTTGATGTGGCTGATCAACAGGAGATAATCGTCAGAGAGCAGGCCGACAATGGCCTGACCCAACATGAAACCCTGACCCGGGAAGATATCAAAAAACGCCCAACCGGTGACGGTAACCTGACCGACTTGCTCAGGTCCAATCCGGCGGTGCAGTTTTCCAACAGCGCCAACAGCAGTCTGAATCAGGGGGAGATCAAACCCGCCGACATTTCCATTCACGGCAGTAATGCCTATCAAAATGCCTTCCTGCTCGATGGCATGAGCATTAAGGAAGCTGCGATTAAGTGGTCCGCAGCTCCCGATATGACGCCCCAAACCGTCCTTTATCGACGTCCTGTGGCTCAATTTTC
>NZ_NIJK01000025.1 GCF_002836975.1 Shewanella indica | reverse complement strand
ATCCGATGACATGAGGTCATCGGATTTTGATCCTTTCAGTGAGATCGTCAAGCGATCTGTCTTAACTGATCGGCATTACGCGATGCGGGCTTTTTTGCGTCTGGGTATCAGTCCATGGAAAACAGTGCAGGGGCGCGCTGCTGCATGAACTCGATAAAGAGTTTTACCTTGAGAGGTTGCTGGCTGCGTTGATGATAGAGCAGGGAGATACGCCGTTTTTCTCCTTTCCACTCCGGCAGTAATACCTGTAGCCGGCCATCTTTCAACTCCTGTTTGCAAAATAGCTCTGGGCCGTAAAGAATGCCGCCGTCATTTAAGGTCGCGCGGATGGCACCGTGGAGATCCGTCAGGGTTAGGTTGGCTGGGCCATCATAATAGAAGGCATCGCCATCGGGATGGCGCAGCGACCAGTTGAACAGAGGCCAGACCTTGATAACCTTGTGCTGACTGAGCTGTTGCGGATGGTTAAATACCGGCGCCTTTCGAAGATACCCGGGGGAAGCCACCAGGCGATAATCCAATACTCCAAGAGAGCAGGAGACCCAGGAGGAGTCTGGCTGGGTGCCGCCGACTATGGCAACATCTATGCCTTTATCGATGAGATCCACCACCTCGTTACTTTGAGCGATATGCAGCTTGATATCCGGGTAGCACTCGCAAAATTCGTTCAGTGTCTCGATGAATATCATAGAGATAATCGAGATGGGAGCGGCAATTCTCAGGGTGCCTTCGGGCTTGTCGGCGCAGGTGCCGCTGGCCAGGGCATCAAACTGGGCTATCAGTTGCTGATAGCGTTGGAACAACTCCAGTCCCTCTTCGGTCAACCTCAGTTTGCGGGTGGTTCGCATCAGTAGTTGTTTATCCAGCACAGATTCCAGCTTGGCTAGTTTGCGGCTGACGGTGGCCACCGGCATATTCAGTACTTTGGCGGCCTGGGAGAAACTGCCGGCATTGACCAGATGTACAAACAAGTAGAGCAGTTGCAGTTCGGGAGCCTGATTGTCACTCATTGCTGTTCCTCAATGTGCCAAGGATATGTTTAAAACGCTTGTCTGCCGATGTCTACGACCATAGCGCAATGGCTGGCAGATAACGGCTGTGGTAACTTGTCGGCAATCTCTGCCGAACTTACTTAGCTGTACTGATAAGGGCAGGCAAGATACAGAATTCCCCGCCATTTTCGCAGATCCTCGGCGGGAGTACGACAGCCAAAGTCAGCAAAATGGAAGAAGTATGACTGGAATCATTACTCCGCTGATCTCTGTGTTTGGCATTATGCTCGCAGGTTCACTGGTACAGAAAAGCAAAATCCTGCCGGATGGTACGGACGCCGCCCTCAACCAATATGTTTATTACATAGCTTTTCCGGCCATTATGATGATAGTGCTGGCAAGAACTTCTTTCGAGGAGATCTTCCAGTGGCATTTCATCGTCGGTTTCAGTGTGGCAATGATGCTGACCTATCTGCTGGTACTGCTGATTTCCGGTTGTTTCAGGGCCGGTCAGGGGGTTGGGGCAATTCGCGCCTTGAATGCCACCTTTGGCAATACCGCCTTTATCGGCATTCCCATGATGATGATAGTCTACCCGGGAAACCAGTTGGCGCTGGCTGCGGCGGCCATTGCCAGCCTGTTGTCTGTGGTGATGTTTGCCATCGCACTGGTGTCGCTGGAGCTTGCCAGAGATACAGAAAACAAGGCGCATCCCTTGCTGATTATTGTTGAAGCGCTGGCGAAAAACCCGATTGTTATCGGCAGCGCCCTGGGCGTTGCTGTCTCGGCTTCCGGTATGGCTCTGCCGGATGGGATAGCGATGATGATAAGCCAGATAGGCGCTACCTCCAGTCCCTGCGCCCTGTTTGCCATAGGTATGGTGTTGGCCAAGGCGACCCGGGTTCGCGGCGCCACCCGCTTACCTGGGCCTTGGCAGTTGGCCGAGCTTTTTGGTATCAACGCTTGCAAGCTACTACTGCAACCTCTGCTGGCTTATCTATTATTGAAAGCCATGGGGATCAGCGGCACCAATCTGCAGATGGGGGTTATTCTTGCGGCCCTGCCTACTGCAGCGAGTGTATACTTACTGGCGCAGCGTTATGACACCAAGGCTGGGGTCAGTGCCCAGGGTATATTACTGGGCACGCTAATCACCTTTATCAGTTTGCCTTTGATAGCGGCATGGGCTGTTTAGGCTGGGTAGAACACAGGGAATAATTAATCGACAGATATTTACTGTATAAAAAATCAGTATATACTGTTTATCAATACAGTGTTTTGGGAATTCATTATGCTTTGCCAACTCAGCATCAATAACTTTGCCATAGTGCGTTTTCTGGAGCTGGACTTCCGTCCGGGAATGACCAGTATTACCGGCGAGACCGGGGCGGGTAAATCCATTGCCATCGATGCCCTGGGGCTTTGTCTCGGTAACCGGGCCGATGCCGCCAGTGTGCGCCCCGGCGCCAGCAAGACGGAAGTCAGTGCCCGTTTCTCTCTGGCGGATGTCCCTCTGGCCAAGCGTTGGCTGGAAGATAATGATCTCGAACTCGAAGATGAATGTATTCTACGGCGCACCATTGGCAGCGATGGCCGCTCCCGCGCCTATATCAATGGTAACCCTGTGCCGCTGACTCAGCTCAAGGCGTTGGGACCCTTGCTGGTGGGGATCCACGGCCAGCATGCTCATCACGCCATGCTCAAGACAGAGCAGCAACTTTACCTGCTGGACAGCTATGCCAATCATAAGCTGTTGCTCGATGGGGTCAGCAGTGCCTATCAGCGTTATCGCCAAATCGAGCAGGAACTGCGGCAATTGGTGCTGTCGCAGCAGGAGAGAATTGCCCGCAAGCAGTTACTCAGCTATCAGGTGGAAGAACTCAATGACTTTGCTCTCGGGGAGCATGAATTTGCCGAGATAGAGCAGGAGCACAAGCGTCTGGCCAACAGTACGGCGCTGATCGAGTCCTGTCAGTTGGCCTTGATGCTGCTCAGTGAGGGCGAAGAAGCCAACATAGAGTCATTGTTGAACCGGGCCGTGCATATCAGTGCCGATCTTGAGAGTGTCGATGCTGAGCTGGCCAATGTCGGCGGCATGCTCAACGATGCCCTGATCCAGGTGCAGGAAAGCAGCAGCGAACTGCAGCGCTATCTGGACAAGCTCGAGTTGGACCCTGAACACTTTGCCATGCTGGAGGCGCGACTTTCCAAGGCGATGCAACTGGCGCGCAAGCATCAGGTGATGCCCTCAGAGCTGTATCAACACCATCAGCAATTGCTGGCCGAGCTGGGGAGTCTCGACTCGGATGAGCAGAAGCTTGAAGAGATAGAGCAGCAATTGGAAGCCAGCAAACAGAATTATCTGACCCAGGCGCAGAAACTCAGTCAGAGCCGTAGCCGCTATGCCAAAGAGCTGGACAAGTTGGTCACAGCTTCCATCCATGAGCTCAATATGCCCAAGGGCAAGTTCAGCATAGCGGTGGAGTTTAATCCTGGGCAGATGTCGGTCAACGGCAGTGACAGGGTGGAGTTTCTGGTGACCACTAATCCGGGGCAGCCACTGCAGAGTCTGGCCAAGGTGGCCTCGGGGGGCGAGCTTTCCCGTATCGGCCTGGGTATTCAGGTGATAACCGCCCGTAAGGTAGCGACTCCGACACTGATTTTTGATGAGGTGGATGTGGGGATTTCCGGACCGACGGCTGCCGTGGTGGGCCGCATGTTGCGTACCCTGGGAGAGTCGACCCAGGTATTGTGTGTGACTCACTTGCCGCAGGTGGCAGGTAACGGCCATCAGCATATGTTTGTTGCTAAACATGCCAAGGGCAGCGGTACCGAAACCTCTATGGTGGCGCTGGATAAAGAGCAGCGGGTGCAGGAGTTGGCCCGGTTGCTTGGTGGCGATACCATCACCAGCAATACCCTGGCCAATGCCCGTGAGTTGCTCAGCAGCTAAAAGTGGCGTTTTGCAAGTTTTGAGATAAAACCGTCACACCCAATATTATCCGGGGGTTTTTGAGTCGCGATGGCGACTCAAAAACTATGGTCCGCTGAAAATCGGCCCGGTCAAGGTCGGCCTATTGTGAGTGATAATAGGCCTCAGAGACTTAATTTCTTACAAGGCCATCTCTGGCACATGTTCGGGGACAATAAGCTTGCCGGCGGTTTTGGCAACTATCTCCTCGACACTCACACCTGGCGCCCGCTCCAGCAGGTGGAAGGCGCCGTCCTTGATTTCGATAAAGGCCAGGTCTGTCAGTACCCGCTTGATGCAGCCATAACCCGTGAGCGGCAACTCGCATTTACTCAGCAGTTTGGAGTTGCCGTGTTTGTCGGCGTGCATCATGGTGACTATGATATTGTCGGCGCCGGCCACCAAGTCCATGGCGCCGCCCATGCCTTTAACCAGCTTGCCGGGGATCATCCAGGAGGCGATAGAGCCTTCGACATCCACCTCGAACGCGCCCAGTACCGTGAGATCCACATGCCCGCCACGGATCATGGCGAAGCTCTCGGCGCTGGAGAAGAAAGACGCGCCTTTGACGGCGGTAACGGTTTGCTTGCCGGCGTTGATCAGATCCGGATCTATAGTGTCTTCGGTGGGGAATTCACCCATGCCCAAGAGGCCGTTTTCCGATTGCAGCATCACCTGCATGCCCTCGGGGATATAGTTGGCCACCAGAGTGGGGATACCTATCCCCAGGTTGACGTAGTAACCGTCTTTGAGTTCCTTGGCGACGCGTTGGGCCAGTTGTTCTCTTGAAAGTGCCATTTTGCTCTCCTGCCCTTATGCCTGTTTGACTGTGCGCTGTTCGATACGCTTCTCGAACACACCCTTGATGACGCGATCCACATAGATGCCCGGGGTGTGGATATGATCCGGGTCCAGCTCACCCGGCTCGACTATCTCTTCCACTTCCACCACAGTGATCTTGCCGGCGGTGGCCATCATGGGGTTGAAGTTGGCGGCTGTCTTGCGAAATACCAGGTTACCCATGGTATCGGCCTTCCAGGCGCGGATCAGCGCGAAGTCGGCGGTCAGAGCGTCTTCCAGCACATAGTGGCGGCCATTGATTTCGCGGGTCTCTTTGCCCTCGGCCACCGGGGTGCCGTAGCCGGTGGCGGTAAAGAAGGCGGGGATCCCGGCGCCGCCGGCACGGATCTTCTCCGCCAGAGTGCCTTGCGGAGTGAGGATTACATTGAGCTCGCCGCTGAGCATCTGCCGCTCAAAGGTGGCGTTTTCACCCACATAGGAGGCGATCATTGTGCTTATCTGCTTATGTTGCAGCAGCAGCCCCAGCCCGAAGTCGTCCACCCCGGCGTTGTTGGAGATGGCGGTCAGGCCGCTGACGCCCAGCTTGACCATTTGATTGATAAGGCCTTCGGGAATGCCACAAAGGCCAAAACCACCCACCATGACTGTCATATCATTGGTGAGACCTGCGAGCGCTTCGTCGTAGCTGCCGACGACTTTATTGAGTCCTGCCATAGTGATGTCCTTGCTGTTTATTATCTGTCGTTTTACTGCTTATCTGTTGTGCCACCTGGAGGCCTTAAGCTCCCAGGGCTCTGGCTACTTTTGAACCGGTTTGCCGGCCAAGCTGCTGGCTTATCTGCCGTCCGGCCCGGGCCAGTTTGTTGAGATCTATGCCTGTGTCTATACCCATACCATGCAGCATGTAGACAAGATCTTCACTGGCCAGATTACCGGATGCGCCTTTGGCATAGGGGCAGCCACCGAGTCCGGCGACCGAGGTATCTATTACACTGACGCCGGTTTCCAGGCAGGCGAGAATGTTGGCCAGCGCCTGACCATAGGTATCATGGAAGTGTAGCGCCAAGCGCTCTACCGGTACGCGCTCGGCCACGGTTTCCAGCATTTTGCGGGCCTTGAGCGGTGTACCTACGCCTATGGTGTCGCCGAGGGATATTTCATAGCAGCCCAATTGATGCAGAATGTCGGCGACCCGAGCCACTTCTGCCGGGGCGATTTCACCATCATAGGGGCAACCCAATACGCAGGAAACATAGCCGCGAACCCGAATGCCTTGCTCCTTGGCCCGGCTCAGCAGGGGCTCGAAGCGGGCGATGGACTCTTCGATGGAGCAGTTGATGTTCTTCTGGCTGAAGCCTTCGGAGGCGGCGGCAAATACCGCCACTTCATCGGCGCCGGCAGCCAGCGCCAACTCCAGGCCCTTGAGATTGGGAGTCAGGGCGCTGTAGCAGACGCCGGCGCGGCGTGAAATGCCACGCAGTACCTCGCCCGAGTCTGCCATTTGCGGCACCCACTTGGGCGACACAAAGCTGGCGGCTTCGATGCGCTTCACCCCGGCATCGGCCAGCGCTTCAATCAGGGCTATCTTGGCTTGAGTGCTGACCGAGGTTTCATTTTGCAGGCCGTCTCTTGGGCCCACTTCAAACAGGCTTACCTTGGGAGGCAGCATTTTTAAGCCTCCTTGAGTTGTTCGCTGAGCTCCAGCAACTGGGCGCCATCGCTGACCAGTTCGCCGGGCTGGAAGAAAAACTCACTCACAGTGCCATCGAAAGGCGCGGCTATGGTGTATTCCATCTTCATCGCTTCCATCACCATCAGCCCTTGGCCGGCCTTAACGCTGTCGCCTACAGCCACCAGGTGGGTGACTATGGTGCCGTTCATCGGCGCCTTGAGCAGATCGGCATGGTTGGCCTGCTCCTCTTCCAGCTCATTCTGAATGGCGCGGAAATGGCAGGCGCTAAGCTCGCCGGAGCGGCCAAGCAGGGTAAAGTCCATGCCCTGGCGGCTGATTCGTTGGCTGCTGATATGTCCATCGACCACACAGCGAAGCGTGTCACCACCGGCCTCATCTGTGCTCAACTCGCCTTCGATAACCAGGGTTTGGCCATCCAGTGTCAATTGCCAGCTATCGGCCTTGGCCAGCTCAGTCAGCTGCAGGTGATGAATATGGTGTTCATCGTCCATCAGGGCAATATCGTGGCGCTTGGCGCTGTTGAGTCTAAAGCCACTGGCGCTGCCCCAAGGCGAGGATGGGTCCTGACTGTTTGCCTGTTTGGCCCGGGAGTCGCGTTTGCGCCACAGCATTTCATACAGTGCGGCTTTGGCCAGCAGCGGCAAGGGCAAAGTGCTGTCTTTCGCTTGAGGCAGCAGCTGTGCTTGATAGCGCTCAATAAAATCTGTGCTGAAGTCGGCGCTGGCAAAGGCCGGGTGAGCGGCGATTTTACCCAGGAAACCGATATTGTGTTTCAGGCCGGTGAGCTGGAAGTCATCCAAAGCCCTTTGCAGGCGCTGCAGCGCTCTTGGGCGTGATTCATCCCAGACGATCAGCTTGGCTATCATGGGGTCGTAGAAGTTGGAGATTTCATCGCCTTCACGGACCCCCGAGTCGATACGCACATGGCTCGATGGCTTGGGCTCGCGCAGGAAGTTGAGCTTGCCGCTGGCGGGCAGGAAGTCGTTATCCGGATCTTCGGCATAAATTCGCACTTCAAAGGCATGGCCATTAATGGCAACTTGCTCCTGAGTCAGGGGCAGAGGCTCTCCGGCAGCGACCAGCAGTTGCCAGTGCACCAGATCTGTCCCTGTCACCAGTTCGGTAACCGGATGCTCTACCTGCAAACGGGTATTCATCTCCATAAAGAAGAAGCTGCCGTCTTCTTCTGTGGCATGGGTGTCCAGCAGAAACTCGACCGTGCCTGCACCCACATAGTCGATGGCGCGGGCGGCAGCCACGGCGGCTTCACCCATGCGGCGGCGCAGGGCGTCGCTGAGGCCGGGGGCCGGCGCTTCTTCCACCACTTTCTGGTGGCGGCGCTGAATCGAGCAGTCCCTGTCTGACAGATAAATGGCATTGCCCTGGGTGTCGGCAAATACCTGCACCTCCACATGGCGCGGCTGCTCCAGGTAACGCTCCATCAACAGCTTGTCATTGCCAAAACTGGAGGCGGCTTCACGGCGGGCCGAGTCGATGGCCGACTTGACTTCCGTCAGGCTGCGGACAATCCGCATTCCCTTACCGCCGCCACCGAAGGCGGCCTTGATCAGCAGCGGGAAACCGATTTTTTCGGCTTCACTGAGCAGCACTTCATCGCTCTGGTCATCACCGTGATAGCCGGGCACCAGTGGTACTCCGGCGCGGCCCATGATGAGTTTGGCGGCGCTCTTGCTGCCCATGGCTTCTATGGAATCGGCCTTGGGACCGATAAAGGCGATATTGGCCCGTTCACAGGCGGCGGCAAAACCGGCGTTTTCCGACAGAAAACCATAACCCGGGTGGATCGCCTCGGCGCCACAGGCCTTGGCGATATCGATGATGGCATCGCCCCTGAGGTAGGAGTCGGCCGGCGCCGAGCCCCCCAGATAAAAGGCTTCATCGGCCATAGCCACGTGGGCGGCATGGCGATCGGCATCCGAGAACAGTGCGACAGTGCGCACTCCCAATGACCTGGCGGTACGTATGATGCGACAGGCAATTTCGCCGCGGTTGGCAATCAGAATCTTGTTGAACATCTTACATCCTTCCTTAGTCACGGCGCTGTGGCGGGTTTGAGCTATTGCCTGGATTGCAACTGGAGTTGTTGCCCGGATTGTCACTTGAGCCTTGCCAGCTCGGCGGGCGTTTTTCGAAAAAGGCGTTCAGCCCTTCCTGGCCTTCAGCAGACACCCGGATCCGGGCGATGGCCTCGCCGGTGAGCGCCAGCGTCTGTTCATCTATCAGTCCGTGGCGGATATCGCTTATCAGCTGTTTGCACCAGTTGAGTGCCTGCGGACTGTTGCCCAGCAGCGATTCGATAAGGGGCGCGGCGGCGGCCTCGAGATCGTCTGCTACCTGATGCACCAGTTGCAAAGTCTTGGCGGCTTCGGCATCGAAACGCTCAGCGGTCAACATATAGCGTCTCGCCTGACGCTCGCCCATGGCGCGGCGCACATAGGGGCTGATAACCGCCGGGATCAGGCCAAGCTTCACCTCGGACAGGCAAAAGCTGGCCTTGGGCGTCGCTATGGCGATATCGCAGCAACACACCAGCCCCAGCGCTCCGCCAAAGGCCGCGCCCTGCACCAGGGCCAATGACGGCTTGGGGAATTGATCCAGAGTGGCCATCAACCGGGCCAACTCGGCGGCGTCTTTGAGGTTGTCGTCAAAGTCCATCGCCGCCTGTTTGCGCATCCAGTTCAGGTCGGCGCCGGCGCTGAAATGTTTACCGTTGGCTTTCAGCAGCAGCACCCGGCAGGCAGGATCCCGGGCCAGGGACTCCAGCGCATCAATGAGCTCGGCAATCATCACCTCATCGAAGGCGTTGGCCAGCTGCGGGCGATTCATCATCAGGGATGAAACGCCGCGGGAGTCGGTGGTTAAGGTCAGATATTGATAATCCATACCGGCCTCCATTACATGCGGAACACGCCGAAACGTGTGTCCTCAATGGGCGCATTCAGCGCCGCCGACAATGCCAGGCCAACCACATCACGGGTCTGGGCCGGGTCGATAATGCCATCGTCCCACAAGCGGGCGCTGGCATGGTAGGGATGCCCCTCTTTATCGTACTGGGCTATTACCGGAGCCTTGAAGGCGGCTTCTTCCTCGGCGCTCATGGTCTGCCCCTTGCGGGCCAGGCCGTCTTTACGCACTGTGGCCAGCACTCCGGCGGCCTGTTCACCCCCCATGACTGAGATGCGGGCGTTGGGCCACATCCACATCATGGTGGGTTCAAAGGCGCGGCCGCACATGCCGTAGTTACCGGCGCCGTAGGAGCCGCCGATGATCACGGTAAACTTGGGCACAGTGGCGCAGGATACTGCAGTCACCATCTTGGCACCGTGTTTGGCTATGCCTTCATGCTCATATTTTTTGCCGACCATAAAGCCGGTAATGTTTTGCAAAAACAGCAGCGGGATCTTGCGCTGGCAGCAAAGCTCGATGAAGTGAGCGCCTTTTTGCGCCGACTCGGAAAACAGAATGCCGTTGTTGGCCACTATGCCAACCGGGTAGCCATGAATACGGGCAAAACCGCATACCAGAGTGGCACCATAACCGGCCTTGAACTCGTCGAAGTCTGAGTCATCGACGATGCGGGCTATCACTTCTTTGACATCGAAGGGCTTTTTCAAGTCGGTGCCGACTATGCCGTAGAGCTCATGAATATCGTACTTGGGCGGCTTTACCTGGCTCAGTGTCTGGGCAATCTGCTTTTGGTGATTGAGGCGGGAGACGGCATTGCGGGCCAGCTCCAGCGCGTGGTCGTCGTTTTGCGCCAGATGATCGGCCACACCGCTTATCTTGGTGTGTACCTCGGCGCCGCCGAGCTCTTCGGCACTGACCTCTTCACCTGTGGCGGCTTTCACCAGCGGCGGGCCGGCCAAAAAGATGGTGCCCTGTTCACGGACAATAATCGACTCATCGGCCATCGCCGGCACATAGGCGCCACCTGCGGTGCACAGGCCCATGACCACGGCGATTTGCGGGATCCCTTTGGAGGACATGCGGGCCTGATTGAAGAAGATGCGGCCGAAGTGATCCCTGTCCGGAAACACTTCATCCTGGCGCGGCAGGTTGGCACCGCCCGAGTCCACCAGATAGATGCAAGGCAGGTGACAGCGTTCGGCTATCTCCTGAGCGCGCAGGTGTTTTTTCACCGTTAGCGGGTAGTAAGTGCCACCTTTGACCGTGGCGTCGTTGGCGATAATCATGCACTCGACTCCGCTGACCCGGCCGATCCCGGCTATGATGCCGGCGGCGGGCACTTCTTCGTCATAGACTTCGAAGGCGGCAAACTGGCTCAGTTCCAGAAATGGCGAGCCGGGATCCAGAAGTTTCTCTACCCGGGTACGCGGCGCCAGTTTACCGCGGGACAGATGGCGCTCCATGGCCACAGGGCCACCGCCTTCGACTATCTTGTTGAGTTTTTGTTGGACATCGGCCACCAGGTGGGACATGGCGGCTTGTTTTTCCCTGAATTCATCGCTGCGGGCGTTGATTCTACTGCTGATTTGAGGCACGGCTTGTCATCCTTTTCGACTGAATGGGGGAGCGTGAAGGGCCGCTTGAACGGCCCCGGCATTCGCCATTACTTGGTTTCGTTGAACAGCTCTCGGCCGATGAGCATGCGGCGGATTTCCGAAGTACCAGCGCCGATTTCATAGAGCTTGGCATCGCGTAGTAGGCGACCTGTAGCGTATTCATTGATATAGCCGTTGCCGCCCAGCAGCTGAATGGCGTCCAGTGCCATCTTGGTGGCGAGCTCGGCGCTGTAGAGAATGGCTCCGGCGGCATCTTTACGTGTGGTTTCGCCGCGATCGCAGGACTTGGCGACGTTATAGATATAGGACTTGGCGGCATTCATGCCTGTGTACATGTCGGCCAGTTTGCCCTGCACCAGTTGGAATTCGCCGATGGATTTGCCGAACTGCACCCGCTCGTGCATATAGGGCATCACTATGTCCATGCAGGCGGTCATTATCCCAAGCGGGCCGCCGCTGAGCACCACCCGCTCGTAGTCGAGGCCGCTCATCAGGACCTTCACACCCTGGTTGAGGCCGCCGAGAATATTCTCTTCCGGGACTTCGCAGTCTTCGAATACCAGTTCACAGGTGTTGGAGCCGCGCATTCCCAGCTTGTCGAGCTTCTGTGCCTGGGAGAAGCCTTTGAAGCCGCGCTCGACGATAAAGGCAGTGATCCCGTGCGGGCCCTTGTCCAAGTCGGTTTTGGCATAAATCACATAGGTGTGGGCATCCGGGCCATTGGTGATCCACATCTTGTTGCCGTTGAGAATGTAACGGTCGCCTTCCTTGCGGGCATGCAGCTTCATGGAAACCACGTCCGAACCTGCGTTGGGTTCACTCATCGCCAGTGCGCCTATATGTTCGCCGCTGACCAGCTTGGGCAGATATTTTTCTTTCTGGGCCTGATTGCCGTTGCGGTTTATCTGGTTGACGCACAGGTTGGAGTGGGCGCCGTAGGACAAACCTATGGACGCCGACGCGCGGGAGATCTCTTCCATGGCGACGACGTGCGCCAGATAACCCATGTTGGCACCGCCGAACTCTTCGGGGACTGTGATCCCAAGCAGCCCCATGTCGCCGAACTGAGGCCAAAGCTCATTGGGGAAGGCGTTGTCCTGATCCACCTTGGCGGCAATGGGGGCAATTTCATTGGCGGCGAAACCGTTGACTGCATCCCGCAGCATATCGATTTCTTCACCGAGTCCAAAGTTGAGGCTTGAGTAGAGAGAGTTCATTGGCTTGATGTCCTGTAAGTTAATATTTTTATTTTATTATTATGGTGTTTGGTCAATGGCTCAGGCTTTTTCCTGCTCCATGTCATCCAGCGCCTGACGGCACTGAAGTTCGGCAGAATTGAGTTCCATCAACACCACCTTGATATCGTCCATCTGCTGTTGCAGTGAGGTCTTTTTTTCCTCAATCAGGGCCAACATGGTATTGAGCTGTGCATGGCTGCTCTTGTCGGCATCGTAGAGTTCAAACAGTCGGCGGGTTTCCGCCAGGGAAAAGCCCAGACGCTTGCCGCGCAGAATAAGTTTCAGTCTGACTCTGTCCTTGAGACTGTAGATACGGGTCTGGCCACGACGCCTGGGTTTGAGCAGCCCCTGATCTTCATAGAAGCGGATGCTGCGGGTGGTGATATCAAATTCCTTTGACAGATCACTGATGGAGTAAGTGGTTTGTGGATTGTGGTTTGCGCTCATCGATAACACCATAAAATTGAACCTGTTTGGCAAGATATATGAAGTTTACGTAAAGGTAAAGTTTGTTGTGGCATTTTGCGAGCAGCTTGGTGTCCACCGCCGCTGCCATCGGCCTTTGCCCGTATTGAAACACTTGCTTCAGTAACCTGTTTATTTGTCTTCCAATTTGGGTAACGGTACATGGCACCCTTCACTATGCATATTTGCATTCCAATCGTTTTGATGTCCGCTTTGGATGGACAGCAAAATTCTCGGAAGCCAAAAGGCGCAGTTCGAACGGGGTTTTAGGCTAACGTCTAATTGGGTACAAGACCAAAAAGGACTTTAATTGTCCCAGGAAGGAAGGGAACGCAGTGCCGTCGCAGAACGGCGTCCTTTGGGAGGACAGATAATGATAGATCCGGGTTTAGCCCTGCATAAGGCGTCACTCGAGGACAAAACACAGTTTTGGGGTGAGTGTGCCCGCGCCATTGATTGGCAACAGCCCTGGGAGCAGGTGCTGGATGAGAGTGAGGCGCCATTTTACCACTGGTTTCGCGGTGGCATGCTCAACACCTGCTACAACGCGGTGGATAGGCATGTGGCCGCCGGGCGCGGCGAACAGACCGCCATTCAATATGTCAGTCCGGTAACCGATACCGAGTACGGCATCAGCTATAACGAATTACAGCAGCAGGTGAGTCGCCTGGCGGGCTGGATGCAATCTGTCGGCATCAATAAGGGCGACAGAGTCGTTATCTATATGCCCATGGTGCCGGAAACCGTGTTTGCCATGCTGGCCTGTGCCCGCATAGGCGCCATACATTCAGTGGTGTTCGGCGGCTTTGCCGCCAATGAACTGGCAACCCGGATTAACGATGCCAAACCCAGATTGGTATTGTCTGCCTCTTGCGGCATAGAACCTTCAGGTGTTGTGCCTTATAAGCCCCTGCTGGACAAGGCGCTGGAACAGTTCGAGCACAAGGTGGAAAACTGTCTTATTCTCGGTCGCAGTCAGTATCAGGCCGAGTTGCAGCCAGGGCGGGATCATGACTGGCAGAGTGCTATCTGTCAGGCGACTCCTGCCGATTGTGTGGCGGTCGAAGCCACCCATCCCTTGTACATTCTCTATACCTCAGGCACCACAGGGCAGCCAAAGGGGGTTGTGCGTGATAATGGTGGTCATGCGGTAGCGCTGGCCTGGTCGATGAAGGCCATCTATGACATAGAACCTGGTGATGTCTTCTGGGCAGCCTCGGATGTGGGTTGGGTAGTGGGTCACTCCTATATTGTCTATGCACCGCTGCTGGTAGGTGCCACCACCTTGCTGTTTGAAGGCAAACCTGTGGGCACCCCGGATCCCGGTACTTTTTGGCGCACCATAGCCAAGTACAAGGTCAAGAGTTTCTTTACCGCACCGACTGCGATTCGCGCCATCAAACGTGAGGATCCTGAGGCAAGCTATGTGGCTCAAAGTGACCTCTCTTGCCTGAAAAACGTGTTTCTGGCTGGCGAGCGTTGTGACCCGGACACCCTGAAGTGGGCGGCTGAGAAGCTGGCCAAGCCAGTAATAGATCACTGGTGGCAAACTGAAACCGGATGGGCGATTGCCGCCAACTTGATGGGAGTGGCGCCTATTCAGGTCAAAGCCGGGTCACCGGCCAGAGCCGTGCCTGGTTATCAGGTGGAAGTACTGGATGAAATGGGGGAGCAGGTGGCTCCCGGGCAGTCGGGCAATGTGGTTATCAAGCTGCCTCTGCCGCCTGGAACCCTGACCACGCTGTGGCAAAATGATAAGCGCTACCATGACAGCTATCTGGCCATGTATCCCGGCTATTATCTCACCGGAGATGCCGGCTATATGGATGAAGAGGGCTATCTCTACATCATGAGTCGCATCGATGACATCATTAATGTGGCCGGTCATAGATTATCGACCGGGCGCTTTGAAGAGGTGCTTTGTCAGCACCCGGCGGTGGCTGAAGCGGCGGTTATCGGTGTCGAAGATAAGCTCAAAGGCCAGGTGCCGCTGGGGTTGGTGGTGCTCAAGATGGGCAATACCCTGAGCGAAGAACAGCTACACAAGGAGCTGGTGGCCCTGGTGCGCCAGGAAATAGGCCCGGTGGCGGCGTTCCGTTTGGTGAGCGCTGTACCCAAGTTGCCCAAGACCCGCTCCGGCAAGATACTGCGCGGCACCATGCGTAAAATTGCTGACAATCAGGAGTTCAAGGCGCCCGCGACCATAGAAGATCCCGCTACTCTGGATCTGGTACGCACCGCACTGACCCGTATGGGCTATGCCGATTCTCTGGTGAAAGAGCACGCCTGAGGCTGACTTTCTCCTTTTGCGCCTGCCGTCGGCAGGCGTTTTTTTAACTGTTTTTCACGTTGCAAAGGCGCGCCTCTTACACTTTGCCCTTTTAGTCGGCCTTTGCTAAGATGCCGCTGCTCCGTTCGGGGCAACAACAAGTAGTTACATACAAAGTAGTCGCATCCAAGTTTTACATTCAGGCTTGCAACTTAAGCTCACTATGTAGCCTTATCACTCTGGCCGCAGGGACGACCCTGTAAGCGCCTTATCTATTACCGGGGACGACCCCTCTTAAAAAAGGGATGAGTCCATGAACTGGTTGCTCTTAATCCTCGCAGGTTTGTTTGAAATAGGTTGGGCCATAGGCCTTAAATATACCCAGGGTTTTACCAAGTTAATTCCGAGTCTGTTGACCTTGGGCGCTATGGCTATCAGTGTCGGTTTGCTTGGGCTGGCGACCAAGTCATTGCCTATAGGCACGGCTTACGGTGTTTGGGTAGGCATTGGCGCTATGGGCACGGCATTGGTGGGGATCTGGCTATTCGGCGAGAGTGCCAGTCTGATGAAAATCGGCAGTTTGCTGTTGATTTTTATTGGTGTTTTGGGACTGAAACTGGCTAATTGAACCCGGATGTTTGTCTGTTAATCGTGTTTTTCAAACAAGGTTATCGTCAAGGGCGGCTGGTAATTAACTTTCGTTAATCAGTATAATTAATCCACTCAAGGCCGGTTGTTGGCTCACAAAACGACCGGCTCCTCTGCTACCCGTGGAATTAATAACAATGCAAACCCACAAGCATCTTTCTGACATCGGGGTCATAGGCCTGGGTGTGATGGGCAAGAATCTCGCTCTCAATATCATAGATAACGGCTATCGGGTCGCGGCGTTCGATCTGGACAGCCGTAAAGTGATTGCTGCCGAAAACCAGGCCAAGAGGGAAGTGACCGAGAGGGAACAATTGCTGTTTGGCTGTAATAATCTTACTGATTTGATGGGAAATTTAGCAACGCCGCGCATTCTGCTGCTGTCCATTCCGGCCGGTGCGGCAGTCGATGCCGTATGCCAATCCCTGCTCGATGCCGGAATTGAGCGCGAGGATATAGTCATAGATACGGGCAATAGCCTGTGGACAGACACCATAGCGCGGGAGCTGCGCTATCGCGATCAGTTTATCTTCTTCAGCTCCGCCGTATCCGGCGGTGAGGTGGGGGCCAGATTCGGGCCCTCGCTGATGCCCAGCGGTAATATCAAGGCCTGGGGGCGGGTTGCTCCTATTTGGCGGGCGATAGCTGCCAAGGTGGATGGTGACACCGGATTACCGTTGGAGCGATTCGAGCCCGGCAACCCGGTTACCCAAGGGGAGCCCTGCACGGCTTACATAGGCCCGGCCGGTAGCGGTCACTATGTGAAGATGGTGCACAACGGTATTGAATATGCCGACATGCAGTTGATTTGCGAGGCTTATCATCTGCTAAGCCAAGTGCTGGGTCTTGATGCCTACGCCATTGCCGAGGTATTCGAGCGCTGGAATAAAGGTGTGCTTTCCAGTTATCTGATGGAAATCAGTGCCGAGGTCTTGCGGCAACAGGACCCATTAAGCGGTAAGCCTCTGGTTGAGATGATCCTAGATAAGGCAGGGCAGAAGGGCACAGGCCTGTGGACGGCAGTTAGCAGCTTGCAGATAGGTTGCCCGGCGCCCACTATCGCCGAAGCGGTTTATGCCCGCGCCATCAGTACTCAAAAAGTTCTGCGCCAGAGTTTGGCTACCAAGCTGGCCGGTCCCGAAGCGCGAGACACTCAATCGGCGGCCCCGGACGAGCAACAAAGTTTTATTGATGGCTTGGAGAGTGCACTCTATTGCGCCAAGGTGAGCTGTTATGCCCAAGGGTTCCAGTTGATGGCGATGCAGGCTCAGGAGCAGGGATGGCAGCTGGATTTTGCCGCCATTGCCAGGATCTGGCGCGCCGGCTGTATTATTCGCGCCAGATTCCTGCAATCCATAGCCGCAGCCTACGACAAGGAGCCGGAATTGGCCAATTTGCTGTTGGCCGATGGCTTTGCTTCAACGCTTTCTACGCACCAGCAGGCATGGCGGCAAACAGTTGCCAAGGCGGTATTTGCAGGTGTGCCTGTGCCCTGCATCTCATCGGCGCTTTCCTACTACGACAGTTATCGCACTGAGACCTTGCCGGCCAACCTGTTACAGGGGCAACGGGACTTTTTCGGAGCACATAGTTTTGAGCGCATAGATCAAGCTGCCAACGAGCGTTATCACCTGGATTGGAGTGACCCCAAGCGGCCGCTGATTAAGCTGGATTGAGGGAAACCGGGTCGGGCAGAATACTATCACCGGCCAACAAAAAAGGCTTCCAACTGCTTGGCAGTGGAAGCCTTTGCTATTTCTATCCCTTTGTTTATAGCTATCCCAGTGCTAAAGGGTAAACACCAAGCCTAAGCTGAACAGGGCGCTGAATATCATAGTCAGTTTGGCGGTGCGCCCCAGTAAAGGGTTTAATGCTGCGCCTGACTCCTGGATAAAATCACTGGACAGCTTGCGGGCCATCAGCAGCGCGAGGCCTGTCAGCAGCACAGGTAGCCCAGGTAGCAAGCCCAATAGGAAACCAGCGATAATCAGGCCGAAGGGTAAGTATACCAACGCCTGGTACAGCACCTTGGATTGGGCTTCACCTATACGTACCGCCAAAGTGCGCTTGCCGGCTTTCTCGTCAGTATAGATATCGCGGGTGTTGTTAACTAGGCAGATGGCGGCATTGAGCAGGCCCACGGCGCTACCCAAAATCCAGGCTGCAGTGCTGGTATCACCGGCCTGCAGATAGTAACTGCCGACAACGGCTACCAAGCCAAAGAAGATAAAGGCCGCCACTTCACCCAGGCCGTGTGAGGCCAGCGGGTATGGGCCGCCGCTGTAACCCAGGGCGCCCAAAATGGAAGCCGCCGCCAGGATGGCAATCGGCCAGCCACCGTGCCAGATGAGGAAAGACCCCACCGCCAATGCCAGCAATAGGCAAAAAATCATTGCATTACGCACTTTCAGCGGGTCGAGTAAGCCGCTCTGGGTGACCCTTATCGGCCCAAGTCGCTCTTCGGTATCTATACCATTTTTGAAATCAAAGTAGTCGTTGGCCAGGTTAACGGCAATCTGCAGTAACAGGGCACAGACCATAGATGCCACTGCAATGGTCCAACTAAAACTCTCCAGTTGCAGAGCCAGAATGTTGCCTATCAGCAAGGGTCCTATTGCCGCAGGCAAGGTGCGCGGCCGTGAGGCTAAAATCCAGGGATTCATCTTGTTAATTCTTCAGAGTTAAAGATGGGAAAACATGCTAAGGATACCAATTTTCCACTTGAAAGTTAGCACAATCGGATAAATGCATTTAACAGAGTTTGAGTCAGCGCACATTTGTACCCGTGCGGATTAAAAAAATGCAGCCATAATCAAATAACCTTAGGGGATTATGTGTTCTTATTGTTAAAGAATACCCGGTATTTCATGAGCTTATTACTAAAGCAGAGGTTAATATGATGGGGTTTGGGGGCAGGACAGCCCTTGTCAGCGGTGCCGCCTCGGGGTTGGGGCGCGCCTTTGCCATAGGTTTGGCTCAGCGTGGCGCCAGTCTGGCACTGCTGGACATAGACAGCTGTAAAGATACCTTGAATGCGATTTCTGCTTTGGGGGCCGATGCCAAAGCCTGGCACTGTGATGTTGCCAATGAGCAAGATGTTGCTTTGGTGCTGCAGGAAGCTTGTGACCACTTTGGCACCATAGAGTTGTTGGTGGCCTGTGCCGGGATCCATACCCCTTGCTCATTTGAAAAACTGACACCACAGCAGTGGCGACGGCAGTTGCAGGTGGATCTAGATGGCAGCTTCTTTCTCTGTCACGGCCTCTGGTCGCGAATGAAGGCCCAGGAGTATGGCCGGATCCTTTTGTTGGGTGGTGTTAGTGGACTGTTTGGAGACCTTTTTGAAAGTGCCTGGGCTAGCGCCAAGATGGCTTTGTTTGGATTAACCAATAGTCTCAGTCGTGAAGGCGGCAATCATAACATCCGTGTCAACAGTCTCTATCCTTTGGCTACCACCCCTATGACGGAGCAACATCTGGCACTGCCGGTACAACCTTTATTTGGTTTGAGCGCACCATTGGCAGCCGGGTTGTTTCTGCTCAGTGAGCAGGCGCCCAATGGGCAACATTTGTTGGCTGCAGCAGGCAGTATCAGCCGGGTGAGAATAGCGCAGACAGAGCCGGGTTACTTTAATGCCGATGCTTGTACTCCTGAGCTTTTGGCCAGAGCCTGGCCAGAGTTGAGTGTGGCCACGCCGCTGGGTTTCAGCGACAGCGGTGAGGCGCAAATTGTTAACTGGGCCAGACAAGCTGCCGCTGAGCATGATATAGAGATAGAGTAAAGTCATCTGGTCACGAAGGGCGGTTCTGGGTTAATCTTTGCGGTATATGTCAGCCAGTTAGTAGAGTTTTATGAGCCAGGTTTTAGATGATCTCTTGTCACTGCTCGCGCTTGAACAGATAGAAATCGGACTTTATCGGGGCCAGAGTCAGGATCTGGGTTTTGGTCATGTGTTTGGTGGTCAGGTCATGGGTCAGGCCCTCAGTGCCGCCCGTCGAACTGTGCCGCAAGAGCGCCAGGTGCACTCACTGCACTCCTATTTTTTACGTGCAGGCGATGAAAAGCTGCCGATAGTCTACGAAGTTGAAAATATGCGTGACGGTGGCAGTTTCAGCGCCCGTCAGGTGAAGGCGATTCAGAAAGGGCGGCCGATTTTCTACATGACTTGCTCCTTCCAGGAGCCGGAAGTTGGCTTCAGCCATCAGGCAGAAATGCCAGAGGTTCCCGGCCCAGAAGGGATACTCAATCAGCAGGAGTTGGCAATGACCATGAGGGATAAGGTGCCCTCCAGAATGCTGGAAAAGTTTATGGCCGATGCCCCCATTGAAATGCGCCTGGTCAATCCGCTTAACCCTGTAGCTCCGGCGGCTACTGAGCCCGTACGACATGTATGGATGCGGGCAAATGGTGCCTTGCCGCCCGAACATGAAATGCACGACTACCTATTGGCATACGCTTCGGATTTCAACTTTTTGGTGACAGCGGCTCAGCCTCATGGGGTGTCATTTTTGACCCCGGGGATGCGGATGGCCACTATAGATCACTCACTCTGGTTCCACCGACCTGTCAACATGGGGGAATGGCTGCTTTATGCCATAGAGAGTCCCAATGCCAGTGGCGGTCGGGGATATGTGCGAGGGCAATTCTTCAATCAACAGGGCGAGCTGGTGGCTTCTGCCACTCAGGAAGGCTTGATGAGAATGACCGCCAAATAAGGGAAAGCAAGATGATTAAGTATGTGAAAGGACTGGTAATTGCTGCTGGGATAGTGTTTCTAGGCGGCTGTGTCACTGTTGACCCCAAAGCTCCTGTTATCGTCAACGGGGCCGCTGGTTACTTGGAAAGAGTGGCCTTGCCTCAAGGTTCCAGTATCACCATTGCCATCATAGACTTGGACACCCCCGGGGTAATCGTGGCACAAAAGAGCTTTGATATCGCCAGGGCGCCGGTGCCGTTCAAGTTTATTTTACCGACTGAAACCCTTGAGTCCGATGTCAACTATGGTGTGGTCGCCATGATCCAGTATCAGGGAAGGGTGATTTTCCAAACCTATGACAGATATCCGGTGATCAACAATGACAAGTTCACCACCGAAGTGTTGATGAAGGCGGTGCCAATACCTCAGTTGGAACAACAACCTTGATTATTTGATATTGGCGCTAGGATCCCTCTGTCGCGTGATGCCGTTTACTTTTGTAAGCGGCATTTTTATGGTTACGGATGAGGCCGGCTGGGGAAGGGGCTGTTTATTTCGGTAACCTGATATTGGCCGCTGCTATCAGGCTGGCTTACGACTCTAGCCTTGGCGACTTGTCTATTGAACCCATTTTCTCGCCAATAGATGCTGCCAAAATTCACAATCCCCAACTCTAGTCGCGAAACCGGGGGGAGATTAACCATGGTGTTCAGTCTTTATCAGCTTGCCGAATTGGTCATAGAAGTTCCAGTCACCTGATTCGCGATTGCTGATATAGCTGCCTTCGGTACGCTTCTCACCATTGGTCCAGAAGGTCTGCCACAGTCCCTCTTTTCTGTCCCTGAGGAAGGTGCCTTTCTCGGCCAGCTTGCCGTTGTTGTGGAAGTAACTGGCTTCACCCTCTTTCTGCCCCTTGAGCCATTGTTCATGGCTCTGTGGTTTACCATTTTGGAAGTACTGGCTCAGTTTGCCATCGAGTTTGCCCTGCCTGTAGTTGGCTTGCTGCTTTAACTGACCGTTGCTGTAATACTGCTCTGACTTGCCGTGCAGTACATCGTCCTTGAACTCCTGACTGGCGGCGAGCATGCCATCTTCAAACCAGCTTTGCCACTGGCCGGTTTTGGCCCCTTTTAACAACTCGCCGGCCAGTTTCTGCTGCCCATTGTTGACATAGTACTCGCTGTAGTTGCCGCTCTTGTCGCCATTGGCATAGGTTTCCTTGCGATAAAGGATGCCCTTGAAGCTGTAGTGCTCGCGTGCGCCATGCAACTTGCCGAGCTGCCACTGGCTCTTGATCCTGACATTGCCCTCGGGGATGGTGCCGAAGGTGGGATCGTCCTCTTCGTAGCGGTAGTCTATCCAGCTACCTGTCTTCTTATTGTCCAGGTACTCCCCCGTAACCCGGCGGCGGCCATGATAATACTCGGCATATTGGCCATTGAGTTTGCCTTTGACAAAGGTCTGCTCCCGGCTCTTGACCCCTTCGCGATACTGAATCCAGAGCCCGTCCTTGTCGCCGTTGAGATATGCGCCTTCCTCATTGGGATCGCCGTTGGCGTACCAGCGCTTGAAGGCGCCATCAAGCGGATAACGATAATCCTTGGCGGCCTTGTCTTTGGCATAGTGGGCTAACTCCCTGGGCTTGCCATTGTCGTAGAAGCTCTCATACTTGCCGACCCATTTACCGTCTATGACTTCGCCCTGTTCTTGCACTGTGCCATCTTCAAAGTAGCGGATGGACTTTCCGGTTTGCTTATCATGCTGATATTGCACCAGGCTGCGTTTTTCCCCGTTCGGGAAGTAACGGATAAAGTCGCCGTGACGTTTTCCCCGTTGCCATTGGCTGGACTCTTGCAACACGCCGGCGCTGAAACGCTGATATAAGCCATCCAGCAGGCCCATGGCGAACTGGGACTTTTCCAGGGGTTTGCCGTCGATATCGAAACGTTCATACTTGCCATGGCGGGGATATTGACCGTTGTCGCTCAATTGGCTGTCGTGGAAGGTTTCCAGCTCGGCCAGCTGGCCATTGGGATGAAAGCGCTTCTGTACGCCGGTTTGCTGGCCGCTTTTGTAGTGCTGCTCTATGACCCGTTTGCCTTCACTGTTGAAGTACTCCTGGGGGCCATCTTTTTCGCCGTCACTGAAGTGTTCATTGCCCAGCAGCACGCCTTTATCGTCGAAGGTTTGGCATTGGCCCTGGCGTTTACCTGCGCGGTAAGTACATTTGATTGCCAGTTCACCGCCGGGGTGATATTTCAGGCTTTCGCCGTCCCGTTCTCCGGCGCTGAAACGGGTTTCGCTCTCTTTGCTGCCATCATCAAAAAAGCTCTGCCAGACGCCCTGACGTTGGCCATTGGCATCGAATTGGCCCTTGACCTTGATTACCCCCTGGGCGTTTTGTTCCAGATACTCGCCAAAGAGTTGGTTGTTGGCATATTGCTGGCTTTGGGCCTGGGTGCCGTTTTCATAGAAGCTCTGCCACTGGCCATGGCGCAGGTTATCGGTATAGGTTTCACTGGCCTTGAGTTTACCGCTGGCGTAGAAGCGCTTGACCAGCTCTTTATTGCCGCTGCGGTAGAATACGCTTTCATTGAGGCGGCCATTGCTGTCAAAGGTTTGCCATTCCCCTTCGGGTACGCCCTTGTTGAACACCTGTAATTCGGTCATCTGGCCGCTGAGGTCATACATGCGCCAGCTGCCATTCTGATAACCCTGGAAATACTGGCCCTCAATCAATTTGGCATTGTTGGGGTGAAATACCTGCCAGCGGCCATTGGGCAATCCTTGAGAGAAAGTCGCTTGGGTATAACCTTGGTTATCGCGAATGATGGAGATCTCACCATTGAGGGGCATGCCACTGGCCAGATTGTAATAATGAGGGATACCATCCTGCTGGCGGATTTCCACCATTAAGGAAGAGAGGTTTTGTGCCGCTTGTGCCTGTTGCAGCAAAGTCGATGTGCCCACGACCAACATTGTCATGATGGTGAGATGTTTATGCATAGCTTCTCCTTGTTACCGACTTCTGTAACCCCGTCATTGGGATCCGGTTCTTTATTTATTTGAGCTCACTCTTGCGGGCTTTTTTATATTGGTACATCTGGTTGTCTGCCAATCTGAGACTCTGCTCCACATCGCCATTGAAAGGTGCGATGCCAGCGCTGAAATACACGGCAACCTTATCGGTGGTCAGCTTGGTCTCGACTTGCTGTAAGCGTTCTCTGAGCCAAGTTTCACTGCCGTAGCAGAGCAGCACAAACTCATCGCCGCCAAAGCGGCTCACCAGTGCCGGTGTCGGAAAAGCGAGTTTCAGCTCGGTTGCCAAACGTTTGAGTGCAAAGTCACCGGCACCGTGCCCCAGACTATCATTGATTTTTTTCAGGTTATCCATATCCAGCAGCACCAGCATGCTTTCTATGTTGTTTTTGGGCTGCCACTTCTGGGTTTGCTCTTCAAAATACTTGCGATTGGCGAGCCCCGTCAGACTGTCAAAGTTAGCCAATTGGTGGATCTGACGGGACTTTTGGTACAGGGCGATGGCATTGGCGGCTTCATGGGTCAAAATAGCCACCAGATCCCTGTCATAGCTGCTGAAGCTGGCAACCAATGAACTGTCGAGATTGAGCATGGCATAGAGTTTGCCATCTATATGGAGTGGGCTTGAAAGCGTCGCGCTAATGGGAGGGGCGGCTGCATTTAACAATAATGCTTGAGCTTCAGGACTCAGACCACTCTGGGCGTTGAGTTTGCGCATATCGTTGACCACGACTACCCGGTCGCAGCGGCCATTGGTCAACCTGTATGCGAAAGACTGCTCCAGGGTCATATTCAGCCGTTGCAATTTGGTCATATCCAGCCCTAAAGCTGATTCAAAATGTAACTTATTACTGCCGGGGTCCACCAGTATGATAGAGCCCATTTCGGCGCCATCTATCATGGCGACGGCTTTACCCAGCAGGGCATTGAGGAAGGCGTGTTCGGTTTCGTATTGGCTGGAAAGATGCACCAACTCGAAGGTGGCTTCGTTGATACCCAGCACCTGTTCCAGGTGTCGCCACAGCCGGCCCAGGCGCCCTTGGTGGACAAAGTAGCCCAGACTATAGGCCATGAAATAGATGACAGAAACCCCGACCCACTGCAGCCAGGGAAGTTCTCCGGCTGGACTGGTGACCCAAAATAATAAGGCTATCAGTAGCAGCGGCAGTAACATAAGCAGCAGATGATAACGCAGATCCAATGTGTCTATCTTCTGCTTTTTGAGTCCGTTCTGATCCAACAAATCCTGAAAGCCCTAAAGTTATGCCTTGAACAGTCGTAAAAGGCGGGCAACCCTTGCCCGCCCGTTTTTCAGTCAAACTCTGCCTGTATCCATGAGAGTGGTGCCTGATACTGAGTCGGCATCCACTGCTTAAGCTGGCTGATGCTGTTTGCCAGCGCGTTTTTATCCAGTACCGACAAGTTCAGGTGGCCTACCTTGCGGCCGGGGCGCACCTCTTTGTCGTACCAGAATAGCTCGGCATTGGCCAGGCTCAGCCAACGGTCGTCCTTATCTATGCCTATCAGGTTGACCATTACACACTGGAAGTTAACCTGAGGCGTCATCAGTGGCAATTCGCACAGGGCCCGCAGGTGCAGCTGGAACTGATCCATATGAGTGCCTGCCTGAGTCCAGTGCCCTGAGTTATGCACCCTTGGCGCCAGTTCATTGACCAGCAGGTGATCGCCCACCCGGAAACACTCCATCGCCATCACCCCAACATACTCCAGCTCATGCATTATACTGCTGAGCATAGTTTCGGCCTCGGCCTGCAATGGTTGCAACCGGGCCAAGGGGGCTATCGATGCCATCAGAATGCCATCTTGATGCAAATTGAGCGTTAAGGGATAAAAGAAGCACTCGCCGCTGCGGCTGCGAACCCCAACCAGAGACACTTCTTCATCGAAGGGGATCGCCTGCTCGGCAATCGCCTCATTACGCCAATCGGCTGGGATAGTGCTCGACTCGACCTGTTTCAGCCAGTGTTGTCCCTTGCCATCATAGCCGCCGGTGCGGCGTTTCAGTAGAACTCTTTCACCATATTTGTGATAAAGATCATTAACTTGGGTGTTTTCGTCCAGCAGTTCCCAAGGCGCAGTGGCCACCTTGAGCTGATCCAGCAGGGATTTTTGGGTGTATCTGTCGGCGAGGCGGCCAAATACCGGACCATTGATGAAATGACAGTGCTGCGATAATTGCAGGCTCAGGGGTGACTCGGGCCACTGCTCACGTTCGGCAGTAATAATATCTGTGTCTGTCAGCGGCAACTTTTCATCGCTTGGCGCCATGATATCCACCGGGCGGACATCTATCGCCAGCGGTTGGCCGGCATGACGCAACATGGCACCCAGTTGGCCATCGCCCAGTACCCAAACTCTCTTGTCAGCCATCTCAGTCTTCCCTCGGATCCGGATTATCCAGTACCGCGCGGGTCTGAGCTTCGCGGAAGGCTTCGAGGCGCTCGGCCAGTTGCGAGTCCTGAGTTGCCAGCATCTGGCAGGCCAGCAGGCCGGCATTGAATGCCCCGGCTGTCCCTATGGCCAGCGTTCCTACGGCAATCCCCTTGGGCATCTGCACTATCGACAACAGACTGTCCATGCCGCTGAGAGCCTTGCTTTGTACCGGCACGCCCAGTACAGGCAAGCGGGTCTTGGAAGCTATCATACCCGGCAGGTGAGCGGCGCCGCCGGCACCGCCTATGATGACCTTGTATCCTTTGTCTGCTGCTGATGCGGCAAATTCCATCAACTTGTCTGGGGTTCTATGGGCCGAAACCACTTCGACATGGTAGGGCACCTTGAGAGAATCCATGATCTCTGCGGCCGCTTCCATGGTGGGCCAATCACTCTTGGAACCCATTACAACAGCAACGAGGGCTTGCATGATAACTCCTTAACTACTGATTTTATTTATAATATTTTGCCTGTTTCCAGGTCGGGTACAGTAACGGACGGTGCAAACCCGTTCCATGAGTGCTCTGCGTTGGTCTACAGGCCTGGATACAAGGCGTGGTTCGCACCCTCCTTAACCCGGCGTTGTTCCCAAGGCCGGGCGATAATGGCTGCAGATAATATCACGACAGGACGGCGCGCGCTGCCCTTGAACACTGTGTTTCGGACAAAAATCAGCCCGAATAAAAGATGCGATAGAGGCGGCCTTGGGCATCATCGGCTACCAGCAAGGAACCATCCGGTAACTGCAGTACATCGGCGGGGCGTCCGGATACGGTTTCGCCCTTGAGCCAGCCTTCGGCAAACACCTGAGGTTCACCGGCCTTGCCCTGTTTTATCGGCACGAAACGCACTCGATATCCTACCTTGCTGGACCGGTTCCAGGAGCCGTGCTCGGCAATAAAAATGCCGCCGTGATAGGCCTTGGGGAAGCTATCGCCGCGATAGAAGGTCATCCCCAGCGCTGCTACATGGGCGCCCAATTTGACTTCAGGTGGGCTGAAATCGGCAAGCTGCTTACCTTTGCCGAATTCAGGATCCAGGGTATCCCCTTGATGAACGTAGGGATAACCAAAATGCTGGCCGCGTTGACTCAAATGATTGAGCTCATCGGCTGGCATATCGTCTCCCATCATGTCGCGGCCATTGTCGGTAAACCACAGCTGGCCACTGACGGGGTCGAAGTCGAAACCGACACTGTTGCGCACACCGGCAGCTTCGAGTCTTGGTTGTTTGCTTTGGAGGTCCAGGCTGATTATTTTGCTGTAGTCGCTGCCGGCATCACAGATATTGCAAGGTGCGCCTATGGGTATATACAGGCGACCGTCGGCGGCAAACTTGAGGTATTTCCAGCTGTGATGCTTATCTGTGGGTAAGTCATCATAAAAGATTCGGTAGCTCGGGGAAGCATTCTGACTCAGTTGCTGCTCGATATTATCGAAGGCAAGAATTTGGCTCACGGCGCCTACATAGAGAGTCTGGTCCCGAAAAGCCAGCCCGGAAGGCATATTGAGCCCGGAGGCGATCACTTTAACCCTGTCATGGCGGCCATCGGCATCTGTATCTATTGCGGCATAGACTTTACCTTCGCCGCGACTGCCGATAAAGAGTGTGCCCTGGCTGCCAAGCGCCATCTGGCGGGCATTGGCGACATTATCCAGATAGACTTCTATCTTAAAGCCCTGGGGCAGGCGGATATCCTTCAGTACCGATGGCGCTGAATTTTCAGCCAGTGCAGAGCCACTCACGGTAGCTGTCAACAAAGCTGCCGTCGAGAGAGCCGCTGCAAGCGAGATAGCGCGGCGCTGCGGGCGCAGTGAAACGGATGAATGCTTAGACATAAGGCCTCCTTGCGGTTGGGCATATCAGTATGACCTGAAATGAAGGCGAATAAAAAGGGAGACCGAGCCTCCCTAAAATTGACTTTCTAACCAGCCTGTTATTTGGCGGATGCTTTACTGCCAAGGGCGGTGCTTTTTTCCATCAGTCCCAACGCCGACAAGCCGGTGATCACGTCCAGATTGGAGGTCATGCCGTTGCCGCCACTGCCGTTGATATAGTTCTTCGGCATATCCACCTTGAAGTTGGGCAGGTTCTGATACAGGGCGTTGGCTACATCCCGGTTCAGCTCGGCCAGATACACTTTCTCATGAGCACCCAATGCCTTGTATTTCGCCGCCAGTACGTCGGCTTCGGCTATCCCTTTTTCACGGATCGCCTTGGCCTCAAACATGGCCGAGGCCGAGTTGGCTTTCTGGATCTCCAGGTTGGCCTGGGCGATTTCCAGCTCCTTGGCCTTGCTCAGGGTAGCGATATCTTTCTTCTTGCGTTCTTCCACCAGTTCACGCTCGGCGATTTGCCGCGCCACTTCAACCTCTTTTTGCTGGGCAATAACCGCCAGCTCCTTGGCACGCTGGGCATCCTGTACTTCGCGGGTACGCTGGATCTCTTTGCGCAGCTGCTCCGTCTTGGCCTGGGCCTTGGAGGTTTCCTGCTCTTGAATGGTACGGATCCGTTCGGCAACCAGTTTTTTCTTGTCGGTCAATAGCTTGTCCAGTTGATCTTCCGGCTTGGGATCGCCGATAGTGACCTGGGTGACCGTGATGCCATAATGTTTTAGCGGGTTATCCTGACGTACCGGATTACCGCTCTTGTCGGTAATAGGCACTGTCTTCCACACCAATTGCTTGGTGGCTTGCAGCTTGTTGGAATCTTCCTGATCGAAGCCCACCGGCACCAGATCCACCTGCTCGACTTCAACCTGGCGTCGCTCAGTGGTATAGATACCGTTGCTGAGCTGATCCGACAGTTGTGCCTTGAACTGATTGAGGCCGCCCTGGAAAAACTCCTCGCCGGTATATTGGGTTGAGGTGATCACGGTGACGTTGCGGGCGTTTTTGATCAACATGGTGTCAATCAGGTTGTCGTTGGAGCGAAACTCCCGATGCATGGTCTTGAGCTGCTCGGGATCATAAGACAGCTTAAAGCGGAAAGTGGCCGGTACCTGGCCCGTGTACGTATCGGCAAAGCGTACCTGCAGCGCCGGCAGACGTTGGTAGAACACCTCACCTTGATTGTTGCCAAAGGAGACGGTAACGACCTGATCATAGCGGGTTATTTTCGACAGAAACGGCATGCGAAAGTGGATGCCGGGCTCGGTAAACACATCCAAAGAGCCGGTAACATTGTTCTGATGCACATAGGTGTAACCGGCATCTGTCATCAATACTGAGCTTTGGGCAATACCCAGGGCCGCCAATATGCCCACCCCTATCAGAATGCGCTTGGGGGTAAAATAGGATTTAAAACCTGAGGTACTTTTCAGTTCCATCTAATCTTCCTTAATTGAGTTCCAATACGAAATTGACATAATCCGGGTATTTCTGCTGCCAGGCATCATCAAAGAAATGTCCGCCCTGATGCGGTTTGAGCTGCAGTTGATTATCCAGGCTAAAAAATTGTTCCAGCTGTTTATCCAGCGCCAGATTACTGCTGTGTTCCTGTTCGCCGTATGAGATGACCAGTCGCTTACCGGCGGGGGCCGAAGTTTTGAGCTCGGTTTGCATGCCGCCTGCAGACAATAGCAGGGCGCCGACATAATCATTCGGGTGTTTGGCCAGCAGGTGAGCGCTGTGAAGGGCACCCTGGGAAAAGCCCATCAGTGCTACTTTCTGCTTGTTGACAGGGCTGGTCTTTGCCGCCAGGGCTAAAGCCTGCTGCACCGCCCGGTGACTGGACTCGGTTTCTGTTGTGGCCCAGCGGAAGCTGTGCTCATTGAGCTTTTCCGTGCCGTTGATGCCGATAAATATTGCCCGTTCACTCGTCAGCAGTTCGGCCATATGGGTGCTGTTGCTGCCTTCTGTGCCATAGCCGGATAACCAGACTAGCACAGGCCAGCCACCTTCAGGGGCTGTCCCATGAGGGTGGTGGATATAAGCTGTACCGGCATCTTTTGCATGCTGAGGATAACGACGTTTAACCTTTTCCAGCACGGCGCGGTACTCATCCGAGTCTCTGATGGCGTTAAGTTCGTCGTCTTCCTCAAGCATTATCTGTTGCCACAGGCCGCGGCTGTCGGCCAGTTGCAGCATTTCGATAGCCTGGTCTTTAAGTTCCAGCATTGCCAGAGTACCGGCGGCTTGATAGGGCGCCCAGATATTGCTGCTATCGCGTTCTGTGGCCATTAGGTAATAGGCGAGGGCACCGGCGTAGTTGTTGTAGCGGCTTTTTTCATTATCCCCTTGGGCGATGAAGTCTTCCGCGTTGGCTTGACTCAGATACAGGTTGGCTATCGGGCTAAGTGTTTGCCAGCGGATCTCCGCTTCTGTTTTATCCTCATTAGCCTGCGCCAGTTGGCTCAGGCTGAATAGCCCCAGCCCGGCAACCAGCTTTAACAGGTTACAGAGCTTTGTTTGTTTGGCTTGCATTCCCAGTCCTTTGCAATGTACGGCGGCAATTCAATATTGCGCCTTTTTTATCCTGTGCTTTTTAATCAACGCCCTTTTTATCAGCGCGCATACTAGCAGATTGGCTTAAGTGGGGGGATAGCCAATC
Source organism: Shewanella indica (assembly GCF_002836975.1). GTDB lineage: Bacteria > Pseudomonadota > Gammaproteobacteria > Enterobacterales > Shewanellaceae > Shewanella > Shewanella indica. The sequence goes on along the minus strand of NZ_NIJK01000025.1, from coordinate 51,311 downwards.
TCTTACAATTGTGTCAGTAGTTTGCGATGGTTATTACTTTGGCGGGATAAGCGAGCGCCCGGATAAGACCGGGCGCGTGAAGGTATAATCAATGATCAATAGTGCTATTGCGCCGGTTTGCTCTGGGCAGTTTCTGCGCTAGTTTGACCATCTATGCTGAGCGGCACCTGTTCTTCAATCAGCTCTCTCAAAGTGGGATAGAACTTGAGCACACCTTCGATAGGCTGTACCTTGGCCTTGGCCAGGGTCCGGATTGGCTGGAACTGCAGATCGGCAACCAGCAAACGGGTATCGTTACTTTGGCATTTGCGTATCAGCTTGTTCAACGCCGCCATACCACCGGCATCGAGAATGGACACCCCATCCATATAGAGCACTATGACTTGCTTATCCTGGGTCATCTGCGCTATTTCAGCAAAGATGCGCTCCGCCGCGGCAAAAAACAGTGGGCCATTAATCTTAAGTACTACCCAATCGTCCGGTAGTGGCCGGTCAATATAACGTTTATTGTGGCTGATATCGTAGAGGCGGGTCATCTCGGCGATCTCTTTCATAAACAGCAGGGCCGCCAGCATGATCCCGAAAGAGATGGCGATCACCATGTCGAACGCTACCGTCAGGAAAAAGCAGCTTAAAAATACCCAGATATCGCTGCGCGGCGCGGTTTTCAGCAGTTGCCAGGCCTTGGGAGCTTCGCTCATGTTCCAGGCTACAACCAGCAATAAGGCCGCCATGGCCGCCATCGGCAGGAAGGACAGTAAGCCGGCCAGCGCCACCAGCCCCAGGAGTACTACCAGGGAGTGGATAATCGCCGATACCGGGCTAAAGGCACCGGCCTTGACGTTGGCCGCGCTGCGGGCGATGGCAGCTGTAGCCGTGATACCGCCAAAGAAAGGGGCCACTATATTACCTATCCCCTGACCAAGCAGCTCACTGTTGGCGCTGTGACGCTTACCTGTCATGCCATCGAGCACTACGGCGCACAGCAGGGATTCGATGGCGCCCAACATGGCGATGGCAAAGGCGGCTGGGGCCAGGGCTTTTACCATCTGCCAGGAAAGCCCCAGAGGTTCACCATCCGGCCCGGGCTGCAACCAAGGCCACTCAAAGTTTGGCAGGAAGGGGGGAATACCATTGCCCTGGCTACCGTCGGGCAGCAGATAATGGAAGCGGCTGCCTATGGTTTCTACCTCTTGCCCAAAGCTGCCGAGCAGCAGTGCCAGTAGACTGCCGATAATGATGGCCGGCAGATGCGCCGGTACCGGCAATTTCAGTTTTGGCCACAACAGCATCACAGCCAGAGTGACCAATGCGACCACTAAGCTGGGAAAATCGGTTTGTGGCAGTGCCAGTACCAGTACCTGCAGCTTTTCACCAAACTGCTCCGGCATGCTGTCTATCGGGAGGCCGAAGAAGTCTTTCAGCTGTAGAACTGCAATGACTACCCCTATCCCGGCGGTAAAGCCCAGCGTCACCGACTGGGGAATATATTGGATCAGGCGACCAAGGCGCAGCAGCGCCATGGCTATCAGAATCCCCCCTGACATCATCCCCGCCATCAACAGACCGGCGAGGCCAAACTCCTGAGCTATGGGATAAAGCAGCACCACAAAGGCCGCGGTTGGGCCAGAGATTGAGTAGCGTGAGCCGCCGGTAAGGGCGATGATAAAGCCGCCTATGATAGCGGTATAGAGACCATATTGAGGGGCAACACCACTGGCTATAGCCAAAGCCATAGCCAATGGAATGGCGATGATCCCCACTGTGACCCCGGCCATCAGATCCTGGCCAAAGTGTTTACCACTATAGCCTTCCTTGGCGATGACTTCACGCAGGGCATGGCCTAGGCGCAAAGAAAAAAGTTGGGTTCTGAAATTGCTTATGTGAGGCACGTCGACAGGGCTCCAGAAAATCGAACCGGCTTGTGGCCGGAAAAAAAGAGCCGTTATTTTAGGCTTCTGTAAACCCGCCTTGTGTGACGTGTGACTCAAAAGCTAAATTTTAAGCTTTTTTTTGGGGTAAAAGTGTGTTTGGTCGAAAGCAATTCTGTTTTTCACGTTTGCTCTTCTCTTTTTATCTGCCTTGGTCGCTTGGCGTTTCTTAGCCATCATTCACCAGTGCTTTGGCTTATTTGCAAGATTTATTGTGGGTTCGATAACCCTTTTGCTTCTGCTGCCCGTTTGCAATAACAACAGCCGAATAAGGAGAAATGTTATGAAGGCGACAATGTTGCCAGGCAAATGCAAGGTGAGTACCAAAGGGAAGATGGGGATAAATCAAAGCGCCGCCATTGCTGGGCGCCAATATCATCTTAGCCTGTTGGCCATTCTAGTTGGCAGTTTGTGGCTGACTGCCTGTCAGCCACAGCAGTCCCATGAGCCACCCAAGGTAGCCAATCAAGCGAGTGAGCCTCAGTCCTCTGAGGTTGAAACTACTGTGCTGCCAAGCAAAGACCCCGGGCGGGATATCGCGAATGCTATAACCCATGCGCAAGCTCAGAAGTTAGCCGTCAGCGGCGCTGCATCGTCACGGACTTTGTACCAGCCGAGTGTCCAGCCAAGAAGCTTGAGCGTGCCTGCTGAATTGACTCTGGCGGATGTGAATTATCCCAGCGCCACTGTGCTTGCCAATGGCTCGGAGGTGTATATCGCCAACGGCATCATGGTGGCGGGCGAAACACCGTTATCGACCTTTTCCGTCGATGTGGACAGTGGCAGTTACAGCCTGATGCGGCGCAGTATCAACCTGGGAGCATTGCCAGCCAAGGGCACAGTGAGAGTCGAGGAATTGATTAACTATTTCGACTACAACTACCCACAGCCGGACAAAGGCGAGCCTTTCTCCATCAGTACTGAGCTGGCACCGTCGCCTTACAATGAAGGCAAGATGCTGTTGCGTATCGGGCTTAAGGGTTATGAAGTGCCTGCCAGTCAGATAGGCGCCGCCAACCTGGTGTTCTTAATGGATGTTTCCGGCTCCATGTCATCGCAGGACAAGTTGCCGCTGCTGAAATCGGCCATCAAAATGCTCAGCGATACGCTCACCTCTGAGGACAAGGTGTCGATAGTTGTCTATGCCGGTGAGGCCGGCGTCGTACTGGACGGTATCAATGGTGCCGATAAAGAGAGCCTAGACGCCGCTTTGGCTGAGCTTAAGGCCGCCGGCGGCACCAATGGCGGCGAAGGCATCCAAACAGCTTACCGTTTGGCCCGCAAGCACTTTATCAGTGGCGGGGTAAATCGGGTTCTGCTGGCCACCGATGGCGACTTCAATGTGGGTCTGACCAGCAGGCAGGAGCTGCTGGCACTGGTTGAACAACAAAAGCAGCAGGGGATTGGCCTGACGACTCTGGGGGTTGGCCTAGGCAACTACCGCGACAGTATGTTGGAGCAGTTGGCGGATAAGGGTAATGGCCAATACGCTTATATCGATACCTTGAGCGAGGCCCGTAAAATTCTGGTGGAGCAGCGTAGCGGTACCCTGCTGACCATAGCGTCGGATGTCAAAGTGCAGCTCGAGTTCAACCCGGCGCTGGTGGCCGAGTATCGCCTCATCGGCTATGAAAACCGCGCCCTCAAGCGGGAGGATTTCAACAATGATAAGGTCGACGCCGCCGAAATGGGCGCCGGACATGCGGTGACGGCCCTGTATGAGCTCAGCCTTACGGATTCACATAACCTGGCCAACGATGCATTGCGCTATGGTCGCGACCCTGTCAGCGGCAAGGAAAAATACAGCCGTGAAGAGCTTGGCTATCTGAAACTGCGAGCCAAACCGCCCTTGAGTGAGAGTAGCAAAGACAGCAAGAGCCAGCTTTATACTCACGGCATTCGCCTGGATTCTGCCCACAAGTCGCTTGCGCTCGCCAGTGATGATCTGCGTTTCGCCGCGGCGGTAGCCGGGCTTGGGCAACTGCTTAACGGCTCAGTGTATCTGCATGACTTTGACTGGCGCCGGGTCGCCGAGCTTGCCGATTCGGCCAAGGGCGAAGACCCATACGGTTATCGACATGAGTTTGTCAGCCTGGCTCGCAGCGCCGCGCTGTTGGCCGGGCAAGGCGCGCTTAAGCCCGGACGCAAAGTCGTGGCAGATAAAACCAGAGCCGAATCTGTGTCCGAAGCTATGTTTGAACCTATGCCGGCCGACGGATTTAAACCACTGGAACAGGGGCGTAGGCAAAACTGAGATCCAGAGTCGCGCCAGCGGGCTTTACAGCCCAATGGTGTAGAGGCAAACTCTCATCCCAATAACCAATTAAGCTGCCGGTCAGGAGAGAGAATTTGGAACAGCAAAGGCAGACGGGAATGCCAAGTGGAGAGGATGAGACCTGGATGCTGGCTTATGCCGCCGGGGATGCCCAAGCTTTTGAGCGCCTCTATCTTAAACACAAGGGCGGACTCTACCGGTATTTTGTCCGTCAGTTAAGTGACATGGCCTTGGCTGAAGACTTGTATCAGGAAACCTGGAGCCGGGTGATCAAGGCGGCGCAGAGCTATCAACCCAGCGCCAAGTTTACTACCTGGCTGTACCGGATAGCTCACAACCTGCTGATTGACCATGTGCGGGCGGTTAAACCGGTCGACAGCCTCAGCATAGATGAGGATGAGCCGGATGCGCAGGCCAATCTGCTGGGCCCACAAACCGCTGAGCCGGATAGCGAACTGCAGCGAAGTCGTCAGGTCGCCTGGCTCAAGGAGTGCATTGGTCTCTTGCCCCAGGTGCAGAAGGAAGCCTTTTTGCTGAATCAGGAGTCCGGGCTGACGGCGCAACTGATCAGTGAAGTTGTCGGGGCGACGCTGGAGGCCACCAAGAGCCGGATACGTTATGCCTATCAGAGCCTGCGTGACTGTTTGGGGCGCAAGACCCAGGAGAGCATTGAATGACAGAGAACAAACGCGATGATGCTGCCACACCAGAGTCGCAGATAGATGCGCTCTATCGTGAAGGTGCTGTCGAGCAGCCGCCTCTGGCCCTGGATCAGCAAATTCTGCAGCAGGCGAGGGACAACTGCTGTCAAGCGCCAGAGGTGATCCGTCCGGCGCCCGGTTTCTGGCAAAAGCACAGATATGGCCTATCCGCAGCGGCTTCTGTGATGCTGGTGGCAGGGTTGTTTATTCTGAATCCCGAACTGCGAAATGCATCGGCGCCGCAGCCAATGGCCGCTAAGCGAGCGGCACCTCAGGAACAGGCTGTTCAGCAACAGGATATGCTTCTTCAAGAAAGCGCTGCTGCCAAGAATCGCGCCGTGGCAGAACAGAGTGTGCAGCAAAGAGCGGGAATGGCCTCCAGGCAGCAGCAAGCTCTGGCCGCGCAGCCAAGTGATATCGACGGCCGATTGGATCTGCTGACAAGTACCATCGAAGCCGGTGAACTTGAGCAGGCGGCAGTGCTGGTACGAGGCATAGTTGCAGATTATCAACTGACGCTGCCGGATGCTTTAGCCAAGGCCTTGAGCCCAAATGAAGCGGCTCTGGTGAAAGAAGCGGCCCAGCAGCAACTGAAGCAGCAGTCCTTTATCCATCAGGCTACGGCGCCCGAGAATGCGCAAGCGCTTAATCGCGAGCAGAGCGAGCGCTGGCAAGCCTTGCTTGAGCGTCTCGAGCAGAGTCTCGAAGTCAAAGAGAATCACTGAGACGAAAGATTGAGCTTAAAAGAGAGTGACTGAGTTTAAAGAGAGTTACTGGGCTTAAAAAAAGTTACCGGGAAGTCAGTCAGTTTCAATCCATCACAGGGCAGGGAGCCTGCCCTCATTTTAATAACAGGAGTTTTTTATGTTGACCGCCGATGATGTTATCCAGGCACTCGAGCTTGAGCCCCATGTTGAGGGCGGGTATTTCGGTCGTTCATTCGTTTCGGACAGCCGGTTTGATGATAGCCGTAACCTGTGGACCAGCATCTACTTTATGCTCAAGACGGGTGAAGTGTCCCACCTGCATCAACTGACGGCCGATGAGATGTGGTATTTCCACAGCGGTGAGTCGCTGACCATCTATATGCTCTCCGAGCAGGGTGAGCTGACCGAGGCGCAACTCGGGATGGACTTGGCCAAAGGTGAGCGGCCACAGGTCTTGGTGCCCAAAGGTACTATTTTTGGTTCGGCAATGAATAATCCGGGCTATTCGCTGGTAGGTTGTATGGTGGCACCTGGCTTTACCTTCGATGACTTCAAGCTGTTCGGCCGTGATGAACTGCTTGAGCGTTTCCCTCAGCATCAGGCGTTGATAAACCGCCTGACCCGCTAGCGGGCGTTACAAGGTTTAAGCTTATTTTGAGCCGTGATTTTTAAACCGCCTTTTTGAACCGTCAAATCCACGGGGGCAGCTGCCAACCTGCTCCCGGTCTTTTAGCCCGACTTAGCGGGTAATTCTCAGTCCCAATGCTGCCCAGGTGGTGCTGATATTGGCCTAAGCCGGGGTTAAGTACCGAAACTGAGTTTTATTTCAGGGGTTATTCCCGGGCACTTTGAGCTTGTCTCTTCCCCGGGAAAGATAACGCCAGGGAGCCCGGGAGTAACAGCAAACACCCCAGGCTGTATGCCAGCAGATCCAGCCAGTCAAAGTGGCTGCCGATAACGATTCGTGCCAGGCGAATATGGCCCAGCCCCAGCTTATCCACCAAGCCAAAGGCCTGACCAAACTCTATGGCGAAGGCAAATGCCAGCACCAAGGGAAGCAGCAGCCGACTTGCCCAGGGGCTCACGGTTTTAAGGGCGCAAAACATCAGTATTACTACCAGCAGATCGCCGATAAACCCGCGGATGAAGCCGGTCGGGGCGTAGCGGGCTATCAATACTTCAATACCGAACAATAAAAGCGTGGCCAAGGCAAAATGCCAGCGCTTCATGCCATCGAGCCAGGGCACAGGTTTCATTGGGGCTTTCCCGTCAGCAAGTCGGCGTTTTGCTCGGCAAAAAGGTGCATCTGCTCCAGCAGCGGCAACAGTGCCATTCCAAGCACGCTGAGACGATAGTCGACTCTGGGTGGCACTTCAGGGTAGAGAGTACGGGTGAGTACGCCGTCTTGCTCCAGCTCCTTTAGCTGAGCGGTCAGCACTTTTTGACTGACACCGGGCAGATGCCGTTTCAGGTAGCTGAAGCGCTGTGGCTGCTGTTGCAGCAGGAACAGAATGGCGGGTTTCCATTTGCCGCAGATCAGCCGCAGAACCTGATAGGCCGGGCAGAGAGGGGCTTGCTGATTGAGTGTCATAAGGCTGGGCGCAAGTTACTTTAGGGTAACTATGCCACCAATTTGTGCCTCCTTGTAGCGAACGCGCAGCAGTTTTATGATTTCATAAGGAAGGTTCTCATGCTGCTATCTTCCAAGAGAGCAGCATTAACAGTGACAGGCATTCAAGGCCAATCACTTGTTTGCATCTTCCCTGACATTAATCCGCAAACCAAGGGGGAGGGTTGAATGACCACTCTATTGCAAATCGATTTTGAATTTCCCGCCGAAATGATGGGCGATGCCCTGACAGAGCAGGCCAAGCCTCTGGCCGAGTCCATTACCCGGGAGCCAGGTTTCATTGCGAAAATCTGGACTGAAAATCCACGCAGCGGCGAGGCCGGTGGCATCTATCTGTTTGAAGATGAAGCCAGCGCCGAAGCTTACGCCTGCATGCACTCACAACGAGTGGCGGCCATGGGCGCCCACAACATACGCATCAGGCTGTTCGATGTGAATGAATCCTTGAGCAAAATTACCCACGGCTGGCCGCTATCAGTTTGATTTTTCAGTATGCCTGCCGACACATTTGCTAAAACTTCTGTCGTCGGCAACAGCTGAATCCCGCCGCTTTCTCTGCTAACTTGTTGGGCTCGTAAAACCGCGTTAACTGATTAATAACAGAGAATAGAGGCATTGATGAAACTTCGTCACTCCGTGGCCTGCTGTATGCTGGCATTGGGAACTTTGGGCAGTGCAGCCGCCTATGCCGCAGAAGCGGGTCAGGGCTATTACCGTTCGCCCGCGATTCATGACAACACCCTGGTGTTTACTGCCGAAGGGGATATCTGGACTCAGACACTCGGGCAGGAGAAAGCTGCCCGTTTGACCAGCCTGCCGGCCGAAGAGCTGAATGCCAAGATCTCTGCCGATGGAAAATCGCTGGCGTTTACCGCCAACTATGATGGTGCCCAGGAAGTCTATGTGATCCCCATGAGTGGTGGGCTTGCCAAGCGCGTCAGTTTCGAAAACAGCCAGGTTCGGCTGCAGGGCTGGACCGCAAATGGCGAAATTCTCTATGCCACAGACAATGCCCAGGGGCCGGCGAACTACTGGGTGCTGCGTTCGGTAAACCCGGATACTTTGACAACCCGCGATCTGCCGCTGGCCGATGCCATAGAAGGCGTGGTTGACCCAGAAGGTGAGTATGTCTACTTCAGCCGCTTTGGGCTGCAAACCACAGGGGATAATGCCAAGGTGTACCGCGGCGGCGCCATGGGCGAACTGTGGCGTTATCAACTGGGGCAGGACAAAGAGGCCGTGCGGCTGGCCAAAGAGCATCAGGGCTCGCTGCGTCATCCCATGCTGTGGCAGGGGCGGGTCTATTTTGTCTCGGATGCCGATGGCAACGCCAACATCTGGTCTATGGCCAGCGATGGCTCAGATCTTAAACAGTTGACTCAATATCGTGATTTCGAAGTGCGTAGCCCCTATCTGGACGGCGGCCGCATAGTGTTCCAGCTGGGTGCCGATATTCACCTGTGGGACCTGGCTTCCGGGCAGGAGCAGAAGCTGGATCTGCGTCTGGCCTCAGACTTCCCCGAGCGGCGTGAACATTGGGTTAACGATCCGCTCGATTTTGCCACCAGTGCCAGGCTGGCCCCGGCAGGAGACAAGGTGGTCATCACTGCCCGCAGCCATGTGGCGCTGGCGACTACAGATGGTTCCCGCCTGGTAGAGCTGGACTCGGACGGCAAGCATAGAATGCGCAACGCACTGATGAGTCATGACGGCCGTTGGGTCTATGCCATCTCGGATGCTTCCGGTGAGCAAGAGATCTGGCGTTATCCCGCCGATGGCAGCGCTGGCGCCAAGCAGCTGACCCAAGATGGCAACACATTGAGAATGAGCCTGGAGCTGTCGCCCAATGGTCGTTATTTGGCCCATGATGATTATGCCGGTAATTTGTGGCTGCTGGATCTCAAAGACGGCAGTAATAAGAAGATAGTGACCAACAACGAAGGTCTTGGCCCCTATGCCGATATCCGTTGGTCGCCGGATAGCCGCTTCCTGGCTTTGACTCGCTCGGAAGTCGGTGCCCAGCGCAGCCAAGTGATGCTTTACTCACTGGAATCCGCCAAGGGCGAGATGCTGACCAGCGACAAGTACGAGTCTTTTTCGCCCAGCTTCAGCCCGGATGGTCAGTGGCTCTATTTCCTGTCAAACCGTGAGTTCCAGGCCACTCCTTCTTCGCCCTGGGGCGATCGCAACATGGGCCCCGTATTTGACAAGCGTAGCCAAATATTTGCCCTGGCATTGAGTCAGGATGCCCGTTTCCCATTCCAGCGTCCCAACGAGCTGCAAGGCGTTGCTGCCGGTGATGAAAAGGCCGCTGACGATAAGCTGAAAGTGGATTGGCAAGGCCTGAAGTCGCGGCTGTGGCAAGTCCCCATCGAGGCGGGTAACTACCAGAAACTGCAGGTGCTGGACTCTGGGTTCTATCTGCTAGATAGCGATATCACAGGCAAACAGTCGGCGCTCAAGCTGGTGAAGTTTGACCCTTTGAGTCCCAAGTTGGAAACATTCGCAGATGATGTGCGCGATTATCAACTCTCGGCCGATCAGAGCAAGGTATTGCTGCGGAAGCAGAGCAATCCCAAAGAGATGGTGATAGTGCCAGTGGGTGACCAACTGCCGGGCGATCTCAGCAATGCCGTGGTGCAAACATCCCAGTGGCAACTCGCCATTCAACCGCGTCAGGAGTGGCAGCAGATCTTTGAAGATGCCTGGCTGATGCACAGAGACTCTTTTTTCGACAACAAGATGCGCGGGGTCGATTGGCAAGCCGCCAAGGCCAAATATCAGCCATTGCTGGACCGGCTCACCGACAGACATGAGCTGAATGATATCTTCACTCAGATGATGGGTGAACTGGATGCGCTGCACTCGCAAGTGCGCGGCGGTGACTTTGCCAAGGATCCCGATATGCCCAAGGCCGCCGAGCTGGGAGCACGTCTGAGTCAGGTGAAAGATGGTGTCAAGGTCAGCCATATCTATCGCACCGACCCTGAACTGCCGATGCAGGCCTCACCGCTGGCGCGCCCCGGGGTCGATGTCCGTGATGGCGACATCATCACCCATATCAATGGCCGGAAATTGGCTACCCTGGCGCAGCTCACCTCTATGCTGCGTAATCAGGCCGACAAACAGGTGCTTTTGGGACTCAAGCGCGGCAGCAAACAGCACAAGGTAATAGTGCAGGCGATCAGCAACCGTGACAACGCCAAACTCAGGTATCTCGATTGGGTCAATGCCAATGCCGATAAGGTGGCCAAGGCCAGCGACGGCAAGATAGGTTATCTGCATCTGTATGCCATGGGCAGTGGTGATATTGAGAGCTTTGCCCGCGAGTTTTACGCCAACTACGACAAGGATGGTCTGGTTATCGATGTGCGCCGCAATCGTGGCGGTAATATCGACAGCTGGATTATCGAAAAGCTGCTGCGTAAGGCCTGGGCCTTCTGGCAACCTACAACAGGCGCGCCTTATGTCAACATGCAGCAGACGTTCCGCGGCCACCTGGTGGTGCTGACAGATCAGTTGACCTACTCCGATGGTGAAACCTTCTCCGCCGGCATAAAGGCACTGGGATTGGCGCCCTTGGTGGGTAAACAGACGGCGGGCGCCGGGGTGTGGCTTTCGGGCCGCAACAGCCTCACCGACCGGGGCATGGCGCGGGTTGCTGAATATCCTCAGTATGCTATCGATGGCCGCTGGGTGCTTGAAGGCCGCGGTGTCAGCCCGGATATCGAGGTCGACAATCTGCCTCTGGCAACCTTCAAAGGCAAAGATGCTCAGCTTGAGCGGGCTATCAGTTATCTCAAGGATGAACTGGTTCGCGAGCCGATACCGGCATTGAATGCTCGCCCCATGCCTCCCAAGGGTGAAGCGGACGATATTAAGTAAGCATGCAGCGATAAAAAACAGGGGATGCATTTGGCATCCCCTGTTCAGGTGTTAGGGTGTTATCGGCCAAGTGGTTCCCAGGCCGGTGACACCCGTTTTTATTGCTCAGAAATTGATTTCCACTTCGGTATCTGCCGCCAGTGAGTTGGCGATAAAGCAGTTGGCATGTGCCTTTTCGTGGATCTTTTCCAGTGTTTCCCTATCTATCTCAGTGCCTTCGGCAAAAGTGACTTCAGGGTTGAGGCTCATACGGGTCACGGCAATTTTGCCAGACTCCTTCTTGCCGATTTCTGCGGTGGAGTTATCCCGGTAGCTCTCGACCGGTAAGCGCTTCAAGTGAGCTATGGTCAGGAAGGTCAGCATATGGCAGGACGACAATGCTGCCAGCAGACTCTCTTCCGGGTTGACCTTGGCCTCATTGCCTTTGTATTCGGGGGCTGCTGACGCCAGCAGCTGTTGGCCAGTACCAAAGTCTATTTGATGATCTCGATTGAACTCTCCCTCGGGCGCCGGGCTGGTTTGCCAGGATACGGTCAGATGAAAACTCAATTGGATGCTCCTTGAGACGGTTTGCAAAGTAGCGGCCACTATAGCCTATTTGCCAAACCCTTGTCTGCCACAGGTCATCACGATTCCATTTGGCTTATTTGTTTTGGGTGTTTTCAATAATTTTGTTGTTTTATTTGGTTGATTTAATTTGTTATTTTTAATTTTTTACTTCTAATTCTTTAGTCTGATCTCTTTGGTCATTCCACCTACTTTAGTCTTGCATCTGAAGTCTTGCAGCGCTATAACAACATAGTGTGTAAACACTTTGTTTCAATTGTTAATAAAAATAATATTTCGAGATGAATCGAAATGCAGACCAAAAACAAATTGCAGGAGAACATTATGCAGGCATTTTACAAGCCCCTCGCAGCAGCGGTGACTTTGGCGCTGTGCGTCGGTGCACAGGCTGCAGATAACGAGCGCTACATAGTCAAGTTCAAGGAGGGGAAAGGCCCCAGCACTATGGCGCAGATGAAGGCCATGGGTGCCAAAATGGAGCTGGATCTGTCGGCCCACAACGCCGCCGCTTTTTCTATCCCGGCTCAGGCTCTCAAGGGCCTTGCCAACAATCCCAATGTGGAATATGTCGAAGCGGATGTGAAGCGTTTCCCGCTTTCACAGATAGTCCCTTACGGTATTCCCATGGTGCAGGCCGACCAACTCAGTGACGCCCAGACCGGTAATATGAAGGTCTGCATCATAGATTCGGGTTACCAGTTGGCTCATGAAGATCTATCGGGCAACAATGTTGATGGCACTAATGATCCGGGTACCGGCAACTGGTACACAGATGAAAACCATCATGGTACCCATGTGGCCGGGACGATTGCCGCACTCAACAATGGGGTTGGTGTGGTGGGCGTAAACCCCAATGGCAATCTTAACTTGCACATTATCAAGGTATTCAATGCCGATGGTTGGGGCTATTCATCCAGCCTGGTTGCCGCGCTGGACAAGTGTGAGCAGGCCGGCGCCAAGGTGATTAACATGAGCCTGGGTGGCAGTAGGAAGAGCCGCACCGAGGACAGCGCTTTTGCTGCCGCCGACAGCCGCGGCATTCTGAGTATCGCCGCCGCAGGTAACGACGGCAATACCCGCCACTCTTATCCGGCATCTTATAATTCTGTGGTGTCGGTCGCCGCAGTGGATGCCAACAAGCAGCATGCGGATTTCTCACAGCGTACCAGTCAAGTTGAACTCTCCGGCCCGGGGGTCGGCGTGCTTTCCTCCGTGCCTATGGGCACTGCGTTGGTGGCTGCGGCCTCAGTGGCCGGCAATGGTTACGAAGCCATAGGTATGGAAGGCTCACCCACCGGCAGCGCTGCCGGTACTCTGGCTGACTGTGGCACAGGTGAGAGTCCATGTGATGCCGCTGGTAAGGTGTGCTTAATTCAACGTGGTAATATCGCTTTCTCCGATAAAGTGCTCGCCTGTGAAAACGGTGGCGGTGTTGCGGCCATTATCTACAACAATGAGCCGGGTGCCTTGAACGGGACTCTGGGGGAGGTGGTTACCGCCATTCCGTCTGTGGGTGTGAGTGATACCGATGGTGCGGCCATGTTGGCGGCCGTGGGCAGCAATGCCAGCGTTGATATCGGCGCGGGTAACTATGCATACTTCGACGGCACTTCGATGGCGACACCTCATGTGGCCGGGGTTGCGGCCTTGGTGTGGAGTCATTTCCCTCAGTGCAGTAACAGTGACATTCGTGCGGCATTGCGTGCCACCGCCGAAGATCTCGGTGCTGTCGGCCGTGATGATGAGACAGGTTATGGTCTGGTGCAGGCCAAGGATGCAGTGGATTACCTGACCGCCAACGGTTGCTCAGGCGGTGGTACCGGCGGTGGCGGTGACACTGGTGGTTGTAAGGGCAAAGGCTGTAAGAGCCCTAAAAATCCTCGCTGATTGCTGGATCTATTTTGAGATACGCACTAAAAAGCGCTGCAGTTGCAGCGCTTTTTCATGGCAGAGTTTGAGCCAAAATTGGTTAGATAAACCAACCCACAACAAAAACAACCGGCGCCAACATAAGCGCTTTAGGCAGACTGCGACCGAGATAGCTGAGCTGCAAAACCACAGGTAGGGCAGCCAGCGTCATCAGGCCGAAAAACAGTATGCTGCCATAACCCCAGCCATACCCCATGCCACAAAGCACAAAGCTTGCCAGCAGGGCCAACCAACCGCCCGCATACAGCAGGCGGCTTTCCAGAGTTTTGGGAGCGCGCCCCATGGCCTCACGGAAATGACCAAACATGGACATGGCCAGCAGGCCAAAGGCGAGATAAGTCAACGCAATAAGTGCAATCATCATCCGCGCACCGCCTGAAGTTTTTGGGCCTTGGCCGTTTGTTTCATTGGCTGCCTCCCCAAACGCTTGAAGGCAAATAAGCCAAGGGCTGCGAAGGCCAGCGCCAGCAGATCAAATCCCGCCAATTGCCACTGACCGGCCGCGAGGTTGCTCAGCAGGTTGGCTGGCGAGGTCAGGGCGTTCAGCAGCGGCAAGAACGCGAGTGCAGCTGTCAGCGCCGCCAGTTGAGCGCGCCACATGGCTCTGTCTCTGCGCCAGATAGCCAGCAAGCCGCTGATCAGCAGCAGAATAAAGAAGCTGTGAACCTCCCATTGACTGCGGCCAGGCAAAGAGGCAGGCAGCAGGCGATTGGCATAAAAAAAGGCCACTGTACCCAGGGGCAGACCGAGGATAAACATCAGGTTCAGCGTTTCCACCAGGCGCAGACCCAGGCTGGGCTTGGCGCCCTGACTGATGGCTTTTTGTTGTTTCTGGCGAATCTTTACCGCCCACATCAAGGTGCCGCTGGCTATCATCACGCAGCCGCTCAGCCCCAGAAGGAAGAAGAGCCCCCGCAGTGCGGGGCCGGAGAAACGGGCTGTGTGCAAGGACATCATGGCGTCGTGAGTCGCCTTGGCGGCGCTGATGTCATTGTCCGCGCTGTAGAGAAGCTCGCCATCAGTACCGCTGAACACTATAAACAGCTCCCGTTCTGTGACCTGCTCGCCTGTGTTGAAAGTGACCATGACCCGGCTGTTGGCATCATCCGGGTTGATCACTGACACCGACTTGAGCGGCAGTTCGGCAAAGGTTTGCTGCACCTTGGGCAGGAAGCTTGCCAGTGGCAATTGAGGCGCGGCTTCATTGGCGGCAGCTATGCGGGTAAAGCTGCTGCCGGGACGGGCTTCATTGATAAATTCCCGGCGGTCACTGTCATAGTTGACCAATATGCCCCAAGGCATATAGATGATCATCAGGGTGATAAGCCCGGTATAAGTGATCATCAGATGGAACGGCAGCGCCAGTACCGAGCTGACATTATGGGCATCGAGCCAGGAACGGCTACCCTTGCCGGGACGGAAGCTGAAAAAGTCCTTGAAGATGCGCTTATGGATCACTATTCCTGAGATGATCGCCAGCAACATAAACATGGTGCAGAAACCGACAATCCAGCGTGCCGTGATGGCAGAGATATAGTGCAGATCGAAATGCAGGCGGTAAAAGAAGTTGCCGCCGCGGCTCTCCCGCACTTCAGTCACATAGCCGCTGTTATCGGCCTTGACTAGATGTTCACTGAAGGCGCCGCGGCGCTGCCCCGGCTCCGGCGGCTGTTGCCAGCCATAACTCAACATGGGGTGGCGCTCTGTGGGGAATTCAATCAGCCAGCGCTGGGCGTTGACCGCATTCTGCCTGAGATAATCCTCGCCCTGACTCAATTGCTCAGCAAGGCGGGTGTTATCGTAGGATTGGAACACCTCCTTGTGCAGCTCGGGCTGATTCCACAGGCTGATTTCATGGCGATAGTAGCTCAGGGTTCCGGCAAAAAACACCAGTAGCAGCACCCAACATACCAGCAGACCCACCCAGGTGTGGAGCCAGGTCATGGTTCGGAAAAAACTGTCTTTCATCTCAAACCCCCAGCAGTTTCAGCATGCCAAACAAGGCGGCTGCCAGCAGCAGGAGTTCTTGCCAGGCCCGCAAACTGCGTTTGACGCAAAATACCCTGATAACCACCATGGCGTAGATCAGAAAAGACAGCATCATGGCACTCACTGTACTGTCGATACGGCTCATAGGCAGGCTCACAGCCAACAGGGCACAGGCCAAAGACGCGATAAGATAACCGCCAACAATAGATGCCAGCGCCCGGCTGATAATGGTCAGGGCTTGGGGATAGCGCCTGGGAAACTGTAACAGAGATAGAGATTTCATGATTGCTGCGGATAGTCATTGACCACCAAGGGAAACAGATGCGCTGATTCTAGCTTAATAATAATTAATGATAAACATTACCATTCGTGTTTTACCTGTAAATAACGCCTGTATCGAACCGGCAGTTGACTTGATACAGAAGGGGCTGGAAATACTGAACTGAATTAAAACAGGCCAATAACCGGCGATAAAAACAGCACTAAACAGGGAACAAGATGAACTCTGGATTAATTTTGACCATACAAGAGCAGAATGAGGCACTGATCGAGCTTTATTTGAACATTGGCCCTTGTGTTTTACGCTGAAAGCCCCAAGCTCTATAAGTGAATCAGCAGAAAAAAGGAAAACCTATGAAAATTCAGCTTTCAGGTCATCATGTTGAAGTCACAGCAGCAGTACGTAGCCATATCGAAGAGAAGTTTTCCAAAATCGCCAAGCATTTCCCCAGCCTGTTAGGCTTGGACATCATCATTGCCAAAGAGCATGGCGTACATCAGGTTGATATTCGAACCAATTACGAGGGGGTGGCAGTCGCGGCCTCCGGCAAGAACGAAGTCATGTATCCGGCCATCGCCGAAGCAGGCAAAAAACTGGAAGCGGCGCTCAAGCACAGAAAGGGGCAACTCAAGGCCGATCTTCATGAAAAACCCGAGGTGACCACCCCGGAAATTGCCCACGAGATTATCCAGGAAATGGAACTGCGTTAATTCAAGTGCATTAACATTTACGTAGAAATAAAAAGGGACCATCTGGTCCCTTTTTATGTTTCAAAGCCTTGGTCTTATTCGATGATCTCGGCGTTGTGATAGACATTTTGCACGTCATCACAGTCTTCCAGTGCGGCAATAAACTTGTCGAACTGGGCGACATCTTCACCGGACACTTCCACCATGTTCTGTGGTACGAAAGTGATCTCTTCCATCTCAAAGTTGACTTCGGGGAAGGCTTCCAGCAATGCCGTCTTGGCCTTGTAGAATTCGGTGTTGGGGGCGTAGACACTGATCATGCCGTCTTCCAACTCGACATTGGCAACATCGACATCGGCCATCATCAGGGCCTCGAGCACCACTTCATCATCTTCACCGGGGAAGACAAATACCGCCTGGTGATCGAACATGTGGGCCACAGTGCCTGGACCACCCAGCTTGGCATCATTCTTCACAAAGGCCTGACGAACCTCGGTGAAGGTGCGCTTGCCGTTGTCGGTCAGACAGTCGACAATCACCATGCAGTTACCCGGGCCGAAACCTTCATAGCGGGCAGTATCATAGTCTTCACCGCCACCACCTTTGGCCTTGTCGATAGCCCGGTCAATAACGTGTGCCGGTACCTGATCTTTCTTGGCGCGTTCAATCAGGCGCCGCAGTGCCAGGTTACCGTCGGGATCGACACCGCCACCCTTGGCACACACGTAGATCTCTTTACCGTAACGGGAGTAGACCTTGGTCTTCTGTGCGGCCGTCTTGGCCATGGATTCCTTGCGGTTTTGATATGCTCTGCCCATCTTTGCAATGTCTCATCAATGCGTTGAAAAAGAGTGGCAGATTCTAGCAGCTTTCCCGCACTAAATGCACCTGTCCGCCCGCTGGGCTGCCGGCAGTGTGAAGCCACGCCTGATCATGCTTACCGTCTCCGGCCGCAGAATCTCATTGCCTCACTATAGACTTATGTCCAATTCGGCAGAGCGCCGTGCTTTGGGTTATGCTGAAAAACTCAAGGATCCCTTGTTTGGCACAAACCAACAATAAGGATAGGAAGGGAGGCTGCATGTCTGAGGAAAACCGTATTTTGCCTATGCTGGCGGGGTTGCTGCTCGGTGCGCTGGCGCTGGGTTGCGCTCAGCTGGCTTTAAGTGCCGACAATCTATTGCTTTCACTGCTTGGATGGAGTCTTGCGCTTATAGGCCCTGTATTGGCGCTGCGCTGGGCTTCCCGCCCTGTGGCCCAAGGCGCCAAGCAGACATCCGGTGAGGGTGCAGGTGATGAAAAGGCGGCGCAGCAACTGGGCCGGGATGCAAGCCGTATCGCTATCGGCGCTGCCGAAGTGTCTCACTTTGTTGACCAACTCAAGTTCACTCTGGACTCCAGCGGTCAGCAAGCCGGGCAAATTGCCGTGGCTGCCAATCAGCTGAGTCATACTACCGTGGTCTTGAGTGAACACGCCGAAGTGGTGCTCGATCAGGCACAGGCATCCCGCAGTGTCAGCATCGAAGGGCGCCAGTATGCCGCCAGTGGTTTTCGTGCGGTTGAAGCCTTGAGCCTGGATGTCGACAAGGCCGCCTCCGGCGTGGGACAACTCAAGGCGCAGGCCGATGCCATAGGCAAAATCACCGAAGTGATTGACAGTGTTGCCGCCCAGACCAATCTGTTGGCGCTCAATGCCGCCATTGAAGCCGCCAGGGCCGGAGAGGCGGGTAGAGGCTTTGCCGTGGTGGCCGATGAAGTGCGCAGTCTGGCGGCCAAGACCGCAGAGGCTACCCAGAACATTGCCGCCATGTTGACGCAGATTAGAGAGCTGACCGACGGCACCTCACAGCTAATGAATCAGGTGGTTAGCCAAACCGCCGGCGCCGTGGATGCCATGAATTCACTGGAGCAGAGGTTTGACAGTATCGCTTCGGGTGTCGAGGATTCGGCGCAGGCGTTGGAGCAGATTGAGGCCGCGTTGCGTGAATATCGCGGCACTACGGCGGATATTTCCAATGCCATTACCCATATCAGCGAGTCGCTGACAGATACAGGTCGTCGCAGTGAGCAGATCTCCCGTCAGGCCTTTGGGCTGTCGCAGACCACAGAGGGAATGTTCCGGGCGCTTTCGCATTGGGATACCGGCAGTTTCGATCAGCTTATTCTCAAAGAAGCGCAGCAGGCCGCCAAGGCTTGCGGCCAGGCGTTGGAGCAAGGGTTGGCGGAAGGCAAGTTTACTGAGCAGCAGTTGTTTTCGCCGCAATATCGGCCGATAGCAGCGACAGAGCCACCCAAATACAACACCGCCTTTGACGGTTTTACCGACAAGCACTTTCCGGCCTTGCAGGAACCGATACTGGAGCGTCACCGGGAGGTGATTTACGCCGGAGCGGTCGATAAGAAGGGCTACTTTCCGACTCACAATCAGCGTTTTTGCCAGCCGCTGACTGGTGATAGGGAGCGGGATATGCTGCAAAACCGCACCAAGAGATTGTTCAACGACCCAACTGGGATCCGCTGCGGCCAGCACACAGAGCCGGTGCTGCTGCAGACCTATAAGCGTGATACGGGCGAGGTGATGCACGATCTCTCTGTGCCCATTTATGTTAAGGGCAAACACTGGGGGGGATTTAGGATAGGCTTCAAGGCCCAGTGATGCTGTAGTGCGACTGCGCCTTGGGCGCTCAAGGCTTGCGGCCGGCTCAGAGGCTCAGGTGCTCAAACAGCTCTGTGGCCAGGGCACTGAGTTCATCGGCACTCGGGTGAGTATGGGCATAAGTGCGCAGGCCATAAATACCCATCATCAGAAACCGGGTCAGCAGCGCCGGATCTTTATCGGCGGCCAGTTCACCTTGCACCTGGGCCTGCTGCAGTATCTGCTGCAACGCCGTTTGCCATTGCTGTAGATGTTGGCTCACTCTCTGTTGTACAGCCAGATCTTGCTCACCCACTTCGCTCAAAGCCTTGACCAAAAGGCAGGCCTGGCTGGCATCACAGCTGAGGCACTCGCTGACTATGTTGTCCAGATAACGCCGCAGGCACTCGAGTCGTGAACCCTCGGCCGGGAAAAAGCCCTGCAACTGCTGCTCGCGATCGGCATGGTACTGGTCAATCGCCGCCAGAAACAGCCCGTGCTTATTGTCGAAGGCACAATAGATAGACCCCGGATGCAAGCCGGTTGCCCGGGTCAGATCCTGCATGCTCGTCTTGCTGTAACCCTTGGCCATAAAGGCATTCATGGCGCTGCGCAGCACTTTCTCGCGATCGAATTCGGCGTTTCTCATAAGATGATTTCCCACTGTGATGCGCCGAGTTTACTGCAATTTGAATATTTGTTCAAAAAAGGCTTGAATGATCATTCAACAATCTTTATCTTGAACGAACATTCAAATAGGGGCTCAGCTCCTCAGGCTCTGAATAAGGCGAATGCCAGTGACTGAGCCGTTAACTCGCCAAGGGCAGGAACCATGTACCAGAACTTGTTTGAACAGTATCGTCTCAATGACAGCATCACACTCAATAACCGCTTTATGATGGCGCCGCTCACCCGTTGTATGGCCGATGCCGATTTGGTGCCGACCGATGCCATGTTGGCTTACTACGCCCGCCGCGCCGAGGCTGGGCTGATCATCAGTGAAGCCACCATCATTCGCCCGGATGGGCAGGGCTATCCCAACACTCCTGGGCTCTTTACCCAGACTCAGATTGCCGGTTGGCGCCGGGTGACAGATGCCGTGCATGAAAAGGGCGGCAAGATTTTTGCCCAGCTGTGGCACACAGGCAGGGTCGCGCATCCGCACTTCTTTAATGGTGAACATGTGTTGGCACCATCTGCCGTGGGCGTTGAAGGTACAGTGCCGAGAATGCGCGAGCTGAGCTACCAAACTCCAAAGGCGGCCAGCAAGGCCGAGATTGCCGAACTGGTGCGTGATTACGCCAAGGCGGCAGAAAACGCCATTGAGGCCGGTTTCGATGGCGTTGAGATCCACGGTGCCAACGGTTATCTCATCGATCAGTTCCTGCATTACGATAGCAACCGACGTGAAGATGAGTATGGCCAAACGCCTGAAAACATGAGCCGCTTTGCCCTGGAAGTAGTGGATGCCACCATAGCCGCCATAGGTGCAGATCGCACGGCGCTGCGTTTGTCACCCGGGGCATACTTTAATATGAGTGCCGATCCCCGTGACCGTCAGGTGTTTGATTATCTGCTCGCCGAGCTTGGCTCCCGCCGATTGGCCTATCTGCACGAGGGCATGTTTGACGACAACATGCGCTTCGACTTCCTCGATGGCCGGGTATCGGACTACATGCGCCGCCACTACCAGGGAAATCTGGTGGGTGTGGGTGGTTACAGCCCGGAAACGGCCGCCGAGGCGATTGCTGCCGGGCGTTTTGACCTGGTCGCCATAGGCCGCCCCTTTATTGCTAACCCTGACTATATCGCCAAGGTTCGCAGCGGCGAGCGCCTGCAGGATTACTCGGATGAGATGCTGGCCACTCTCGACTGAAACAGGGCATCCCGACCAGAGTACCCTTAACCCGCTTAGCCATGGCGCCATCGAGATGCAGTATTGGCGGCGCCTGGCGTCCTTGTAGAATTGCCCCATATTTGGCGAGTATTTTGGCATACTCGCCGTTTTTTTGATTGTCTCCAGCCCTTGATTGAACTCGGCAATCAACTCTGCGCCATGGGGATGAAGGCGACTGGTGCTCAGGTGCAGGTTGCGGATATCCAGTGGCGGACCGGTAAAGTCGAAGCTATCTTCCTGTTGCAGACGCCAGAATGTATCTGTGGCGACAATCTCATCCTCCAGAGTCAAATCCAGACGACCCACTGCCAACATCTTCAGATTGGACTCCAGACTGTTGTTGGGCACGCGAATAAAATCGCTCGCGGCGCGAAAACCGGTTTGATAGCTGTATCCGCGTACCACGCCGATTCTTTTCCCCTTGAGGCTGTCGAGATCTGTGTATCAAAGGGATCACCTCGGCGCTTGATGAAACGCTGGCGATTTTGCAGATAGGGCTCGGAAAACAGCAGCACTTGCTCTCGCTCCGGTGTATGCCAGGTGGCCAGCAGCAGATCGGTTTTGGCCTCTTTAACCGACCTCAGTGCCCTGGCCCAGGGCTTTAACTCCACCTGCAAGCGATAACAGTGAACCGCCAGCGCGCTCTGAACTATTTCCAGTGCCAAACCGGCTTTGCCATCGGCCTCAATAAAAGGGGGCCAGGGATCACTGGTCAGTGTCAGATGCAGCGGTACTGCCGGTTCAGAAGTCGAAGGGGATGCTGGATTACAGCTGGCGCAAGCCAGCCATGGCTGTAGCAGAAACAGCAGAGCAAATACCCAAGTCAGTTTCATATTTGACCCTTCATATCAGAGGCTTGGAACCCAAAAGTGCTGAAAGAAAGCTGCAGGTGTCGTCAGCATCCCATAAATCCGCATGTAATTGCAATGTTACCAAATGCTACGAAATTGTTTGTTTTTGTTTGTTATATCTGGAGGGCAGATTTTCTGCGTAATTGAAAGCAAGAGTCTTAAAGAGGACCTATGACTATAACAAATAATCAGCTTGGAACGCGGTTCCGGCAGACGGCGTTGGCCAGTCTGACCGCGCTCTATTTTGGGGGCATGATGAGCGCCAGCGCCCAGGTGCAGATGCAACCTGTGGGCAAAGGCAATTTCTATCAGCCAAGTTTTACCAAAGAACAGGTGTTGGCGGCAGACAAGGCCCGCAAGGCGAGTCTTGAAGGTGATATTTATGCCGGTCAGCCGGGAGTGCTCAATCAGGTGTTGCGTCAACGGACACCGGAACAGATATTTCAACCGGATCCATCTGTCAGTGGCGTTCAAAGTTATATAGTGCAGCTTAATGAAGAGCCTCTGGCAACTTATGACGGTAGTATTTCAGGGCTGGCGGCCACCAAGGCACCAAAAAATCGTTCGCTGATCGCCAAAGGTCGGGTCAGTGTCAATACGACTGATGCCAGGGCTTACAGCCGCTTCCTGGAACAGCGCCAGGACAGTTTCGTAAACCGCGCCCGTCAGGCCGGCGCCAATCTGCAGTTGAAACAGCGCTTCACCGTCGCCAGCAATGCCATGGTGGTGGAGATGACTCAGGAAGATGCCAAAATTCTTGCCCGCCAGAGCGGCGTCAAGCGGATAACCCCTAACCGCATTTTCCAACTGCGTACCGACAGAGGGCCTGAGTTTATCGGTGCCGACCGGATCTGGCTCGGCCAGGACCCGAGTACAGGCCTGGCTGCCAAGGGCGAGGGCATGTTGGTCGGGATCATAGATACCGGGGTTAACACAGATCACCCGGCCTTTGCCGAGGATCAGGACTATGTGCGTTTGAATCCGCTCGGTAGCAACAAGTTTACCGGTGATTGTGTCGACAGCCCTGAGCTGTGTAACAACAAACTGGTGGGGGTACATTCCTATCCCGAGATCACAGATGTTTACGGTGCGCCGGAATTTCAGGCCAACCCCTGGGGCACACCTGTCATGGTGCGCCCGGCCAATGGTGAGGACTATAACGGCCATGGCTCCCACACCGCCAGCACAGTAGCAGGTAACCATCTGGATAATACACCTTTGCAGGCTGCAACAGGTGACGCTACCAGTGATGGGGTTAATGTGCCCTTTAACTTCCCGTCTACCAGCGGTGTAGCGCCGCGGGCACATATCATCTCTTATCAGGTGTGCTGGCCCGGCAATGGTGGTGATCCCTATGCAGGTTGTCCCGAGTCGGCGATTCTGGCGGCTTTTGAAGATGCGATTGCCGACGGGGTCGATGCGATAAACTTCTCAATCGGTGGCGCTGAATCTTTACCCTGGGCCGACCCTATGGAGTTGGCGTTTCTGGCAGCCCGTGAAGCGGGGATTTCTGTGGCCGTAGCGGCCGGTAATGCCGGCGCCTATTGGAGCGCGGATCACAGCTCTCCCTGGGTGACAACTGTTGGCGCCACCACCCACGACAGGGTGCTGGAAGCCGGTAGCAAGCATATAGACAACTTCGGCGGCAACGAACGTTATCGCCCGTCCGAGCCTATTGCAGGCAAGAGTTTCTCCGGCAGCATTACCGGTGAGGTGGTGCTGGCTGAAAACTATGCCGACCCTGACCCCAGTGATGATTTCAACGCCGCTTCCTGCAACGCCCCTTTCCCTGCCGGAACCTTCCGCGATGACCAGATTGTCATCTGTGAGCGCGGTGACATTCCCAGAGTGGACAAGGCCAAGAATGTAGCGGCCGGCGGCGCCGGTGGTTTTATTCTGCAAAACGTGGACTATCAGGTCGACAATCTGGTGGCCGACAGCTTTGTGATCCCTGGGATCCAGGTGAAGCAGAGTAACAGATATAAGCTGAAAAACTGGGTTAAATACAGTGAGCCTGGCACGGCTGTCGCGACTATCTCGGATTTCAGCAACGAGTATCTATTTGACGACGCGTTGGCCAATAACCTGGCGCCTTTCAGCTCAATGGGCCCGAGCCGCACCAACAACACCTTGGTGCCGGATCTTACTGCTCCCGGGGTACAGATTTACGCTGCCAACGCAGATGATCAACCCTTTACCGGAGCGCCGGATGCTTCTGACTGGACCTTTATGAGCGGCACTTCAATGGCAGCCCCCCATGTGACGGGTGCCATGACGTTGCTGATGCAGCTGCATCCAGAGTGGACCCCGGCTGAAGTGCAGTCGGCGCTGATGATGACTGCCGGGCCTGTGTATCTCAACACAGGTTATGAGTTGCTGGAGCCTTTCTATCACTTTATGGCCGGCGCCGGTGCCATTAATGTGGCCCGTGCAGCCGATACCGGCCTGGTGATGGATGAGACCATAGAAAATTACCGTAATGCCAATCCGGAAAACGGTGGGATAGTCAATTGGCTCAACCTGCCTTCCATGGTGGAAATGGCCTGTGAGCAAAGCTGCAGCTGGATGCGTACTGTTACTGCTACCCGCGACGGCAGCTGGAGTGCCGAGGCTTTGGGTCAAGAGCAGGGCTTTGAGCTCAGCGTTTCTCCCACGAACTTTACTCTTGCCAAGGGTGAGAGTCAGACCCTGGTGATCAAGGCCAAAGTGCCGCCGCTGATTGAGTCCAACGTCAATCCGAGCGAACCGGGAACGCCTTGGCAACAGGTACAAAACAAAAACACCTTCTTCAATGGTGAGCTCAGGCTCACTGAAGCGTCGGGTGCTTCCCCTGAGCTGCACATGCCAGTGGTGGTGGCCAGTAAGGCAGATCAGATGCCGGTATCCATGGATTTGGAGATCAGCCGCTCTCAGGGCAGTGAGACTCTGAAGATGAATACCTCGGCCTATGCCCAGCTGACGCCACGTTTCTACGGCCCAGTGCAGCCTGAACTTAAAAGTGCCACCCTGGAAGCCGTGGCGCCATTCCTTGACCTGGACTACATAGAAAAGGGCTGGGATATTCAAACAGTCACGGTTCCTGAAGGCGCCAAGCGTTTGGTGGTGGAAGTGCAGAGCGCCAAGCGCACCAGCACGCTTGAGGATATGAACCCACGCTATTCAGGGGTGTTCCCTTTTGTGATCCTGGGTCGTGATGCCAACGGCAACAACGGCTTTATCCCTTCGCAGGAGGAGATGGAACAGGATGACAGGGCGCTCAAGGCTGAATACGATGCCGAGCTGATGTGTTTCTCTTCCAGCCAAGCCGAAAACAATCTTTGTAGCCTGGAAAATCCTGCTCCCGGTACTTATTGGTTTGCCACCGCCATGGCTTATGGCAAGGGGGAAGTGGAAGCTGTGACCGGCCATGCGGTGATCATGGCCGATGACGATCGTGGTATGTTGAGCTTGGATGGCCCGGCATCGCACGATGGCAACGGTGACTACCAGTTGACTCTTAACTGGAATATTCCCGATGCCAAGCAAGGGGATGTTTTCTATGGCGGTATGGATCTCGGTGCCGGGCCGGGCGCTGAAGGTTCTTTCGGTTTTAGTGCCCTCAATATCCGCCGCAGCGAGGATGCCGTCAGTTGGACAGTCAGCCAGGACAAGGCGCTGAGTGAAGATGTTGTGGATGTTACCGTTAAACTGGCGGCCAACCTGGAATCCCGCGATCGCAACTATGAACTGCAGCTCAAGTTACCTGAAGGCATGCGTTTGGCGCCGGCGACCATCAAGAGCAATAACCCTGCGGTTGCCGAAGCGATTGTTGCCGATGAAAACGGTTTGACGCTGACAGGCTTGCAGCCCAGCACTCGGCTCCTTGAGCGGCAATACAAAGTCAGTACCAACCTTAACGATGCCATGTGTCGTACACCTATGATTGATGAGTACTCCACCGGTGGCTACATAGATCTCTTTGGTGAGTTTGGTATGCAGCCCAATGCCGACTGGTTGGTCGGTGATTCTCAAATCAGTGTCGATGTGCCTATTGACTGGTTGTTCTACAAAGAGGGCGCCGAGTTTAAGGTGTACAATCAGGCCAATGCCGGTTATATGCGGATGAGCACAGTAGGCGCGTTGCAGTTTAACACTGCCTCCTGGTATATGGGTGCGCACCGTGGCCCGGGTTTCCTCTACGAGGCGCTGGCACCCTTCTGGCGTGGCAGTTTCGAGATGAAGTACCGCCGTCATTGGGAAGAACCATGGGGCCTGACCATAGCGTCTCAGTATAAGGAAGAACGTCCGGATCTGGGGGATTTGTTGTTCCTCGAGTTTGATAATGTTACCGACCGCCAGACAGGTCAGGAGTTTGACTTCCAGACCATACTGCGTAGTGGTATCGACGATCATCCAGGTATGTATGAGATCATCTATGCCTACCAGAATCTGGGGGCCGATGTGGCTGACGGTGCTGTGTTTGTCGAAGGCTTTGACAGTACCTGGTCCAGTGATGCAGGGCCGAAGAATGGCTATCTTTATGAGATGCTGGGCTTCGATAATCTGGATACCTTGCTCGAGGAAGACCTGGTGATCTGTTTTGATTACTCAGGGCCTGAGCAAAGCAGGGTCGAGCTGAGCTTCAAGGCGGCGATTCAACCCGGTGCTACCGGTAAGGCGCTTGCCATGACACTGGATTACGATCTTGAAGGCGGCGAACCGGAAACCCTGAGCCATCAAATTGCGGTTAAAGGCAATATCCAACTGGCGCCACTCAGTGACATGAGCGTTGCTGAAAATGGCCGTATAGACGGTATTGCCGTGACTTATATTGATGCCGATAAAGTGCCTAATCTGTTGGAGGTCAGTGGTGAACACATCAGTGCAGAGATTGACGGTGACAGTTTCAACCTGATCCCAGAGGCCGATTTCCACGGTGAAACCCTGGTCACAGTAACTGTGCGTGATAGCCTCAACAGCGGCGATGCCGCCAGCACCAGCTTTATGCTGAAGGTGGAGTCCGACGGGATTGACCCTGTGAGCCCACCAGAGCCGCCGGTGGATGAGTCAGACTCGGGTGGTTCACTCGGCTGGAGTTTACTGCTCTTGTCGCTGGGATTGCTGCGACGTCGGCGTTAAGCCCAGTTCAGGTGGTTCGCCTGGAACAATAGCCAGATGAAAAATCCCCGCCATTAACAATGGCGGGGATTTTTATTGAGTTTCACGGCCTGGTCACCGACGTTTTGACTCCATACCGGAAAAGAGTGCGTTTTGCCCAGAATAGGTTTAAGCCTTGTTTTAATCCTTGTCTTGGTTTTTAGTTTTCAGTGCTGACAGCCTGGCCGAGGCCAGCCCCAGTAAACTGCCATTCGGGTAGTGACCACGCTTGTCGGCCTTACCGGTTTCCATATCACACAGCAATGCCATCGCCTCGGTCACATGCTCGACCGTCCAGATATGGAACTTGCCCTTGCTGATTGCGTCCACCACAGGCTTTTTCAGCATCAGGTTGTGGGCGTTGGTCGCGGGAATGATCACCCCTTGGGTATGTCTGCGCCCCTTGATGGCACAGACATCGAAAAAGCCTTCAATCTTTTCATTGACTCCGCCTATGGGCTGGGCTTCACCGAACTGGTTCATTGAGCCTGTGATGGCGATATCCTGGCGCAGGGGAACCTGGGCGATTGCAGAGATAATGGCGCAGCATTCGGCCATGGAGGCACTGTCGCCATCGACCCCGGAATAAGATTGTTCAAAGGTCAGGGAGGTGGTCAGCGGAATATCGGCCTCGCGTCCCAACAGGGTTTTGATATAGGCCGAGAGGATCCACACCCCCTTGGAGTGAATACGGCCGCCGAGGCGCACCTTATGTTCTATGTCCAACACTTCGCCCTTGCCAAAGGCTGTGGTCGCGCTGATACGGTTAGGCAGGCCAAACTGATGATCTGTGGTGGCGATAACCGATAGGGCGTTGACCTGGCCGCAGGCTTTGCCGTGCACATCAATCAGGGTGGTACCCTTGTGAAAGCTCTGCATCAGTTGGTCCCTGAGACGCGATACCCTTTGCTCCTGCTGCGCCAGTGCCTGCTCTACATGGGTGAGGCGAATACTGCGGGCGTTGGCCGCCTTGGCGCAGTAGTGGGTCTCCCGCAGCAGATTGGCGATATTGGCCGAATGCAGTGACAGCTGGGTTTGGTCATCGGCCTGGCGCGAGCTGAATTCGATTATCCGCGCAATGGCGCTGCGATCGCAGTGCAGCATCTGGTTGTCGTGCACTATCGAAGAGATAAATCTGGCATAGAAGCATTCGGCCTTCGGACTTCTTGGCATCACATCTTCAAAGTCGGCGGTTACCCGAAACAGCTCACTGAAGTCGGGATCATAATGCTGTAGTAACTGGTAGGTCTGGTTGTCACCGAAGAGCACGATTTTGACATCCAGAGGGATAGGCTCAGGTGCCAGTGAAACTGTGCCGGACAGGGAGACTTCACGCTCCAGCGAGCTGAGGTCCAGACTGCGGGAACGCAGTGCCCGTTTGAGTCCGTCCCAAACGTAGGGCCGCTCCAGCACCTTGACCGCATCCATAAGCAGCACCCCGCCATTGGCCTTGTGCAGGCTGCCGGGTCGGATCAGCGAAAAGTCGGTAAAGACAGTGCCGCGGTAAGTGGCGTTTTCCACATATCCAAACAGGCCGTGATAGGTGGGGTTTTCCTCTACCACCACAGGGAATTTCTGCTCTTCCTGTTCTACCAAGAGATTAACCTGATAGCGCCTGGGCATTTTCTTTTCCAGCGAGGCATAAGCCAGCGCCAGTTGGTCTTCACTCTCCTCAAGGAAGATATCCAGGTTGCCGAGCATATCTTTTTGCATCGCCGTCAGAAAAGAGCGGATTTCCGGCAGACTGCGGTATTCATCCTTGAGCGGCTTGAAGAAATGACTCAGTACTTCGCGGGCCACCTGTTCATCGTGCTCCTGCTGCTTGGTGCTGAACTCTTCTTCCCATTCGGTCAGTTGGCGGATAATACCCCGCAGGCGCGATTCCAAGTGCTTGATATTCTGTTCAAACAGCTGTTGCTCGGCTTCTGGCAGGGCGAGATAGGTTTCCTCGGTATGCGGCTCTTCGCCGTTCAGCGCCATCAACTGATACTCGCCCTGAGTGTTGATGGAGAGGCTTATTTTCATCCCCTTGGCTTCTTCGCTCAGAGCCAGCAGCGCCGCTTCCTGTTTTTGCGCCAACTGACTCTTGAGCTTGTCGGCGCGGCGGTAATACATCTCGTTGTCAAACGCCAACGGCAGCGCCTTGACCAGCCGGAGAACCAGTTTTTCCATCTCTTTCTTGAAAGTGACGCCCTTGCCGGCGGGCAGTTTGAGCACCTTGGGGGTCCGGGTCTGGTCGAAGTTGGCCACATAACACCAGTCGTTAAGTGTCTTGTCGGTAAATTCATGGCGCTTGAGATAACGCAGCATCATGGTGCGTTTGCCCAGACCATTTTGGCCTATGGCATAGATGTTGTAGCCCTTCTCCTTGATGGACATGGCAAATTCCACCGCACTCTGGGCCCGCTCCTGGCCTATGATGTCATCCAGCGGCTCCAGTTCGCGGGTAGATTTGACCTCATCTCCCAGATTGTCGAGATTGGCGGGACGATATACCTGACTGGCATCTAAGCTGGTGACGGCCATGGGCGCTTCCTTGTTCAAATAGGGCAGAGAAAAGTAAAACTGCTTTTTATGACAATAAGATGCGCTGCAGCCTAAAGCAAACGTCAAGCCGAATAAGTCTCTCGGGCGGTTAATTTTTCACCCGTAAGCAACGTTTGCTGCCTGAACCCAGGGATAACACCTACCTGTCACCAGGTAGCAGGGTATAATGGCGGTTTGCCCTAAGCTTTATTTTTGAAGGACTCTCCATGGAATTTGCCGCTTTTTCTCTGCCCGAACCGCTACTGACCAATCTGGCCGGACTGGGTTTTAGCAAGGCAACCCAAGTGCAGGCAGAGGCCATTCCTTTGGTGCTCGCCGGCAGCGATCTCCTGGTGCAGGCACAGACGGGCACAGGGAAAACCGCCGCCTTTGCCTTGCCGCTGCTGGCGCGTTTACTGCCCGCCACGGCTGAGAGAGCAGTAAAACCCGCAGCGCCCAAGGCTCTGGTGCTGGTGCCTACCCGGGAGTTGGCGCAGCAGGTTTTCGATAACATTAAAAGCTATGCCAAGGGCTGCGAGCTGAAGATTGCCATTGCCTATGGCGGCGTGCCACTCGATGGGCAGCTAAAGAACTTCAAGGATGGCGTTGATCTCTTGGTCGCCACGCCCGGGCGCCTGCTGGATCATCTTAAAAAGCGCAGTCTCAGGCTGGATAAGGTTGAAACCTTGGTGTTTGATGAGGCCGACCGCATGTTGGACATGGGGTTTGAAGATGAGATCTCGGCGCTGATGAAAAAGATGGCCAAACAGCGCCAGACTCTGCTGTTTTCCGCCACCTTCAACGACAACATCTGGCACCTGGCCAAGACTTTGCTGCAGTCTCCCAAAGTGCTGGAGCTGCAAGCATCAGAGCAGGATGGCAGTATCAAGGAGCGATTGATTGAGCTCGATAGCGAGCGTAAGGCCGCCGCCGTTGCCGCCCTTTGTCGTCGGCACGACTGGCGTCAGGTGTTGCTGTTCAGCCGCACCAAGGAGGGCGCCGACAAACTGGTCTGTGAGCTCAGTGCCGAGGGCTTGGCCGCCAGTGCGCTGCACTCAGATCTGAGTCAGGCCCAGCGGGAGCAGACCTATCAGGCGTTCAAGGCGGGTGAATGCCGTTTGCTGGTGGCTACAGATGTTGCCGCCAGAGGCCTGGATGTAGCGGCCTTGCCTTGCGTTATCAATCTGGAGCTGCCGTTCAAGCGCGAAGATTATCTGCACCGCATTGGCCGCACCGGCCGCGCCGGCATGGAAGGGCTCGCCATCACCCTATTCAGTCGTGACGACGAGCGCCTCCTCGAAGAGCTGGAAGCCATGCTCGACAGGCGCCTCCCCAGAGAATGGCTGCCCGGGTTTGAGCCGGATCTTAACCGCAGTTTTGACGCGCCGAGAAACCAGAGTAAAGCTGCCCAAAAGCAGCGGGCCCGCAAGAGAGCGCTTGGTAAAAGATAGCAAGTCCGATTTAGTTGAGCCATCAGGGATGATTTCACGGCGTGCCGAGAAGCCGTTAGGACGAAAGCTCACGGCAGATGCTTGAGAGTTTTGCCGAGTGTAAACCTATGCTGTTCAAGCCGTTTGAGTCGATGCATCCCCTTTATCTTTGGGGTGGCCGATAGGTAGGAAACGCTATTGGGTTCATTCGCCAAAGTGGGTCAGTTGCGCTAAGCTAGTGGCCCGGTTTTCAAGAAACAGTCTCCTGGGGGAGCCATGTTCGTAGTCGATACCCATACCCACACAGTTGCCTCTACTCACGCCTACAGCACGATCCATGATTATCTGGCAGTCGCCAAGCAGAAAGGGATCCGTTTGTTTGCCACCACAGATCATGGTCCGGCGATGGCCGATGCACCGCATTTCTGGCATTTCGTGAATCTCAGGGTGTTGCCGCGGATAGTCGACGGCGTGGGGATATTGCGCGGGATTGAAGCCAATATTACCAATCTGGAGGGGGAAATTGACTTCTTTGGTGAGTTCCTGGAAGAGCTGGACTTGGTGCAGGCCGGGTTTCATGAGCCGGTATTCCCTCCCGCCGACAGTGACAGCCATACTCAGGCGCTGCTGAACTGCATTCGCAGCGGCAAGGTCGATATCATTACCCACCCAGGCAACCCCAAATATCCACTGGATCAGGAGCTGATTGTCCGCACCGCCGCCGAGCATAATGTGGCGCTGGAGATCAATAACTCCTCTTTTGCCTGCTCCCGCAAGGGCAGTGAAGACAGTTGCCTCAATATTGCCAAACTGGCGAAACGATTCGACGCCCAATTGGTGATGGGATCAGATTCCCATGTTGCCTTCAGTCTGGGTGAGTTCCCGCTGGCGCTTGAGATAGTGGATGCCGCCGGTTATCCAAGAGACAGGCTGCTCAATCGCGAGCCATTGGCACTGCTGAATTTCCTGCAGCAGCGAGGCCACAAGACGCTTGGTGAGTTAATCGACTACTTTGAGAGTGAGGCGGTTGCAGGCTAACCTGGTTCGCCTGCTTTAAGTATACGAACCACAAAAATCCATCAACTGATTAGCCATGAATCCCAAATCGTGACAGCCAAGACTACCCGAATATTGATCACCGGCGCTCATGGCCAGCTCGGACAGGCGCTGCTGGCGAACTTACCTTGGTTACCCGAGTTTTCGCCTTCCAGGCTGCGAATGAAGATACCTGAGGTAAGCCTGGTGCCCGGCAGTGCTGTAGAGCCCCGCAGTGCTGTAGTACCTGGCAGCGCAATTGAAATTGTGGCGCTCGGGCATCAGCAGCTGGATTTAACCTCGGCAGATTTGTCTGAGCGGCTCAGTGAAATCAATGCCGATGTGATAATCAACTGCGCCGCCTACAACGCCGTGGATGCGGCTGAGCAGGATATGGCTGCCGCGATGGCGCTTAATGCCGAAGCGCCGGAGCGTTTGGCTATCTGGTGCCGGCAACAGGGTGCTTGGCTTATCCATATTTCGAGCGACTATGTCTTCGGGAATGTCTTCGGAAATGTCTTCGGGAAGGATTTGGGAAATGCTCTTGGAAACGTTTCTGGAAATGCAGCTGCCAATATGCTCGGGAATGCGCCCAGAGCCTTGACCGAGAGTGATGTTTGCGAGCCTTTGAGCCTGTACGGTCAGAGCAAGCTCGCCGGCGAGCAGCGCTTGCTTAAGGCCAATCCCGGCGCCCTGGTGCTGAGAACCTCTTGGCTTTACAGCCGTTTTGGCAGCAACTTTGTGTTGACCATGCGGCGATTGCTGACCGAGCGTCCGGAACTCAAGGTGGTGGCAGATCAAGTCGGTACGCCAACCTGGGCCGAGGCGTTGGCGCGGCTTATCTGGCAGTTGCTCATCTGGTTTCATCTTAAGCCAGAGAAGTCCGCGGTGCTGAGCGGCTGCTTTCATTACGCGGCAAAGGGGCAGTGCAGCTGGTATCTTTTCACCAAAGAGATAGCCGAGCAAATTGCCAAGCAGCAGTGCAATTCAGTGCCAAGCTCTCAGGCGGCGGTGCCATTGCAAACCGCGTCGCCATCTCAAGCTACATTGCATTCCCAAGCCGCGTTGCAATCTCAAGCTGCATTGCAATCTCAAGCTACATTGCATTCACCAGCAAACCCGGCGCCAATCACGCCAGGGTGCCGGATAACGCCTGTCAGCACAGCAGAGTACGGCGCCTTATTGAATCGAGCGCAGGCGCCGCGCCCGGCGTATTCGGCGCTCGACTCAAGCGCTCTCAAAGATGCCATGGCGGCCATGCCTTCGGCATTTCGCTGCTATTTGCCAAAAGACTATCCATCACCCATCTGGCTTTCCTGGCAGGCGCAGCTGGCGCTGATGCTTTCGGGGCTTGGTGCACCTTCCTTGGATTGAATGGGGTTAAACAGGATGAAAAGTAAGGCAAAACCGGCTGTAGATTATAACCAGTAGCTAAAGGTTATACCCACCAAAGCCGGGTGGCTGGCATAATAAACTATCTTGTTGATCCAAAGGATGAAACCTTGTCGAATAATCCCCCCAAGACCTTGCTTGATGCCAAGCAGCTGACACTCTTGACCGAGATGGCCCGCGCCGCCGGTGAGGCGATAATGCACTACTATCAGGGCGGCGAACTGGCGATTGAGCACAAGGCCGATGACAGTCCGGTCACGGCTGCCGATCTTGCAAGTCACGCCGTGTTGCAACAGGCGCTGGCGCGTGAGTTTCCAGCCTGGCCACAGATGTCGGAAGAAGCGGCGGATATCCCCTGGGCGCAGCGGCAGGGCTGGGAAACCTATTGGCTTATCGACCCACTCGACGGCACCAAGGAGTTTATCAAGGGCAACGGTGAATTTACCGTCAACATTGCGCTTATTCACCGAGGCCAGGCGGTCGCAGGTGTTGTCTATGTGCCTGCCACAGCCGTGTGCTATTTGGGCGCACTGGGACTCGGTGCCTGGCGTGAGACCCCAAATGCGGCTGGATACCAGCGGGTGGAATTGAACGCCAGGGCCGGAGTTAAGCGCCAGGTTCCTGTGATTGTCGGCAGTCGCTCGCACTCGAGCCCGGGG
The DNA here is from genome assembly GCF_002836975.1 of Shewanella indica. Taxonomy (GTDB): domain Bacteria; phylum Pseudomonadota; class Gammaproteobacteria; order Enterobacterales; family Shewanellaceae; genus Shewanella; species Shewanella indica. The sequence goes on along the minus strand of NZ_NIJK01000025.1, from coordinate 17,167 downwards.
CTTGGCGAGTATCTGCAGCAGCTTGGCGAGCACGAAATGAAGAGTGTCGGCTCATCACTCAAATTCTGCCTGCTTGCTGAGGGCAAGGCGGACATCTACCCCAGATTGGGCCCTACCAGTGAATGGGACACGGCGGCGGCTCAGGCCGTACTTGAGAGTGCCGGTGGCCGGGTTTTGGAATATCCAGCAGGCAGCAACTTAAAATATAACCAAAAAGAAACTATCCTCAATCCTTGGTTTATCGCATACAGCGCCGATTGGCGGTGCGATTAAAGCAGATACAAACACCGGAGTTGAAAGCATGATGCGTATCGGCGTTGATTTGGGCGGCACTAAGATTGAATTGGTGGCTCTGGGTGATTCCGGGAGTGAGCTGTTTCGCAAGCGAATTGCCACCCCCAGAGACTATCAGGCGACCCTTGAGGCCATCTGTGCCTTGGTCGATGAAGCCGAGACGCAGCTGGAAATGACAGGAACTGTGGGTATTGGTATTCCCGGGGTGATCTCGCCCTTTTCCGGTTTGGTGAAAAACGCCAACTCCACCTGGTTAAATGGTCATCCGCTCGATAGAGATCTCGAGCAGCGTCTGGGGCGCAAAGTGCGGGTTGCCAATGACGCTAACTGTTTTGCGGTCTCCGAGGCGGTGGATGGCGCCGCCGCAGGCAAAGAGGTGGTGTTCGGGGTGATCATAGGTACAGGCTGTGGTGCCGGCATTGCCATCAATGGCAGGGTACATCAGGGCGGCAATGGTATAGGCGGTGAATGGGGCCATAATCCCTTGCCCTGGATACGCGCCGAGGAGTTCAACAGCACTGAGTGTTTTTGCGGCAAGCACGACTGCATCGAAACCTTTATTTCGGGTACCGGGTTTGTCCGCGACTATAACCAGGCTGCCGGTGCGCAGCTCAGCTCAGGCGCCGAGGTGATGGCATTGGTGGAGCAGGGGGATGCCGAGGCCGGCGCGGCCTTTGAGCGCTATCTCGACCGTCTGGCCCGCTCTCTGGCCCATGTGATCAATCTGCTGGATCCGGACGCCATAGTACTCGGCGGCGGTATGTCCAATGTGCAGGCCATCTATCCGGCATTGCCGGATAGACTCAAGCACTATGTGGTCGGCGGCGAGTGCCGAACTCCTGTGTTGCCCAATCACTACGGCTGCTCCTCCGGGGTACGCGGCGCCGCTTGGCTGTGGGGCCAGGACTGAGTTTGGCGAGGTGCCCGGGCCGTGTTACAGGTATTCGACTGAGACACTTTAGACACTCTAGGCACTTTAGACAAAAGTGAAAAGCGCTCGAACATGTATTGGGGCAAGTGAGTCCATCGCCCTTCGCCAATCACTGGTCAGCCGAGTAACGCTTCTGTAAGCTATGGCTACTTTTGCCAACCTTCGGATATCAAGCGTGTTCTGGCTGAAAAAAATCCTCTCTCAATTCTTTATGCCCATCCCTCTAACCTTGGTCACTCTGCTGCTTGCCTGTTTTTATATCCGTCGCAGGCCGGGTGTAGCGCGCGCCCTGGTGGTTTTTGCCATTACTTGGGTGCTACTGCTTTCCAGCTCTATCGGCAGCAATACACTGCTTGCCGGGCTTGAGCGTCAGTATCCACTTTATACCGCAGCGCCGGCGCGCTCCTGTGTGGTGATGGTGCTGGGTTCGGGCCATGATGATGAGGTTGGCGGACTCGCGCGACATATGTTGTCGGCAACGGCGCTTGAGCGTCTCAGTGAAGGGGTGGCGCAACTCAAGGCGGCCAACAGCAAAGATTGCCTGTTGGCGGTCAGTGGTTGGAGCGGCGGTCTTGAGCAGCAGAGTCATGCCCGGCGTATGGCCGAGGCCGCCATCGAGTTGGGGGCCGAGCCATCGCGAGTTTTAATGTTGGATTCGGCTCGCGATACCATAGAAGAAGCCCTGGCGCTGCGGCAGGCCTTCGGTGCCGGCGCTGATGATAAAGGGATAGATGCCTTGGGTGGCAGACAACTGATCCTGGTCACCTCCGCCAGCCATATGCCAAGGGCGATGCGAATATTCCGCTCGACCGGGCTTGAACCTCAGGCGGCACCGACTGACTTTCTGCTTAGGCGCGATCACTGGTGGCGCCTGACCACATCCAATCTGGATGATTCACAAAAGGCGTTGCACGAATATCTGGGATTGGCCTGGTTGACTATCAGCGGCCGCTAATGGCTTCTAGCCCTGGTTATAGAATGAATAAACGGCTGATAAGCCGCTGGCAATAGAGCGAAAGCGTTATGGAAACTATCACAATAAGGCCGGGCAGTAAGCGCAATGGCATTACACTGACTCTGGCTGGAGGGCTGGGCATAGTCCTGGGGTTGGTGTTGTTTATCGGTTGGCCCTGGATGTTTGCCCCGGGCATAGTGTGTTTTGCCCTTGGGGCCGTGTCTTTGGTGCTGGGCATTGCCAAGCAGCTCGAGCCCCATGTCAGTCTTGAATTCAGCGCTGAAGGGCTGAGATTCTTCCATCGCCGCGGTAGCTTGTTTGTGGCCTGGGATAATATTCAGCGGCTGGATCAGCCCAGAGTCACCCAAGGCATGGAGCAACTGACGCTGCCCTATGTCGGGCTCAAGCTCAAACGTATCAATCCACTGCTGGATGCCATTTCACCCAGGTTGGCGACCGGGCTTTTGTCGGAGCAGCGGCCCTTGTTGATGACAGCAGCTGCCCAGGATGAAGAGTTGCAGACACTGGAAGCGGCACTCAGCGCCGAGTTTGAACCTCTTACGGTCAATGATGAGCGTTACCGAGGCGTATTGGCCATGTTTGGCCGCCGTTGCCTGACGCTGGACAAGTACTTGGGTTATCACCTCTATATTCCCGTGGACGCATTGGATCAACCGCCGGAGAGATTTGTTCGTAAACTACGACAGCTGTGGCAGCAGAGGATGTCGGCTACAGAGTTGTAAGTTATGGCTTAAGTTGGATAAGGAAAGATAAGGGGACCCAAGTGGGTCCCCTTGTTGTTGCAGAGTTGAGGGAGGGCCTTGCAGGGACAGCCCTCAAGGTACGGTACTAGTGAGCACCCCCTGCGTGTACCTTATCTACGCCATAGGTTTTGCCTTCGGCGTGACAGGTGGCACAGGATTCAACCGGCAGGTTGGCGTCTGTGGCAGCATCACCGGCAACGAAGGCACCATTGCTCTTGAAGTGGGCCAGAGCGGCCGCGTCAGAGTGAGCGTGACAGGTACGGCAGGATTCGGCAACGGGAGAGATATACTCGGTAGCTGAAATTTTGATCCCACGCTTGGCGGATGTCAGGCCACCATCGGCGGCAAACAGCGGTGTGTCGTCTTTGTGGCAGGCTGCACACTCGGTTTCCACAGCTGGATAGCCGTGCAGCTCGCCTGCAGCGTCACGGAAGATGGCGGCTTCACCCCAATTACCACTATGGAAGCGGTGGGCAACTGTCATCAGATCCCGGTTGGCATACAGGAGTCCGGGGACTTCGGCAAATATCGGCTTGCCATCGGCATCCAGATTACCCGTGTTGTACTCGGAGGTGCCGTGATAGGAGCCATCATAGCTGTTGTTATGGCAGTCCATACACTGATCGAAGGTGTAGGTGCCGTGACGGTAGCCCTTGATATAGTCCAGGGTGCCGTGACAGGCATTACACTTAGCTTCGCTGGCGCTCATCCGCTCAGCAATGGCAAAGCGGGCTGTGACAGCATCACCACCATCTAGGTTATAGAACTTAACGCTTGAAGTGGCGCCAATTGGATTGACGGCATCGAAGGGCATGCCTTCGGCACAGGCGGCTATCTTACCTGAGTTATCGACACAGAAGTTGGCCTCGGTACCGACGTAAATGGTGCCCATTGCCTGAGCTTCCGGAACATCAGTAGTCAGGGTCAGCACGCCATTGGCGGCGCTGCCGCTGGCAAGACCGGGTCTGAGGCCCCAGCGGGTGACTTCGCCTCTGGCATCCACATTGCCTATCAGAGTGGAGTCTTTGTTGAGCACCGCCAGTTGAGCTGCATCTGTCAGTGGTTGACCATTGAAGCTGACATTAGCTGTGATGGTGACCAGTTTATTGCCCGCTGTGGTGGAAGCCGCAGCAGTGGCAGAAGTGAACTCAACGGTCAACAGCTCGGCATATTCAGCCCGTTTACCCACTTTATGAGCTTGCACTGGGCTGAGTGCTCCGCTGCCATGGCAAGACTGACACTGGCTGTCGTCGGCCTGAGCCAGGTTGAAGTCAGAGTGGCCTACGCCGGTTTCAAAGTTAACATTGATATGGCAACCGACACAGGCTTCGCGGTAGATATTGGCGTTCCAGGAGTCACCGTTGTTGTGGCAACTGGCGCAGTTGTTAAGTTCTGCCGGGAAGCCTATTTCACCGAAGTACTCTTTGGCTTCACCGGAGAGGAAACCTGCGATGTGATGGCCGGCATGCAGCCGGTGAACCATAGGGCCGAAATCAAATACCCAACCTTCGGCTTTTTGGGCTTCGTTAGGTACCAGAGCCGGGTTGTGGCAGGCAACGCACTTCTCAGTGCTTTGGTAGTTGTGGTGCGCGTTTATCTTGGCGATGCGGCCTTCGACTTCACTGTGGCAGGCAATACAGGCGGTATCTGTTACCGTATCCTTACCTGTGGCTTCAACCAGCTCGCCGGATGCCGGAATATAATCCAGCGGCGTAGAGAGCACCTTGTCTGCTATGGCTGCGCCGCTGGCATCCTTGAGGTTATAGGCGCGCAGGAACAAGCGATGAGGTGCGCTGAGGTTGTCATTGGCATTCATGATGGGAGCGACTCCATCATGTGCCCAAGTGCCGGTATAGGTACCTGGCTCGGCCGGATCTTCAACCAGAAGACAGGCATCGCCAGTTTGACCCCTGGAGCTATAGGTGCCATCCAGGGTGCAGTACATGGAGCTGCCCAGTTCCTGAGCCGTGGCATTATTGACCCATTGTAGCGGCGCACCGCTGCCGGAACTATTGCTCATGGCGGTAATAGAGTAGAGGGCGACTTGATCCAGGCCCGTCAGTGGGACTCGCTCCCCTGAGCCGTTGGTGGCCGAGGCCTTGAACTTGAGGGCGAAGGTTTCGCCGCCTGCCAGTGTGTTGTCGGCCGGCACTATCTCGAAACTGACATCGCCGGCACTGATAATGGTGAAAGTACTTGAACCTGCGGGGGCTCCTGGCTGTCCGGGTTCGCCTGGTATGCCAGGTTCACCGGGGGCTCCGTCTTTTCCGTCCTCACCGTCCCCGCATGCGGTAAGGCACAATAGACTGGTCAGAGCCAGCGCCAGTAATGACTTATTGTGTTTTTTCATCATTGCGTCCCTTTATTCAAATTATGGGTACTGCCTGTGCAGTCATTTGAATATACATACATCCAAAGTGGTAGTTTTGACTTATTGTTTTATTTGTGAAATATGAGTTAAGAAATTGATAAAGAAATAACGGGTGGCGAAATCGGTAATTTCAGTTTTTGAAATTACCGAATGCGCAGAGTGACAAGCTGACGCTGGCTATAAGTAGCAGATAGTTCTGGACAAATAGGAGAATGGGCTAATTCTGAAGGTCGCAAAGATGCCAGGTGATCAATCAGTTCTCAATATTCAGCCTTGGGGTAGAGTTCTTGAGTGACCAGATTCAACAACAGTTTTCTTTGTTGTTCGGAGTAACGGCGATAGCTGGGGGCCTTTTCTACCAAGGAGTAGCTTGGCAGCGAAAATGCCCGGTGGAGTTTAGCCACTTCGGTCTCGGGCAGATGTTGCACCCGCAAACCCGGCATGCCTTCAATAAGCGCCATTTCATTGGGGGTGCTGAAGGCTACACTGCTCATGGTCAACAGATGAGCATGCCATTCTTCCCTGTCGTGTACGGCATGCACTTGGGATAGGGGAATGCCTTCTTGCTGACAGAAGAGTTCCATGGGATCCATGCGCTCGTTGAAGCCCTTGATGGTCAAGTAAACGAAAGTATATTGGCTGATATCTTCGAGGGTGATAGCCGGTGATTTTTGCCACAGCGGATGATCCTCTCGGCTGACAACACACACACCCATGGTTTGCCCAAGCGAACTCAGAATGAGATCCAAATGCTCGGGGTGCTCCAGACAGACCCCTAAGTCTAATTGTCCACGGTGAATTTTTTCTGCTGAATCATCTTGCCAGGGGTAGAGTCTGATCTGGCCCAACTGCTGCTGAATGTTCGTCTGTCCCAGTTTCATCGCCAGCGAGGAAAGCAAGCCATGCGCTACGGCTACATGAATACAGATATCGCTTGAAGGCAAGCGGCTCTGATGAACTTGCTGTTCCAGGCGGTGCACTGAATGGATGAAATCGCAAACCGGTTGGTATAGATTCTCCGCCAGAGGTGTAGGCTTGAGTTGTTGCTGACGGCGATAGAAAAGCTCGTCGTCAAAGGCTAATCTCAGTGCCGCCAGGCAGCGGCTTATTTTAGGGGCAGACACTGCCAATTCTCGCGCTGTACAGTTGGCGTGCCCTGTTTCATAGATGTTCTTGAACACCATGAGGGTAAAGATATCCAGCTCACACAGCTGTTTCAATAATCGACTCGACATTCGCATCCATCCTATGGATTTATACCTCTTTGGAGATAGATGCTAGACCAGCACAAATATGATTACTGTGACTGAGCACAATTCAGTGCGCTTTTCGAATTTATTGTGATTAAAATGTGATAAAAGTCATGTTTGTGTGCTTTTTTGATTACTACTCTTGAGCTTGGAGCTTAAGTTCAGTCATAGGGGGATTATCATCGCCAAGCTCTTTAAGCAAGTTAACCTCATCTTTGACTCTGATACCGATAAATTGACCACCTTCGAAGATCTCCATTGATTTACTGGCGACTTCTCCCTCGACCGTGCCGGTACCGCAGATAGTTAATTTTTCACAGTGGAGTTTACCGCGAAATAGCCCGGAAACCTTGAGTTCCTTGCAGTTAAGTTCGCCATCAACCAGGCCGTTGGCTTCGATGATCAGCTTATTTTCAGCTGTTACTTTTCCATAGATGGCGCCGCCGACCAGCGTCTCGTCATCGAAGTGGCTCTCGCCGGTAATCTTGCTACCCTGGGCAATATAGGTGAGCCCTGCCGTTTTTTTGTTTTTACCAAACATAGTACTTTTTAGTGGTTTTATCAGGGGAAACTCGATATTACCTGTTATCACAAAGTAACAAAACCACTAATATTTGGCGCTGTGGGAGTCAGATTTTTGGCTTCCGGCAGAGCGTCAGTCGGGGTTTGGCTCTCGTAGCTTGATGGCAGAGGCGGGGCAGGGGGCAACGCAGGCGCCGCAGCCACTACAGCGCTCAGCATCCAGTACCGGCAGGGCGGTAGCCCCTAAAAGGGGCAGAAAGCGGATCGCCCGTTCGTCGCAGGCATCCTTGCAGCTTTGGCAGACAATACCCTGGCGAGCGAGGCAGCTGTCGGCAAATTGGGCAATGAGCCGCCAAGGCGCTTCGCTAAGAGGCCTGAATGCCGGCTGTTCACAGCTGGTGACACAGGCCTGACAAAAGCTGCATTCGGCGTGTTGGAAGTTAAGCTCCGGAAAGCCGCCATCCCCCTTGATAAGCACTTGAGTCTCGCAGGCATCCACACAGGCGCCGCAGCGGGTGCAGGCGTCGGTAAATTCCGCCTCCGGCTTGCTCCAGGGCGGCCGAACCAGATCACTCTTGCGGCGACTGAACAGGCGTCTGCGGGAAAGATCCATGACTAACCCTTGTAACCGTTAGGGTTGTTGGATTGCCAGTTCCAGCTGGAGTCGGCCATATCCTGCAGGCTGTGCTCAGCCTTCCAGCCCAGCTCTTTGGCAGCATGGGCGGGATCAGCATAACAGGCGGCGATATCGCCGGGACGACGCGGGGCAAACTCAAAGGGGATCGCCTTGTTACAGGCTTTCTCAAAGGCTTTGACCATCTCAAGTACACTGTAGCCCTGGCCGGTTCCCAGATTATAGGTGACCAGACCTGGATTGGTGGCGAGCTTGTCCAGAGCCTTGAGGTGACCTATGGCCAGGTCAACCACGTGGATATAGTCGCGCACACCTGTGCCGTCTACTGTGGGGTAGTCATTGCCGAAGACGCTGAGTTTATCACGCTTGCCGACGGCAACCTGGGCGATAAATGGCATCAGGTTATTTGGGATATCGTTGGGATCTTCACCGATACGGCCGCTCTTGTGGGCGCCAACCGGGTTGAAGTAACGCAAGCGGGCGATATTCCAGTTGGGTTCGGCCGCGGCTAAATCCGCCAGAATATGTTCCACCATCAGTTTGGATTGACCATAGGGGTTGGTGGCCGATGTGGGAAAAGTTTCGGTGATCGGCAGACTGGCGGGATCGCCGTAAACAGTGGCCGATGAACTGAATACCAGGTTGCGAACGCCATATTCTTTCATCACCTGACACAGAATTAGGGTGCCGGTGACATTGTTTTCATAATATTTCAGTGGCTGGGCGACGGACTCACCTACCGCCTTGAGGCCAGCGAAGTGAATAACGGCTTCGAAGCTGTGGTCGCTGAAGACTTTCTGCAGGAATGCCTTGTTGAGGATATCACCCTGATAAAAGAGTACGCTCTTGCCGCTGATCTCTTCGACTCTGGCCAGGGCTTCAACACTTGAGTTGCTCAGGTTGTCTATTACCACAACCTCTTTGCCCGCGGCCAAGAGTTCGACCAGAGTGTGGGTGCCAATATAACCGGCACCGCCGGTGACCAAAATTGTCATGCTTTACATCCTTTTATTAAATCGCCCAGATAGGCGGCAAATTCACTGCCAAGCTCGGGATGGCGCAATGCATGCTCTACCGTTGCTTGCATATAGCCAAGCTTGTTGCCACAGTCATGGCTCTTGCCACGCATATAGTAAGCGTTGACCTGCTGGCTTTGCATCAGCATGGCAATGGCATCAGTAAGCTGGATTTCATCACCGGCACCGGCCGGTGTTTTGCCTAGCAAGGGCCAAATGGCGGCAGGCAGCACATAGCGGCCCACTACAGCCAAGTTCGAGGGGGCTTCGTCGACATCCGGTTTTTCAACCAGTTTGATCAGCGGCTGGGATTCGCCCGGCTTAAGATCGTGGCCGTTGACATCGGCTATTCCGTATTGGTCTACCTTCTCGTGCGGTACACCTTCGACCATTATCTGCCCGGTTCCTGTTTGGTCGAACAGGCTGACCATTTCGGCCAGGTTATCGCGGGAAAGATCGCTGGCGGCATCGTCTACTAATACATCCGGTAGCAGCACGGCGAAGGGCTCATCACCTACTACCGGACGGGCACAGAGAATGGCATGCCCCAGCCCTTTGGCCTGAGCCTGGCGGACGCTGATAACAGTGACATTTTGCGGGCAGATGGACTGCACTTCATTGAGCAGTTGCCGCTTTACCCGGCGCTCTAGCTGGGCTTCCAGTTCAAAACTGGTATCGAAGTGGTTTTCAATGGAGTTTTTACTGGCGTGGGTGACCAGCACTATCTCCTTGATGCCGGCGGCAATCGCTTCGCTGACTACATATTGAATCAAGGGTTTATCTACTACCGGCAGCATCTCTTTGGGAATCGCCTTGGTGGCCGGCAGCATACGGGTGCCAAGACCCGCAACGGGGATCACCGCCTTGCGGATGGTGGTTGATTTTATCGGCATTCAGATACCTTGGGTGCTCGGGATAAATCAGCCCCTATTGTAATGCAGTAAAACTGAAAAGCCATTTGCAAAAAGGGCTTATTTTGCTGGAAACTTGCAAAAAATTCTGCCTGGGCTGCAAGAGCAAGCTACTGAGTTTACCGAGCTAAATACTATTTTGTAACCAATTCTTTACAAATTTTTATCACTAGCCTCCGGAAATAAAGTGTGAGCTGGTTAACAAAAGTTCGCCCTTGAGTGAACATGAAATCAGAAACGATTCAGGCAGTGAGTATGGACTATGAGTAAAGCAACTCAATATGTGGCACGTCATCCAGGCAGTGATGGCCGAATAGATTACCCGCAAGATGAACACGCCATCTGGCAGGAGTTGTATTCCCGCCAGGAACACAACTTGCCCGGTCGCGCCTGCGATGAATACATGCAGGGACTCAAGGCGTTGGACTTGCCCAAAGACAGGATCCCGCAACTGGGAGAGCTGGATGCCGTGTTGCAGGACACTACGGGTTGGAAGACGGCGGCGGTGCCGGCGCTTATTTCATTCGGGCGCTTCTTTGAACTCCTGGCCAACAAGGAGTTTCCGGTGGCAACTTTTATCCGCAGCAGGGAGGAGTTTGATTACCTGCAGGAGCCGGATATCTTTCATGAGATTTTCGGTCATTGTCCCTTGCTGACCAACCCGGCCTTTGCTCATTTCTCCCATATTTACGGTCAGTTGGGGCTTGATGCCAGCAAGGAAGACAGGGTCTTTTTGGCGCGTCTCTACTGGTTTACCGTGGAGTTTGGTTTGCTGCGTACCCAGACTGACGGCTTGAGAATATACGGTGGCGGCATTTTGAGCTCGCCGGGCGAGACGCTGTACGCCTTCAGTGACACTCCGGAGCGCAGACCTTTTGAACTGCTGGATGTGTTGCGCACTCCCTATCGGATAGACATTATGCAGCCCATCTATTACGAGATAGAGCATATCGATTTTCTGGATGAAATCGCCCGCATGGACATTATGAAGGCGGTTACTCAAGCCAAACGATTGGGACTCTTTACCCCCAAATTTCAACCCAAAGCCAGCTGATACTGGCGGTAATGGCCTGTGTGCAAAAGTGCAGGCCACTTTCAAGGAGATGTTATGACTGAACTGGCCAATATGAAGTGCGAAGCATGCCGCGCCGATGCTCCCAAGGTGACAGATGCCGAGCTTGCCGAGCTTATTCGGATGATCCCGGATTGGGGCGTGCAGGTGCGCGATGGCATCATGCAGCTGGAGCGGGTTTACAAGTTTAAAAATTTCCGGCAGGCGATGGCCTTTAGCAATAAGCTGGCGGACTTGGCTGAAGAAGAGTTTCACCACCCGGGGATCCTGACTGAATGGGGCAAGGTGACTGTGACCTGGTGGTCGCATTCCATTAAGGGGTTGCACCGTAACGACTTTATCATGGCTGCCAAGACAGACCAGTTGCTGGATTAATCTTTTCCTAATATATTCAGTGTGTTGATTGTATCTTCACACTGAATCCTTTCCCTTTGTTACAAATCCGCTGTAAAGCGAGCTTGCCACTTGTGTCAGAACCTTCTAACGTATAGGGCGCATTTTTACATCGCTTGCAGACCTCTTCATGCAGGCGATAATCCCAAAAAATCTGAATTATAAAAGGGAATGACAGTTATGCGCTTGGAAGTCAGTTGTCAGGATCGCGTTGGTTTAGCCAAGGATATTTTAATGGTGCTGGAGCGATACGGGATTAACCTTATCGCTATCGACGCCAGTAACAAGGGATTCTTATATTTGCAGTTTGCCGAGGTCGGCTTTGAGACCTTGAGTGAGTTGATGCCCCAAATCCGTAAGGTGGAAGGGGTGCACGACGTCAGAACCGTTTCCTTTATGCCCTCGGAGCAGGAGCATTACGCCCTAAAAACCCTCTTGAAAACCCTGCCGGATGCCGTGTTCTCCCTCGACGGAAAGGGGCGAATTCGTATCGTCAACGAGTCGGCCTTGCTTATTCTGGAAATGGCCGAACATGAAGTAATAGATGAATCCCTCAATCACTGGGTGCAAGGTTTTAATTTTGGTCGCTGGCTCAGTGAGCCCAAGGTGTTGGCGCAGGCTACCCGGGTTGCTATTGGCAGCAACGAGTATCTGGCCGAAATGCTGCCTATCTATCTGCCGGATGAAAACGACAAGAGTATTCTCGCCGGCGCCGTGGTGGCACTCAAGTCACCGGCGCGGGTGGGCAAACAGTTCAACGCGCTGCAGAGCCAGAGCAGTGGCTTTGACTCAGTGCTGGCCGTCAGCGACAAGATGAAAGAGGTACTCAAGCAGGCCAAGCGTATGGCACAGCTGGATGCGCCTTTGCTGATCACCGGGGAAACCGGTACAGGAAAAGAGCTGATGGCCAGGGCCTGTCACGATGCCAGCATGCGACGGGAGAAACCCTTTATTGCCATCAACTGCGCCGCCATGCCCGACAGTGCCGCGGAAGAGGAGCTGTTTGGTTATGTCAGTAAGGGGGAAGTGGTTAAGCGGGGTTTCTTCGAAGAAGCCAAGGGCGGCACCGTCTTCCTCGATGAAATTGCCGAGATGTCCAAGGCCGCTCAGGTCAAATTGTTACGCTTGCTGCAGGATGGCAGTTTCCGCCGTATCGGCGGCGATGTAGAGGTGCGCGCCGATGTCCGTATCATCTGCTCGACCCAGAAGAATTTGGCGGAGCTTTGTCAGACCGGTGAGTTCCGTGAAGATCTCTACTACCGAATTCATGTACTGAGTTTCCATATGCCGGCGCTGCGTGAACGCAGGGTCGATATTATCCCGCTGACGGAAATGTTCCTTGAACACTACAGCCAGCAGCTTTCCAGCCCGGTGCGGCGGATCTCGGCGTCCTGCCGCGAGCACCTGTTGACCTATGCCTGGCCCGGTAACGTGCGGCAACTGAAAAACGCCGTGTTCAGAGCGGTATCCATGTGGGACGGTTCGGCCGAATTGACTATAGAACAGTTGAAACTGCCTTCCTATGCCGAAGGTTTTGGCTATTTCGACAAGGAGTTTGAAGGCACCTTGGATCAGGCCATGAAGCAGTTTGAAGCCGGTTTGCTGCGGCGTCTCTATCCGGCGTACCCCAGTACCCGCCAATTGGCGAAAAAGTTGGGGGTATCCCACACCGCCATTGCCAATAAACTCAGGGAATATGAGATCAGCAAGAAGCGCTGAAACCCTGTAAAGCGGATTTGCCGCCGGAATGGCTGATATTTAGCCATTCCTTGAACGCAAAGCCTTTGCCGGCGCTTGCTGGTGATAAGTGTCAGTGAAAGTTTACAAACCCGTTCTCAAAGCGGTTAAATGTGAAGTGAGTCACAGAGTTTTCATTGCCCGCGGCATGAGGTATTACTGGCGGGATAACAGAAACGGATTGAGCCGGGCAGATTGCCTGATGAAAACCATTAATCCGGACAGAGACAGGAAGGAGCAGGTATGAAATTAGCGACATATGACAATGGACGCCGCGATGGTCAACTCATGTTGGTCAGTCGAGATTTGAAGCAGACAGTGGCTGTTCCCGCCATAGCTCAGACCATGCAGCAATTGCTCGACAGTTGGTCACTGCTGGAACCTCAGCTCAGAGAGCTTTCCGATGCCCTGAATGCCGGCATGTTGGATAACACCCAGGATTTTGACGAGAGCCGTTGTTTGTCACCTTTTCCCCGCGCTTACCAGTGGGCCGACGGCAGCGCTTATGTCAATCATGTTGAGCTGGTGCGCAAGGCCCGCGGCGCCGAAATGCCGGAGTCTTTCTGGACAGATCCCTTGGTCTATCAGGGCGGTTCAGACAGTTTTATCGCTCCCAGAGCCGATATCCCGCTGGCAAGCGAAGATTGGGGCATAGATTTCGAGTCGGAAATTGCCGTGGTTACAGATGATGTACCCATGGGCGTGAGTGCTGAAAACGCCGCCTCTCACATCAAGCTGTTGATGTTGGTTAACGATGTGTCGCTGCGTAACCTGATCCCGGCCGAGTTGGCCAAGGGCTTTGGCTTTTTCCAGTCCAAACCTTCCAGTAGTTTTTCGCCGGTGGCAATCACACCGGATGAGCTGGGGGATAAATGGCAGGATACTCGGGTTCAGCTGCCGCTGATCACCCATCTCAACAACGAACTGTTCGGCAAGCCCAATGCCGGGGTGGATATGACCTTCAACTTTGCCGAGCTGATCGCCCATGTCACCAAAACCCGCCCCCTGGGCGCCGGTGCCATCATAGGTTCGGGCACCATTTCCAACTATGACAGAAGCGCAGGTTCCAGCTGTTTGGCCGAAAAGCGCATGCTGGAAGTGATTGCCGAGGGCAAGGCGGTGACGCCATTTATGGGCTTTGGAGACAGGGTCAGAATCGAAATGCTGGATGATGCCGGGCACAGCATCTTCGGCACGATAGATCAGCAGGTAGTTGAGTATATAGCCGAGTAAAATAACTTGATAACAAAACGGGGCTTTCAATAAAGATGAAGCCCCGTTGGTTTTTATACCGGCTTGGTATTGCCTTCGAATGTGTCAGCGTTAAGGCTTTGGATAAAACATCACCAGGGCAGAGTCGCAATCTAAGGTTAGCGAGCTTTGGGAGAACAACTTATGTTGAAATTATATGGTTACTGGCGCTCCAGCGCCGCTTATCGGGTGCGGATTGCGCTCAACCTCAAGGGGCTTTGCGCCGAGCAGCTCTCGGTTCATCTGGTGCGCAATGGCGGCGAGCAGCATCAGGCCGCTTTCAAGGCGCTAAACCCGCAGGAGTTGGTACCGGCTTTGGTGGTGACGGATGACAACGACGAGCGCGCCGAGTTGGTGCTGTCCCAATCGCTGGCGATCATTGAATATCTGGATGAAGCCTTTGGCGGTGAGGCGCTGTTGCCGGGTGATATTGAGCAGCGGGCGCTGGTCAGGGCTATGGCGATGGGAATTGCCTGTGAGATCCATCCTTTGAACAACTTGCGAGTGTTGCAGTATCTGACCGGGACGCTCAAGTTGGATGATGCGGCCAAGAATGATTGGTATCGCCACTGGGTCGAGCAGGGCTTTGGTGCATTGGAGCAACAGCTGCAGCAGTACTCGGGCCGGTATTGTTTCGGCGACCAGGTCAGCCTGGTGGATATCTGTCTGGTTCCTCAGGTTTATAATGCCAAGCGTTTTAATATTGACTTGTCTCCATACCCCAACATTTGCCGTATTAATGATGAGTGCCTGACTCTGCCAGCCTTTATTGATGCTGCCCCTGAAAATCAACATGATGCCCAGTAGGTTTATTATTTTATAGTCATCTATGCGGTGACTATAAAATAACCTCCAAAATTCCCAGCGCTTGAAAAACCTTTCTTATAAAATGATACCTTTCTGTTAATAACAGGCTTTTAAAAATAAAATCTTCCCGGCAATTTGTAACTAATTATTTAAACAACATGCTGTTTTTATTGCGTTTTCGTTTAGGTTTATACAGGAAATTATTTTTAGATTTATAGGTTTATCATTTCTTTATTTAGTCTTTTATAACATGCTTAAAATAACGCATCTCGTATCGTATGTAGGATTTTTCCTGCTTGTCGTTTTTCTCCTATTGAACTCGCTGTTACATGTGATACATATGTTAATGCTTGGTTTTGACTAAGCTATAACAATAAAAAATACGCCATACATATTAAAGATTTGCTTCTGAAACCCAGTTTTCGGCGGTATGGCGTTTTATTATCAAAAGGAAAAGAAGCATGCATAAGTCGATTATTTCACTGAGCATAGCTGCAGCCTTATTGGCGGGTTGTGGCAGTGACAGCAAGAAAGCGCCTGAGCCGGTTAATACACCTCCGGAAAGCCGGGATGTAACCTATGACGTTCGTCAGTCGGTACGCCTCAATGGACAGCTGGAAGGAAAAGATGCCGAAGGAGGGATCACCTTTTCGTTAGTGGATCCCGGCGAAGTCAAGTTAGGGACTTTGACCATCAATGATGCGGCCAAGGGCAACTTCAGCTACCAGACAGATGCGTTGGAAGGCACAGAAGTCGTGCGCTTCAAAGTCAGTGACGGCAAGAGTGAATCTATTTCGGCATTAACCTTGAGAATAAAGGGAGGCGATCCCTTGTATCAACATCAGTGGCATTTGAAAAACACAGGCCAAAATGCCTTTGCCAGAAACCGTGGTGTGCTCGGTGAAGACATCAATGTCAGCGATGCCATAGCCTCAGGTGTTACCGGTAAAGATGTCATTGTTGCTGTGGTAGATGATGGTCTGGAGATCAGTCACCCGGATCTCAGTGCCAATGTGATAGCGGGCGGATCCTATAATCTAATCACAGGTACAGTTGACCCGACACCATTTTCCAATAGTGCTTCACATGGGACTTCGGTTGCAGGAATCATTGCTGCTGCCGGGTGGAATGGTATAGGTGGCCGGGGAGTTGCACCTGAAGCCAAGCTTATCGGTTTTAACTTCCTGGATAGCGACCCTAGCCGTGAGATCCGCAATGTACAAACCTTTGAAAATTTCGCCAAGTCCCATGGCGCAAGTGCTTATAGCGACCGAGCCAGGGTGTTTAACCAAAGTTATGGAAACCAACCTGTGATTCCAGGTCTAATGAGAGAAAATGAGTTTGAAGTTTATCAGCAGGTGACTACCAAGAGTTTTAATGGCAAGGGCAGTATTTTCGTCAAGTCTGCCGGTAATGGATATAATTATAATTTTTTGGGGTACAACGCCACAGGGCAACCTAGATATCTATTACCAAGAGACTTCTTTACAGCCAGAGATGAAAATAGGCCAGCCAATAAAGGATTACCCTATCACAATGCCAACATGTCTCCCAATAATACCAACCTCTATAACCTTGTGGTCAGCGCAGGAAGTGCAAATGGTAAACGTAGCAGTTATTCATCTGTGGGGGCCAATGTTTTTGTTAACGCTCCCGGGGGGGAGTATGGTACTCAGAACCCTGCAATTGTGACTACGGACAGAGCCGGTTGTGACAAAGGCAGTTCGGTTACCGAAGAGCGCCCCAGAACCCCTTTTAATGGGGGCCAGCATCCACTCAATCTTGAGTGTGACTATCGTTCTACCATGAACGGGACATCGGCAGCAGCCCCGAATGTCAGTGGTGCGATTGCCATGATAATGAGTGTCAATCCATCACTCTCCTGGCGTGATATCCGGCATATTCTGGCCATGACGTCCAAGCAGGTAGATGCCAATATTCAGCCTATCAGAGTTCCTTTAAATACGGATGCTAGTCAGCTTTATGAAGCTGTGCCTGCTTGGTTTACCAATGCTGCTGGGTTTAAATTCCATGATTTTTATGGTTTCGGACGCATTGATGTCAGTAAAGCTGTTGCCATGGCTAGAAATTATAAGGTGAACTTAGGCGAATATCAGATAAGTGATAACTTGTCTCGTACCGAACTGAATGGGGCAATACCGGATGCTTCCTTGGAGGCAGGGCGGGATTCCACTTTGCTTATATCTTAACCAAATAACAACTCTGAGCGAAATGTAGGACTCCAACCAGCACGGCGGC
>NZ_NIJK01000021.1 GCF_002836975.1 Shewanella indica | reverse complement strand
TTCATCGAGTTAAATCGTTTTGTCGATTTCTCAATGCCTGTGAGTGTCCACACAGATTGCTTGATAGATTGTTAAAGAGCAGTACCGCGATGATTCTCATCGGGTCAGGGCTGCGTATTCTACAGAACCCTTTTTCAGCGTCAAGCCCTTTTTTATCTGGTTTCGAGCGAGTGATGATTTTATCTTCACACCGTTGAAACCAAGGCTGTTGCCGCGTTACCAACTTTGAATTTGAACAGATATTTGTTCTCGTTCGCCGTGTCAGTGGGTGCGCATTATAGGGGGCCAAAACTTTTGCGCAAGGGCTTTTTTCAGCATTTTGCGATCTTTTTTGAGGCTCCAGGGTTAGCCACACGTTAAACACTTTTTACCCCCAGAGTTATCCACAACTATGGATTTATGAAGTAAAAAACGACGTTTTAAAAGCAACAAAAAAGGCAATCCGAAGATTGCCTTTAATGACTTACAGTGTGTTAGCTCAGTTTGCCATGACACTGTTTGTATTTTTTACCTGAGCCGCAAGGACAAGGATCGTTACGTCCAACTTTCTCACCATCACGCACAACTGGAGTATGAGCCGCGACTTCAGCATCTTGTTCGGCTTCGTTCAAAGCTTCAGACGTGGCGTGCTGATATTGATGTTGGATCCGCGCTTCTTCTTCACGGCGACGGGCTTCCATTTCATCGACATCCGATTGGGCCTGTACCTGAACCTTGGACAAAATACTGATCACATCGTGCTTGAGTGACTCCAACATCTGCTGGAACAGTTCAAAGGATTCACGCTTATATTCCTGTTTGGGGTTCTTCTGCGCATAACCACGCAGGTGAATACCCTGACGCAGGTGGTCCATGGCAGCCAGGTGCTCTTTCCACAAACCATCCAGGGTTTGCAGCATCACAGCCTTTTCAAACTGACGCAGCACCTCAGGGCCCACCATCTGCTCTTTGGCCTCATAGGCCTTGAGCCAGGATTCGATAATCCGCTCACGCAGCGTCTCTTCATGCAGGTCTTCTTCTTTGTCCAGCCACTCCTGCAGCGGCAAGTCCAGTACAAATTCCTGCTTGAGTCGCTGCTCGAGGCCGGCAACGTCCCAGAGCTCTTCAACTGACTGTGGTGGAATGTATTGATCGATAACGCCTGTGATCACGTCTTCCTGAATATTCTTGATGGTATCTTCAATGCTTTCGGCATCCATCAGTTCGTTACGTTGAGCGTAAACCACCTGACGCTGGTCGTTGGCGACGTCATCAAACTCCAGCAGCTGCTTACGAATATCGAAGTTACGGGCTTCCACTTTGCGCTGGGCATTCTCAATCGCGCGGGATACCCAGGGATGCTCAATGGCTTCACCTTCTTCCATGCCCAACTTCTTCATCATGTTGGCAACGCGATCTGAAGCGAAGATCCGCATCAGACTATCTTCCATCGACAGATAGAAACGTGATGAACCCGCATCGCCCTGACGGCCGGAACGCCCACGCAGCTGGTTGTCGATACGGCGAGACTCGTGGCGTTCTGTACCCAAGATGTGCAAACCACCGGCGGCGACCACAGCATCGTGACGCTCTTGCCAGTCAGCACGGATCTTGGCAATCTGCTCCTCGGTTGGGTTTTCCAGTTCCTCAATTTCTGCTTTCCAACTACCGCCCAAGACGATATCGGTACCACGACCGGCCATGTTAGTGGCCACGGTTACTGCACCACTACGTCCAGCCTGAGCAACAATTTCTGCTTCTTTTTCGTGGAACTTGGCGTTCAGTACCTTGTGAGGGATCTTTTCCCGATCCAACAGGTTGGACAGCAGTTCAGACTGTTCGATGGAAACTGTACCGACCAATACCGGCTGGCCGCGTTCACGACAACCTTTGATGTCCTGGATAATGGCGTTGTATTTTTCTTTGGCGGTGAGATACACCAAGTCTGCCATATCGTTACGGATCATCGGCCGGTTGGTGGGGATCACTACGGTATCCAGACCATAGATATGCTGGAATTCAAAAGCTTCGGTATCAGCAGTACCTGTCATACCGGCCAGTTTTTCATACTGACGGAAGTAGTTTTGGAAGGTGATAGAAGCCAGGGTCTGGTTTTCATTCTGGATCTTCACGCCTTCTTTGGCTTCCACCGCCTGGTGCAAGCCTTCAGACCAACGACGCCCTTGCATGGTACGGCCAGTGTGCTCATCGACGATGATCACTTCGCCGTCCTGCACAACGTAGTCAACATCACGTTCAAACAGGGTGTGAGCGCGCAGCGCGGCGTTGACATGATGCAGCAGTGAGATATTGGCGGCCGAGTAGAGTGAATCCCCTTCGGCCAGCAGGCCAGACTGGGTAAGCAGAAGTTCAATTTTTTCCTGACCGCGTTCAGTCATATGAACTTGTTTGGCCTTTTCATCCACGCTGAAGTCACCCTCACCGACATAGTCGTCCGAATCTTCTTTATCCTGGCGGATCAGATTAGGGATCAGCTTATTGACCTTGATGTAGAGTTCAGAGCTGTCTTCCGCGGCGCCGGAGATGATCAGTGGCGTACGGGCTTCATCAATAAGAATGGAGTCGACTTCGTCTATCAGAGCATAGTGCAATGGACGTTGTACCCGCTCCTGCGGTGAAAACGCCATGTTGTCGCGCAGATAGTCGAAACCAAATTCGTTATTGGTACCGTAAGTGATATCTGAGTTGTAGGCGGCTTTCTTTTCCAGCTGACCAAGACCGGCGACGTTAACTCCGACTGTCATTCCCAGGAATTCAAACAGTGGGCGGTTGGTGTCGGCGTCACGGCGAGCCAGATAGTCGTTCACTGTAATAACGTGAACCCCCTTGCCGGTCAGCGCATTGAGATAGGCCGGCAGCGTGGCGGTGAGAGTCTTACCTTCACCGGTGCGCATCTCGGCAATGCGGTTGCTGTCCAGCACCATACCGCCTATCAACTGCACGTCAAAGTGGCGCATCTCGAACACCCGCTTGGAAGCTTCACGCACAGTGGCAAAGGCTTCGGCCATGATGTCGTTAAGGGTTTCCCCTTTTTCGAGTCGGTCACGGAACTCCTGGGTTTTGGCCTTGAGCTGCTCATCACTGAGTTGCTCATATTCACCTTCGAGCGCGTTGATCTTGTTGACTATCTTGCCCAGGGCTTTAAGGGTGCGGTCGTTACGACTACCAAATACTTTTGTCAGTAATTTACCTAACATCTGAATCACTTATTCTGTTGTAGGCCAAGCCTCTTACGAGTCTGGCGGCCAGTTCCAATTAACCTGCTTTGCGGTAGACGTACTTCTTGGGATCTATCTGCTGTCCACCCCGCAACACTTCGTAATGCACATGAGGTCCTGTCGAACGCCCAGTGCTTCCCATGGTGGCAATTTTCTCGCCCTTGGCGACCACGTCACCTACAGTTACTGACAAAGCTTTATTGTGACCATAGCGGGTGCGCAATCCGTTACCGTGATCTATCTCCACCAACTCACCATAGCCAAACATATTCCCGGCCCATGTCACCACACCACCACCGGTGGCGATCACATCGGCTCCTTCTGTACCCGCAAAGTCTATGCCTTTATGCACAGATCTGCGGCCATTGAAAGGATCATTACGTAAACCGTAGGGCGAGGATAACCAACCTTTGTTGATTGGCCGCCCTGATATATAACGCTCTTCATCTATATGGAGATTGGAAGCCACTGTTTCAAGCAGGGACAACTGAGCATTATTACTATCAATTCCTGATGCCAGCCGATCCATATCGGAGATCAGCTGCTCCAGCTCTATGCTGGTGCCCAGCTCGCTCAGGCCGCCAATACCTACCTCGGCGCCGAAATCGAACTGTTCTTCAAGTTGGTAATTCTGGGCAAGAGTTTGCCCTAGAGCCTCAAGCCGAGTCAGTTTGGCCTGCATTCTGGCGACATGTGCCACCAAGGTTGCCAACTGAGTTTCGGTTGCCTGCTTGAGTTCTTTGACTTGTTTCTGTTGCTGCTCACGAGCTTGGCGCTCGTTGTCGACGTTGGCCTGTTGCGACTCAAATCGCTCGGCGTTGTAATGATAGAGCCCTGTGCCCGCAGCGAGGAGCAATATAGGCAATAACAACCAGCGTTTGCCAGGTTGCCAGCGCGTCACGCCATTCCGACCTTGAATAAAAACTGTTACACTCATAGCCTAATTCAGCCATCTTATTATCATAATGAAGAAGCTCCCTCAGCACCTCAGCCAATTACTGCATCAGTCGGGACGTCTGCCCGATCTGGCCGAGAAAGCGGAGCTTTTGTTGTATCTGAACCAGCATGTCAAACAGCTGCTGTCAGGCCCTGTCAGCGAACAGCTGCAAGTCGCCAATCTGCGCCAAAGTGTGCTGGTTATTGAAACCCCTTCCGCCGCATGGGCCGCCAGGATTAACTTCCAAAAAACCAAACTTCTTGCCCAACTTCAGGCAGAAACGCTCCCAATGCTTACCGCTATTGAGGTTAAAGTCAACCCGGCACTGGCAACATCAGGGGCAAAACCCCAAGTGGTTCACAGACAACTGAGTGAAACCGCGGCTTCACATATCAATGCACTGGCCGAACACACTGACGGTGAGCTGGGCCAGAAACTAAAACGGCTGGCTGCATTAGCCAGCCGTAAAAGGCAGTCCTAGTTTTACGATTAAGCCATCACCACATTGGATGGCATCATAAAGCTGACAGGCACATCCGCTTCTTTTTCGAAGCTGACCAACTCCCAGGCATCCTGCTGTGCAAGCAATGCCCGCACCAGCTGGTTGTTCAGGGCATGCCCCGTCTTGTAGGCACAGAACTCTCCGACTATGGCGTGACCCGCCACATACAGGTCACCAAACGCATCAAGAATCTTGTGCTTAACAAATTCATCCTCATAACGCAGGCCATCGGGGTTGAGGACACGATATTCATCAAGCACAACCGCGTTTTCCATACTGCCACCCAATGCCAGATTGTTGGCACGCAGATACTCGATATCACGCATAAAACCAAAGGTTCTGGCGCGGCTGATATCTTTCACAAAGGCGGAAGAGGAAAAATCCATCACCATATGCTGTTGACTACGGGCAATTTCAGGGTGATTGAAGTCAATAGCAAAATCGACTCTGAAACCTTTGAAAGGTCGCAGTTCAGCCCACTTATCACCGTCTTCAACACGCACTGTGTGCTTGATCTTCAGATATTTCTTGGCCGCTGACTGATCTTTGATCCCCGCGCTTTGCAGCAGGAATACAAAGGGGCTGGCACTGCCGTCCATGATAGGGATCTCGGGAGCATCCACTTCAATAACAGCATTGTCGATACCCAGGCCCGCGAGCGCAGCAAACAGATGCTCTATCGTTGAGATGCGAACACCTTCATCATTAACCAGAGCCGTACACATAGTCGTTTCACGCACCTGCTCCGCCTTGGCAGCAATCTCCACTGCCGGCTGCATATCGGTACGCACGAGTACGATCCCTGTATTGACTGGTGCGGGCTTGATAGTCAAAGTCACCTTATTGCCGGAATGCAAACCGACACCTGTGGTCTTTACTATTTTTTCAACAGTTCTTTGAAAAATCATTTAGTTACCCGTATTCATCTCAACAAAAAGCTCTGCCTAGGACGATAAAATCGACACTCCTCGGGCGCAGCTGGTCGGATATCCTAGCATAAATCGGCAATTTCACAAAAATTTACCTGCCTTCGCTTCCTGGAAACAAAGGGGCTCACCCAATTTACACCCGCGATACCCGCCAGTATCAGTCGGCTTGCTTACGCAAAAACGCCGGAATATCCAAATAATCAAGCTCGTTCTTATGCGGATTGGCCGCAGGTTGGGACGCCGGAACTGCATTGCTCTTATGAGAAACAGGCATAGCAGCTTCTTCCTGAGGCATGTAGGCTTCGACCTTGGGCTCTGGCACAGGTTCCTGACGCGGAGCAGGTTTGGATACCAACTGGATGTCAGGTTTTCTTTCCGATCCTATGCCGGTAGCAACCACAGTAACCCGCAGTTCATCGCTCATTTCCGGATCGATAACAGCACCGACGACCACAGTCGCATTGTCTGAAGCATAAGCCTTGACGTGGTTACCCACAGTCTCAAATTCTTCGATACTCATATCCATGCCGGCAGTGATGTTAACCAGCACGCCACGGGCGCCTGCCAAGTCGATATCTTCCAGCAGCGGACTGGCAACAGCCGCTTCGGCTGCTTCTTCAGCGCGGTCTTCACCACGAGCGACACCTGTGCCCATCATGGCGTTACCCATTTCGGACATAACGGTTTTCACGTCGGCGAAGTCGACGTTAATCAGACCGGGACGGGTGATCAGTTCGGCGATACCTTGCACAGCACCCAAGAGCACGTTGTTGGCGGCAGCAAAGGCATCCAGTAATGACGTGCCACGGCCCAATACTTTAAGCAGTTTCTCGTTGGGGATAGTGATCAACGAGTCAACATGTTTGGCCAGCTCAGTGATCCCCTGATCGGCGAACGCCATACGCTTCTTGCCTTCGAATGGGAAAGGTTTGGTGACCACGGCCACAGTCAAGATCCCTTCTTCGCGGGCAATCTGCGCCACCACAGGTGCGGCACCTGTCCCCGTACCGCCACCCATACCGGCAGCGATAAAAATCATATCCGAGCCCTTGATAGCCTCACGGATATTTTCACGATCTTCTTCGGCTGCAGCACGACCGACTTCCGGGTTGGCACCAGCCCCCAGACCCTTGGTGACATCACGTCCCAGTTGAATAGTGGTGCCCGCGGCAGACTTACGCAGTG
Source organism: Shewanella indica (assembly GCF_002836975.1). GTDB lineage: Bacteria > Pseudomonadota > Gammaproteobacteria > Enterobacterales > Shewanellaceae > Shewanella > Shewanella indica. Next base: position 55,823 of record NZ_NIJK01000021.1, on the reverse strand, counting down.
CCTGGGCATCTGTATTGGTGGCAACAAACTCAACACCTTCGATGTTGTGTTTCACCATATGTTCGACGGCATTACCACCGCCGCCACCGACGCCGATGACCTTTATCACCGCCTCGTCAGAATGAGTATCCATGATCTCAAACATGGTTTAATTCTCCGTATTACCTGCGTTTACGTAAGTTAAAACTCACCTTTAAACCAGCTCTGAACCCGATTCCAGAGACTGGTCACCCCTTGACGCTCGGGTCGTTCAAACTGACGTTCGATAACCCTGCGCGCGCCGTAATGTAACAGCCCAACACCTGTGGAGTAGATGGGCTGATCCACATATTCATACAAACCTTTCACCGGCAGCGGTGATGCCACCCTGACCGGCATGCCGAACGTGGCTTCGGCAACATCCACAGCCCCTTCAATAGAGGCGGTACCACCGGTCAACACTATGCCGGCGGCAATTTGATCTTCCAGGCCACTGTCCTTGAGTTCCTTGAATACCAACTCGAACAGTTCCTGATATCTGGGTTCAACCACCTCGGCCAGAGTATGACGCGACATGGTTCTTGACGGTCGGCCACCCACGGACGGCACTTCTATACTGTCCTCACGGCTCACCATGGAGCTGCGGGCACTGGCATGCTGCACTTTAATCTGCTCGGCATGCGACAGTGGCGTACGAAAAATTTTGGCGATATCACTGGTTACCTGGTTGCCGGCCACCGGCACCACGGCGCAGTGACGCAGAGCGCCATTGGTATACACGGCGATATCTGTGGTACCGCCACCGACATCCACCAGACAAACACCCAGATCTTTTTCATCATTGGTCAGTACCGCATCGGCCGAAGCGATACCGGAAAACACCAAGTCGTCCACCTTGAGGCCACAGCGCTCAACACTCTTGGTGATGTTCTTGGCCATATCATTGGCGCAGGTGACTATATGCACCTTGGCTTCCATCCGCATGCCGGACATGCCGATAGGGCTGCGGATCCCTTCCTGAACATCTATGGCATATTCCTGCGGCAATACGTGCAAAATGCGGCGTTCGGTGGGGATCTTCACCGAACGGGCCGTGTGGATGACGTTGTCCACGTCTTCCTGGGTCACCTCTTCATCATTGATGGAGACCATGCCGTTTTCGTTCTGACAGGCGATATGCTTGCCGGAAATGCTCAAATACACCGAAGACACCTGACAGTCTGCCATCAGCTCGGCCTGATCCAAGGCCCGCTGCACACTGCGCACGATAGAATCGAGGTCGTTAACCCCGCCTTTATCCATGCCGCGTGATGGATGATTACCCAGACCGACGACACTGATTTCGCCATCGGGCAAGACTTCACCTATGATCACAGCGACCTTGGATGTCCCTATGTCCAATCCGACGATCAGATTTCTATCTTGGTTCTTGGTCATTAATTAACGGCTCTCTTCTTGTGCGTCTTCCCAGCCTACAGCCAGACCCGTGTCATAGCGTAGATCCACTCTGGCGACACTCTTTTCCTGTTTAACCAACTCCGGATACACATTGATAAAACGCTGTATCCGCGCCATCTTGTCTTCTCGTCCCAACTCCAGCATGATGCCGTTGCCCAAAGTCGCCTCCCAGGCATGTCTCGGGCTGAGACTCAATCTATCCAACTTAAAGCTGTTTATCCGCAGCAGTTCATCCATCTGCCGAAAGGAGGTCAATACCTCCTGTGCCATAGGTTCAGGTCCCGCCAACCAAGGCAGATTTTCCAGCCCGGGTTGCGGTGGCGCCAGGAACACCTCGCCGTGTTCATTGAGCCATTCATCCTGATTCCAGTGCGCCACGGCGACCTGCTCCTGCAGATAAACCTTCAGCTTGGCCGGCCATTCACGTCGAACCGAGGCCCGGTATACCCAAGGCAGAGCCTCCAGCGCCTGTTGCACCTCGGCCACATCAGCGCTGAAAAAGCTACGCTGCATCAAGTCCTGCAAGGCGCCACGGATTTCCGCATCCGTGGTGTACTGGCGCTCGCCTTTTATCGCCACTGCCTCAATGGGCAAAGCCTCGGCATCATTCAGCACCAGTCCCAGTTTCCAAGCCGCCATGCCGAATGCCGCCAGTACCAACAGCAGAAAGCCAATCCCGCTGCAGAGATACCAATTGACTCCGGCTAGCCTTGCCCGGCCCTTGTGCAACCTGTCCTTCAGCGCCATGGTCCTGCCTGTTAGCTTGGCGGAAAACCGGCCATTATATAGGGCTGGTTTTCTTGGTCAAAAGATACTGTTTTCAAGCCATTAAGCGGCGGAAATCTATTCAGCAATCGTATCTTTGTTATCATCACTAAACCCCAGTTTGCTGCTCGCCAGTTGGCGCGCCAGGGCGCCTATATTGCCGGCGCCTTGGGTCATCAGCAGATCGCCGTCCTTGAGCACATCCGGCAGTATCTCCTGCAACTGCTCCGGCGTAGCGACATAGATAGGGTCGACCTGACCACGCAATCTGATGCTGCGGCACAACGCGCGGCTGTCTGCTCCCGCGATAGGTGCTTCACCGGCGGGATAGACCTCCAGCAGCAATAGGCCATCGACCTGAGACAATACTTCGACAAAGTCCTCGTACAGATCCCGGGTGCGACTATATCTGTGTGGCTGATAAGCCATCACCAGGCGCTTATTAGGCCAACCGGCACGAGCCGCCTTGATAGTGGCAGCGACTTCACTGGGATGATGGCCGTAATCATCAACCAGCATCACCTCGCCCTTGGGAGTATCGAAGGCCCCCAGGTGCTGGAAGCGGCGGCCAATTCCCTGGAACTCCGCCAGCGCCTGCACTATGGCGGCATCATCTATATCATCTTCACTGGCCACGGCAATCGCCGCCAAGGCGTTCAGCACATTGTGCCGTCCCGGCAGATTCAGCAGCAGCTCCAAGTCGTCCCGCCCCTTGCGACGCACGGTGAAACGGCATTGAGGCCCTTCCTGGCTAAAGTTGAGTGCCTGCACATCGGCCTCATCACTGAAGCCATAGGTCACCATGTGGCGACCAATACGCGACATGATCTCTTTCACCACAGGATCATCGATACAGAGCACGGCCACGCCGTAGAACGGCAGGTTATGCAGGAAGTCCACAAAGGTGGTTTTCAACTTCTCAAAATCGCCGCCATAAGTATCCATATGGTCGGCTTCAATATTGGTTACCACACTCACCATGGGCTGCAGATGCAGGAAGCTGGCATCACTCTCATCGGCCTCGGCGATAAGGTAACGGCTGTGCCCCAAGCGAGCATTGGTGCCGGCACTATTGAGCAGACCACCTATTACAAAGGTCGGATCCCGCTCGGCCTGGCCATAAACACTGGCGATAAGGCTGGTTGTAGTGGTTTTGCCATGGGTGCCGGCAATCGCCACCCCATGACGGTAACGCATCAGCTCGGCCAGCATCTCGGCACGGCGCACTATCGGAGTGCGGCTGGCTCTGGCGGCCGCGACTTCCGGGTTATCCGCTTTAATCGCGGTGGAAACCACCACCACATCAACGTTCACCACAGCCTCGGCACTGTGGCCGATAATGATGCGAGCACCCAGAGCCGCCAAACGCTCAGTCACGGCATTTTCAGCAATATCCGAACCACTGACCTGATAACCTTCGTTGACCAGAACCTCGGCAATGCCCCCCATGCCGGCACCACCTATGCCAACAAAGTGAATACGACGCACCCGGCGCATTTCCGGGATCATGGCGCGAAGCTGGGCGTATTTCTCTGCTCTGTTATTCATCTATTTCCTTTCTCTGCCAGTTCGATACAGACTTGGGCGACTTTATCGGTCGCATCCAGCACGGCGGCCGCTCTGGCTCTTTGCCCCATCAGGGCCAATTCATTTCTATCACTGCCAAGCAAGGCCAGCTTATTCGCCAGCCTGGGCACATCGACAATAGGCTGCGGCAACAGGAAGGCCGCACCCGCATCCACCAACACCTGGGCGTTGCGGGTCTGGTGATCATCCACCGCATGGGGATAAGGCACCAACAGGCTGGGCAGGCCAACGGCCGCCAACTCGGAAACGGTTAAGGCTCCGGCGCGGCAGATGACCACATCGGCCCAGCGATAGGCGGCTTCCATATCATCGATAAACTCAGCCACTTTGACTCTGCCGTCTTGTCCCAGCTGCTGATATTCGGCTTCCACCGGCGCCTGATTGCCCTTACCCACCTGATGCCAAACCGTCACCGACTGTGACTTGCTGACCTCGGCAACCACGGCCGGCATAAGGTCGTTGAATACCTTGGCCCCCAAACTGCCACCGACGACCAGAATTTTCAGCGCATCCTGATGCTGGGCTCTGGGCTGCCCACCCAGAGTGATAAGCTCCTGGCGAATAGGGTTGCCCACCACTTCGGCCTTACCCGGCTCGAAGGTATTGGCAAAGGCGCACAGCACCTTAGTGGCGATACGGGAAAGCAGCTTATTGGTCATCCCCGGAATGGCGTTTTGCTCATGCAACACCAACGGAATACCACTGAGCTTGGCGGCAACGCCGCCCGGACCGCTGGCAAAGCCGCCCATGCCCAACACCACATCCGGCCGAAATTCGCGGATGACCCTGCGCGCTTGAATAATCGAGCGCAGCACCTTGAAAGGTGCCGCCAGCTTGCGCACTATGCCGTTGCCGCGCACGCCCTTGATGTCGATAAAATCTATGTCAAAGCCGTGTTGAGGCACCAAGCGCGCCTCCATCCGGTCTGCCGTACCCAGCCAACGCACCTGCCAACCCTGCTGTGCCAGGCGTCTGGCCACTGCCAACGCCGGAAAAACGTGACCGCCGGTACCACCGGCCATCACTAAAATACGTTTGTTATTCAAATTGTTACCCTTCATGACTTCAGCCTCCCCTGCACCGCCTGGATCAGGCTGAGACGCCGCTCATGATCTATCCGGATCAGCATCATGACCGCAGCCGTCATCACCCAGAGACTACTGCCGCCATAGCTGATAAAGGGCAGTGTCAGCCCCTTGGTCGGCAAAATGCCGATACTGGCGCCCACGTTCACCACAGTCTGGAAACAGATCCAGATCCCTATGGCGTAGGCCAGATAACCCTCAAATGCCCGATCCATGGCCAAGCATTGACTGCCGAGACGAATTGCCCGCAGCGCCACAAACAGCAGTACCGCCAGCACAGCGATAATGCCCATAAATCCAAGCTCTTCCCCTATAACGGCAAAGATAAAGTCAGTGTGCGCCTCCGGCAGGTATTCCAGTTTCTGGATGCTATTACCAAGTCCCTGACCAAACCAGTCGCCGCGGCCATAGGCCATCAGCGACTGAGTCAACTGGTAACCACTGCCGAACGGATCCTGCCAGGGGTCGAGGAAGGAAGTTACCCGCCGCATCCGGTAGGGCTCCCGCAGAACCAAAGCCACAAAGGTCATAACCCCTGCAAGGATTAACGCAAAGAAGTCCAGCAAACGGGCGCCGGCCAAAAACAGCAGCCCGACTGTGCCAACAAACAGCACCACCACAGTCCCCAGATCAGGTTGCATCAGGATCAAGAAGGCATAGACGGCAAAAACCGCAATCGGCTTGTAAAAACCCTTGGCGTTTTCACGCACTTCCTGATGCCGCCTAACCAGATAACCGGCCATGTAGACCGCAAAAACAAACTTGGCTATCTCGGCCACCTGAATTCTCACCGGCCCCAGCGACAGCCAGCGTGTCGCGCCGTTTACCGTGGTGCCTACTGCCAGCACAGCTACCAACATGACTCCAACCAGCAACAGCATCAGCGGACTCAGTTGCTGCCAGCGCTGCATCTCTACCTGCAACACCACTGCGGCTATCACCACGCAACCCACCAGATAAAACAGATGACGGGTCACAAAGTGAAACGGATTACCTGTCAGGCTCTGGGCTTCCGGCATAGAAGCCGACATCACCATCACAAAGCCAAAGGCGATCAACGACAAAACGGCAAGCAGCAAACGCCGGTCATACAGTTGCATGCCCTGCGATTGCTTCTCACCGAACCAGTCGGGCCAGCGCCACTTGAGGCTGGTTCCGAACAGGCTGAGTTGTCGTTCATCACTGCTCATCCAGCGCCTCCACCAGTTGGCGGAAATCATCGCCTCTGGCCATAAAGTTGCTGTACATATCCAGGCTGGCACAGGCCGGTGACAACAAGACTATGTCTCCGGAACTCGCCAGCTCGGCGGCTTTGCTCACGGCTTCTGCCATGGAGCCAACCTTGATGGCGCCCTCTTTCAATGCCGCAATCTTGTCACCGTCTCGCCCCAGGGTAATAAGGTGAGTCACAGAGCCGAGCGCATTGGCAAGCGGCCGGAAATCGGCTCCTTTACCATCACCACCGGCAATCAGGATAACATCACCGAGGTAGTCGCTGAGCCCTTCGAGCGCAGCCACGGTAGCGCCCACATTGGTGGCCTTGGAATCGTTGATCCAGGTGGCGCCATTCTTGACCGCCACCAGTTCACATCTGTGCGGCAAGCCTTTGTACTCGCGGGCCACTCTGGCCATGGCTTCCTTATCCACGCCGGCCGCATCGGCCAACGCCATGGCGGCCAGCAGGTTGGCGTGGTTATGGCTGCCGAGCAGTGCCACATCCATCAGATTCATGATTTCACTGCTGCCGTGGAAAATCTTGCCGTCGGTGATCCCCCACTCATCCCCTTCGGGGTTACCCAAACCAAAGCTGTTGTTGTTCATGGGTGACATGGGCTGAGTTTGCGGATCATCCCGGTTGAAAATCGCCAGTCGGCTCAGTTCATAGAGCCGCAGTTTGGCCTGACGATAGGCTTCCAGGTCGCTGTATCTGTCCATGTGGTCTTCAGAAATGTTCAGGCAAGTTGCCGCCAAACACTTGAGACTATGAGTGGTTTCCAACTGGAAACTGGATAGCTCCAGCACATAGTGACTGACGTTTTCGCCCAAAAGCTCCAACGCCGGCACCCCTATGTTGCCGCCGATGGCGGCTTGCTTGCCACCGGCTTTGAGCATTTCACCGACCAGAGTCGTCACAGTCGACTTGCCATTGGAACCGGTAATCGCCAGCACACATGGGCCCTTGTCGGCGATGGCGCGGGCAAACAGTTCCACATCGCCGATCACTTCTATGCCCATATCCAACGCTGCCCTTACTTCGGGGGTATCCATGGGGATCCCTGGACTGATGATGATCTGCTCGGCCTGCACCAGACCACGGCAATCGAAACCACCGAAGCAAAACTCCAGATCCGGAAACTCATTTTTCAGCGCCTCAGCACCGGGTGGATTGCGGCGGCTGTCCATCACCATAGGGGCATGCCCCTGAGCCACCAGATAGCGCACCACAGACAAGCCTGTGGCCCCCAATCCCAACACTATGTGCGAACAGCGACTCATCATGACTGTTTACCTCAACTTCAGGGTGGCCAATCCCAGCAGAACCAGGAACAAAGAGATAATCCAGAAACGCACTATCACTCTGGGCTCGGGCCAACCTTTCAATTCATAGTGGTGGTGTATGGGTGCCATACGGAAAATCCGTTGGCCACGCAGCTTATAGGATCCAACCTGAAGGATGACTGACACAGTCTCCATTACGAATACACCGCCCATGATCACCAGCAAGATTTCCTGGCGTACCAGCACTGCCATGGTGCCGAGCGCCGCGCCCAGTGACAACGAGCCCACGTCGCCCATAAACACTTGTGCCGGATAGGTGTTGAACCAAAGGAAACCAAGACCGGCACCGACTATCGCGGTGCAGACAATCACCAGTTCACCGGCGCCAGGCAGATGCGGAATATGCAGATAGCCGGCAAATTGCGCATGGCCGGAGAGGTAAGCAATAAGCGCGAACGCCGCCGCAACCATAACGGTCGGCATAATCGCCAAGCCATCGAGGCCGTCGGTCAGGTTAACCGCATTGCTCGAACCCACTATGGTGAAATAGGCCAGTACCACAAAAAATAGCCCCAGCTGCGGCATCACATCCTTGAAGAAAGGCACCACCAATTGGGTTTCACCCGGCAGGGCCGCGGTGGCGTAGAGATAAAAGGCCACAGCAATTGCCGCCAGCGACTGTAAAATGTACTTCCAACGGGCCACCAGCCCCTTGGGATCCTTACGCACCACCTTGCGGTAATCATCGAGGAAACCGATGAGGCCAAAGCTGCCCAGAACGAATAACATCACCCAGACATAACGGTTACCGAGATCGCCCCACAGCAGGACACTGATAAAGATCCCCGCCAGCACCAGCAATCCACCCATTGTTGGGGTGCCACGCTTACTGAAATGTGACTCAGGGCCATCGTTACGCACCACCTGGCCTATCTGCAAAAGCTGCAAACGTTCAATCAACTTGGGCCCCCACCAGAGCGCGAAGCTGAGGGCGGTTAACAACCCCAGAATAGCTCTGAAGGTCAAATAGGAAAACACGTTAAACCCGGTATAAAACTGGGTTAGATACTCCGCCAGATACACCAGCATCTACACTAACTCCCCACGCCCGAAGGCTGATTTAAGGGCCTCGACCACACGCTCCATACGCATGCTGCGTGAACCCTTGACCAATACAGTGACACTCCCTGACAACTGATTGATATATTTGATTAAACTTTCCACCAAACGCCCTTGGGTATCCAGATGTTCCGTACCAAACCCCTGGCTGGTGTTCTGGGTTAATTGACCGCTGCAAAACAGGGCATCTATCCCGGCCTCCCGGGCATACTCACCCAGCTCGCGATGCAAAAGGGGGGCATTGTCGCCTAATTCCCCCAAATCGCCCAGTACCAGAATGCGATTTCCGTGAATTTCGTGAAGCCAGTTGATCGCAGCCTTGACCGAGGCCGGATTGGCGTTATAGCTATCGTCGATCAGCTGCACTCGCCCAAGCTCAGTGGGCAGCATGCGTCCCTTGACCGGCTGCATCTGTTGCAAGCCAGAGATAATGCTTGCCATATCCAGGCTCAGCGCCAGGCAAACCGAAGTTGCCGCCAGGGCATTGGCCACCTGGTGTCGGCCGGCCAGCGGCAGCGCCAGCGAATACTCCTGTTGCTGCCAGCAAAGAGTGCAGCGATAACGCCCCGAGGCATCGGCCTGTAAATCTTTGGCCGTCAGTTCGGCTGCTGCGTCAATGCCATAGCTTAACTGACGGTAGCCTAACGCAGCCTGACGCATTACCTCGGCGTATCTGTCATCGGCATTGATAATGGCGCAGCCGTCTGGGGCCAAGTGATTGAAAATCTCGGATTTGGCCGCCGCCACACCGGCCTCTGAGCCAAACCCTTCGAGGTGGGCGCTGGCAACATTGTTCACTAGGGCAACATCCGGGCGCACTATGGCCGAGGTGTAATCAATTTCACCCTTGTGGTTGGCACCAAGCTCAAATACCGCGTATTCGTGTTCAGGCTCCAGTCGCAAGGCTGTCAGCGGCACGCCTATATCGTTGTTGAAGTTACCGGCTGTGTAGAGCACCTTGGCATGTTGCGACAATATGGTCGCCAACATCTCCTTGACGCTGGTCTTGCCGTTGGAGCCGGTCAAGGCAACACACTTGAGTGATACCAGGCTGCGTACCATAGCCGCCAGTTGCCCCAGGGCCTGGTGAGGGTCGGCCACCAGCAGCTGCGGCACATCGAGTGCCAACTCGCGGCTGACCAGAAGCGCCGCGGCGCCATTTTTGACCGCCGTTGGCGCAAACTCATGGGCGTCGAAACGCTCACCCTTGAGGGCGATAAACAAACCTTGGGTGCCTATATCGCGGCTATCTGTGCTGACACTCTCAATCAGCTGCTCTGCGGCAGTTGCCGGAATCAATTTGGCATTCAGCGCCGTTGCTATTTGTTGCAGGGTCAAAGGGATCATGCCTTGCCTCCGCTAAGTTCCAGTGCCAAGGCCCGCTCATCATAGTGGTGACGGCTTCCTGCAACTTCCTGATAGGTTTCATGCCCTTTACCGGCTAATAAGATCACATCTCCCGCCTCGGCCTGGGCGCAAACCTGTTTAATGGCGGTCACCCTATCGACACAGGAGAGTGCCGACTCGGGGCGAGTCAGCCCGGCCATAACTTCATCAATGATGGTTTGCGGATCTTCGCTGCGAGTATTGTCGCTGGTGACCATCAAGCGATCGGCAAAAGCCTCGGCGGCGCGGGCCATCAGCGGCCGCTTGCCCTTGTCACGATCGCCGCCGCAACCAAAGACACACCAGAGGCGGTTGTCGGTATGCAGCCGCAGCGCCTTGAGCGCTTGCTCCAGCGCATCCGGGGTGTGGGCATAATCCACCACCAGCGAAAAACCTATTCTCGACGGGAAACACTCCATCCGTCCGGGCACGGGTTTCAGAGCCGGTGACAGCGACAGCAGCTTTTGCAGCGGATAACCCATGGCATAGAGCGCCGTCAACGCCGCCAACAGATTGGAGAGATTGAATTCGCCCAGCAGCGGGGTTTCCAGCACACCTTTACCTTCCGGCCAGTGGATCTCGGCGCGTACGCCCTTGGCGTGATATTGAGGGTTAACAGCAATAACTGCCGCTCTGGGATCTTGCTTAATGCTATAGCCGAGCAACTTGGCCTTGGGTAATTCCTCAAACCAAGCCTGTCCTGTGGCGTCATCTAGGTTAATCACAGCGTGTTTGAGACTGGCAAACCGCATTAGCCTCAATTTGGCGGCGGCATAAGCCTCCATAGTCTGGTGATAATCCAAATGATCCCGGCTCAGGTTGGTAAACACTGCCACTTCAAAGGGCGCGGCTTCTACCCGTCCCTGCACCAAACCGTGGCTGGATACTTCCATGGCACAGACGCTGACATCCATCTGCTCAAAAGCCTTGAGCCGGGCCATTACGGCCAAGGCATCACTGGTAGTATTGGTCGCTTGCTGGAGTTCCCCCAGCAAACCGTTCCCCAAAGTGCCCATGACACCGGCCTTTTCGCCGAGCAAAGACACCCACTGGGCGATTAGCTGGCTGACGGAAGTCTTGCCATTGGTGCCGGTAATCCCCACCAAACGTGGCTTGGCCGCGTGAATGCCATAGAACTGGGCAGCCAGCGCCGATAGCTGCCGACTCAGTTGAAAAAAATAAATGGTTAAGCCTTGCTCCCGCTCTACCTTGCCGTGGGCATCCGGATCGTCCGTATGCAACAAGGCAGCCGCGGCTCCCTTGTTGAAGGCGGCGGCAACATACTCCCGACCATCGGCCTGATGTCCGGGAACGGCCACGAAAAGGCCACCTTCAACTACTTTCCGACTGTCGAGACAGGGCTCGGCCACCGCCTCCACGCCGGAGTAATGAAACCAGGGAGCCAGCAGATCCCGCAATAACATCATTCTGCTCTCCTAGGTACCTGAGCCAGTTGTACGCGAGCATCATCACTCACAGGCTCCACATTCAACATCTGCAACGCGCCGGACATCACCTTGCCAAACACAGGTGCCGCCACCACGCCGCCGTAATATCTGTCCCCTTTGGGCTCGTTGATCACCACCACCATGGCGAGTCTGGGGTTGTTGGCCGGCGCAACACCGGCAAACAGGGCGACATAATCATCGCCATAACCACCGGCTATCGCCTTACGACTGGTGCCCGACTTACCGGCGACCGGATAACCCTCAATATGAGCCCGGGTACCTGTGCCACCCTTTTCGGTCACGCCCACCAACATGTTGATCACATCACGGGCCACGTCCGGGGCTATCACCCGGGTGCCTTCCGGCGGTTGCTTCAGTTTAAGAATCGATACCGGGTAAAGTATGCCGCCGCTGCCCAGAGTGGCGTACATTCGCGCCAACTGCAGCGGGGTGGCTGTCAGACCATAGCCAAAAGATAGAGTCGCCCGTTCAAAGTCAGACCATCTGTGTCTGTCCTGCACCAAACCGGCACTCTCGCCGGTCAGGTTGATCCCTGAATAGTTGCCGAGCCCCATGGACTGATAGGTGCCCAGCAGTTGCTGCACCGGCATTTCCAGCGCCAACTTACTGATCCCCACGTTACTGGACTTGATCAAAATCTTCGCCAATGACATATCGCCATAGTTGCGGACATCCCGCACCTGCCGGCCACCAATACGCATCCAACCGGGTGATGTCGGGATCAGCTCATCATTCTTGACGATCCCGGCCTCCAACGCTGCCACCACCACAAAGGGTTTCACCGTCGAACCCGGCTCAAAGGTGTCTGTCAGGGCACGGTTACGCATCCTGTGGCTCTGCAGGTTTTCCCGCGAGTTGGGGTTATAGGAGGGGGTGTTGACCATAGCCAGCACTTCACCCGTGTGCACATCCAGTACCACCACGGAACCGGATGTTGCCTGGTTCATTTCGGTGGCACGCTTGAGCTCACGGTAAGCCAACTGCTGAATACGCTGATCTATGCTGAGCACCAGATCGTTGGGACTCTCGCCCTCCTGGATGATATCCAGCCGCTCAACCACCCGGCCGTCACGGGACTTGCGCACTTTCTGTTTGGAGGGAGTGCCTGTCAGCCAACTATTGTAGGTGTTTTCAATGCCTTCGATGCCGACATCATCGATATTGGTGATCCCGACCAGCTGAGCACTGATCTCGCCAGCCGGATAGTAACGGCGTGACTCGGACTTAAGGTAGATACCGGGTAGCTTCAGCTGCTCGATATAGTGCGCGACCGCCGGGGTAACCTGGCGCTTGAGATAGGTAAAGCGTTTCCTGGGGTTGGACTGCACTCTTGCCAGCAACTCATCCAGCGGCTCGTGCAATACATCGGCCAGCGCCCGCCAGCGGCGCATGTCATTGAAGCCATCCTTGTCGTGAACCACCTTGGGGTCGGCGTAGACAGCACGCACCGGCACACTGACGGCCAACATTTCGCCGTTGCGGTCGGTAATAAGCCCTCTTTGCACCTGGTTGGAAGTGGTTCGCAAAGTGCGCATATCACTCTCATGACGCAGTTTTTCCGGCTCTATTACCTGAATGTAGGCAGCGCGTCCCACCAGTGAGACAAACAACAGACAAACAAAAGCCACCACCACCTGCAGTCGCCAGTGGATCAGTTGGGGCTTTTGAATCCTTTTAGCCTGTTTTCTCATGGAAGTCTCACTACCACCTCTTCATTGGGTAAGGGCCTTATCATGTCCAATTCCTTGGTCGCAATCCGGGTTATCCGGCTGTGCTCAGCCTGCGACTGTTCTTCCAGCAAAAGGTTGCGCCATTCGATATCCAAGCGATCCCTTTCCTGTAACAGCTTGTCCAACTCACTGGTCTGGGTACGACTGATGTGGCTGGTATATACCACGGCAACCGCATTCCCCAACACCAGCATGCCCAGCAAAAAAATCCATTTGTGCTGCCAAAGATCCCGCAGCACTATGCGCGCCAGATTGAGTTGCGACTTACTCACCGCCACCTCAGTAGGGCAAACGCTCGGCAATTCTGAGTACAGAACTGCGGGCCCGGGCATTAACGGCAATCTCTTCATCCGACGGTTTCATCGCCTTGCCTATGGGCAACAACTGCCGTGAGCGGTTGAGCTCGGCCTCGGTCACCGGCAAGCCGTAAGGCACTTCCTCGCCTTTGCTGTGACGGCGGATAAAGCGCTTCACCATGCGATCTTCAAGAGAATGGAAGCTGATGATCGACAGTCGGCCCTTGGGCGCCAGTACCTTCAATGCACCTTCCAGCGCCTGATCTATCTGATCCAGCTCGCTGTTGATATAGATACGAATCGCCTGAAACACCCGGGTTGCCGGATGCTTGTTACGTTCTTTGTGTTTGGTGATCCTTTCGATCAAGCCGGCCAAATCTTTGGTGCGTAAAAACGGTTTTTCATCACGGTCAGCGGCGATGCAACGGGCAATATGGCGGGCATTTTTCTCTTCACCATAGGTCTTGAACACCCAGGCCATATCTTCAATCTCTGCTCTGGCGAGCCACTGCGCCGCCGTTTGCCCTTGACTGTTATCCATCCGCATATCGAGTGGGCCATCACGCAGAAAACTAAAGCCACGTTCGGCATCGTCCAGTTGCGGCGATGACACACCGAGATCCAGCAAGACGCCGTCTATCTTGCCCACTAGCCCAAGTTGCTCAACATAATCGGCCAACTGGCCGAAACCGCCATGAACTATGGAGAAACGCGGGTCATCGGCGAACTGTTTCGCGGCTTCAATGGCCGCCGGGTCTCTGTCGATGGCGATCAGCCGCCCTTGAGGCCCCAGGCGGGCAAGGATCTGACGTGAGTGTCCACCCCGACCGAAAGTACCGTCGATATAGATGCCATCTGGGCGGATATTGAGCCCGTCTACCGTTTCTTGAAGCAGGACAGACAGGTGGGCAAAGTTTTGGCTCATCACTCTCTTCTTTAATCTGGTCTCACTCATCAGAGTGAGAAATCGGCCAGCCGCTCACTGGCGGTCAATCCCTGGCTCTTAATCATCTCCAGGCTGTCGGCCAACTGCTGCTGCCAGACCTGTTCATCCCAGAGTTCGAATTTGTTCAACTGCCCGACCAACATGGTCTTCTTTTCCAAGGAGGCATATTGTCTGAGCGGCGGAGTCAACAAAACCCGGCCATTGGTATCCAACTCACATTCCTGGGCATAACCCAGCATCAGGCGTTTCATCGCCCGCTCCTGCGGTTGGAAATCAGACAAACCGAGCAGTTTGTCGGCAACTTTGTTCCATTCGTTTACCGGATAGATCAACAGACAGGGAGATTGGATATCCACAGTAATCACCAGCTTGCCCTGATGATCGGCATGCAGAGGCTCGCGGTATCGCGTTGGCATAGCGATCCGCCCCTTGGCATCCAGATTCAAAGCACTTGCGCCGGAAAACACTTGGTTTCATCCTTGTTCAGTTAATAGATCCACAAATATCCACAAATTCCCACAGATGCTAAGTTTAGGGACAGTCAACAAGGATTGTCAAGCAATGCAAACTCGAATAAAGCCAGTCACCAAGCGGGTTAGCAGCGTGTCACAACATTTTTTACATTAGCGAATTCCAAGTGGCAAAAAGTGGTGCAAACGCACCTGTCAGGGGAAAATTTCGACACAGGCCAAGAAGATTTTCACAGTGAAAAGAGATGATTGTGGAGAAGTTTCCCAAAATTGAGCATGTGAGTAATACGATCCAGCGCAAACTTTGTCATGGCTCCAAGAACCCAGAACAAAACACTAAAGGCACAGAAAAGCAGATTTACCCCTTATAACCTAAAGCCGTCAGGTCATTCGGCGAACCGCTATTGTGAATGCAAAGAAGCAATTTATTCTTACCCCAAAAGCCCAAGGAACCAGAAACAACAATAACAGTCTAAATTTTAAACACTCCTGGCCGATAAAAGGATATAAGGCTTACAGACAATGCGGTGTTCAACTAAAAAAACACCGTTAAATCAGGGGGGACATCATGGGATTAGACAGCATTTACGCCATGTTGGCACGCCCGGTCAAAGCGGTATTTCAGCCCAAACGCGAAGTGGAGCAGGTCAAGACCAGCTCAGCTATAGCGCCCGACAGCCACGAAGCCCCGCAATCGCAACTGCCTCCCGAGATAGACAAACGTGAAAGAATCGGCGATCGCCGCAAAGAACAAAAAGGCTTTGCCCGCGAGCGGCGCAAACATAACCGTCGTAGGGAAGATGAGGCAAAAAATGAATCCAGGCCTCAAGAAGAAGGCAAGGGTCAGATCATAGATATCGATGTCTGACCCTGCCCACTGGGGCCATTGAATCAAGGCTTCACAGCTGCGCCGCCACCCGTTGACGTATCTCGGCCAGATTGGTTTCGCGAAGTAGTTTGCCATCCTCATAAACGGTTTGCAGCAGCCCCTGGGCTTCTTCAGTCACCGAAACATCGTCTCTCAGCACCAGCTCCCCGTCTTGCATAACCACTTGCAGTAGCCCTTTGGCGGAACGCTTTTGGTTATCTGTCTTGGGCGCCTTGAAAATAGCCAGCGGCTCGCCGTCTTTTATCACATGAGTCGCCTTGACTGCCGAGCCATGGGTATCTCGGGTGACATACTGATAGCTGTATGAGCCAATCCCCAGCACGACTTTGGAAGCAAAACCTTTATCCATTAAACGCTGCAGTATTTGTCGTTGGCGCTCAAGCGTGATGGCATCGCCATAGATGGCACCCACATGGCTATCCAATAGCTTGTAACCCTTGTCGGTCAAGGTGCCACCAAAAATGTCCCACAGGCACTCGATAAGCCCCTTCACCTCGCAAGCCATCAGGATTTGACGCTGCAGACCGATAAACTCACCATACCAACTTATCGCCTCATAACCGCTATCGGCCGCCTTTTGCAAGGCTTCATCCAGGCCGCATTCGCGGATAAGTGATTCAGGCGCCAGCTTATAACCGCTGAGAATGGTCACAGGATCACCGGAATCGGGACGGATCACCAGGGTGCCGTCACGCTCGAGGATCTCCTGCTTGAGTTCAGGTAAGTATTGAGTCACCAGAGTCCAGAAATCCCAGGTATCGGACACCACACTGAGGATCCCCTTGGGAGACTGGGTCTGCATCAGATAACGGAAGAAGGCGATCTCCCCTTCGAGGATCCAGGAACAGGTCACCGAGTGCTCGGTGGCATCCACTGAGGCGCCGACCAACTCCTTATCGACATCGGCACCATAGTACTTCTCGGCAAACAGCACCGCCGGAATGGTGTCGGTTCCAACAAAACCGCTGGCTAGATGGCCAAAACCACTCATGGCGGCGGCCTGCTTACCGAACATGCCGCGAAAACTGAAGTCATGCCCCTGAAACGCTATCATCTCGGCGGGCAAGCCTGTCTTGTCGGCGAACTCTTTAAAAGTACGCAGGTAAGCAACGGCCGTGGTGGCACTGGTTTGTATCGGCCAGTTTTCACAACTGAGCACAGTTTCTATCATGTTGGTCAGCCAGGGGAAATCCGGATGGGTGTTGACTATGGTCAACGGCGGCACCAGATAAGGCACCAGAGTGCCCTCTTCCAACGCCTTGATCCTCAGCGGTAAATACCCAAGGTCGTGGAGTTTTTCCAGATAAGAAACATCGACGCTGTACCCCAGCATGGCACTGAGTATGCGCTTATGGGCGGCCACGGCCTGCGCCTTGGGCTGACGAAAGAAGCTGTCCCACTCCTCCATCAAATAGCTCTTGATAAAATACTGCAGTCCAATAAAGGCGACTTTGTCATTATCCATTATGTTGGCATTGCGACCGCTGCGGGAAGTGAAGTTGGCATACACCTCTGTCACCTGAGGATGATAGGCGCGACCATGAAACTCTTTGTAGACATCCTTCTGCATTGAGGGGGCGATGATACTCATAATAAACTCCTTTTATTCAAACAGTTTCAAGGTGTGCAGCTCGACAATTTGCGACTCAAACGGATGCAATGGGCGCAGCGAATCTGTGGTAAACACGGCATCAATCAAACCTTCCAGCGGTTCGATTCCGCGGGAAAACAGGCCATGGGTCACATAGAGTCCCACTCGGGCGGCGCCTTTTTGTTTCAAAAGCCGCGCCAGCTCGATAAAGGTTCTGCCACCGTCACAAATATCATCCAGGATCAGCAGACTGCGGCCAGCGACATCGGCGTCCAACTCGGATGCCAATATGGCGCCCGTCGCCGGATCCCGGCGTTTACTGGCCTGAAACACTTCGGCCTCAATCCCGGCGGCACTCAGCGCATCGGCAACCTTGGCTATCTTGTGGCTGGCGCCCTTGTCCGGCGCAAGCAGTGCCGCCTGGTGGGTTTGCAGCCACTGCTTCAGCTGCGCAAACTGACAAACCAGCTGCGCCTGATGTACCTGCTCGGCCTCCAGCAGTTGCTCACTGACCACCGAGTGCAGATCCCAGCAGCGGATCTGGCTGAAGCCGGCATTTCGCAGCAACCCCGCCATCACGGCGGCGGAAAAGGCCTCACCGGCGACGCAAACCCTGTCTTGGCGGGCATAGGGGAAATAGGGAAGTTGCAGTGAAACCTGAATGCCGGGGGCGGCGCGGTCCAAAGCATCTTTGATCAGCAGCAGCTGCATGATGGCATCACTGCTCTGCAACCTGGCGTAGATAATCGCGCTCTGTAGCTGTTGTCGATCAAAACCTGCCAAACGCACATGCTGCTCACCACCGGCAAACTGCCATTGCTCAACAGTCAAAGCCTGTCGGGTCGCATCTTTGTTTACTAGCTCAATACTGATATCCATATCGCTCACCACTAAGTGTCTTAATGACACTTAATCTAAAACAACAACTTAGAGCGGTCAAGCTTATTTTGAGTCTATAGGACACTTATTTAAAAAGAAGAATTAAACCAATAGCTAAGATAGTGATAAACCAAAGAAGCTCAAATGACGTTTCAAGCTTCCAGGTTGCGTACAAAGCGATAATCGGCGGCTTCAGGCAATACCCGGTAGAGCTGGGGTGGGCGACCGACTTCGGCCCGGCCCTCGCCACAGGGGGCGAGCACGCCGGCCTGCTCGATTCGCCGCCGGAAGGATTTCTTCTGCAGTGGCTTGCCCAGGATGGCCTCATGCACTCGCTGCAATTCGGCCAAGGTAAACATTTCCGGCAGGGCAAAAGCCGCCACCAGGCTGTAGAGCGCCTTTTGGCGTAAGCGCTCCTGTGCCAAGGCTATGATCTCGGCGTGATCAAAGGCCAAGTGTTCGGGCAGCGACTGCAAGCTGAACCAGCGGCTCTCTTCAGACCCTTCCATGACGGGTTCAAGATGAGGCATCAGCGCATAATAGCTGATGGTGACCGACCAGCCTCTGGGATCCCGGCGGCCATTGCCTATACTCTGTAACTGCTCCAGGTAGGGCGGCACTATGCCGGTCTTTTGCTTAAGTTTGCGCTTGGCCGAAGCATCGATATCCTGATCCTGCTGCAGATCGATAAAGCCTCCCGGCAATGCCCACATCCCCTTGCAGGGAAACCCGGAACGCTTGACCAAGAGCACACACAATTGCCCTTCTTGCACACAGAGCAGCACGCTATCGACACTGGTTAGCGGCAGCGGATAATCATGGATATTGTATTGCGCCAGATATTCGTCTTCGGTCGTCACTGTCATGGCGGGCTCACTTTGGTGTCTTTGGGGCACTATTTTGAGTCACTATTCAATGGGAGACAATAACAGCCGACAAGAAACCGCCCGGCACATCACAGTTCCTCGGTTTCATGCCAGTGGCGACACCTGTCCACCGCCTTCTGCCAACCGCGGTAATACAGCTCCCGCCGTCCTTCATCCATAGCCGGCTCGAAGCAACGTTCAACATCGCTCCGGTGAGAAAGATCTTCCACCGAGTCCCAGAAACCACAGGCAAGACCGGCCAAAAATGCCGCGCCCATGGCGGTAGTTTCGGTCAAGGCCGGCCGCAGTACTTGAGTATCTGTGATATCGGCCTGAAACTGCATCAGGAAGTCGTTACTCACGGCGCCGCCATCCACCCTCAGTTGCTTGAGTGCAACCGCGCTGTCTTTACTCATGGCATCCAGCAGATCCCGGCTCTGATAGGCGATGGATTCCAGCGCCGCACGTATGATGTGGTTGCGGTTTACGCCGCGGGTCAATCCTTGCAAGGAGCCGCGGGCGTTGGCGTCCCAGTAAGGGGCTCCCAGCCCAACAAATGCCGGCACCAGATAAACCCCATTGGTATCTTCTACCTTGGAGGCAAAGTACTCTGTGTCCTGGGCATCACGAATAAGCCCCAACTCGTCCCTCAGCCACTGTATGGTCGCGCCGCCCATAAATACCGAGCCTTCCAGCGCGTATTGCACCTCACCCTTGGGGCCTACAGCCACTGTGGTCAGCAACCCATGCTCTGAGCGCACCGCCTTGTCACCTGTGTTCATCAGCAAAAAGCAGCCGGTGCCATAGGTATTCTTGGCCATGCCGGGTTCGACGCACAGCTGGCCGAACAGCGCCGCCTGCTGATCCCCGGCCATACCGGCGATAAGAATTTCACTGCCTTCACCGGCAATCCGGGTTGTGCCATAAACAGCCATAGACGGCTTGACCTCGGGCAACAACGAAGCAGGGATGTCGAGCGCCTGTAACAGAGTCTGATCCCAGCATTGTTTGTGGATGTTGTAGAGCATGGTGCGCGACGCATTGGTGGGGTCGGTCACATGCACCTTGCCCTCGGTCAGCTTCCATACCAGCCAGCTGTCGATCGTGCCAAAGAGCAACTCGCCTCTTTCGGCCCGCTCGCGGGCACCCTCGACATTATCCAGCAGCCACTTAATCTTGGTGGCTGAAAAATAGGGATCCAGCAACAAACCTGTATTGTCGCGGACATAGTCCTCCAGCCCCTCGGCCTTGAGCTGCTCACAGATCTCCTTGCTGCGCCGGCACTGCCAAACAATGGCGTTGGCAATCGGCTTACCCGTGAGCTTATCCCAGATGACAGTGGTTTCCCGCTGATTGGTGATGCCGATGGCTGCCACTTCGTCACTGTGGATCCCGGCGCGGGCAATGACTTCTATCAGTGTCGAACTCTGGGATGCCCAGATTTCCATGGGATCATGCTCGACCCAGCCGGGTTGCGGGTAGTGCTGACTGAACTCTCGCTGGGAGACGGCCACGATATTGGCCTGCTGATCGAAAATAATCGCCCGTGAGCTGGTCGTGCCCTGATCCAGGGCAATAATATATTTCTTTTGCACGTGAAAGCTTTCTTGGGTGGCTGAATTAATTTTGCTGCCAGGGCTGATCGCCCCGGGGTAAGCCGATTTCCGCTTCGGGAATATCACACTCCTGCGCCGGGTAATACCAGACGGCGGCAATCTTATCGCCCCTCAAGCTATAAACGCCCATATTACATTGGCTGTGTTGCTCGCCATCCTGTTGCCAGCTGACCTTTTCCAAGGTGCTGACATAGTTACCCGAACTCAGCGAGCCAAGAATACTGGCCTTGGCCCCCGGCAAAGTTTGAAAATAGTCGGTCATAGCCGCGCCCAACTCCGCATGCCCGGAAGCTTGTCGGTCGACCTTGGTGATACTGACATTAAACCAGGTCACCTCTTCGGTGGTTTGCGCCAACATCAGCTCAATCTTTTGCTCATTGAATCCCTGAATAAACAAACTGACAGGATCGGACTCGGCAAAACTCGGCATTGAAATCAGTGAGATAGCGCTGGCAAACAGGAATGGATATTTCATGGGCTTATTATTCTTTTGTTGGCAATAGCATGAATATAAGCCCTGAGACCTGTCACGCCAAGTATAAAACAGCCTTAGATCTAACCTTGATAACCATCAAGCCGGTCTGGCCTGCCTGACAGATATGAAAAAGCCCCGCTCAGCGGGGCTCTTGTCTCATTCCTTGGCCGGAATGGTATTACATCTTGTAGGTCACTTGCAGACCCACCAACCAGACGTGGCCGCTGGCATCGCCCTGGAAGGCAACCTGAGCTAAACGCTTTTCAGTATCGGGGTGCTTAAAATCTTGAGTCTCAGTGATAGGAGCATCACCATGGGCGCGGATATAGGTCAGACCCAGATCCACTGTCAGGTTCTTGCTGGGCGCATACCCGGCACCGACACTGAACCAGAGACGGTCGGTATCTGGAATAGTGATGGTACGGTATTCATCGTCAACCGCTGTCTTATCCAAGGCCACACCGGCACGCAGCAACCATGCATTGTTCAGCTGGTAGCTGGTACCCAGAGCAAAGCGCCAGTTGTCTTTGAAGTTTTCTTCCTTCACCAGATCGGATTCCAGGCCACCGACAGGCTTCTGCTCGCCGGGGAAATACGCCACCAGCTTGTTGAATACGCTCCAGTCGGTCCAGTTGATACTGGCGTGCATCGCCCAGTTGTCGGTCAACTGATGGTAAGAAGCCAGCTCGGCAAATGCCGGCAGCTCCAATGGCAGGTAACCATCCACCTCGGCAGTACCGCCTGTATAAACCAGGCCGCGCGCCTGACCGTCCAGATCCAGCTCAACGTGACTGTGATAGGCGATACCCAGGCGGTGATTAGCATTGATCTGCCAGCTGGCACCCAGTTGCCATCCATAACCGAAATCATCGCCTTCCAGATGCTTGAGCTCAGTACCGGCGGCAGGCAAACGCGAGGTCACCTCTGCAGGCAAGCCAGGGATGGCACGAACACCTTCAATCCAGCCGGGAACCGAAGCACCGATTTCACCGTCACCATATACGCCGCGCAGACCGGCACCCACAGTGAAGTGCTCATCAATGCGGTAAGCAATATTGGTATTCAACTCTACTGTGGTAATGGCTGTCTTATTACCGAAAATGGAGGCCGCATGAGCGGCCGGCAGTTCGGTAGACAGACCATAGTTGGAGTTCAGAGCCAGACCCCAGGTCCAACTGTCGTTGAGCTGGTTGGAGTAATAGAAGTTAGGCACTGCGGCGTTGTCTGCCACATCGAGCGCATCGGCATTCATGGTGATAGATTGCGGCAGCAAAGGAGATGCCAGCGAAACCTGGCCTGTGGCGTCAACGTCCGGCATCACATAGATGGCCCCGGCAGAGATCTGCCGACCTTCAAGATAGCTGAGCATGGCAGGGTTACGCCCCTGAACCGCTGGGTTATCGGCCATGGCCGCTTCACCGGCGAAGGCTCGTCCAAGTCCGGTCGCGGAAGATTCCGCCAGTTGGAAACCCGCCGCTTGTACCTGAGTCGTTGCACCCACAAAGCTGGCCGCAATGGCGACAGCAATAAGTTGTTTCTTCATTGTTATTCTCTGCCTGTTCATTTAGCAATTTCTAAATAGAGTAATCACTCCATTTTGTTGCGGCGCAGTTTACTGACACAGAATATCTTTGCAAGCAGAAGGCAAAAAACAGAGTAAAACACCAAAAAATCACCACATAAAGACAAGAAAGTGACAAAGATCACCTTAAAAGTGCTTAAAACAGAGAATAAATGGCATTAATGTTTGCTAAAAAGGATTGAAAAATCACTATAGAATCAACATAAGCTATTGAAAAATAATACAACTAAAACAAAAACCCATAAAAACACTTGTTCACTTAATTTAAACCAGACAAACAGCATAAATCTCTAAGCATTCAAAGCTCTAGTCTGCCGCCCTATAGATAAAACAATCAAACAATTGTTTTTAAATGACAAATTATAGTTTAAGACGGTCAACATACTTGTTTGGAACACAAGAGAGCAGCCCAGTTACCAAGCCACTGGTCTGCTCTTGTACAAGTGTACGCTGAATATACAGATTGGATCAGGCCCGCCAGCCCGGTAGCCCGGCTTCATAATCGGCAATGGCCTGCTCATGGGACAGAGTCAGGCCGATGGCATCCAATCCATTAAGCAGCTTATGACGGGCAGATTCAGCCAGTTGAAATGCAAAGCGTTTCCCGGAGGGTGAAACAACCTGGCACTGCTGCAGGTCAACCTTGATTTCACTGCCTTCGGTCGCCGTTACCTCCTCAAACAACTGCTGCACCTCAGCGGCCTCAAGAATCACCGGCAATAACCCATTATTGATGGCGTTGCCGTAAAAGATATCGGCAAAGCTGGGCGCAATAATCACCCGCAAACCATAATCGGCCAGGGCCCAAGGCGCGTGTTCACGGCTGGAGCCACAACCGAAGTTTTCCCGCGCCAGTAAAATAGAGGCTCCCTGATATCTGGGCTGGTTCATCACAAAGGCTGGATCCGGCTGCTCACCGGCATCGTCCAGATAGCGCCAGTCGTGAAAAAGATGGACACCGAAGCCATCCTTGGTGACCTTGGACAGAAACTGTTTGGGGATGATCTGATCCGTATCCACATTGGCGCTATCCAATGGCACCGCAATTCCCTGATGAATAGTAAAAGCCTGCATTTTATTTCTCCTGGCCAGCGTGGCGGATATCGACAAAGTGCCCGGCAATGGCGGCAGCGGCTGCCATGGCAGGGCTCACCAGATGGGTACGACTGCCGCGCCCCTGCCGCCCCTCAAAGTTGCGGTTACTGGTTGAGGCGCAGCGATCGCCGCTTTCCAGGCGATCATCATTCATCGCCAGGCACATGGAGCAGCCCGGCAAGCGCCATTCAAACCCGGCCTCTACAAACAGTTTATCCAGCCCTTCGGCTTCGGCCTGAGCCTTTACTTGTCCCGAGCCAGGCACCACTATGGCGGTCACGCCGTCAGCCACCCGCCGACCGCGGATCTGCGCCGCGGCGCTGCGCAGATCTTCGATACGTGAATTGGTGCATGAACCGATAAAGACCTTGTTGATGGCCACATCCGTCATCAGGGTACCCGGCGTCAACCCTATGTAATTCAGCGCCTTTTCCATACTGCCGCGCACTGTGGCATCGGCCTCCTCGGCGGGGTTGGGCACAGGTTTATCTATGGCCACCACCTGGCCCGGATTAGTGCCCCAGGTCATTTGCGGCGCGATTTCACTGCCTTCCAACTCCACATAGGCATCGAAGATAGCATCTTCATCAGACTTGAGCGTCTTCCAGGCTGCCAGGGCGGCATCCCAATCGGCGCCCTTGGGCGCAAACTGACGCCCCTCAAGATAGGCGAACGTGGTTTCATCCGGCGCGACCATGCCGGCCTTGGCACCCATCTCAATCGCCATGTTGCACAGCGTCATGCGCCCCTCCATCGACAGGGCGCGAATCGCGTCACCGCAAAACTCCACCACATAGCCGGTGCCGCCATCCATGCCTATCTTGCCGATAATCGCCAACACCACATCCTTGGCGGTAATCCCCTCGCCCAGTTGCCCCTTGACCTCAACTCTCATGGTCTTGGCCTTAAGCTGCCGCAGCGTTTGGGTGGCCAGCACATGCTCCACCTCAGAGGTGCCGATACCAAAGGCCAGCGCGCCAAAGGCACCGTGGGTAGCGGTATGGGAATCGCCACAGACAATAACCGTACCCGGCAGGGTAATGCCCAGCTCTGGCCCCATCACATGCACTATGCCCTGATTGGGGTGGTGAATGTCATACAGGCGCACACCGAATTCGCGACAGTTCTGTGCCAGGGTTTCAACCTGAGTGCGCGCCATGGGGCTCAAGGCGTCCAGACTGGCGCTCTTGGTCGAGGTGTTGTGATCCATGGTGGCAAAGGTCTTGTCCGGTGCCCGAAGTTGGCGCCCGGCCATCTTCAGGCCACTAAAGGCCTGGGGCGAGGTCACCTCGTGCACCAGATGACGGTCGACGTAAATAATCGGCGCTTCTCCTTCCGGCGTCGTCACCAGGTGGGCATCCCACACCTTTTCATACAATGTCTTGCCCATTACACCCCCTCCCGAATCGCATTGGCGATATAGTCGCCCATCTCTGCCGTGGTCTTGGCATTATGCCGCTGCTCCGGCGCCAGCAGCTCACAGGTAAAGAAGCCATCTGCCAGCGCCTTGCCAACAGCGCGCTCTATCGCTGCCGCCGCCTCTTCCTGCTGCAGGCTGTGGCGCAACATCAAGGCCGCCGACAAGATCTGCGCTACCGGGTTGGCAATCCCCTTGCCGGCAATATCCGGGGCACTGCCACCGGCCGGCTCATAGAGACCAAAACCACTGCTGTTGATGGAAGCCGATGACAACAGCCCCATGGAGCCGGTCAACATGGCGATTTCATCGGAAAGTATGTCGCCGAACAGGTTGGAGCACAGCATCACATCAAAGTCCCAGGGGCGACGCAGCAGTTGCATGGTGGCATTGTCGATATAGATATGTTCCAGCTCCACATCCGGATACTCGCTCGCGACCTGCTCGACCACTTCACGCCAAAGTACCGAGCAGGCCAGCACGTTGGCCTTGTCGACCGAGGTCACCTTGCCGCGGCGACCTCGGGCGGCCTCGAAGGCGATATGGGCGATACGACGGATCTCGGCGCGGCTGTATCTCATGGTGTCAAACGCCTCTTCGCTCTCGCCCTCTCCCTGACGCCCCTTGGGTTTGCCAAAGTAGATACCACCGGTCAGCTCACGCACGCACAGCACATCAAACCCTTTGGCCGAGATATCGGCACGCAGCGGCGACAGATGTTCCAGCCCCTGATGTAACTTGGCCGGCCTGAGGTTACTGAATAAACCGAAATGGCCCCGCAGCGGCAACAGCGCGCCGCGCTCAGGCTGTTCATTGGGAGGCAGTTTTTCCCATTTGGGACCGCCGACCGAGCCAAACAGAATCGCATCTGCCGCTTCACATCCGGCCAGGGTCGATGCCGGCAACGGACAGCCATGGTTATCTATCGCTATGCCGCCGACATCATATTCGGCGTACTCCATTGCCAGGTCGAAGCGTTGCTCTACCGCCGTCAGCACCTTACGGGCCTGGGCCATGACTTCCGGGCCTATGCCGTCGCCGGCCAATACCGCTATCTGATAACTCATACGCCACCCAACTCCTTTCTCTGTTGTATTTTCTGTTTATGATCCGCCACCTGGTCGGCGCGCTGAATAAGGTTCATCACATGCACCAGGGCCGCGGCCGAAGCCTCGACCACATCGGTAGCCAAGCCGACACCGTGGAAATTGCGCCCCTGGTACTGAGCCGTGATATCCACCTGCCCCAGCGCATTCTGGCCTTCGCCTTTGGCGCTCAACTTATAGCTGCAGATATCCACACTCTGGCCGCTGGCGCGGGCTATCGCCTTATAGGCGGCATCCACAGGGCCATTGCCGGTGGCGGCTTCGGTCACTACCTCACCGCCAGCTTCAATACGTACAGTGGCGGTGGCCATTCCCTCGGTAGAGTCGGATTGCACCACCAGCTGTTGCAACTGGAAGTGATCGTCGGCCGCCGCCCGGCCCTCCATATACACCAAGGCTTCCAGGTCATAGTCGAACACCTGGCCCTTCTTGTCGGCCAGTTTCAGGAAGGCGTCGTACAGCTGATCCAATGAATAATCCTGCTCTGAATAACCCATCTGCTCCATTCGGTGCTTGATCACATGGCGGCCGGAGCGTGAGGTCATATTCAGGTGATTGCGATTCAGGCCTATGCTCTCAGGTGTCATGATTTCATAGGTGTTCTGCGCCTTTAACATGCCGTCTTGATGGATACCGGATGAATGGGTAAAGGCATTGGCGCCCACTATCGCCTTGTTGGCCTGAATCGGCATATTGCATAGCTGGCTCACCATGGAGGAGGTGCGGTGAATTTCCTGAGCCTTGATGCCTGTCTCCAGCCCCAGGATGTCTTTGCGGGTCGCCAGGATCATGGCAATCTCTTCCAGTGAACAGTTACCGGCCCGTTCACCTATGCCGTTGATTGTACACTCAATCTGCCGGGCCCCCTGCTGCACCGCCATGATGGAGTTGGCGACCGACAATCCCAAATCGTCGTGGCAGTGCACAGAGATCACCGCCTGATCGATATTGGGCACCCGATTGAACAGGGTTTGAATAATGCCGCCGAACTCGCTGGGAAGGGTATAACCCACTGTGTCCGGAATATTGATGGTGCGGGCACCTGCTTCGATGGCCGCCTCGACCATGCGACACAGATTATCTATCGGGGTCCGGCCGGCGTCTTCGCAGGAAAACTCCACATCATCGGTAAAACGCCTGGCATACTTCACCGCCCCTACCGCCATCTCCAGCACTTGGTCGAAGGAGCGCTTCAGTTTGCTCTGCACATGGATATTTGAGGTTGAAATAAAGGTATGAATGCGGAACTGATCCGCGACCGACAAGGCCTGGGCCGCGGCGTCGATATCTTTCTCCAGTGCCCGCGACAGGGCACAAACCCGGCTGTTTTTGATGGTCCGGGCTATGGTCTGTACCGACTCAAAGTCGCCGGGAGAGGAAACCGGGAACCCTACCTCCATGATGTCGACCCCCAGGCGCTCGAGAGCCAGGGCTATCTGCAGTTTTTCTTTCACTGTCAGGCTGGCAGCCAGCGCCTGCTCGCCGTCCCGTAAGGTGGTATCGAAAATAAACACTCTGTCAGACATCTGGATTCTCCATTCAGGGGTTTCGATTGATTTTTCCCGTGCCAGAAACAAAAAACCCCGCGGTTTCTGGCGCGGGGTTTTGAGTTCTGGCTTGCTAATCGACGTGCAAGTCTAGCTCCTCCGCGCAGTGGCTGCGAGAGTAAGGAGGAGGAGAGACAGTTGCATTTGTGGGTTCATTTAGCCGTTCTATACCAGATAAAAATTCGTTTGAAGTGGGTTTATATTCTTCCCACCGGGCTCAAGAGGTTCAATAATTAACTGCCTCCTTGCTCGCTGTCAAGCCTATATTTCTCAGCATCAGTTGAAAATTTCGGCTTAACGTGCTGATTTGCACCATTCAAGCCTTGGTAATCCAAAGCTAAATAGATGAATAAAATCTTGCCGATAGCATCATTTTTTGTGCCAAAAATGATAAAAAATAGTTATTATCCCAACACGGTTTCCCCCGGCAAAACTCACCTTCACTCAGCGGAGAAAAAATGGATTTTCGCCTCTTGGCACTGAGCTTGCTCCTGTGGTCATTTTCTGGCGCGCTTTGGGCCGCGGAGCGGTTGGACACTCTGGCCAACACCCTCTATCAGTATCCTACGCTGGCGCTGACCCAAATCAATGAACTTGAGCGTCAGGCCTCCGAGTTGAGTCAGGCCCAAATGCTGAGATTACAGCTATTTAAATGTGAAGCACTCCTGCAATTAGGAGACAACGGCGCCGCCATCAATCTGGCAGAACTGGGGGAAGCCAGAGCCAGGCAGCTAAGGCTGGAACAGGCCAAAAGCTATTTTCAAATCTGCCGCGCCGATGCCTATGCCAATTTCGACGATCTGAAGCAATCACTGCTGTTACTCGACGGCGCCATTGAACAGGCCAAATACCACAACCAACCCCAGGCTCTGGTCAACGCCCTGAGACTCAAGGGCCAGCTGGAGAACGACCTTGGCAATTATGGCACCGCCATTGAAGATCTGCGCCTGGCGCTGGACATCTACCCGGATATCAGCAGTCAGAATCCGTCCTGGTTATCGCCGCCTCTGGCCTATGTTTATGGCGACATGGCCAGTCTGATGTATTCCACCGACGACCTGCGCCAAGCGGCCTACTATCTCAAGCTGGCACTTGACACAGATGAAACCAGGGGCAAGGTGCGCCATGTGCTGTTATTAATGGCCGCCAGAGTCGCGCTGGCGCAGGAGGATATGGCCCAAGCCGACAGCCTGTTGAAACAGTCCAAAATACTGTTGCCCGAGATAGGCTCACCGCTGGAGCTTGCCAACAGTTACAGCCAAATAGCCGTGATAGAACTCGCCAGGGGCAGAACCGAGATCGCCGATGAGTTAGTGGGTATTGCCCTGCAGACCTATGAAAAACAAGGTAAAGTAAACAACTCTATGCGTGCTACCCGACTGTTGGCCAGGGTACGTCTCGCCCAAAGCAACGACGATGAAGGCATAAGGCTGTTGATGCAAGCAGCGCAGCAAGCCGAGCAACTGCAACTGGCCGATGAAGTAGCCTACACCCAACAGCTTATCAGTGACTATTACGCCGAAAAAGCAGAGTTTAAGCCGGCATACGAGGCGATGAAACTGGCGGCCCAGGCTGCGGCCGAGGCCCAAAAACAGCTCAACAACACCCGCTTTATGCAATACAAGGCCAGGCTCAGCCAGCAGGAGCAGCTGCAGGTAGAAACCCAGCAGAATATTCGTCTTGCCAGTGCCGATCAGCGCTCCAAACTAAGCCAAGCCTACGGCGCCATTTCAGTGCTGGCGCTCGCCATCATAGGCACACTATTCTGGTTGGTCAGTTGCCGTAACCGCTGGCAACAACCAAGCACTGTGGCGCTGGAAAGACTGCCGGTGGCCCAGCAATTAGATGTTATGCTCAGCAGTGCCAAAAAGGGCAACTACCCCTTGAGCCTGTTGCTGCTGAGTACCAGCCATATACGTCAGGTGGATCTTTCCGCCCTGCAGCAGGCGCTGGAACAGAAACTCAGAGAGCACGACAGACTGCTGCGCTACAGCATGGATGAGATAGTGATCCTGCTGCCCTACACCTCGGTTCAGGGCGCCTTGCAGGTCAGTGAGCAACTCAAGCCGATAGTGCAGAGCTGGCAAGTAGATCACTGTGTACCTATTGGAGTAGCCTCGCTGCAGCAGCCCGATACCCTGGATAGCCTGGTGAAGCGTGCCGGCGTCAGCCAACTCAGCCAGCAGAAAGCAGCCGAGCAACATCAGTCCCCGGCGAGATAAGCCTCTATCTCATCGAGAAACTGATCGCCAAAGCGGGCCAGTTTGCGCTCGCCAACACCATTGACCGCCAACATCTCGCCCTGACTGGTAGGCAAAATCGCCGCCATTTCTGCCAGGGTTGCATCGTTGAATACCAGATAGGGGGGGACGTCCTGCTCTTCGGCTATGCTGCGCCTTAACTGCTTGAGACGGGCAAACAGCTTGCGATCGTAATTGAGTGGCGCCTTGCTGCTGACACTGCGCCTACGGGTAACATGCAAGTCAATTCTGGGTTCGGCCAACATCAGTGCAACTTCGCCCCTGAGCACAGGCCTGGCGGCCGGATTCAGGCGAATACTCGAGCCGCGGGTAATATCCTGGCTCGCCAGTCCAAGATGGATAAGCTGCCTGGTCACACTGAGCCAGTGTTCATGGCTCTTGTCTTTGCCGACACCCCATGTGGATAACTTGTCGTGCCCCCTGTCGACCACTGCGGCCGATTTGGAGCCTCTGAGCACCTCAATCAACTGGTTCATGCCAAACCTCTGCCCCAAGCGATATATGCAGGACAACACCTTCTGTGCATCCTCGGTGCCGTTGTAGCGTTTGGGTGGATCCAGGCAGATATCACAGTTACCGCAGGGCTCCAGCGCGGGCTCATCAAAGTAGTGCAGCAACACTTGGCGGCGGCAGGTCTGGGCTTCGGCAAAGGCCGCCATGGTATTGAGTTTATGCAGTTCCACCTGTTGCTGCGGCCCGGGTTCACCTTGCTCAATCAGGTGGCGCACCCGGCCGATATCGGCGGGCTCGAACAGCATAAAGGCTTCGGCCTCGAGACCATCTCGCCCGGCGCGGCCGGTTTCCTGATAGTAGGCCTCTATGCTCTTGGGCAGATCATAATGCACCACAAAACGCACGTTGGACTTGTTGATCCCCATGCCGAAGGCGACCGTGGCCACCACTATATCCAACTGCTCCTTGAGAAATCTGTCCTGGACACTGGCGCGCTCGTCACCGCTCATACCGGCATGATAGCCTTCGGCGGCATAGCCCTGTAACCTCAGCCTTTCGGCCACTTCATCGACCCGGCGGCGGCTGGAGCAATAAACAATCCCGGCGGCGCCGTTCTGCGCGGCAATAAACTGACGCAATTGATTGGCGGCGTTGAGCTTTTCCGCCACTGTGTAGCGAATATTCGGTCTATCAAAGCTGGAAAGAAGCACATAGGGGGCGATATTGAGCCGCTGGCAGATATCTTCCCGGGTCGCCTTATCGGCGGTGGCGGTCAGCGCCATCACAGGCACGCCGGGAAACAGCTGTTTCAGGCGGCCAAGCTGGGCATATTCGGGGCGAAAATCATGGCCCCACTGGCTGATACAGTGCGCCTCATCCACGGCAAACATCGACAACGGCAGGGATTGCAGCCGCTCAATAAACTCATGCTGCAGCAAGCGCTCCGGCGAGACATACAACAGGCGGATCTCCCCCTGATGCAACTGGCGCAGCACCTTGAGGCTCTGCTCCCTGGGCAGGGATGAGTTGAGATAAGCGGCATTGACTCCGGTCTGCAGCAGGCTGTCGACCTGATCTTTCATCAGGGAGATCAGCGGCGAAACCACCAGAGTCAGCCCTGGCATCAACAATGCGGGCAGTTGGTAACACAGACTCTTGCCACCGCCGGTGGGCATGATCACCATGCAGTCTTCCCCGGCCATCACACGTTCAATCACCTGGCGCTGCCCTTCACGGAAAGTCCGGTAGCCAAATACCTGCTGCAAGGCTTGCTGCATAGGGTCTTGGGGATGATTTAGGCTCTCGGGAGCGATACTCAGCGGCTGATCCATGACTGTCTGTGTCCAAAGAAGAGGCCGCTATTCTAAATGAAGCCAACACCAGAGTGCCAGCCAAGAGGGGATTTTTCCGCCTGGACTAGGCAAACGGCCATATTAGCGTTAGATTGATTGCTCTAAAAAACAACAACAGCAGGAAGCCCTATGAGCCAGGACATTCAAGCCGAAGTACTCGCCAAGGTAGCAGAAGTATTTGATAAACATGTGCCTTTTCACAATCTTCTCGGCCTTGGGATACGCCGATACGACGCCTCTGGTGTCGAAGTGGAGATCAAAATGAAGCCGGAGCTAATCGGCAACATACATCAAAAAATACTCCATGGCGGGGTTACCGCAACCGTGCTGGATGTGGTTGGCGGCCTGACGGCATTCTCCGGCTTGGTTATCAGTCGCGACAACTGGACAGTGGAGCAGCTGCAACAGCGACTGCAAACCCTGAGCACCATAGATCTCAGGGTCGACTATCTGCGCCCCGGCTGGGGAGAAGTCTTCAGCGGCACAGGAACAGTGATCCGTGCCGGCAACAGGGTCTCTGTCTGTCGAATGGAGCTGCATAATGAAAAAGGCAGCCATATTGCTTTTGGTACAGGGACTTACATGGTCGGCTGAGTGGCTGTTTAAAACTCAAACACTGAATCTGTTGTCGATAACTTGAGCCGAGGGGCTTTGCCCCCTACAATCGCCCTTCTCTCCTTTTCGTCATTGTGTAGTACCTATGCCTGAAACCGAATACCGCAAGGGGGTCATTCTCGCCCTTTGCGCTTATATTTTTTGGGGCTTTGCGCCGCTGTACTTCAAGTTGTTGCATCATGTCTCGGCCCCCGAGATCCTATTGCACCGCATCATCTGGTCCTTCGTCTTTATGGGGATCCTGATGCAGTTTATCGGTGGTTTCGGACAGCTCAGGCTGTTGCTCAAGCGCCCAAAACAGTTGGCGGTACTGCTGCTGACTTCGATTCTTATCGCCGGTAACTGGCTGCTGTTTATCTGGGCGGTCAACAATGATCATATGCTGGATGCCAGCCTGGGCTACTTTATCAACCCGTTGTTCAATGTGATGCTCGGCATGCTGTTTCTGGGGGAGCGACTCGGAAAACTGCAATGGGTTGCGGTATCGCTTGCCGCTGCCGGGGTGGTGATCCAGCTGGTTTCCTTCGGTTCGATTCCGCTGGTATCCCTGGGGCTCGCAGCCTCCTTCGGTTTCTACGCCCTGCTGCGCAAGAAGGTCAATGTCGACGCCAAGACAGGCCTTTTGGTCGAAACCGCGGTGTTAATGCCGGCAGCGCTGGGCTTTTTACTACTGGGCGGCGGTGAAGCCGGCGCCAGCATGCTCAGCAACAGTTGGGATCTCAACCTGCTGTTGATGGCCGCCGGTATCATCACCACCATCCCCTTGCTGTGTTTTGCCGGTGCGGCAGTGCGGATCCCGCTGATCATGCTGGGCTTCTTCCAGTACATTGGCCCCAGCATCATGTTTATCATGGCGGTGACCCTGTTCGATGAACCCTTCGATATCGAAAAGAGCATTACCTTCGGCTTTATCTGGGCCGCCCTGGTGGTGTTTACTTTGGATATGCTGCAAAAACGCTCTCGCAGGTAACAAACACAACCGGCCCGGATGGAGTTTCCGGGCCGGTTGGCAATATTCAACGTTTATCCCGGCAGGTTCTGCCCCAGTCCCTTAAGCAAACTCTCCGCTTCAGGCATACTCAGCAACAGGCTGTAACCAAGGTCGGTCGGCAACAACAAAACGCTGTCTTTTTCCGTCAGAGCCACAAACGCTTTGCTGCCATCATTGAGCCGATACCACCCCAGGGTGTAACCGGGCAGGCCTATACCCTGGGTACGCATGCCAAGCTTGGGGCCGCTGGCATCGCCGAGCTTAATCACTTTCGCCTCTGAAATACGCAGATGCTCAGGAGCCAGACTCTGACCGTAGAAAGGCACCTCGATCACCAGGCTTTGAGCCGTCAATTCCACCTTGGATGCCTGCGCCTGCCAAAATACCCACACAGAACCCGCCAGTGTTACCAACAGCAAACCCGAGGCGGCGCTTTTGGCCGTTGTCGGCATCTTTCGCCTGCGGATAAACAGCAATATAGCCGCCAACATCAGTATCAAGGCGATAAAGCTGCCAATGGCGACGCCGGTCAATGGCGCCAACTCGTAACTTCCACTGTTCATCTCTTGCTCCTTAATGGATAGGCATAAGTGGCCTTAGCTTAGGTTTGAAAGACATAATATGTCAAAAATAAAATCTCGCAGTAATAAAAAACGCTGCCCGACTAAAACTGAAATCAAAGCCAGAACAGGGCCTTAATGTGGTCTGCAAGACTTTAATTCAAAGAAGGAGTGGATAATTTTAAAATGCAGGGGATTGATATATAAACAGAATCCATGACCCAGCAACTTTGGAGTATGTTTACACTACCGGAAACTACGGCACTCATTCGAGTCGCAAGCAAAAACCTAGAACTAAACAATCTGGTAAATAATCACGTGGCTGACAAGTACCTGCAAGACGCATCAAACGGGCACGGATACGGCGCCGGACAATGTATATCCTTAGCCGCATCCCCACCTTTCCATTCTTAGAGGATTAAATTAACTCCTGGGTGGAATGGTATCATTCTCTTCAGTCAGCCCGATTGAGGCCATCCAGGATTCAAAGTCCACCATGTTCCCCGGCAAGACTATCTTACTGCCTGGCTTGCTCAGACCACTGAGCTGCGCCAGATACTGCTCACCCAGTTGCATCCGCAGTGCGTTTTTGCCACCGGGCGCAGCGATCACTTCGGCCAACTTCTCTATCGAACCTGCTGTAGCGCGGGCAATCGCCAGTATCTCCTCGGCCTTACCTTCGGCCTCGTTGATTCGGCGCTGCATCTCACCCTCTGAGTGGTTAATCATCTCCTGCTTCAAACCCTCGGAGCGATTGATCTTACTCTGCTTATCGCCTTCACTCTTGGCCAGCAATGCCCGGCGTTCACGCTCGGCATTGACCTGCATCTCCATGGCGTTTTTCACGGTTTCCGGCGGCGTAATATTCTTGATCTCATATCTATGCACCCGAATCCCCCAGGTGGCACCGGCCTGATCCAGTACCTCTACCACCTTGGCACTAATCAAGTCGCGCTCTTCAAAGGTGCGGTCCAGCTCCAGAGTACCTATCACAGAGCGAGTGGTTGTTTGCGCCAGCTGAATCGCAGCATAACGGTAATCGGTTACCCCGTAGCTGGCTTTAACCGGGTCCACCACAGAAATATAGATAACCCCATCGACTTCGACATTCACTTCATCGCTGGAGAAACATTCCTGAGGCGGTACATCTATGGTTTCTTCTTTAAGGTCATGGATATAGGCAACCTTATCAATAAATGGCAGCAGCGCATGGAAACCGGCATCCAGGGTCATATGATATTTACCCAAACGCTCCACGATATAGGCAGATTTAGTTGGCACCAAGCGAATCGACTGAAACAGCTTGACGATAAAGATCAGGAAGATAAGCCCCCAGATCCCCAGTACTATCATGTCGGTATCTATCTGTCCCAGATTCATTTGCGCGCTCCTTTGCTACCGGCAGCTGTATTGCTGACTTGCTGAATACCCTCGAAAAAACCTTCCATCTTTGCCAATTCGGTAGGAACCACGGAAATATCCGCCTTCTGCAATATCTCACCGACCTGTTCGATAAACTGTTCCTTCAGCTGCATGTTCATCGCCTCATTACCGCCGTTGACCGCCAGCGCCTTGGCAACCATGGCCATACTCTCGGCCTGGGCATTGGCAACAATCGCAATCTCCTGCGCCGTACCCTGAGCCTCATTGATGCGCTTCTGTTTCTGGCCCTCTGAGATGTTAATCGCTTCCTGACGCTCACCCTGAGACAGGTTGATCATCGCCTCTTTCTCGGCGCTGGCCAGGGTGATTTCGGCGCGCTTGCGACGCTCGGCTTCCATCTGCTTCTCCAGGGTGTGGATCACATGCCTGGATGGGCTGATATTTTTGATCTCATATCTGAGCATCTTGATCCCCCAGGGATCGGACGCCTTGTCGATTTCGCGGACAATCGCCTCGTTGAGCGCATCTCGCTCGGAAAAGGTTTGGCTCAGAGTCAGTTTACCTATCTCGGAACGCATTGTGGTTTGTGCCAGGTTTACCGCCGCCAGACGATAGTCTTCAATACCATAGCTGGCCAGTTTGCCGTCCATCACCTTGAGATAAACCAGGCCGTCGACTTCCAGCTGGATATTGTCCTTGGAAATACAGCTCTGTGGCGGTACATCAAGCACCTGCTCACGGGTATCGTGTCGATAAGCGACTCGATCGAAGAAGGGAATTAAAAAGTGAAAGCCCGGCTGCAGTACAGTACGGAATTTCCCCAGACGCTCAATGACATGCACCTCACGCATGGGCACAATCAACATCAGCTTATAGAGAATGAACAGAACAAAAAGTATAAAAATGGTAAATGCAAACATAGAGTCCTTCCTGCTTGATTGATTATTCAGAGTCGTCGAGTGGTTCCACTACCAGAGCAATATTATCGCGACAGATAACCTTCACTCTGGTGCCGACCGGGATCTCCGAGCCGTCTCCCAGTGCGGGCCAATCCGCCCCCTGAAATTCGATGCGACCGGTTTTTTCACCCGGCCCAATGGTTTCCTTGACCTGGGCCGGCAGATTAAACAGATCCAGCTCCTCGTCGGTATTGCCAACGTGAGAGTCGCCTCCCACCAAACGTTGAGTCAGTTGCCTGAAGCTCAACAGCAAGACGATTGAGGAGATAAACCACAGGGTCAGGCTTTGTGCCCAGCCCTCGACTAAACCCACCCAGATAGCCCCGGCTACCAATAAACAGGCAGCACCGAGAAATACCACTATCCCGCCAGGCAGTATCAGTTCAGCCAGCATCAGCACTATACCGATTAAGGCCCAATAAAGCATGGGATCCGAAGACGCCATATATCCCTCCCCCCAGAAATCAAGTGTCCATCTTGGCACTATATCAGCAGTTGCATCCCTTGGCGACATAATATGTCACCTTGAATCAATTGATACCTTCAGGATTCGCTGACCAAATGACTTTCAGCTCACAAAATTCAACTTTTCTTTACATCCCTGTTAACCCGCCTCGAATCAACAGCTCCAAAAATACAAGTTAAGCCATTGAATAAAGACAAAAATATTATTAATTAACAAGTATTTCTGCCAGTTAAAAAAGCTTTGAGTCCAACGCGATTTTTCCCTATATTGCCATGGCTTTTTGACCGGCAATCGAATCACAGAATTCAGCCTTGGTAAAACGTTTTGCCAACAGATAGCCGCCGGCACAACAGCAAACTGCTTCTGACTCTACCAAAGGGATACTCTAAGATGAAAAAAATCTGCCTGTGCGCAGCTCTGTTGTTCTCACCTCAAGCATTCAGCGAACCTCTGGTGCAATGGTGGGACGTCAATATCACTGCGCTCTATGGCCAGGATTACGACCTGGCACCATCGGATAAGCAAACCACTTTTACCCTGGAAACCGCCGGCGGTTGGAAATACGGCGATTGGTTTGTGTTTCAGGACTTTATCAATTTCAACGGCCACAATGGCGGTAAGGACAGCACCACCTATGGCGAGATCTCTACTCGCTTCAGCGCCGGTAAAATTCTCGGCAAACCTGTGGGTTTTGGCCCAGTGACAGATCTGTCACTGGCGCTGACACTCGAAGAGGGCGAAGGCCCGGTGGAAACACTGCTCTACGGTATAGGTATGGACCTCAAGCTGCCCTACTTCACCTATTTCCAGCTGAACACCTATCGCCGTGACGCCCAAAACAGTGCCAATATCAGCGATGGCTGGCAGTTGACTCCTGTGTTCCGCATGGACATTCCCGTGGGCAACAGCAAGATTGTCTTCGATGGCTTTATCGACTGGGTATTTGCCGCCGATGAAGACGGCTATAAAGAAAATATCCATATCAACCCCCAGATCAAATACGACCTGGGCGCAGTGCTTTTTGGTGAAGCCAAGAAGGATAAGTTTCTGGTAGGTATCGAGTACGATTACTGGCAGAACAAGTATGGTGTGGACGGTGTCGACCAGAACACCTATTCGGTGATAGCTCAATATCATTTCTGAGCCGGATCATGATTCATTAAAAAGGCGCTCAGTGAGCGCCTTTTCCATTTTTACCTAATCAGGCCAGCAGTTTTCTGGCGGCGTTGACCACAATGGAAACCGCACTGACTTCAGTTTGTTTCATGGTTGCCTCATTGGGGATCTCTTGCTGGGTACGGTTGACAATCACACCGGCGACACAAGCGGCGCGCCAGCCTTGAGAGGCACACATGGTGAACAGAGTCGCAGACTCCATTTCATAATTGAGTACGCCCATTTCCTGCCACTCTTTCATTGAACCGGCAAAACGGCGGGTTACCCGACCACTAACGGTATCATAGCGTTCCTGACCCGGGTAGAAGGTATCAGATGAGGCAGTAACCCCAATGTGTGGTTCAATACCGGCATCACGACAGGCGGCAACCATGGCTGTGGTACATTCGAAGTTAGCCACAGCAGGGAACTCCATTGGCGCAAAGTGCAAACTGGCACCATCGAGACGCACAGAAGCCTGAGTCACAATCACATCACCCACATTTACGTGAGGCTGAATTGCACCTGTGGTACCGACACGCAGGAAAGTATTAACTCCCAGTTGCGCCAATTCCTCCACCGCGATGGAAGTCGAAGGACCACCGATACCGGTAGAGCAAATCACTACCGGCTTACCATCAAGATAAGCCAGATAACTGGTGTACTCACGATGGCTGGCCAGGAAAGTCGGCTTGTCCATCAGTTCAGCGATACGTTTAACTCGTTCAGGATCGCCAGGCACGATAGCCAGTGTGGCGCCATCCAACATCTGCTTGGTCAAACCCAAGTGAAATACATCAGCCATAGTGAAAACCCCTTTCAATTTTGATTATAAAATTCGTCTTACCGAGACTCTATCCCAGTATGGAAGCGGATAAGATTAACTTGATCACAGATTTTACGGCAATAATTAAATAATCAGCCGTAACAGAGTTACCAAGTTTGCTACGATTGTCTGACTGGTTTTACAACAGATTGTTCGAAAGCATAGCAGTAAAAGGCCTCACTCACCTCCACCAAACGGTTAATCTTTCCATTGATCAAGGTCACATATTCGTCATCCCAAACAGGTTAGGGTTAACAATAATCCCCCAGCCAACAGGAGTGCACCAATGTTTCCGGAATACCGCGATCTGATCACCAGTCTCAAGAGCAGCGATAGCCATTTTCAGAAGCTTTTTGATGAACACAATCTGCTGGATAAAGAGATAAAGAATAAGGAGCAGCAGCTTTCCAGTGAATATACCCAAGAAGTCAAAGAGATGAAAAAGCGCAAACTGGAGCTGAAAGAACAGCTGTACGACATTCTCAAAGCTAACGGTTAATCCAAAACAGACAGGGCGCCACTTGGCGCCCTGTTGAAATCAATCTCAGCTAAAACCTCACTCTTGGCCGAGATTACAAATAGTAGTCTTGCAAGGGTGGGAAACCATTGAAGCACACCGCCGAATATGTGGTGGTATAAGCGCCAGTGGTCAACCAATAAAGCCTATCGCCGATAGCCAGTTCCTCTGGCAACCCATAACTGTACTGTTCATACATTATATCGGCGCTATCGCAGGTAGGCCCGGCAATGACGCAAGGTTGCAGCTCCCCTTGAGCCTCGGTGTAAATCGGAAACTTAATCGCTTCGTCCATAGTCTCAATCAGCCCGGAAAACTTACCGACATCGGTAAATACCCAGCGCTCCAGTGCCGTGTTGGACTTGCGGCTGATCAATACCACCTCAGAGACCAGTACACCGGCGTTGGCAATCAAGGAGCGCCCGGGTTCCAGCACTATCTTGGGCAACTGCTCACCAAAATCCTCTTTGAGGAAGTGAATGATCTGCTCGGCGTAAGTGGTGAGACTATTGGTCTTGTCGATATAGTTGGCCGGAAAGCCGCCGCCCATATTGATCATATCCAGCACTATGCCATGTTCCTCTTTGAGCCTGTCAAAGATCACCTTAACCTTACCGATTGCCGCATCCCAAGCCCCTATGTCCCGCTGCTGTGAACCCACATGGAATGACAAGCCGTAGGGCTTTAACCCCAACTCCTTGGCCAGCACCAAAAGCTCATAGGCCATCTCGTTCTGACAGCCGAACTTACGCGACAACGGCCAATCGGCGGTTTCTGTACCTTCGGTAAGGATCCGCACATAGACCTTGGCCCCAGGGGCTTCTTCGGCAATCATCCGCAGATCGGCCTCTGAGTCGGAGGCAAACATAGTCACGCCACGCTGGTAGAAGGCTCTGACATCCTTGCGTTTTTTAATGGTATTGCCATAGCTTATCCGCTCAGGGGAAACACCCAACTCCATCACCATATCCAGCTCATAGATGGAAGCTATGTCAAAATTGGCCCCCTTATCTCGCAGCAAGCTGAGGATCTCAGGTGCCGGGTTGGCTTTCACTGCATAATAAACGCTGGCAAAGGGAAAGCTCTGCACCATATCATCATACTGTTTCGCGATGATCTTGGTATCTATCACCACAAAAGGTGTCACCTTATCACTGGCAAAAGCTTTGATACGCTCAAAGGTTTCATTGTCATAGTAATCAGCAACATCAATAGATTGAAATTGGCTCATTGGCCCTGTGTCTCCTCGACATTCAAGTGCGGCGAACAGCCTCGCCGAAGCGGGTTAAAATCCAGCGCAGTAAACGCTATTTCCGCCCCTCACGCAATGAATTTTTATACATT
The DNA here is from genome assembly GCF_002836975.1 of Shewanella indica. GTDB lineage: Bacteria > Pseudomonadota > Gammaproteobacteria > Enterobacterales > Shewanellaceae > Shewanella > Shewanella indica. The sequence continues at coordinate 15,089 of NZ_NIJK01000021.1, read as the reverse complement.
AAAATCATTTTTTTATTCCACAAATTCAAACCGTAGCAACTATAAAATAAAAGCATTAAGAATCATGCAATTACTACTTTCACCCTCAAATACAAACCATGATTGCTGCTCGCTTGAGAGCGCTTGGTGTAAGCAGCTACCGGAAACGATAAAGCATAGCGGCAAGCAAGAGAGCAGGGGATATTCGATTTTATGGAAGGGTATGGCGAGTATTTTGCGATTATTTTCAATCGAGCATCCGGGTAAGCTGAATGCAGATATGTCAGGAACGGCATCCTACAGCTGATTTGGAGACTCTATGTCCGCAACACAGATAATGCCGGCGCTGTTTCTGGGCCATGGCAGCCCGATGAACGCCTTGCAAAACAACACCACCACAAAGCAGTGGCAAGAACTGGGACAAACACTCCCCAAGCCCAAAGCGATATTGTTGCTTTCGGCCCATTGGTTGACACGGGGCACAGTTATTTCCACCGCACGTCGGCCGCAAACCATACATGATTTCGGCGGTTTTCCCGCCGAGCTCTTTGCCATGCAGTACCCGGCAGTCGGCGCGCCGGAGTTGGCAGAGCAGGTTGCTGCCAGTTTGAGCATTCCTGTCACTCGTATCAATTCGCAAGGGTTGGATCATGGCAGTTGGTCGGCCATGGTTCACCTCTACCCCGAGGCCGATATTCCGGTATTTCAGCTGAGTCTGGATCAAAACCTCAGAGCGCAGCAGCAGTTCCAGCTTGGACGCGAGTTAAGGCATTGGCGCGAGCAAGGCGTACTGATCATAGGTTCAGGCAATGTGGTCCACAATCTGCGCGTCCTGGCACCAGGCAGCCCACCACGGCCTTGGGCGACCCGGTTTAATCAAGCGGTTGCCGACAGTTTATTGGCAGAAGAATACTCAGCGCTGCTGGACTATAAAACCCTGGTCGATGCCAACACCGCCGAGCTGTGTCATCCAACAGATGAGCATCTGCAGCCGCTGTTTTATTTATTGGGAAGTGCCTTTTCAGGAGAGCGCAGGCTGCTGTTCAACAACAGCCTGGAGATGGGGGCTATCAGTATGTTGAGTCTGCAGCTCGGCTGAAGCTCTAGCTGCCAAGGGCTCAGTCTTGCAGCCCGGCTTCTTTGAGTGCCTGCTTCAGGGCTTCGGCATCATCAAAGTATTGCAGCTTGGTAATGGCCAACTTGTCCAGAGAGATCAGGCTGGCGGCATCCTTGGCGGCGGGCAGTAATTTGCTGATCTCACCCTCTTTGTCCAGGGCAATACTGAAAGTCAGATCCCGCATCTGTGGAATGGCAACAAATTTGGCAATCAAGGATGGCATACCGCTGATATCGGCCAGGTAAAAGATACCCGCCTGTTGCAACGCCTGATTATCACGGCCTTCGAGTGCAGTTTTGATGATCTCCCCGCCTTTCATGCTGCGACCAAACAAAAGATACTTGGCCGAAGTATCCAACACCATGGTTGCTTCATGCTGATCCTGCAGCGAAATGGGAGTCAATCTATCGCCCACTGTATATTCGGAAGCCTGGATCATAGGGCTGACCAATATGGTCAGACACAGAGAAAATAAAAACGCAAAAGACTTCATATAGTTCCCTTTTAATTTGCCATAACAAAGAGGCAGAATACCCTGTTATTGAATACAAGTGAGTGACATGACTCAGGAATATTGTGTCCATATCTTGCGACATTTCAGGAAAGGAGCCAAGCAATGAAAAATACCGGGTTGGAGCTGGAGTTGGCGCAGCTGCAAAATGTTTATGATCTGATAACCGAGTTTTTGGTGAAATACAGCTTCCAACTCCTGGGTGCACTGATCATCTTTCTACTGGGGTTGTGGCTGGCCGCCAAGGTAGCCAACACAGTCAGCCGCCAGTTGGAAAAACACAATGTCGACGTCACTCTGGCCACTTTTGTCACTCATTTGGTGCGGATATTGATCATCATAATGATTGCCATCATCGCCTTGGGCAAACTGGGGATCAGCGTCACCCCCATGGTGGCAGCCATAGGCGCCGCGTCACTGGGCGCCGGTTTGGCAATTCAGGGCATGCTGTCCAACTATGCCGCCGGGGTGACCATTATTGTCACCCGTCCCTTTATCGTGGGCAATACCATTACGGTCAAAGGCGTCACAGGCCTGGTCAAGGATATTCGCCTGGGGCTGACCATACTCACCAACGAGGAGGGCGAGCAGATCAGTATTCCCAACAAACACATTATCGGCGAGATACTGCACAACTCCTTTGCCAACAAATTGGTAGAAACCCACTTCAATATCGACTATAAAGCCGATCCCCAGCAGGCGATAGCCATAGCCCAGGCGGTGCTCGGCAGCCATCCCAGTGTCGATGCCAACTCCCCATCACAGGTGGGTATCAATGGTTTCAACAGCACAGGCATAGATATAGGTGTGCGCTATTGGGTCCCAACTGCCAGCTATTTTCAGGATAAGTACCAAATAAATCTGCAAATCTGGCAAGGTCTGCAACAAGCAGGGATCCAGATCCCTTGCCCGGCACGGGACATAAGGATCACTGAGCGGCAAGAGGACTGATCACAAGCCTCTTTGCCACTCGGCTCGCAGGGCGAAGCGTCCTGCGAGCGCCTCCTCAACCGTCGCCAACAACCTGGCCTTATCCCGCCCAAGTATGCCTTTCAACACCAAATAATTGGAAGCATGATCCGAGCGGAAAATGGTCTGCTCTAACTCCAACTCCTGCAGCAAATAACGCATCTCCTGCAACAGTTGTCTTTGGTCCGGCATTTGAAAGTTGCCATCAAACGCACTATCCATTCTTTCCTTGCCAAGTGGCAGAGTCACCACCAGGGTGCTGAGATAATCCGGCTGCGCCGCATTCATCAGTCGCGCCGAATTAAGTGCGTGTTGCTTTGATAAAGCCACGCCACCCAGACCATTGAGTATCATCACAGATGACTTTATTCCGGCGGCACGAATTTTCTCCAGCGCCGCCAGCGAGGAGGCGTAACTCTCACCCTTGCCGATACGGGTCAGCACCTGATCATCACCACTCTCGCAACCGACATACAGCAAGGACAACTTGAGTTGCCGCAACCGCAGTAGCTGCTCCACACTCTTGTTGTCTAGGTTGCGCGGCAAACAATAGCTGCTGATGCGACTGACATTGGGCAAGTAGTGATGAATCAGCTCACAAATCTGTTCCAGCCTGGCAAACGGCAACGTCATGGCATCACCATCGGCCAGAAACACCCGGTTCACCTCGGCGCCGGAAGCCGCTACCCGGCGCAGGTCTGCTTCCACCTTTTCCAACTTGAACGCCCTGAAGCGCTTCTGCTCCTGGGTATACATGTCGCAAAAGGCGCAGCGATTCCAGCTGCAACCATTGGTCACCTGCAGTATGAGAGATTTCCACTCCGATGGCGGCCGAAACACAGGTTCAATATAGGACAACATACGGCTCCTCCTCGATGACCCAATCGCTATTACCCCTTTATGTTCCGGTAACGACCAGGCTTAAACTTTAGGGCTAACACTGAAGCGCTAAATTAGTCTGTTTTTTGAACAAAATCATATTTTAAGTCATGCAAGCCTGTTATATTAGTTAAATACGTAACAACTGCAGCGCCTTATGGTCAGCAAGTGCCAATCTGGGAAAGAGTCACTATGATCGCCACACAAGTACCTGACAGACGAAAGCCGGACGCAGAGCAGGTCAGCAATAGCATCCATTGGCATGCCATGACTGCCGAGCAACAACTCGCCTTCTATCGCTTACAGGGATATGGTTATCGCTTGCTGTTTGTACGTAATCTGCTCAGTGGACCCTTGGCTATCATAGCTCAGCATGCACAGCTGGCGACTATCTCCTCGGCAGGAGAGCTGGATCTGCAACCGGATATTCGCCTGAGGGCCTGAAAATGCCCCGGACGGGGCATTGGTTTTAAAGCCTGCTTCAATTCATCCCGGAAATATCAGACGATGATTTCCTGATAAGTCTCTACATGATGGGACTCTACCAGCTCAGGCATTTGCTGATGGAAATAGTGCTGGATGGCTTCTTTAGCGCAGTGCTGATCGAAAGATTCGATGTCGACAAACTTCTCAACGAAAGTGATCCTGCGCGGCTCATCACGACTCTGATTCAACTCGTAACGAATGCAACCATCTTCCTTGCGAGTATCCGTGATTAGTGCCGCCAGCACCTCAATCAAAGCCTGTTCTTTGCCTGGTTTGGCCAGAAAGCTGGCCACACATACGATTTGACGCTGGTTTATACGATATAACGACATTCAAGTGTCCTTCTTTTGAGCATGCAACAACATATCCAGGTGGGGAATGCCATCTTCCAGATATACACCTGAAACCGCTTCAAACCCCAAACTCTGGTAAAACGCCCGCAGATAATCCTGCGCGCCAATCTTGATATCTTCAGCCGGCCACAGCTTTTGACAATTAACAATCGCCTCCTGCATCAACTGCCTGGCGCGGCCATCACCACGAGCCTTGGGCGCGACTGCTACCCGGCCGATACTAACCTGGGAATAACTGACACCTGCTGGCAGCAATCTGGCATAAGCCAACAATTCTCCGGAACTATCGCGGCCAAGCAGGTGCATGGTCCCCGCCACGCGGTCTTTTTCATCCAACTCAGGGTAAGGGCAATTTTGTTCAACTACAAAAATATCCACCCTCAGTTTCATCAACTCATAGAGGGAGTCCAAGGTTAACTCTGTAAAGGGTAATAGTTGCCACTGCACAGGTAGTACTCTGTTATTTCTCGGAAACTCAGCCTACACCAGTCTGAAATTCGGCGCAAAATATCTCAGCAATGAGTACGATAGGAGGGATGAAGATGTATAATCAAGAGACGCACGCTCCAATCATTGGCCTGCCCCATGATGTGGTCGATAAGACAGTGATCGCTCGTCCCGAGTCCTCAAAATAACCGGCCTTGCTTGTTATTCAAAGCCAAGCGCTACAAAGAAAAATAGCCCAAGTTACCGAGTTAAGCGCCAAGCCATCTCCCGGCGTAGCCTAGAGAAGGTGGGATAGGTTTGGCGCCGGAGGCCGGTGACAGACTATCGATAACACCAGTAAAGGTTTGGTCGGGAAACGCATCTAAATAGGTCTGTATCGGCGAACCGGGTTACCAATGTGGAAGTCGGGCTCTGTCGAGCCCCCTTAACTCACACAACCCCATCCGGCACCAAGGGTCGAGCACAAGCAATATCAGTTTTTATATCAGCACTGTTTTTGGCTTCAATAAATATTGACTGCCGATGTCAATAATCACATTCCAAGAGAGCCGAAGATAACGCTGACGGCCTCACTCATTGACATCATTAGACTCCTGAAGTTTGCAGTGGTATTTTACAACTGTCTCAGTAGATTTATTAGATACCCGATACTCAACCCACTGTTTCACAGGCGTAACAATAAAATGGATCTCAATCGGATACAGGTTTTTGCACAAGTTGTTGATAAGGGAAGCTTTACCGCCGCAGCTAAGGCAATGGGCATCACCAAAGCGACCGTTAGTCGTAAGATAGCCGAGTTGGAACACAGCACTGGAGTACAGCTTTTACTACGCACCACACGTAGCCTGAAACTAACTGAGGCAGGGTCTATTTACTTCAACAAAGTCAATAAAATACTCACGGATTTACGCAGCGCCGAAGATCAACTCAGCGCCAGTCAGCAAACTATCCGCGGCAACCTGCGTATTGTTTGCCCAATAGAATTTGGCCAGCAAGCTCTCGGCCCTGTAATTGCCAAATTTCTGGAAGACTATCCACAAATGCAGATTGAAGCCGAACTGACCAACCGCAAAGTAGATATGGTCGAAGAAGGGATCGATGTGATGTTTCATGTCCAGGGATTGGATGACCCGAGACTGGAAAACTTCCGCCTGATAAATGCCCACAAGGTGTTGATGGCCAGCCCGGAATATCTACAGAAATTTGGTACACCGGCTTCACCCGATGAGCTATTGAAGCACAAAGGAATACGCCTGGCATCACCATACATAGATGGCAACTGGCGAATATTTGATGGCAAGCAGTGGCAAGAGATCATTCCCGACTGTCGCTTGCAGGTCAACAATATCACCCTGGCCAGAGAAGCCGCCATAGATGGCCTTGGGATCGCCAGCCTACCTATGATGATTGCCTATGATGCATTGCAGCGAGGTGACTTGCTGCCGATACTGCAAGATTTTCCCATGGAGCATGTCACTGTCAATCTCATCTATCCCAAACGCGCCTATCTACCGAGAAAATGCCGCACCTTTATCGAATACTTCTATGAAGCCTTGTTCCAACGTTGGGGTAATCTGGTATTGGACATCCCCCCCTATGTCATTCCCCCGGAGAATTTGGCACAGATGACCCCGACCAATATCTGCTGTGACCATTGAGGGTTTGCTTTTACGATCTCCTTGGGCTATGGTGGGTGTTGGTCATATTTTCCCTTATTTTTAAGTGCTTGCACTTGCATTGATGTTGCGGAGGCTCATTATGTACAGTCACACTTTTTCTCTCAAGAGCACCTCACTGACATTTCCAGTGTAAGCCGGGTGCGGCCGCGCATCCGGCAGTAACAAAGTTTTCTATTCATTTTCCGTTTCAGCCTGTGAGGTTGTGGTGGTGTATAAATCTTTGTCTGCACTGGCAGATCTATTTTCATTCAAAACATCGCAGCTCTATCTGCAAAACTCGTTCAATGTCTCATTGAGACCACTGACCCTGGCATCGGTGATCGCCAGACTGGCGCAACCCTGTCCCGGCGGCGGTGTGGTGCACCCGGGAACCAAGGCGCGCCTGCAAAACCTGAAAACCGGCGAATTTCTGGAGGTAGAGTTGGTTTATCCACAACAACATGATCCCGACTCCGGCCGCTATTCGGTATTGTCCGATCTGGGCGAAGCCCTGCTCGGATGTACGCTGGATGAACTGATTGAAGTGGATGTACCAGGTGGCCCCGTGCTGTTTCAGATCTTATCCCTGAACCAGCCAAGGCCCTGCCTGCCAGCCTGATTGCATGCTTATAGACGCTTAACAAGAGGAGACAGTGCCTTGAAGTGTTTAATTCAGCCGTGAACTGCCCCGACAGGATGATCCGGGGTTTGGCTTAATCCTTTGACCACCGCCTCTTTCCCGGTCGGTCAAAGGGGAAACAGCCCTCTCTCCTGGCAAAGCGGCGGCGTGGAGAGGGGTCATTGAAGAGGAGATACGCTCATGAGTAAAGAAAAAGCGAAGAAAAAACCAACTAAATCCCTGAAAGAAAAACGACGGGAAAAGCGCGAAAAACGCGCAGATCAAGAGTAAGCCCAAGCTACTCCGAGAGCTTAGTTTCGAGCCACCTTTTGGGCGCCTTAAGGCGCCCCTTTTTTTCAAGGAAGAACAAGGGCACTTCCTTGGGCCAGTTGTTGCCTGTAAGCCTGTGGTGTACAACCGGCATACTTGCGAAACAAACTAATAAAGGGCGAGGTTTGATGATACCCCAGCGTCAATGCCACCTCTTTTACTGATATCGCTTGCCGCAGCAATTGTAAACTGTGGATAAAGCGATAACGTTGCCGCCACTCGGTATAGTTCATCCCAAGCCTTGCCTGGCACAAGCGCGCCAAAGTGCGTTCTGTTGTCCCCAAGGTATCTGCCCAGGCAGCAAAACTGCGCCCGCCCTCAGGTACGGCTTCCAGCTCGGCAGCTATGGCTTGCAACATGGGATGGTCGGTTACCGGTAAAAAAGGCTGCACTTCCCTGGCCCGACTCAATTGATCCAATAGCACCTTAAGCAGCCTTTGATCCTCAGGCGTATGGGCCAGCTCAACACCTCTTGAGTTCAAGTCCATCAAAATAGCTTCCGCTATCGGACTCAACTCCAGCAGGCAGATGTGCTTGGGCAGCCTGGTAGCCAGTTCCTGCGGCACATTCATTGAACTGTACTGCACGCAGCGGCGCATGTAGCTCTCATGTTTTATACCGGCCGGGATCCAGATACCGCACTGCGACAACGACATAAAGCGCCGCCCTTGAGCCACCAGCTCCATCAAACCACCGCGACTCAATTGCAGTTGCCCCCAGGTATGGCTGTGCATGGGTGTCAGCGTATCGGGTGAAAACTGCTGGTAATAGAAAAACACCTGTGAGCCATCACCAGGATGCTGCCCCGGTGGATGATAAATATTAGCCATATACCTATGTCCGAAGGCGGATTGAACTTGTCTGATAGCAGATATGTATATCACATAAGACGTGGAATAATCTGCCCCTATTATCTATCTGTTAAGCCTTGTTCTTAGGGCTGAGGAGTCCTTTTTTGTATCTTTTTCCCTTATTGGCGGTAGCCATCTGGGCCGGCAATAGTCTGGTTAATAAACTCTCCGCCGATGTTATAGCGCCGGAAGCCATCTCCTTCTATCGTTGGGCCTTTGCACTGTTGTTATTGACCCCAGTGTTGCTTCCCGGGGTTTGGCGCCGCCGCGCCATGATTCGCCCACATCTTGGCAAACTCGCCGTGTTGGCAAGCCTAGGAATGGTGCTGAACCAAAGCCTGGCGTATTTTGCCGCCGCGACCACCAGCGCCACCAATATGGCATTGATTACCTCTCTGGTGCCGGTTCTCAGCCTATTGCTGGCGGTGCCTTTACTCGGAGTAAGGCTCTCCAAATTGGCACTGCTTGGCGCCTTTATCTCCTTCAGCGGCTTACTGTTTATGCTCAGCCAAGGCGACTTGGCCCGGCTGTCCACCTCAGTGGTTCCCGGCGATCTCCTGTTACTGCTGGCCGCCGTGGTCTATGCCCTCTACGGCGTGCTGTTGAAACGCTGGTCACTGCAACTGCCGACCTGGGATTTGTTGTACATGCAAATACTGTTCGCCGTATTCATGCTGTCCCCCCTGCTGCTCTTTGCCAGCAGTATCAGCATTACTCAGGCTTCACTGCCCTTGATAGCCTATGCCGCTATCTGCGCCTCGATTCTGGCGCCTTGGGCCTGGATCAAAGCAATAGCCCTACTGGGCACAGAGAGAACTGCCATCTTTATGAATCTGATGCCAATTTTCACTGCCGTGCTGGCATCCACGCTACTGGATGAGCAATTGGGAGTCCCTCACTATGTCGGCGGTGCTTTAGTGCTGACCGGGGTCAGCCTGGTGCAGTATCGTGCCAGACGCCCAAGAGCCATACTCAAGGCGGAAGCACTTTAAAAAAGTTGTGGCAGCGACTGATTCGTCCAGGCTTCACTCGCTCTCTCGCACAAGCTTTCGCAAACCCTGGCCACTTTGTAGTGAAATACTCTTAGAAAATTCTTGCAAAGGGCCAGGGCCATTGGCTGCGAACCGCGCCTTGCATTCAGGCCAGCAAGCCGACGCAGAGCTCAGATAAAACTTGTTCCCGTCCCTTAGTCAAATACCGTCTCAAAACCAGAGCGTTATTCACAAATATTCTATTGAAGCCGACAGCAGTATTTCAGCAACAGGCGTAAAATATCCAGGTCGGCCCAGGCCGACCAACTGGTTGAATCACACCGGTGTCTGACTGACCGGTATGCCAGCTGTAAGTGGATCTTAAATTGCAGGAAGCGGGGAGATAAACCCCAGCCAGGCTTTCGCTATCAATGGAATCAACACCATGAAAGAGCACAGAAACAGCAAAGAGCAAAAGAAGAAACCCATGCACTCTGCCAAGGAGAAGCGGGCCGCCAAAATGGCCAAGAAACAGGCCAAACTCAATCCTGTGGAGAATATCAAACAAAGCAAATGACCCTCGCCCTTCACAGCCCCTGTTTGGCAATAGATAAAACGAAAGGCGCTCAATCGAGCGCCTTTCCCTATATTCAGTTGAGTGTCAGCCAGAGCAGCAATCCCGCCGCAGCCAACGCCTGGGGATCTTGTCGTAAATCACCTTGCCCATCAGCAGCGCCAGAATAATCCCCGACCAGTTAACCACAGCCTGTGGCAGTAACTGGTGCTCTTCCCCTATTTGCGGCATCACTTCAAAACCAAAGTTCGCCACCAGCAGGTTCACCAGCATTCCGGCCAGCAGCGCCACCCCGAGTACCCCACCAAGATAGCCGTAAAGCGCCCGTTTACCCATCTCTTTGGCGACTACGCCCAGAGTAGCTATGTTGGTGGCAGGTCCCGCCAGCATAAATACCAACACAGCGCCCGGGGAAACCCCGGCCAACAGCAAACCTGCCGCTATCGGCGTTGAAGCTGTGGCACAGATATACATGGGGATGGAGATGAGAACCATCACCAACATAGCCAGAATACCGCCGCCCCATTGGGCCAGGAAGTCTCCCGGCACATAGGTCTGTACCAGCGCGGCAAAGAACAACCCCACCAGCAACCAGATGGCGGTGTCACGCACCAAATCCGTGGCGGCATACTTGAGACCGGCCAGCACTCTATGCAAGACAGACTTCGACTTGAGTTCAGCCGCCATGTCATCACTGTCACAGCAGCTTGAGGCCGATTGTGATGAAGAACAACATGAAGCCGTCTCTACCTTGGGTTGCGAGCAGCAGGACTGAGTGGCTTCCCCCTTGACCAAAGAGCAACAAGACCCGCCGGCGGTGCTGACCTTAGCGGTACTGACCTTGGCCGTACTGCAGCAGTCTGCCTCTTGCACCTTGGCCGGGGCACAACAGGAACTCTGAGCTTGTGTCGGCGCGGCCTTGAGAGGACTGTAGTTGGCGGCGCCTGCCGGCTTGAACTGGGCCACGGTTTTGGCTTGGGCCTTCCCCGGCTCGCTCATCTTCACTGCCTCAGAGGGCAAAACCGGCTCATCATCGCGGCCAACCAGCAAACCCGCCACTATGGCACTGCATACCGCGGCAATGGGCCTGACAATCGCCATAAAGGGGCCGAGTAGAACATAGGACACAGTAACCGAATCGACGCCGGTTTCAGGGGTCGACACCAGAAAAGAGGTGGTGGCAGCCTTGGAGGCGCCGCTGCGCCTCAGGCCAACGGCGGCCGGGATAACGCCGCAGGAACACAGCGGCAAAGGCGCTCCCAGCAGGGCCGCCTTAACCGTGGTCTTGAGGCCATGGCCCCCCAATTGCTTTTGCATCCAGCTCATGGGAACAAAAACCTTCAGCAGCCCCGCCAGCACCAGCCCCAATAGCAGCCAGGGTGCCGACTCGAGAAACAGCTCAATAAAATTATCCATCAACATGATTTTGCGCCCCTACTTGCACGGCTATTGGCATGACTGTGATTGTGATTGTGACCCTTGCCGGTTTCGACTCTGGGGGACAGCTCATCGTCACAAGACTCCAACGCCTCCAGAATCGAACAATGCTCGGCACTTTCCGGGCCGCCACAGCAAGTATCAGACAGTAACTGCAAAGACTGGCGGAACTGGTTAAGCTCGGCAATTTTCCGCTGCACCTTATCCAACTTGTCGTCCACCATGCCTTTGACATCGCTGCAGGCACGGTTGGACTTATCCAGTTCAATGGACAAGAGCTCGGCTATCTCCCCCAGGGTAAAACCCACCGCCTTGGCCCTGAGAATAAACTTCAGCCGCTCGGCATCCCTGTCGCTGTAGACCCGGTAACCGGAGTCGGTGCGCATGGAGGGTGCCAGCAGGCCGTGTTTCTCGTAAAACCTCAGGGTATCGGCCTTGATATCAAAGCGCTTGGCCAGTTCACCTATCCTGTACATATGCAGTTCCTGCTAATAATTCCTATTCAAGTATAAAGCTTGGAGCTTAATCCAAGGTCAAGTGTTTTTTGGCCCGCTTCGGGGTTTTGGCTTGTTCGCAGAGCAATATTGTGAAACGCGTAGAAAAAACACCGCCACAAATTGTTTTACGTTAAAATACAGCGCGCCTTGAGGGTTCCCGGACCATTCGAGGGACTTTTGGAAAACAATGCCAATCAGAACTGCCTGGTTTTCCGAAAGATCCTTGAATATAAAAAAGTGGAATACTGTACCCAAATGAATAATGCCAGACCCATACGTCGCGCGCTCTTGAGCGTATCTGATAAGACCGGAATCCTGGAGTTCGCCAAGGCGCTGCATGCCCAGGGCGTTGAACTGCTGTCCACCGGAGGCACCGCCCGCTTGCTGGCGGATAACGCTATACCTGTCATTGAAGTTTCAGACTACACAGGTCACCCAGAGATCATGGATGGCCGGGTCAAGACACTGCATCCCAAAGTGCATGGCGGTATTCTCGCCCGTCGTGGCCAGGACGAAGCCGTCATGGAAGCCAACGGCATAGGCCCGATTGACCTGGTGGCCGTTAACCTCTATCCCTTCGCCGAAACCGTTGCCAAGCCGGGTTGCACCCTGGAAGACGCCATCGAGAATATCGATATCGGCGGCCCGACCATGGTGCGCGCCGCGGCCAAGAACCATAAAGATGTCACCATAGTGGTCAATGCCTCTGACTATCAACGCGTACTGGCAGAAATGGCGGCCCACCAGGGCTCAACCACTCTGGCGACCCGTTTCGATCTGGCCATTGCCGCCTTTGAACATACGGCCGCCTATGATGGCATGATAGCCAACTACTTCGGTACTCAGGTTCCGGCCCACAGCAAGGACGAGTGTCATCAGGATTCCAAGTTCCCGCGCACCTTCAACACTCAGCTGCTGAAGAAACAAGATCTGCGTTACGGCGAGAACAGCCACCAGAGTGCCGCCTTCTATGTTGACCTCAACACAGACGAAGCCTCGGTCGCCACTGCCGTGCAGCTGCAGGGTAAGGCGCTGTCTTACAACAATATCGCCGACACCGACGCCGCGCTGGAATGCGTCAAGGAGTTTGAGCAACCCGCCTGCGTTATTGTCAAGCACGCCAACCCCTGCGGTGTCGCCCTGGGCAGCGATCTGCTGGACGCTTACAACCGCGCCTTCAAGACAGACCCTACCTCGGCCTTCGGCGGCATCATCGCCTTCAACCGTGAGCTGGACGGCGCTACTGCGGCGGCCATTGTCGAGCGTCAGTTTGTTGAAGTGATTATCGCTCCTAAAGTCAGCGAGCAAGCCCGCGAGCTGGTTGCCAAGAAAGCCAATGTCCGCCTGCTTGAATGTGGTCAGTGGCAAGACCGTACCAAGGGCCTGGATTACAAGCGGGTCAACGGTGGTCTGCTGATCCAGGACAGAGATCAGGGCATGGTGACCGAGGCCGACCTCAAGGTGGTCAGCAAGCGTCAACCTACTGCCGAAGAGATCAAAGATCTGCTGTTCTGCTGGAAGGTCGCCAAGTTCGTTAAGTCCAACGCCATTGTTTATGCCAAAGACGGCATGACCATAGGGGTGGGCGCAGGTCAAATGAGCCGGGTCTACAGCGCAAAAATCGCCGGTATCAAGGCCGCCGATGAAGGCTTGGTCGTGGAAGGTTCAGTGATGGCATCCGATGCCTTCTTCCCCTTCCGCGACGGTATCGATGCCGCTGCTGCTGCCGGTATCAGCTGCATCATTCAACCCGGTGGCTCCATCCGCGATGAAGAGGTGATTGCCGCTGCAGACGAGCATGGAATGGCCATGGTATTTACCAATATGCGCCACTTCCGTCACTGATAGTCAGCAGGCCCAAACCGGCCTGCACTGATGCAATGAACTTATCGCCGGAATAACCTCCGGCGATTCGCCGTAACAAAGCCCTGCCCGGCCGGAACCTGCCCGCAAGGCGTTAAGCGAAAAAGGATAAGAAGATGCAAGTACTCGTGATTGGTGGTGGTGGTCGTGAACATGCCCTGGCCTGGAAGGCAGCGCAATCTGCCGCCGTGGAAACCGTATTTGTTGCCCCGGGGAATGCCGGCACTGCGCTGGAGCCCAAGCTGGAAAACCTGGCGATAGAAGCCACGGATATCCCGGCGCTGCTGGCCTTTGCCAAGCAACAACAGATAACCCTCACCATAGTCGGCCCAGAGGCCCCTCTGGTACTGGGAGTGGTCGATGCCTTCCGCGCCGAAGGCCTGAATATCTTTGGCCCCACCGAAGCGGCAGCGCAACTGGAAGGCTCCAAGGCCTTTACCAAAGACTTTCTTGCCCGCCACCGGATCCCAACCGCCGACTACCAGAACTTCACTGAAATTGCCCCGGCCAAGGCCTATGTCGCCGAGCTTGCCGGTCGCACTGGTTTCCCTGTGGTGATCAAGGCCGATGGCCTGGCCGCAGGGAAAGGGGTGATCATCGCCCAGGATCAAACCGAGGCCGATGCCGCCATCGACGATATGCTGGCCGGCAATAAGTTCGGCGAAGCCGGCTCCAGAGTGGTCGTGGAGGAGTTTCTGCGCGGCGAAGAAGCTAGCTTTATCGTGATGGTCGACGGCAACAATATTCTGCCTATGGCCACCAGCCAGGATCACAAAGCCCGTGACAACGCCGACAACGGCCCCAACACAGGCGGCATGGGTGCTTACTCCCCGGCGCCGGTTGTCACCCAAACAGTGCACGATTGGGTCATGGCCAATGTTATCCGGCCAACGGTTGACGGCATGGCCGCCGAAGGCAATGTCTACACCGGCTTCCTCTATGCCGGCTTGATGATTGCCGCCGATGGCAGCGCCAAGGTGCTGGAATACAACTGCCGCTTCGGCGACCCCGAGACTCAACCTATCATGATGCGCCTCAAGTCGGATCTGGTGGAGCTCTGCCTGGCCGCCTGCCGTGGTGAGCTGGACAAGGTCAGCGCCGAATATGATCAGCGCGCCGCCGTCGGTGTGGTCATGGCCGCCGGGGGTTATCCGGATGATTACCGCAAGGGTGATGTTATCGAAGGGCTGTCGCTCGGCAATAATGAAGCCAAGGTGTTCCACGCCGGTACCAAGATGGTCGATGGCCATGTAGTTACCAATGGCGGCCGGGTATTGTGCGCCACGGCTTTGGGCAACACAGTGACCGAGGCCCAGCAGGCCGCTTATGCCCTGGTGGATGAAGTCCATTGGGACGATGTCTACTTCAGAACCGACATAGGCTATCGCGCCATCGCCCGCGAGCAGGCATAACGGCTTTCACTCAGTAAACCAGACTCAACAGTCAACAGAAAAGCCCGGAAAATTCCGCAACGTAGATCAGATAAGGATCGGTTGACCGATCCTCCTGATGAGAGACAATCGGAAACCTGTTTGTAGGTTTCCGATT
>NZ_NIJK01000050.1 GCF_002836975.1 Shewanella indica | reverse complement strand
GACCCTGTCACGTCTTTCGCGTTGCCGCTGTGCCGTGTCAGTGGGAGCGCATTATAGGGAGCCTGAACTTTTGTGCAAGGGGGATTTTTGCAAAACCACACCAAGCGAACACTATTTAGGCATTACCAGGTTACTGTCAACTTTTAAGCAACACAGACATTACCCTAAAGTCCCTTTTCATCTCGATGAGTAACTTGAACCAACTGAGATGGCTATGCAAACTGACTTGCTCACTAACCTGAGTTGCTCGTCAAAAGGCTATTTCACTCAAGGTGGGATCTAGGTTTAGCACATATTTCGCCGCTTTGCAGAGTAAAAGCCTTTTGAAATGGCAGCCCAAAGTTATCATTATCACGAGAGAATCATGACTTGAGCTTGTCTAGACTCGCTTTATCTACCGTATCTTCTTTTTCTTCGGCGCTTTCTTTGTTATCGCTATCTCTATTATCTCGGGCATGGGAAGTGGGAGAACCCTCTGCACTTGATGCTTTGCCATCACTGTCATCTGTCTCATCGTCATCACCCAAAACGTGAGACACCTTGAGTTTTCTAACGCTGCGAATGGTAACCACAGGCCCCGAGAGAGCATAGAGATAAAACAGCAGACAGAGAATTAATGCAGGTTCGACCGAGATCACCACAAATACGGCCACTACCAGCAGAATCACCAGGAAGTTCACCTTGCCACGCCAATCGACTTCTTTAAAGGAGTGATAGCGGAAATTACTCACCATCAACAGACCGGCAACGGCCGTGACCAGAGCCACCAATATACCTATATCATGCCCTGAGACGCCGTAGCCCTGCCCCAGCCAGACACTGCCGGCAATAAGAGCCGCTGCGGCCGGACTGGCAAGCCCTTGGAAGAAACGTTTATCGGCCACTCCTACTTGGGTATTGAAGCGCGCCAGACGCAAGGCAGCCCCGGCGCAATAGATAAACGCCGCCAACCAACCTATTTTGCCCAATTCAGAAAGCCCCCAGTTATAGGCTATCAAGGCCGGAGCCATACCGAAGGACACCATATCTGCCATCGAGTCGTACTCGGCACCAAAGGCACTCTGAGTGTTGGTCAAACGCGCCAGACGACCATCCAGTCCATCAAATAACATGGCAACAAACACAGCAATAGCCGATGCCTCAAAGTGCCCATTCATGGAAGCGATAACAGCATAGAAGCCCGAGAACAATCCTGCCGTTGTCATCAGATTGGGTAACAGATAGATACCACGGGTTTTTATTGTTGGCTTGGATAAATTTTGCATACACTTAACCTGATGGTGTAATCAAACTCATAACGGCAAAGATAACACACTTGCTCAGACAAGCTCACCCTGCAGAAACGGAAACAAACAATGATAAGGATCAGCCTATTTATGGCTCTGCTGGCATTACTCGGAGCCAACGCTGCCTCGGCAACCCCCATTTATACTTGGGTCGATGAAAATGGCGTCACCCACTACAGCCAGGAGCCGCCGCCACAACAGCAAGCCACCGAACTGGACAGCCAAAATCTGCAACCCGCCAGAATCGGCACGGTCGCGCCGCAGCGAAAAGATGACATTGTGCTGGAGACTGAGTCTGAGAAACAGGCCAAATTGCTCAAGGAGAAAGATGCAGTCCAGGCTCAGGCTATATGCGATAAGGCCAAATTCCAATTGGATGTCCTCAATACCCACACCAGGCTACAACGTAAAGATGAGGCCTCAGGTGAAATGATTAAGATGACTGAAGAAGAACGGCAGGCGCAGATAAAGGAGCAGCAGGAAAGAATTCGGCTATTTTGCCAAAGAAACTAGCCAGCAAGGCCAGAGTAAAATAGGTTCTAGTAGCAAAAAGGAGCGCCGAAGCGCTCCTTGTTATTCCCGGAGTCGACTTACTTAACGAAGTCTACACCCAGTTTGATATCCGCCTTCAAGGTATCCAGCATGGCATCACGGGCGTTGCTTTCAAACGCGCTCAGTTCACCATATGGAAGAACCTTTTCGATACCATTTTTGCCGAGTACCACTGGCTGGGCAAAAAATTCAGCGTGTTCACTGCCACCGTCTACATAGGCGCACTCGATCACATTGGCTTCACCCTGCAGACCGCGGATCAGCGACAGACCGAAACGGAAAGCGGCCTGGCCCATGGACAGAGTCGCGCTGCCGCCACCGGCTTTGGCTTCAACCACTTCAGTACCGGCGTTTTGAATACGCTTGGTCAGGGCAGCAACTTCTTCATCGGAGAAGCTGACACCTTCAACCTGAGACAACAGAGGCAGAATGGTCACACCGCTGTGGCCGCCAATCACATTGACTTTAACATCGGCAACGTTCAACCCTTTGGCTTCGGCGATAAAGGTTTCAGAGCGGATGACATCGAGAGTCGTCACACCGAATAGACGGTTCTTGTCGTAAACACCGGCTTTTTTCAGTACTTCAGCCGCAATGGCCACAGTGGTGTTCACTGGGTTGGTGATGATACCGATCAGCGCCTTGGGACAAGTCGCAGCCACCTTTTCAATCAGGTTACGGACGATACCGGCATTGATATTGAACAGATCAGAACGATCCATGCCAGGCTTACGGGCAACACCGGCAGAGATCAGCACCACATCAGCACCTTCCAGTGCAGGTGTTGGGTCTTCACCGGCAAAACCTTTAACTTCAACTGCTGTCGGGATATGACTCAGATCCACGGCAACCCCAGGCGTTACGGGGGCGATATCATAGAGTGACAGCTGAGAGCCGGCAGGTAATTGGGTTTTCAACAGAAGGGCAAGAGCCTGGCCAATACCACCAGCAGCACCTAGTACAGCAACTTTCATAGTTATCTCCGTCAATTCTCGGAATTATGTGTGACATAGATCTAATTCTGTGATGGCGCAACATTAAAGGATCGTCACAAAAATAGCAATTATCCCTTAGTCATATGACTCTGCTTCATCAAAAGCTGAATTAACTTCAGCATTTGCTCTCGCCTACTGAGGCTTCTTTTACCCAACAAATGACCCAAACTGCATTTTTATGCAGACATCCTGGGTATTTGTTGACACTTACCCGTTTGATATGCAGAATGAGCGAGATTTTCTGAATAACGACAGAAGAAGATAATGCAAGCAAGCAAAAATCAGGATGAGCTAATCAGAACCTTCAAGGCTCTGCTTAAAGAGGAGCGCTTCGGCTCCCAGAGTGAAATAGTCAATGCACTGCAAGCCGAAGGCTTTGCCAATATCAACCAGTCCAAAGTCTCGCGCATGCTGAGCAAGTTCGGTGCCGTGCGCACTCGTAACGCCAAGCAGGAGATGGTCTACTGCTTACCGGCTGAACTAGGGGTACCTACCGCCGGCAGCCCGCTGAAGAATCTGGTATTGGATGTGGATCATAACCAAGCCATGATAGTGGTGCGTACCAGCCCGGGGGCGGCGCAGTTAATTGCCAGGCTGTTGGACTCCATCGGCAAGCCAGAAGGTATTCTGGGCACTATCGCCGGTGATGATACTATTTTCATCTGCCCTTCCAGCATCAAGACCATTGATGAAACTCTGGAAACAGTGAAGTCGCTGTTCAATTACACAGACTGAGTTGAAAATGCCATAAAAAAACGCCCTTCAATGAGGGGCGTTTTTGTTTTTATCGCGCTATTAATCATCAAACTGGATCATGAAATCCAGAGATGGGGCAAAGAAAGAGGAACCAGTTACCGCCTGAGTAAAGTGCATCAGGTGATCATGGTGTCCTTCTCCGTCACCGAAAACCATACTGTGAAGCATCTTTTCAAAATGGTTAGGTGTCTTACAGGTGGAAATAAACATCAAACCCTGCTGTTTTACAGAACCATAGGGCATGCTCTGACGCAGGATCTCCATCGACTCACCATTGTCATACTTGAGATTTACCCGCTTGATATGTGCCGTCAGCGGTTTGTCTTCCGAAGCGTACTCTATGTTGTCCTGCTTGGTGCGGCCTATGATGTCTTCCTGCTTTTTCTGCGGCAGTCTGTGCCACTTACTCAGATTATGGACATATTTCTGTACATGAATGTAGCTACCGCCGCGAAATGCATCGTCTTCATCACCTACCAGGGCCACAGCTTGACGGCCTCTGCCTTTGGGGTTTTCTGTGCCATCGACAAAACCGGTCAGATCGCGGCTGTCCATAAAGCGGAACCCCCGCTCCTCCTCTTCCAGCTCGGCCAGGCCTTCCAGCATTTCGTTGACCTCATTGGCCACCAGATGAAGAATATCCAGGCGATCACAACGCAGGTGAATAAAAATATCGAACTCTATCGCCGGCGCATCCCGGTTACCCGACTCCATAGCAGGGAATGGCTTGAGTTCAGTTGGCCTGCTTCCCGGATAGAGATGATCCCAAAAATTGGCACCAATCGCCACAAAGGCGTTAAAGGCACTGTCAGCATACTGATCTGCCAGCTCATACAAATACTGGGCAACATTGGCCAGACAAGGGCGCAGTTGTGACTCCCCGCCTTCGTTGGCATTGAACATCAGATAAACACTGTGCAGATTTCCCTCTGCGCAGATCCCCAGCTGTTCCCGTGGCATAACCTGTGTATCCATTTGCAATCTACCCTTTCAGATTAATTCATCTTCGGCCTTATTATCCGCAACTTGAGCATTAATTTGAATTAGCTCACGCACGTTTTTGCCGATTACTTTCAATAACCTGATGCTTGTCCGTCTTTACGGGACTCGGACGCTCCCCGATAAACGCCACTTTCAACATTGACGCCTATGGCCTGATAACCACCGAAAGCCCCGAGAGAATCACTTAAAGTATGCCCCTTTTTCATCAGCTCACGGCGGGTTTCCATGGAAAAGCCCGACTCGAGGCTGATATAACCGCCATCTGTCATCTGCTCGCCGGTCGGTTGGCTGGAACCTGTATGCAATATTCTCGGAGCATCGCCCGCCTCCTGCAGGTTGAGGCCAAAATCAATCAGATTAATCATGATCTGGGCATGCATCTGGGGTTGGGTGGCTCCCCCCATGACACCAAAGCTGAGCCAGGGCTTGCCATCTTTGGTGACAAAGGCCGGAATTATGGTATGAAACGGTCTTTTACCCGGTGCATAGGAATTGGCACGCCCGGGAGTGAGATCAAACAGTTGGCCTCTGTCCTGAAGCACAAATCCCAAATCCGGAGGCGTCATGCCTGAGCCCATGCCACGATAATTGCTCTGGATGAGGGACACCATATTGCCTTCTTTATCGGCGGTAGTGAGATAGATGGTATCACCGTGTAAAAGATTGGGATTACCCGGCTCAACACTGGCGGCGGCTTTGTCAGCATCGATAAGCTTGGCTCTGGCGTAGTTGTATTCTTTGGAGATAAGTGACGCTACCGGCACTTTGGCAAAGTCCATGTCAGCGTAGAACTTGGCTCGGTCGGCAAACGCCAGCTTTTTTGCTTCCACGAAATGATGCACATATTCGGCGCTGTCCAGCCCCATGGCCTTGAGATTAAATGGCTCCAGGGTTTTAAGGATCTGCAGTGCCGCTATCCCCTGGCCGTTGGGGGGCAGCTCCCAGATATCATAGCCCCGATAATTAACCGATACAGGTTCAACCCACTCACTCTTGTGAGAAGCGAGATCTTCATAGGAAAGATAACCGCCCTGTTGTTGCATATAGGCGGCAATACTGCGGGCTATCTCTCCTTTGTAAAAGACGTCCCTGCCCCCCTTGGCAATTTTTTCATAGCTGTTGGCCAAAGCCGGATTTCGAAACAATTCACCGACGGCCGGCATGCGGCCGCCTGGCATATAGGTTTCTTTAAACCCCGGGTATTTGGCCAGCTTGTCACCGCTTCGCGCCAGATAGAAGGCGATGAGCTCGGAAACCGGAAATCCTTCACGGGCATAATGAATAGCCGGCGCCAGGTTATCCTTCATGGGCAATTTGCCGAACTTGTCATGCAGTTCATACCAGCCATCCACGGCACCGGGCACGGATACGGGCAAAGGTCCATAAGGCGGCAGATGCTCAAGCCCTTTGGCCTTGAGCATCTCCAGCGTCAGAGAAGCCGGACTGCGGCCAGAGGCATTAAGCCCATAGAGCCGCTGCTCTTTGGCGCTCCAGACAATGGCAAAAAGATCGCCGCCTATGCCAGAACCCGTAGGCTCCACCAACCCCAGCATGGCATTGGCGGCAATCGCGGCATCCACGGCGCTGCCACCTTGTTTGAGAATATCGACCGCCACCTGAGTCGCCAGTGGTTGGCTGGTTGCCGCCATACCATTAACCGCATAGACTTCAGAGCGGCTCGCAAAGGCCGCGCCCGTGATTCTATCCATCGCCATGCTTCCCGTGCTGCAGCAAACAGCCAAACTCCCGATGACGCCGAGTAACAGCTGACGACATGAGCTGTTGCTGATATTCCGTATCCCTTGTGCGTCCTGCATTTTATTATTGCTGTGGTTATGCATCTCGCCTCCGCTCTCATCCCGGAGCGGCGCATGGGCGAGTCCGGGGTTCAGTGAATACCTATGGTGAATTCAATCAAACCGATTGTTTGGTATAACACAGAGACAAACAAATTATCACCCACAGCAAACTTATGAAACAATTGTTGTTAACAGCCATTACCGAACAACACCAGCGGATGTTCCAGTGTCGACAGCCTGACTCTCTGCCCTGGAGAAAACTGTACCTGATGACTACGGACCTCTAGAGTGACGCCCTCTTGCTGCACATCATAATGGCAAACATTGCCCAGAAAACGCCGCTCGGTAACCACAGCCAGGCCCTGTTCGTCGGGTCGTAACTCCAACTGCTGTGGCCGCAGCAACAACTCGCCCTGCCAGTTCAGTGGCAAACCATGGGGCAAAGAGCTTTTAAGTCGACCGATTTGAGTATCGACACAGTGTTCGCAGCTGACCAGGGCCTTAAGATAATTACCGCTGCCGAGAAAGTCCGCCACATAGCGATTGACCGGGTTGGCATAGAGAGTTTCAGCACTGCCTTGCTGCACTATTTTTCCATCTTCAAACAGCGCCAGGGTATCGGCAAAAACAAAGGCCTCATCCTTACTGTGGGTCACAAATACGGCGCTGACGTTACGGCTTTTGAGGATCGCGCGAATCTCCAGCATCAGCTCGCCGCGTACCTGGGCGTCTATGTTGGAGAATGGTTCATCCAACAACAGCAGTTCAGGCTCATAGGCAAGCGCCCTGGCAATCGACACCCTTTGCTGTTGACCGCCGGACAACTCGTGGGGATAACGTTCAGCAAGCCCCGGGAGCTTGACCAAATCCAACATCTCCTCGAGCCGGCTCAGACGCTGCGCCTTGTTCAATCCATTGACACCAAAGAGGATATTCTGCGCGACCGTCAAGTGGGGAAACAGGGCATAGTCCTGAAAGATCATCCCCACGCCACGCTCCTCTCCCGGAACCTGCAGCTTATCCGTGGTTACTGCACGGCCGCTGATATGAATTTCACCGGCGGAGACCGGCTGCAGTCCGGCAATGGCTCTGAGCAGAGTCGTTTTACCACAACCACTGGGTCCGAGCAGGGCGGCAATTTCACCGGCTTGCAAGGTAATGCTTAGCCCTTTGAGCACTTGCTGGGTGCCATAATGGCTGTGGAGTTGCTTGACACTCAGGGTCGACATCAGTTGTTTTGCTCCAGCGAACGGTTGAGATAAATCAAGGGCACCAGCCCCACCAACACAATGACAATAGCCGCCAGCGCCCCCTGCTCCAACTGCTCATCGGAGACGTATTGGAACACTTGGGTAGCCAGGTTGTGAAACCCGACAGGGCTTAGCAGCAAGGCAGCCGGCAACTCTTTCATCGCCTCGATAAATACCAGTAGCAGAGCGGCAAAAATACCGCTGCGCAGCAATGGCAGATGGATTAATGCCAGTACTTTACCCGGTGTCTTGCCCAGGCTGATGGCCGCCATGTCGAGAGAAGGCGACAGCCGTTTGTAACTGCTCTCTATGCTGCCGATGGCGATGGCGGCAAAGCGAATACAAAACGCCAGCACCAGGGCGGCGATACTGCCGGTGAACAAGAGCCCCGGGCCTTGGCGCTCGAACAGAGCGTAGAGCTCATCGATTCTGAAATCGAGCCAGGTCAGCGGAATAAGCACGGCAATCGCCAGCACTGTGCCCGGCAGTGCATAGCCGGTACTGACCAGACGGGATGGCAACATGTCCCACTTTCTCGGGCTCAGGCGGCGAATGAACATCAAGAGGATAGCCAAAAGCAAACACAATATACTGCTGATGGCGGCGACCGTTAGGCTGTTGAGACTGTACTGCCAAAAGTCGCTGTTCCAGCTCTGTTGCCAGTAATCCAAGGCGTAACTGCCGAGAATGACAAATGGCAAAACAAACGCCAACAGCAGCAACAGCGAGCAGTAGCCGAGCGCCAACCACTCACGCCAACCTTTGAGCCGGTAAGGCTCTGGCGCCTCCAGCAACAGCTGCTTTTGAAACAATTGCTGTTTACGCCTCGCCATACGCTCCAGCGCAAACAGAGTAAAGACACCAAGCAACATCAATAGCGAAATTTTAGCCGCGGCCGCCAAGTCACCATAGGCTCGCCAGGTGTCGTAAACAGCCGTGGTCAGGGTGGATACCGCAAAATAATTGACCGTCGCCAAGTCAGCCATGGTTTCCATGGCCACCAGGGCGACACCGGCCGCCAGCGCCGGGCGCGCCATTGGCAGCGACAAACGCCAGAAACTCTGCCATGGCGAGCAGCCCATCACCTTGGCTGCATGCTGCAAACTTAAGGATTGTTCCAGAAACGCGGTGCGCCCCAAGAGGTAAACGTAGGGGAAGAGTACCAGCGACAACATAACAGTAGCGCCGCCCAGAGTTCGAATATCGGGAAACCAGTAGTCGGTTACCGATTGCCAACCAAAACTTGCGCGTAAAAACCTCTGCACAGGCCCGGCATAATCCAGTAAATCGGTATACACATAAGCGACGATATAGGCCGGCATGGCCAGCGGCAACAACAGAGCCCACTGGAACAGGCGCCGGCCCCGAAACTCACAGCGCGCCACCAGCCAGGCAGCCGGCACCGCCAAAAGCAGACTGCCGACACTCACCCCCAACATCAGCCAGAAGGTATTGGCTATGTATGACGGCAACACAGTGGCAAACATCTGCCCAAAGCGGGTTTCACCCGGTTCGAATGCCTGCATGACCAGCGCCAGCAAAGGCGCCACCATAAGGCCGCAGACGGTAAACCCCGCCCACGACCAGCTCCTGGAGAAGGTCAGGATCACAGCTATTCCCCTACAACCTTTGCAAAAACGCCTTCAAGCTCAGAGATCAAACTTAACCTCATCGAGCAGTCTCAGCGCCGCCTGATGGTGCTCTGCCAATTTGTAGACAGGCAAGTCATCGGCTTTGAAGTCACCCCAGGATGCCACCAGTTCTGAGACAGGCACATCGACCTTGACCGGATATTCCATATTGACCTCGGCATAACTCTGTTGGGCGGCATCCGAAGACAGATACTCCATCAACTTGAGGGCATCGGCCGAGTTAGGTGCATGCTTGGCCAGCGCCATACCCGAGACATTGATATGGGCACCGCGATTTTCCTGGTTCGGGAAGTTGATCACCGCCGCTTCGGCCCATGGCCGCTGTTTGGGGTCTTGCAGCATCTTGCCATAGTAATAGCTGTTACCGATGGCGATATCACACAAGCCTTCTTTTACCGCCTGCACCTGCGCCCTATCGTTACCCTGAGGCTTACGGGCCAAGTTACTCTTCAGCCCCTGAAGCCAACTCTTGGCATCGGCTTCACCATGGTGGGCTATCATGGAGGCCACCAGCGCTATATTGTAGGGATGCTTGCCACTACGCATACAAACCTTGCCCTTGTAGCGGGCATCGGCCAGGTCTTCATAGTTGATCGCCAGCGGCCCGAGGCGCTCCTTGCTGGAATAGAGATTACGCACTCTCATGGTTAGGGCGTACCAGTTTCCTTCTGGATCCCGGTATTGGGCCGGAATATTCTGCTTGAGCGTGTCGCTTTCCACCTGTTTGACCAACTGCTTGTCCACCAATTCCTGCAAACGGGAAAAGTCAGACGTCAGCACCAGATCCGCCGGTGACAAACGTCCTTCACGGGCCAATCTATCGGCGATGCCATCTTTGGCAAACACAAAATTAACCTTCACCCCGGTAGCCTGACTGAAGTCATCCAGAATGGGCTTGACCAAAAACTCCTGACGATAGGAATAAACCGTCACCTCTCCGGCGGCGGCCACCGGCAGCGTCAGGCTGGATGCGGCCAACGCACTGCAAAGTATCAGACCTGTTTTGTAGCTCATATTCTTCGGCACTCCATGTTGGGATGAGTAATTTAATGAGAACTATTTCTAATCTACTTTGTTTTCAGCCTAGTGCAAAAAATTCTGGCAAGGGGAATACAAATGAAATAGACAGAATGGCAGCAGCTGGGAGCAAAGCGATTGGAATCGGCCGAATTGTCGCAAACTAAACTAAACTGAACCTTAAAACCCATGCATGGCGAGGGGGAAAACGCCTTGGATATGTTGGAAATCTTGCTGGCTGTGGTGTCTTTGCTGCTGATCTTGTTTCTGTTCCGCCACAGATTAAGGCCAGGAAAGCGACGGCTGGCCAAGCCTGTTACGCCGCAGGAAAAGCAGTATCACTGTGTCTCCATAATGTTGACACCAACTGCCTGCCAGGCGATAAGAGCGCTTGAAGGCAAGCGTTTTTTGTCGAAGGAGGCGCCCAGGCTTCCCTTGCCTGAGTGCGATTGCAGCCAATGCGACTGCAAGTATCAACATCATGAAGATAGAAGGGTTCCCTTCAGCGACCGACGGCTGGATTATGGCATGAGCCATGATCTCTACGGTGCCTTCGGTGAAACCAACCGCAGGGACAACCCCAAAGGTAGGCGTTACTCCGACTTGGCCAAACCGCAAATTACCGAGAAATCATCTAGGACGAGTATCTCGGAAACTCTGCCTGAGTGACGCCGATTCCTGCCAGTGTGCCAAGGCTGGCACTACTTTACGCCAATCGAGATCCGGATGACGAAAATCAAGGTATTCGAGTAGCACCAATAGCAGCACCTGCCTGGCATCGAGTGGACCGCTTGCGATGATTCCCTGACGCTCCACCTCCATCAAGGCTCTGAGCAGGGCCTGCTCGAAACGGCCGCTCCAGAAAGGAGAACGAACCCCCTCCTCTTCACGCATCTGTTCCTGCCTTAGGCCTACGGCGCTATCCAGCGCGCCTTTAAGCAGTGAGAACTGGCACTCATAAGCCCAGTTTCTGGATGACCCAAAGAAACGATCCTGGCCGAATCTGTCGTCCAGAAAGCGGGCTATGACTTCGCTGTCGAACAGTGCGGCGCCATCTTCCAAAAGCAGACAGGGAATTTTCCCCAAGGGGTTAACTGACAGTAACTCGTCACTGTTATCGAAGGGATTGACCAGCTTTTCATCCAGCGCCAAACCCAGCTCGCGGGCAATGACCCTGACCACGCGGGCATAAGGCGAAGCTGTAGAGTAATAGAGCTGCATCCAGACTCTCCTGTTACCAGTATTTTTCGACTGTTATCTGTCCAGGGGCCCGGCGCAGGTTTTTGGCCAAGCCTTTATCGATAAGCACCGCCGTAGCCCCCTGGATCATCCCGGGATTACCACAAAGCATCAATTGCGAGTCCTTTGCACTTATGCTCAGTTCGGCCTTGGCCTCTATCTCACCGCTTTGCAACCCATCCGGGATGCGACAACGCAGCGCACCGTCAAAGTCTTCACGAGTGACACTGGGCACAAACACAAATTGCTCGTGATAGGTCTGTTGATAGCCGCGGATCTTATCGAGATAGGCGAGATCCTGCACTTCTCTTACCCCGTAAACCAGAACCACTTTATCAAACCGTTGCCAAGGCTCCTGAGTATCCAGCATGGAAAGAAACGGCCCCACAGCAGTACCTGTTGCCAAAAACCACAGGTGGCGCCCCTGTAATTCCCCTTTAGGGATCTCATCCAGGGTCATAAAGCCGGTGGCTTTGTCTGTCACACTAATACTGTCACCCGGCTGCAAAGATTGCAGGTCTGGCGACAACTGGCCTTGATCTACCGCCACCGCCAGTATTTCAAGATAGTCAGTCCCGGGGGCATTCACCAGAGAATAGGCCCGGGCGATACGTTTATCATCCCGCAGCTGACTGAGCTTGATAAACTGGCCGGCAATAAACGGTGCTATCTCGGCGGCAATCCTCAGGCTGAATAACTTGCTGTTCCAATCGATACGCTCAATGACCCGACCTTCAGTCCACATAGCTTCTCCTTAGGTAACACAAGACGATTATTGCAGCATAACCCCATATTCAACCAACAAAAACCCCTCATAGTGAGGGGGTTATCTGCAGGTAAGGTTTCGCATGATCTCGATTATTCCTGCTCTGTGCTAAAGCTATCTCTGAATGTCTGCAACCCTTGCTGTACCAGAGAGTAAGTTTCATCCACCCCAGTCTTGATTTCGCCTTCCAGCACCTTGAGCCCGGAGAGAATATCCGTCGCCTCTTTAAAGCCCTGATCTATGGCGCCGCCGATAACGTCCATAAAACCGGATAGCTGACTGTCAAAGTCCATGCTGGAATTTTGCTGCTGGTAGACACTGAAGAACTGAGTAGCAAAGCTAACAATTCTGTCGGCCGTGGCCTCGGGAGAAGTATCTATCTGCTGCTCCTGCACCTGCTGCAGGGCATTTTCACCCATGTAGGGTGCGAGTTCTTCATTGATGGCCTCAATCGCGGCGCGATACAAGAGACTCATGGGTTCGTTGCCACTATTGAGACTTACCTCCTCCTGCGCCGCCAGAATAGCGTTATTCATCAACTGCTGACTGACATGGCGGATGCTCTTGCTACTGGCGACTTCAGATACCGCCTTGCCATGATTACCATCCAGTTGTTGGGTCTTATCCTTGGCTACCTCAGAGACCTGAGCGCCATGATTGCGGATTTCCATCTTGGTTTCCTCGTATGAAAAGCATGTCCCAGGTTAATTATCGACCAATTCAGCAATTAGTTTAGTGATTGTTTACCCAGGCCGATACTCAAGCTATGATCCCACATGTTATTTAAGTATTTGATAGAAAATAAAAATGGTAAGAATTTTTCTACTGCTTTGTCTTTCAGTGCTTTTTAGTTGGCCATCCCAGGCCACCGCCCCCCATCAAACCATATTCTTGGTTAGGCATGCGGAAAAAGCTCAGGGAAGCGATCCCGGGCTGACAGCCGTCGGCAAGGCGCGCGCCGAAGCTCTGGCAGCGGCATTACGGGACACCCGACTGCACAGGCTGATGTCGAGTGAGTTTCGCCGAACTCAGGAAACCCTGGCACCGATTGCAACAGCCAAACAACTCAAGATTGAGGTGTTTCCAGCCAAAGGCGGCTTGGAGGCTCACATCAATGCCATAACAGATGCAGTCAAAGCCAGCCAAGGCAATGTGCTGATCGCCGGCCACAGCAATACGATTCCGGCCATCATCAAGGCACTCGGTGGCCCCCTTGTTAGTTTGGATGAGCAGCAATACGATCAACTTTTTATTCTCACCTTGGCAGAACAGGGGCCCACGGGCCTGGTAACCAGCCACTTTGGCAGTCAATAAGGATAGAAGATGCGCGAGCAAAACTGGTTTATGTGGGGCCTGGAACTCTTTTCCGGCCTGTTTTTGATAGTCGTCGGCTTAGGACTCTTGGTAATCACTTATATGTATATCGCCGATGTGATGCAAACCAAGCAGGCGGTGCGGCATAACTACCCTGTTGTCGGACGATTCCGATATTTCTTCGAGAAAATGGGCGAATTCTTCCGCCAGTACTTTTTCGCTCTCGATCGGGAAGAACTCCCCTTCAATCGTGCCGAGCGTAGTTGGGTCTACCGAGCGGCGAAAAATGTCGACCGCACCATAGCCTTCGGCTCCACCAGGCCACTGGAAGCCAACGGCAGCATACTGTTTATGAACACCGCCTTCCCCACACTGGATCAAGACGTTGTACCGCCAACACCTGTGATTATTGGCCCTGACTGCGAACATCCCTTTGCCACCAGCGCCATTTGCCATATTTCCGCCATGAGTTTCGGCGCTCTTTCTCGCCCAGCTGTTACCGCCCTTTCCCATGGGGCAGCCCAGGCAGGATGCTGGCTCAACACAGGGGAAGGCGGCCTCAGCGCCCACCACCTCAAGGGAAACTGCGATCTGGTATTCCAGATAGGCACTGCCAAATATGGCGTTCGCAACGCTGAAGGGCACCTGGATGATGACAAGCTCAGGGAAGTGGCCGTTCACTCTCAGGTGAAAATGTTCGAAATCAAACTCAGTCAGGGAGCCAAGCCAGGCAAGGGGGGAATTCTTCCCGGGGTAAAGGTAACCGAAGAGATAGCCGCGATTAGAGGGATCCCAGCAGGAGAGGATTCCATCAGTCCCAACGGCCATATCGAGTTTCATCATGTCGGCGACATTCTCGACATGATAGCCAGAGTCAGACAGGTGACAGGCAAACCCACAGGGATCAAAGCGGTCTTGGGTGATACTCACTGGTTGGAAGATTTTCTGGAAGAGATTAACCAACGCGGTCATGACTCGGCTCCCGATTTCTTCACCCTCGACAGCGCCGATGGCGGAACGGGCGCAGCGCCGCAAACCTTGATGGACTATGTTGGCCTACCGCTGAAAGAGAGCTTGCCACTGTTGGTCGATCAACTGCGGCGGCATGGACTGAAGCAAAGGATCAAGGTGATAGCCTCAGGCAAACTTATCACGCCCTCCAGAGTCGCCTGGGCGCTGGCGCTGGGGGCGGATTTCACCGCCTCAGCGAGAGGGAATATGTTCGCGCTGGGATGTATTCAAGCGCTGCAGTGCAACAAGG
Organism: Shewanella indica; assembly: GCF_002836975.1. Lineage (GTDB taxonomy): Bacteria > Pseudomonadota > Gammaproteobacteria > Enterobacterales > Shewanellaceae > Shewanella > Shewanella indica. The sequence continues at coordinate 35,602 of NZ_NIJK01000050.1, read as the reverse complement.
ATACCTGCCCCACCGGGATAACCACCCATAACAAGAAACTGCAACAAGGATTGGATCCCAGGGATAAATCCACCCGAGTCGCCAACTACAACAAGGCATTGCACCATGATCTGGGGATGCTGGCCCACTCCTGCGGGGTTACTGACCCAAGACAACTCAAACCACGCCACGTCAGAATCGTTACCCAAAGTGGCCTGTCGGTATCTTTGGATAAATACTACGCTCACTTCGATCAATGACGGTATTGTCACTGTCACCGAAGCGTAATAATGGTTAGATTGTGCGTTGCATCACAAAAGTGGTAAGATCTTGCGCCTAATCAAGACTTGCCACTTCCAGAGGATTTTGAAGTGAAAATGACATTTGTCAGTCAGGTCCCCAAGCCGGAAACGAGCAAAACTGCATCGCTCAGCTGCAAGAATTGCAGCCGTTTAATTGAGATTGAGGGAGAGATGCTCTGTTATCGCGGCGGTAAAATAACTGAACTGACACCGCTAAATGAAGCGAAAAATAGTTTCAACCTACTGTGCGACGGCTGGCAAGCCGACCGCAACCAAACCAAGAAATAGCATCAACTCAGGCTCAGCTACGCACTTCCCCTTGCGACTGAGCCTGCTTTCTTGACTCACTGATAATTCCTTCCAACGCCTCATTAAAGGGTTCTGCAGATACCATAGACAGAGTCAGGCCGCGGGTGGATACTCTCAGCCCGGCACGTAACTCGGTATGTAATTGATTGAGGGCAACATCATCCATACCTCGGGCCTTAAGCTCATCCGCCAGACAATTCCAATCTGTACGGACTTTGTCCTGCATTCCTTCAATATTGACCTGCAATACAATGTTTTCCATCTGTGCTGCCCCCATGGCTGACGCGACTTTGGACTTTCGAGTATGCGGCAGCCAGGCTGAATCAATGCTGAACTTGCACCGACTCATCAGCCTGTTTTGTGTGCTGGATCCGCCATAAACGCGCGTAATATCCATCGGCGGCCAGCAGGCTGTCATGGCATCCGGATTCAACCAACTGGCCTTGGTGCAACACTAAGATTTTATCGGCATCCACCACTGTCGATAGCCTGTGGGCAATCACCAAGCTGGTATGGCCCTTGGCAACTTCGTCGAGCGCCTTGAGAATTGCCCGCTCGGAGCGGCTGTCCAGTGATGAGGTGGCCTCATCGAAGATCAGTATCGGCGAGCGCTTCAATATCGCCCTGGCAATTGCCACTCGCTGCTTTTCACCGCCAGAGAGTTTCATGCCTCTCTCACCCACCTTGGTCTGGGCCTGCTGCGGTAATGCCTCAACAAACTGCTTAAGGTGGGCCAACTCTATCGCCTGCCAGATTTCGGCGTCCGAAGCATCGGGGCGGCCATAGCGAATATTCTCAAACAGAGTATCGTTAAACAGCACAGTATCCTGAGGTACTATGGCAATGGCTCGGCGCAGTGCATCTTGGGTCATATCGCGAATATCAATACCATCGACCCGAATCGCTCCTTGGCTGACATCGTAAAAGCGGAACAACAAGCGCACCAACGTCGATTTACCGGCGCCGCTTTCACCCACGACAGCCACCTTCTGCCCGGGCTCTATCTCAAAACTCACGCCCTTGAGTATCTGCCTGTCACCATAGCCAAAGCCAACCGAGTCAAAACTGATTCGGCCCTCTGTCAGCGATACGGCTTTAGCCGTAGGACTGTCTTTTACCAGAGGGGTCTTATCCAGCAGCGAGAACATCCGCTCTATATTGGCCAAAGCACCCCGAATTTCACGATACACAAAACCCAGGAAGTTGAGCGGCATAAAGAGTTGCATCATAAAGGCGTTGATCAATACAAAGTCACCCACAGTCATCTGCCCACGGGTCACTTCAAAGGCCGCCAGCCCCAGCATTAAAGTCATGGCGACAGCAATAATGGTGGCCTGACCGGCATTGAGGGCGAACAACGACAGACGATTCTTGCGCTTGGCCACTTCCCAGTCTGCCAACGCCTTGTCATACTCATTCGCCTCATAGGCTTCATTGTTGAAGTATTTGACGGTTTCATAGTTAAGCAGGCTATCGATAGCGCGGGTGTTGGATACCGAGTCGGCCTTCGCCGCCTCACGGACATAAGAGGTACGCCACTCTGTCGTCACAACAGAAAACAAACCGTAGGCCAGCACGGAACAGAAGGTTATCAGCGCAAACCAGATACCATAATTCCACAGTAAAATGGCCACCACCATCAGGATTTCCAACAAGGTGGGTACTATGTTGAACACCATAAAACGCATCAGAAAACTGATGCCGCTGGTGCCGCGCTCTATGTCCCGCGATAATCCGCCGGTGCGCCTGTCGAGGTGAAAACCGAGATCCAGCCGGTGCAGATGTTCAAATACCTGCAATCCCAGGCGTCGTATCGCCCTCTCGGTCACTCGGCCAAAGAGGGTATCCCTGATCTCCCCGGTGAGCGCATTGACTAATCTCAAGCTGCCATAAGCCAAAACCAGCGCTATAGGCACGGCCAACAGCTGCGCCGTTTGGGCGCTCCCCAAGTCATCAACCAAATGCTTCAACAGGAAAGGCAAACCGACACTGGCGAGTTTTCCCACAACAAGACACAGCAGCGCCAGGATAATCCGGCCCTTGTATTCCAACAGATAGGGCCAGAGAAGTTTGAGCACTTGCCAGTTGAGCTTATCGACGGGACCTTCAAGGTAAAGAGTTGGACGCATACATCTTGCCAGGAGAAAAGAGTGTTCCGAGTGTAGCAGTGAGTGGGGCCCAAGTCTGCGATCTGTTTGGCTGACCGCCCGGAAATAATCATCAGAAGCAGCACTTTAGAATGACAAAAATAACATTTAACCTAGACTAAATGGCTAGCAACGGAATTTTTATCGCCAAAATTCCTCCAAAGAGCGGAAAGATGGTTATGCATGAAAAAAGAATTTGCTACTCTTTCCTGCTAAGTACGGGCGGCAACGAGTGTTCAAAAATGTCAAACAAACCGGTCCGCACCGATTTTTTACTGTATCTGTTGAAGGAAATCTTATGTTGGATTCAAAAGTTCAATACCCGCCCCTGCCACTGATCCAAACCTGGGTATGGATGATGATCGAATCAGGCAACCCCGAGATCCAGGAAAAAGGCCGTAACAATCTGATAGCTTCCTTTGGCAGCCTGGCCAAGGCCAACGAATACCTGGCACAGCAAGCCCAAAAGTAAAGGCGCCAATGGCGCCTTTAACCCTATAATATTGACGCTCAACCCTGACGGCGCTTCAGCACGCTGTCATTGAGCATTGACAGCAGTTTCTCTGTATCATCCCAACCGATACAGGCGTCGGTAATACTTTGCCCATAACAGAGAGGATGCCCGGGATTAAGATCCTGACGCCCTTCCACCAGATGACTCTCCACCATCACTCCGAAAATCGCCTGCTGTTTAGCGGCAATCTGGCCGCAGACATCTTCAGCCACCAACATCTGACGCCGGAAGTCTTTACTGGAATTGGCATGACTGAAGTCAATCATCACCTTAGGTTTCAGGCCAACCTTCTCAAGCTGAGAACATATCCGGCTCACATGAGCTGAGCTGTAGTTAGGTTCGCGTCCACCACGCAGAATGATATGGCAATCATCATTACCCTTGGTTGACACAATTGCCGAATGGCCAAACTTGGTCACCGACAGAAAATGGTGGGGCGCGCTGGCGGCCCCAATGGCATCTATCGCCACCTTGATGGTGCCATCTGTGCCGTTTTTGAATCCCACAGGACAAGACAGGCCTGACGCCAACTCGCGGTGAACCTGAGACTCTGTGGTACGGGCGCCGATGGCGCCCCAACACATGAGGTCGGCCATATATTGAGGGGTGATCATATCGAGGAACTCACCTGCAGTCGGCACCTGGCTGTCATTCAATTCCAGCAGCAGTTTGCGGGCCGTTCTCAGGCCGTCGTTGAGCTTGAAGCTGTTATCCATGTAGGGATCGTTAATCAGCCCCTTCCAGCCCACTGTCGTTCTGGGTTTCTCGAAATAGACCCGCATCACCACTTCCAACTGATCCTGATAGGCCGTTCTGAGTTTGGCCAAACGCGCACCATATTCCAGCGCGGCCTCAGGGTCGTGAATAGAGCATGGGCCTATCACCACCAGCAGGCGATCGTCCTGTCCATGCAGGATTTTGTGAATATTCTTCCTGGCTTTAAAGACGGTGGATGAGGCGCGTTCGGTTGCCGGAAATCGTTCCAGAATGGCTATCGGTGGCAGTAACTCTTTAACTTCATTAATCCGTACATCATCATTCTGGTAATACATAAACGTCACACAGCTCCGGCTATTGATAAGAATCTCTTGTTTTGAATAACAGTTTCAATCTATCCGCTATATTCAACCAATGCAATTAACTTATATAGATTTCTCTGCAATTCATGTTATTTCTTATTTTTTGTATGATAATCTCTGCCTTCCAATGAGAAATTACCTAAACACAGCCTTGTTGATAAACAAACCACCAACACCACCTTTCAATCAAGGATTAGCCCTTATCGCGACAAGCTCTCACATGGTTTGAATCAAACCCTATTGAATTCCTATTTATAGGCAAGTAACTCATTTATAGAGTGCGCTCAAAAGTGGCTCCCACCTCTCATGATCAACAGTTATATTCAACTAAAAAACCAATAAATTCTTACATATACAACTACCCATTCCAATTGGCTTAACCTAGCCAATATTTCAGTAATTGACTTGCCGCAAGCAAACATTGCAACTAACTTGATTAGCGGATAAGCATATTTATCCATTCACAAAATAATGATACTCAACAAGAGAAATGCGACATGAAAATATCCACCACCCTGATGATGTTGGGTCTTTGTAGTGTCTGCTCCCTGAGTCATGGCGCCACCGGCGTCGCCTTTGTCCATGGAACAGGAAAACAAACCGATGCCCTCAACGATTACTGGACCCGCGAGTTTGTCGATTCAGTTCGTCAAGGTATCAGCACCCCGAGTAACTATCAGGTCATCAACTGTGACTTCGAACAATATATGTGGGATGAGGCCGCTGCCGGCTGTCTGGTCGATCAGCTGCAGAGCTTTATCAACGCCCGCAATCTGGATCAACTGATCCTCATCACCCACTCCAATGGCGGCAACATAGTGCGCTGGGTCTTGTCCAATCCCACCTGGGATGGGCGTTATCCAGCTGTGATCAACAGCATCAGCCGAGTGATAGCGCTGGCGCCTTCCAGTGCCGGTACCCCACTGGCCGATGCCGTCACTCAAGGCAATGTGTTTGAAACCAGTCTCGGCTGGCTGCTCGGTTACGACAGCGATGCCGTCAAACAACAGCAAGTGGGTTGGATGGCGCAATACAACAGTCAATGGCTATACGGCACAGCCGGGCGTCCTTCTCTGGGTAAGCCTTTTGAAGCTGTTGTCGGCTCAGACGTGGAGTCGGCAGTTTGGGACAGCGACAGCTATTGCGGCGGTTATCAGTACCAAGTCGGGTTGGAGACTACCCAAAACTGGTTGGATAACTGCTCCGACGGTTTTCTTGAGTGCAGCTCCCAGAGTGCCGCCGGCAGTGTCTGGTTTACCGATAAGCAGAAAACCCGTGACAGAGAACCTTTGAGCCACCATCAAAGCCGCCGGGCCTGTTTTAATCTCGACACCCTTCTGCGCAATCATATCTGAGGAGGTAAGTATGAAGATGCATATCAGCAAGACACCGCTGCTGGCAGCGATACTCCTGAGCCTCGCGGGTTGCCAGGATGATGCCAAGGTAGCACAGAACCAGCAGCCCAAAAGCCTGACCTTGGCCATGGCTCCGCCCCAGGCAAGCGATATCAAGGCTTCAGAAGAGCTTGATACAGGGCAATTGCCGCCCTTGAATACCTCCAGGGAAGATGTCAGCTTTGTCAGGGCGCTGTCAGGGGAGTATCAAGCCCAGCTGCCGGACAAAACCGCCAGTACCAGCAGTGATGAATACTGGTTGATGGTTACAGGCGCCGAGCTTAACCAAGGCATAGAGCTGCCATTAACCCAAGGCAGCAGCGTTATCCGTCTGGCGCCTCGCTGGGATAAAAGCAGCGGCGCCCCGACGGCCCCCAAAAGTATTGCTCCGGACGCAGTTCAACTCAGCTCGGCCGCAGGCAAAACTGAGAACAAGCGTCTTATCCGCCGCGCCGTAGACTCTGAGTCTCTGGCCTGCGCCGGAATGGATGATGACTCCAGTGCCCTGTTGCTGAGCTCAGATATCAAGCCCGGCCTCTATCGCCTGCAGGTCGCCGCAGCGCTGACCGCCACTGACAACTATCTGGTTAATGTCAAAGAGAAAGGCTCTGCCTATCGTCTCAAGTTAAGCACCCCATCATCACTCGAGGCCAACACCCATCTCGAGTTGGAGCTGGCGCTTGAAAACGATAAGACCCTGGGTTCACCTCGTTTGGCCACTGCCCGGCTGCAGCAAGCAAGCGGCAAGCAAACCCCACTGCAACTCAGCCAAAGAGGCAACGGCTGGCGACTACAAAGTGAGCAGCTGCCCATGCCCTCAAGCAATGCGGGGTTCAGTGAATTGGTAGTCGATATTGAGACCCAGGTGGATAACACCTTGGTACGACGTACAGTCAAGACCGCCTTCAAGCAGTTCTATCCATCGGCGCGGCTGGCACCCGAAATCAAAGTTGGTTGGCAAAATGGTCTGCCAAGCGCCCTCAACTTTACGCTGGAGCTGGCCCAAAGTGGTCGTTTTGGGGTGTCGGCAATACTCACAGGGACCGATGCCCAAGGTCGGGAAATCGCCATACTTCAGAGTGAGACAGCGGCCTGGCTGACACAAGAGCAAAACAGTCTGCAGTTGCCTCTAAACCTTGAGCTAATCCAAAATTCGGGCTTAAAACCGCCCTATGGTGTCAGGGCAGTTGAGCTCAAGGATATGGGGCAGATGGCGCGCTTGAGTTACCGCGACAAGGCGCTGAGTTTCGATGCCCTTTAAGGCCAGCTTTCAGGTAGAGAGAAACTTATAGCCCAAAGCAACTTATAACCCAAAAGCAACAAAGCCCGATGCAGATCTCAGCATCGGGCTTTTTACCCTGCAACTTGGCTTAACCAATTGCGCCTTTATAACCCCGCTCTTTTAGCCAAGCTTTTGAATCAATGCCCTTCCATCGCATGCAACTTGGCCTGATAGCGTTTTTTCTGCTCGCCGTCACCGGCCAGCGCCAACGCCTTTTGCAGATTGCTCTTCGCCCGGTCGGAGTCCCCTTTTGCCCAGTAGGTTCTGGACAAACCAAAGTAAAACTCGTGACGATAATCCGCCTTCTCAATCGCTCTTCGATACCAACTCAGCGCCTCATCATATTGGCGATCCATGTAGGCTTGTTGCGCCATATCATAGTAGTAATAAGGATTACGGATCCGGGCAAGCTCCAGTACCTTGTGCACTTCGGCCCATTCATCCAATCTGTCCTGGCTGCTCAGCATGACCGCCAGGTTATAGAGGGTAGTCATGTTTTCCGGCTCAAGCGTCAACGCATAGCGGTAGACCCGCTCGGCCATCTGTTCCATGCCCCTGGCGCGATAGAGCACCGCCAGGCTGTTGAGCGCCGGAATAAACAGACTCTGCTGTTGCAGGCTCTTTTTCAACAAGCCGTATGCGAGATCCCAATTCTCATTGATCAATGCCTCGGCCGCCGCATTGTTGTAATACATGGCGACCACAGTACTTTGGCTGATCTTATTGACCTTATAGCTGCGCACAGCACGCTCGGGCAGGAAATCCACCAAAATGGAACGCTCGGTAACATGGAAGACCTGATTGCTCTTGGGCGGGTATAACTTGAGGTTGATATGACCATTGACCAGATAAAAGGCGCCTTGGCGATCCCAGATCGGAGGCACTTCCACATCACGAAATTCAACCTCTATCCCCAGTTGTTGCGCCATGGCCGCCGTCAGGATCACCAGTGACATGCAGTTTCCAGACCTGTCATGAAAGGTTTCGGCGGCGGTGCGGGTATAGTTGTCCTGATAGCGAAAGCCGCCCTTGTCGGCATGGATATAGTCAGCCAACCACTCGTGGGCCAACTGCTGATTGGAGATGAGTGCACCGCGGCTATAGGCACCTCTGAGCAACTGCACCGCCTCGGGAGGCAAGGCGAATAACTCGGCGGGCTCGGGGATATTCCCTGCCTCTTTGAATTGGTTATCCTGAAACAGGCTGCCAAGAGCCATCTTGCTTGGCACCGGGGTACTGCTGCAACCGCAAAATAGCAGCAGCAAAACCGCACCAATTAAGCGACTCAAGATGGTAGTGGATAGAGTGCCAAAGAAAGAATGAGTGAGAGAGCCGGAGAAAGCGCTTGAGAAAGTGCCTGAGAACATAAGGCCTCCTGAGTTAAGGCTTTTCTTTACTGAAAGCTTAAGTCAGACTGGCCACTCCTGCCGCGCCAAAGGGTGACAAAATGTGAATATCCCCTAGTTCAAGCCTTCATTCCCGGGAGCGATAACTTCAGAACCCGGCTTGGGGATCCCTATATAGAGCTGCTGTTGCCGGTAAAGATAGGGGCGATAAAAATGGCCATTGCAGGAAAAGTAGCGATAGGGGCGCATGTAAGGAACACATATGGCAGGCAGGCTGCGGAGGATCTCCAGTTGTTGCTGCGAGCGCAGTAGTTCCTGCCACTCATGCTGACGCAGTAATTCATCCCTGACGGCAAAGGCATCGAAGGGCTCACTGGCATCACGAACCACCACTTGACCTGCCTCGGCATTGCCAAGCCACAGCAAGGTAACTAACAAAGCGCCGAAAAAAGTACCGGTCAGCTTCATTACACTGAGAGTCTTCATCGCCATCCCCTTAGGCTCCAGGCTGTTTCTGCTTTCAGTCTGCCCCCAAGAGCGTCTGTCATCAAGCGCCATAGCCGCAAAATACGCTTTTCCTGGCCGACTCCCGCCAAGCCAGGTAACAACAAGGCCGGTAACCCCAAAGCCAGCTCTAACCAAAAGCCACCTCACAAGAGATGGCTTAAAGGTGAAGGAAGCTTGCTTGATCTCTCAAGAACACTCATGGCTTATCAGCTGGCGTTCTTGACTTATCAATTGGCGTTCTTGGCCTCTCAGTTGGCGTTCTTGGCCTCTCAGTTGGCGTTCTTGACAGTCACAAACTCAGGATAGGCATCGATACCACAGTCCGACGCGTCCATACCGTTGTACTCTTCCTCTTCGGTCACCCGGATCCCCATGGTCACTTTCAAGGCGCCCCACACCAGCAATGACGCCAGGAACACCCAGGCAGAGATCACCGCAGCGCCAAACAGCTGCCCTGTCACACTGGCATCGGCATTGGACAGAGGCACCATCATCAAACCGAAGAAACCGGCGACCCCGTGCACCGAGATAGCCCCGACAGGATCGTCTATCTTGATGCGGTCAAAGCCCACAATGGAGAACACCACCAAACCGCCGGCTACCAGGCCTATCACACCCGCCATCGGCAGCGAGGGCGACAAGGGATCGGCCGTGATAGCCACCAAACCAGCCAAAGTACCATTGAGTATCATGGTCAAGTCGGCCTTGCCCCACACCATCTTACAGACGATCAGTGCAGATACCGCGCCGAAGGCCGCTGCCGAGTTGGTGTTGACGAAGACTTTGGCCACAGCGCTGGCATTTTCGGCATCAGATACCAGTAACTGAGAACCACCATTGAAACCGAACCAACCCATCCAGAGGATAAAAGTCCCCAGGGTTGCCAGCGGCAGGTTGGAACCCGGGATAGGGTTAACCTGGCCATTGGCGCCATATTTACCTTTGCGGGCTCCCAGCAGCAAGACACCGGCCAAGGCCGCGGCCGCACCGGCCATATGCACTATGCCGCTACCGGCAAAGTCGACAAAGCCGGCTTCGGAAAGGAAACCACCGCCCCAAGTCCAGTAACCTTCCACCGGATAGATGACAGCCGTCATTACCAGGCTGAATGCCAGGAAAGCCCACAGGCGCATACGCTCAGCCACGGCGCCGGAAACAATCGACATGGCGGTAGCCACAAATACCACCTGGAAGAAAAAATCAGACTCCAGCGCATGGTCGGCGTCGGCGGCTTGAGCTCCTATCAAGGTGCTGATGCTCGGCAGCCAGCCACCTTCGACATTGTCCACATACATGATGTTGTAACCCACAATCAGGTAGGTAATACAGGCAATTGAATAGAGACAGATGTTTTTGGTGAGTATCTCTGTGGTATTTTTGGAACGCACCAACCCGGCCTCCAGCATGGCGAAACCCGCCGCCATCCACATCACCAGCGCGCCGGAGATCAGAAAGTAAAAGGTGTCCAGCGCAAAACGCAGCTCTGTGACCGTAGTACCCAATTTGCTCAGTTCTTCCATCTTCTCCCCCTTACAGCGCTTCTGTGTCTGTTTCGCCCGTACGAATACGGATAACCTGTTCCAGATCTGTCACAAAGATCTTGCCGTCACCTATCTTGCCGGTATGAGCGGCATTGCTGATGACCTCCAGCAAGTGCTCAAGATTCTCCGCCTTGGTAGCTATCTCGAGCTTAACCTTGGGCAGAAAGTCCACCTGATACTCGGCTCCCCGATAGAGCTCTGTATGTCCCTTTTGCCGACCAAAGCCTTTAACTTCGGTGACCGTCATCCCCTCGATGCCTATGCCCGCAATCGCTTCGCGGACATCATCGAGCTTGAACGGCTTAATGATTGCGCTGACTAATTTCATCCAAACCTCCAGAATCGCCTTGCTGTATTGGTGTTATGCCAAAAGCAATTCAAACATTAGGCCAAAATGTTAATTTTTTGTTTTATAAAGAGTTAGTTTTTACGGACCAGGTTGAGAGCTGCAGATATGCACCAATTAAGTGCAAGCAAGGCTCAGGCGCACAAAAAAAGCGCAATCATCTACGACCTAAGGCCTATTGGCTTAAACCCTGTCCTGTCGTTAACTGAATGTCCTTAGGTTAACTGAAGCAAAAGCAGGGCTCGTTTACACCTGTCCTAAGGCCAACCAGAAGGAGAACAAGATGTTAAAAGCGGAAGAATGTGTGCTGGTCATAGTGGATGTTCAGGGTAAACTGGCGCAGATAATGGACAAGAGTGAACAGTTGCATCAGCAACTGGCCATGCTGATAGAAGGCACAGCCTTGTTTGATATCCCGGTGCTCTGGCTGGAACAGTTGCCGCAGAAGCTCGGCCCCACTACAGAGTCACTGGCCGCCCTGCTATCCAAAACCACATCGCCGATTGCCAAGCATCACTTCAGTGGCTGGCACTGCCCGGCATTCCGTGAGGCACTGTTGAGCGCGGGCCGCAAACAGGTACTGCTGGCCGGGATAGAGACACATGTCTGTGTCTATCAAACCTGTGGTGATCTTATCGAGCAGGGTTTCGATGTGCACTTGATAGCCGATGCCGTCAGCTCCCGCAGTGAAAGCAACAAACGCTTGGGAATAGAGATGATGAAGCAGCAGGGAGCCAGGCTCAACAACAGCGAATCTTTACTGTTTGAACTGCAACATCAGGCAGAAGGTGAACGCTTCAAGGCTCTGCTTAAGCTGATCAAATAGGTCTGTAATCCCTCACGGGCTACCACTGATTTCTTGTAAGATAAAAAAATCCCCGCGGTGCGGGGATTTTTCATTTACGAGTGTTAACGACTGTTACTTGTAGGTCGCTTCACGCTTCTTGGCTTCAGCATCCCACTTGGGCAGAACATTTTTCTTGAAGTCTTCCTTGTCGGAAACCATCTTCTTCATGTCCATACCCAGAGCGGCCTGAGCCTTGGCCTTGGTGGAGATATCAGGCAGAGCGACAGGATCAACGATACCTTTCTTGGCCAGCAACTGCGCCAGTTTCACCCGGGCGTTGGCAGCCTTGTCAACCGCAGTACCCAGTACCCGCAGCGCTTCATCAGGAGCGTGAGCCGCGACACCGTGAGAGGCGATAGCATAATCCCAGCGCCATTGAGCATGACGGATATCAGTCAGGATTGGCTTCATTTCGACTTCAGTCGCACCGGCTTTCCAGGCGGCAGCAGCTTCGAAGTGCGCCTTGACGATTTGATCTTCAGCCTTCAACTTCAGCTCATTAACCTTGGCTTTACGCTCGGCAGTCAGATTCTCCATAAACTCTTTGCTCTGAGTGTGACACTGAGCACAGGTTTCTTCGAAGCGGTCGAAAGGATTACCCACTTTGTGATCGGTGAACTTACGCCCCTTGTCGTTGGTTACTTTCGGCATGTGACAGTCAACACAAGTCACGTTGTTCTTACCGTGTACCCCCAACTGCCAAGTTTCATAGCCTGGGTGCTGTGCCTTCAACATAGGTGTCTTGGACAAGGCGTGAGTCCAGTCGGCAAACTCAATGGCATCGTAGTAGGCTTCCATGGATTCCACTGTAGTACCTTGATCCCATGGGAACTTAACAAAGCCCTTACGGCCTTCCACTTTCTCAAAGTAGTATTCTACGTGACACTGACCACAAACCATGGATTGCTTGTCTTTACGGGAGGCCTTATCAAATGGTGTACCCAGGGTATCCATGGCGCGCTCGGCAAAAGGACGGCCCAAGCGCAGCTTAGGCGAGCCTTTCTCGTGACAGTCACCACAACCTATGGCGTTAACCACTTCAGGGCCACCTTTGGCCCACTTGCCGGTGAAGTAACCATCTTCACCCTGCTCTTCAATCAGGCGAGGTACATCCGGGCTCTTACAGCTCCAGCAGGCCATTGGCATTGGGCCATCTTCGGCACTCTTTGGCGCACCGGTACGCAGGGTGTTGCGCACATCTGTCACGGCATAAATGTGGCCACGAGGGGCATTGTAGTCCTTGGCGAAACCATAACCGGCCCACATGATGACCAGGTTGGGATCTTCTGCCAATACATCAACAATTTCAGAACTCTTTGCAGTGTCATGCCAACTGGCATATTGATTTTTGTACTTGTCTTTGTAGACTTCGTTGCGAGGCTCAGTCTTGTCACTCGCAAACGCACCGGCAGCCATTAGGCTTGCGGCGACCAATGCACTGAGTGCAAAGGATTTTTGGTTTAATTTTTTCACCATCTCATCTCCGTGTTACTTTATCGTTATTTGCAATAACCACGACATCTCCAAGGTCAAAAGTAGCCGCTTGAATACACCAAAAATATACCTCTTAGGGGGTATCCGGGGCGAAGTTTGCGCCAGATCAAAATGTGAAGGCGATGTTGTTCACATTTTTGTACTCTTGTTAATGTATTCAAGTGCTGGCTAATGTAGAACTCTGAGACCCAAGTCCTTTTTTATTCTCGACAATCTTATCGGCGCGTTTCCTTTCCGATAATCGAGAGTAACGCTGCAGGGACTGAGGAAACCTTAGCAAAAGTGAGTGAATATTTCATGAAACGAGGCAGTTTGACCTCTACCATTTTAGGCTTAATGCTGACCCTTATCCTGCTCTCAAGCGGTTTGGCCACTTTTGCCATTATCAATCTGTCTTACAGCCTGGGAGATGCCAGGGCGATAAACGCCTCCGGCTCATTACGAATGCAGAGCTACCGGCTGATGTTTTATGCCAACTCCGGCAGTGAAGAAGCGCTGCAAAAAATTCGCGAATTTGAAAATACCCTCTACTCAGATGCCTTGGTGCGCTCGATGGACTGGTCATCGCCTGCCAGGCTCGGGCAGCAGTACCAACTGGTGATCAGCAAGTGGAAGGTCATGAAGTACTACATAGAGCAGGAAGACTCGCGCAACTATGCCTCCTCGCTGAAAGACTTTGTCGATACCATAGATTTGCTGGTATTGGAGATGGAGCACCATGCCGCCTTCAAACTAAGATTGCTGGCCGTCAGCCAGATAGTAGGCTTGGGGTTGATGCTGCTGATTGCCTTTATCGCCGTGCGCTTTACCAAACGCAAGGTGGTGGTGCCGCTGCAACAGATGATGGAATCGGCCAACACTATATCCAAAGGTAACTTTGCCGTCGAAATGCCGAAGACGGAATATATTGAGCTCAGCGCTCTTTCCGATGCCCTGGACAGTACGGCTCAGGAGCTGGCAACTCTCTACGGCAACCTGGAAACTCAGGTAAAGGAGAAGACTCTGGCGTTGACCCGTGCCAACCGTGAGCTCAAATTTCTTTATGACAATCTGGTGTTGCTGCATTCGGGCAAACTCAATTTCGAGGTGATGCGGCAGTCGCTGCTGCAACTCAAGGAGTATGAGCACCTGCAACATCTGCGGCTGATTATTCAGCAGGATGAAGATGCCATGGAGGTGATCGCCACCGACGAGGATATCTGGCCGCAATCCGGACAGACCATGCAGTTTCCGCTCAAGTTTGAACAACAGGAACTCGGCTTTCTGGAAGTGATAGGCGAGCACGATATCAATGTGCCCCTGTTTGAAAACTTCGCCATCATGCTGGCTCGCTCGATAGTGATTCACAACGCCTCCGAACAACGCCAACAGTTGGCCCTGCTGGAAGAGCGGGCGGTTATCGCCAGGGAGCTGCACGATTCTCTTGGGCAACTGCTGTCCTTCCTGAAAATCCAGATAAGTTTGTTGCGTAAAGGCCTCGACCAGAGCTGCAAAAGCCCGGCGGTGACCCAACAGCTCGAAGAACTCAATGAGGGGGTGACCACAGCCTACGCCCAGCTCAGAGAACTGCTGTCTACCTTCCGCCTGACCGTTAAAGAACCCAATCTCCGCAACGCCCTCGAGGCCATGCTGGAGCAACTGCGCAGCCAAACAGACACGGAGCTGGAACTCAGCTATCGCCTGCCGCCACAGTTACTGGCGGCGCACCAACATATTCACATTCTGCAGCTCACCCGAGAAGCCACCCTCAATGCCATTAAACATGCAAATGCGAGTCGTATTTGTATCAGCTGCGAAAAGAACTCTGATAACATGGTGGTTATCAGTGTCGAAGACAACGGCATAGGCCTGGCGCATATCAAGGAAAGGGATCAACATTTCGGCATAGGGATAATGCACGAGCGAGCCAGCCGCCTCTCGGGTATGGTTGAATTTTCCAGCAATGCGTCGGGAGGCACCAGTGTTGTCCTGACTTTCCCACCTCAGCAGGAGCCACATCATGGGTAAACCTTATTCAGTTCTGGTAGTCGATGACCATCCCTTACTGCGTCGCGGTATCTGTCAGTTACTGGCATCCGATCCTGACTTTAGTCTCTTCGGTGAAGCCGGTACCGGGCTCGACGCCTTGGCGGCTACCGCCGAAAACGAGCCGGACATTATCCTGCTGGATCTGAATATGAAAGGCATGACGGGTCTCGATACCCTGAACGCCCTGCGTCAGGAGGGAGTCACCTCCAGAATCGTTATCCTGACGGTTTCCGATGCCAAACAGGATGTTATCCGTTTGCTGCGAGCCGGCGCCGATGGTTACCTGCTCAAGGATACCGAACCCGATCTGCTGCTTGGGCAGCTGAAAGAAGCCATGTCCGGCCACCGAGTGATCAGCGCCGAAGTGGAAGACTATCTGTTTGAATTGAAAAATGCCGCCGACGAGGAAGCCTGGCTCGACAGCCTGACACCGAGAGAGTTGCAGATACTGCAGCATCTGGCTGAAGGCCAGAGCAACAGGGTGATCTCCGAGGAACTGCATATCAGCGAAGGCACGGTCAAGGTGCATGTCAAAAACCTGCTTCGCAAGGCCAATGCCAAGTCCCGCACCGAAATGGCGGTGCGTTATCTCAACCGTTAAGCCACGAAAAAGGGACGCTACCGCGTCCCTTCTCATTTCTGCCAATGCCGCTTGTTCAGCGGCTCTGGTGCAGAAAGTCACACCAACTCTCAAGCACATCCTGAAAATCTTCCAGGCCGCACCAGGCTTCTGACTCGGCATCATAAAGGGAGAGGGACTCATCCAACTCCTGACTCTCACCGAATTCGAGCACATTGGCGTAAACCCGCACCTGCTCCTGATCCAGTTGCAGCGTCAGATCCCGGCCAATCAACTGCCATTCGCGAATGCGCCCTGACTGTAAATCCGCCAATGCCTGTTTGACCTGAGTGCAGATCTCGGCGTTATCCGCCAACTCTTCAGAGAACCATTGCCCCAGTACATGATGCTCCATACTGAAGCGGGCCATTGCGGTTCCCGTCAGTGAATTGCGCCGAAATTCGTATTCCATGGTGCCACTTCTTTTGCTGTAATCAAACCTATCCTAATTTTAACCCAGAGCCCAGGGGATTGCCCATAGTTATGCCTGGGCTTTACTTTCTATCGTAATATCATTCCCTATAGAAGTTTGACTTGCTCAGAACTGTGTCAACCATTGGGGTTCAAGCCAGATTGGCGATGGCATAGTGATGCTACGACGAGACAAGTTGGTGTAGTCATCTGGTGGCTGACAAGCTCCCCAAGGTCGAGTTGAAAAAGCACGTATGCGGCGCAAGCCAATGTCGCTTTATCCCGATATCCTATTACTTTACTTGCCTGACTTGCCTGCCCAGCTTTTCATCGTCACTGAGTGAGTAAATTCCTATGCCCAGTGGTATAACTAGGTTAGCTTGAACTAAAGCAAACCTATGAGAGTGAATCTATGGCCGAAAAACAGTTTTGTGCCTTGCTGCTCAGCGGGGAGATGGCAGGCAAGGAGTTGACGCAGCAACAGGTCAGCGACTGGCGCCCGGAGCAGGGCATACTCTGGCTGCATCTGGACTATAAGAAGAAATCCAACCGTCAGTGGTTGCAACAACACAGCGGCCTGGAAGCGCTGGAAGTGGCAGCACTGTTGGCGCAGGACACTCGCCCCAGGGTGGTACAATCCGGCCAGGGCTTCCTGCTGGCGCTCAGAGGGGTCAATCACAACCCCGGGGCCGACCCGGAAGACATGGTATCGATACGCCTCTACCTGGACAATCACAGAATTATCAGCACCAGCAGTCGCGAGCTGTTATCGGTCAAAGACATCATCCAGAGCGTCAGCCAGGGAGCTGGCCCCGGCAATACCGGGGAGTTTTTGCTGGCACTGACGCAGCGTCTCACCCAACGTAAGACGGAGTTTATCGACCGGCTGGAAGAAACCGTCGACGATCTGGAAGACAAGGTCATGGCCGGTAACGACAGGGATCTACGCAGCGATATCGCCGAGCTCAGGCGCCAGATAGTGGTGGTCCGGCGCTACCTGGCGCCGCAGCGGGAAGCCTTTACCCGCCTGCTGGCAGACTCGGCCAAGGTATTTGATGAACAGCAGCGGCTTAAATTCAACGAAATCAATGATCAACTCATTCGTTGCATCGAAGATCTGGACGCAATCAGAGACAGGGCCAGCGTCACCCAGGAAGAGTTACAAAACCGTCAGGCCGAGGCAGTCAATCGCCGCCTCTATTTCCTGTCGCTGATCAGCGCCGTCTTTCTGCCGCTGGGTTTTCTTACCGGTCTGCTCGGGGTCAATATCGCCGGGATCCCGGGCGCCGATGTCGGCTGGGCCTTCGGAGCCTTTTGCCTGTTCCTGTTGCTATTGGTAGGGGGACAGTTGTGGCTGTTCTATCGCTATAAGTGGCTTTAGAATCACTGACGTAATAAGTGACTGTAAAAAGAAAGGACGCCGGCGGCGTCCTTTTCAATATCGGGTATCCACTTTCCGTGAAAGAAGGGATTACTTGGCAGAAGCCTCGGCTTCGGTCGGCTCTACGGGGGCATCGGCCTTTTTGACCTTGAGCAACTCGACTTCAAAGATGAGTGTGGAGTTGGCAGGAATAGTGCCCATATCACGCTCGCCATAGGCCAGCTCAGATGGGATAACAAAGCGATACTTGGCGCCTACCGGCATCAGCTGAACCCCTTCGGTCCAGCCAGGGATCACCCGGTTCAGGGCAAATTCTGCCGGTTCACCGCGGGAGTAGGAGCTGTCAAACTCAGTGCCGTCGATCAGAGTACCACGGTAGTGAACTGTCACTACGTCTTCGGCGGCCGGCTTCTCACCCTCGCCTGGAGTCAATACTTCGTATTGCAGACCGGACTCAGTGGTGATCACACCCTCTTTGGCCTTGTTCTGTTCCAGATAAGCCTTGCTTTCCTGCATCGACTTGGCCGCCATCTCCTGGACCTTGGCCATACGTTTTTCATTCAGCTTCTGGTCCAGACCTTCAAGCACTTTCTGCATCTCATCTTCAGTCAGTTGCAGCTCGTCTTTCAGCCCCTGTTGGAAACCAGTCACAATCAAAGCACGATCGACTGAGAAACCCAGCTCTTCCTGCTCCTTGATATGGCCGGCCATGTAGCGGCCAATAGAGGCGCCCACGCTATAGGCTTCTTTCTGCTCGACAGAGCTCAGTTCCACTTTGTCGGCACTCGCTGTTTTTTGTTCTTGGTTACAGGCGGAAAGGCCGATCAGGGCCAGTGCGACCAGTGAAATTTTGTAAATCGGTTTCATTAAAGGCATCCTCAGGATCTTCAAATGGTTACAATTAACCCAAAATATGTAAGACGACTCACTTTATACCAGTTAACTTTGAGATACAAAGCAGATTATCCATACTGGTTAACAAGGGAAAGCGGCCGACAAACCGATAACCCTTGCATGGAAGCGACAGCGTTTTACCCTTACTCAAAATGACAAGTCGAGGCGGTATAAGTTCATGGCAATAAACAGATTGCTACTTATTTGCACGCTCAGTTTTACTTTGCTTGGCCTTGGTGCCTGCCATCCAGGCCCCAATAGCAGCCAATCCTTGGCGGCCGATCCCAGCTACAGCGCCAGCCTCTCTGCCGATGGCCGCTACGCTTTGATAAGCAGCCAGGAGGGGATCAGGCTTTGGGATCTCAAACAAGGCGCGGTCAAGTATCAGTGGGCTCAAGGCAGTGAAGCCAATGATGTCATCGCCACGGATATCTCGGCCAATGGAGAATATGCGGTGACGTTAAGCCGCGATTCAGTTGCACTGTGGAAAATCGCCGACGGCCGGGCGGCGGGTTGGTGGTCACTGCCGGCAGTAGCTCAGGCTGTGGCCGTGGCCGACAACGGCCAGTTGCTGGTGGGGTTGGCCGATGGCGCGGTAATGTCGCTGACCCCGACCACCGGTGTGCTGGTGAAATTTCTTGGCCACAGCGAAAAAGTCAACAGCGTTGCCCTCTCTGCCGATGGCCGCCTGGCATTGACCGGGGCCAATGACGCTACCGCCCTGCTATGGCGCACCCAGGATGCTCAGGTACTGAGGCGCTGGCAGATGGACTCCAGGGTACTGAAGGTTGCCCTCAGCCGCAGCGGTAACCTCAGCTTAGTGTCCGACAGTACCGGCAATGCCGACATTTGGCACAATGACTCAGGGAAACTGGTCAGCTCGCTGGCGATAGTACGGCGGCAAATGAACTTTTCGGCGGCGCGCTTTATCCAACAGGAGCAGGCCTTGTTAACCGGCACACCAGCCAGAGAATTGAGTCTGTGGCAGGTCGATTCGGGGAAAAGAGTCGCCGACTGGCAAGTTTCACTGCCAAAAAAGCCTTTGCCCCAAAGCGCCGTAGTATACTCAGTGTCTGAATCCGACAACGGCCAACTTCAAAGTATCAGTAGTGCCAGCTTGCTGGAACGCTGGTCGGCGCCAACACAGAGGTAAGTAATGCAAGCAATCCCGGACAGGATCGAAGAACTCGAAACCAAGCTGTCATTTCAGGAAGCCACACTGGAAGAATTGAGTCAGGAGATTTTCGAACTCAATAAAGTCGTGGCCGAGCAGCAGTTTCAGATCCAGTTGTTAATCAGTAAACTCAAAGCGGTAGAACCGAGCAATATCGCGTCTCAATCGGAAGAAACGCCGCCGCCTCACTACTGAGTCGAATAAAGGGGGATAAGGATGTTAGCCATAGCAACCTACGGAGAACGTATTCTGGGGCAGGCTGCCCAGCCGGTTCAACTGTTCGATGAACCTTTGGCGGCCCTGGCCGAGAAAATGCTCGAGACCATGAAACTGGCACAGGGCGTAGGCATAGCCGCGCCTCAGGTAGGCCAAGGTATCCGCTTGTTTATTATGGCATCCCATCCCAACGACAGATACCCGGATGCGCCTTTGATGGCGCCCCAGGTGGTGATCAACCCACAGATACTCAAACGCTCAGGCAAGATGCTGGCCGGGGAAGAGGGTTGCCTGTCTCTGCCCGGTGAGAGAGTACAGATTCTGCGCCATGAAAGCATTGAGGTACGTTATCAGGACCTCAGCGGCGAGTGGCAGCAAGAATGGTTACAAGGCTTTGTCGCGCGCATTTTTCAGCATGAATATGATCATCTGGAAGGACTCACCTTGAGAGAACGACTGGAGATCCAAAACCAAGGAGCCGACTCTTGAAGTCAGGCAAGTTACTGCTGCCACTGTTGTTGTCATTGAGCCTCACTGGCTGCGCCTTCAACAGTGTATTGGTCAACTATCCATCCCAACTGGCCGGCGTTCGCGCCGAACTCGACTCATCAATGCCGGGCAATGCCGCCAAGGAATTGGCAGGCGGGATCAGCAGCCGAGATGGCCTGCTCTATGCCCAGGAAGCGGGGCGCGCCGCGCAGATAAGCGGCGATTTCACCGCCAGCAAAGACTATTACCAAAGCGCCATAGCCGCCTATCAGGCATTCGACGACAAGGCCAAGCTCAGTTTGTCCGAGCTGGGTTCACAGGGCGGCAGCCTGCTGCTGAACGACAATATCATTCCCTATCGTGGTCCCGGGTATGAGCGCATCATGCTGCACCAATATCAGGCTCTCAATTATCTGTTTGCCGGCGATGCCGAAGGCGCGTTGGTGGAGGTGCGTCGCAGCAATGAACTGCAATCGCTGGAGCAGCAAAGGTACGAAAAATCCAGCAGTGCGGTGCAGCAGATGGCCAACGGCACTATCAGCGCTGAAATGGATAAACTGGGCAAGGCGGCCGGCAGTGTCACCAGCTCGTTTTTGAACGCCTACAGTTACTACACCACAGGGGTACTGCACGAAATCCTTGGTGAGCGCAACGATGCCTTTATCGACTATCGCAAGGCGGCGCAGATTATGCCGGATAATCCTTATCTGCAGCAGGATCTGGTGCGCTTGGCCAAAGAGCTTGCCATGCCTCAGTATGATGAGTTCAAACGCCGTTGGGGAGAAGCGCCCACGCCCGCCAAGGGGCAAGGCCAGGTCATCTTGCTGCTGGAGCGCGGCTTTGTGCCCGCCAAGGAGAGCCTAACAGTTCCCTTCACCATTCACGGCAACTGGCAAACTGTCTCTCTGCCCACCTATATGCCCTCCAGAGTGCCGGTAAGCAGTGCCAATATCCGCGGCTTGTCAAAACCTATGACTGCAGCCCCGATAGCCAATATAGATGCCTTAGCCATCACGGCGCTCAAGGAGGAACTACCCTACCTGCTGGTGCGCCAGGCCGCCAGGGTCTATGCCAAGTCGGAAATGGCCCGCAAGGCCGAACGCAAAGACGGTTCGGACCTTGGGGTGATCGCCATGCAGATATTCAACGTGGTCACAGAGCAAGCCGATCGCCGCAGTTGGCTCACGTTACCTAGGCAGGCACAGATAGCAAGGCAGTTTGTCGATGCCGGCAGCTATCAACTAACCCTGGACAATCAGGGCACGGAAATTCAGGTTCAGAGTGGCAAGACCACTCTGGTCTGGGCAATAGACACTGGCAATGTCACACGTTTTTATACAAAATTGATTTGATAACCTTGAAATGGAACTGACTATGAAACACTTGAAGCTGATACTGATACTGGCAATGGCTATGGGCATGGCAGCCTGTCAATCCAAAGTGGAATACGGTGATGCCACTGAGGTAGAGACAGTGAATGAAAACTTCGGTTCGACAGATCTGCAAGCCATTGCCGCCAAAATGGTCGACAGCATGCTGACTTTCCCGCCTGTGGTGGCCATGACAGCCAACGACAGACCTATCATCTTTGTCGACAAGATCAAGAACAAGACCTCTGAGCATATAGATACTGAGTCAGTAACCGACTCCATCAGCAACAAGCTGCTGCGCTCAGGCAAGTTCCGTTTTATCGATATGACCAAGGTGGATTCAGTGCGTAAGCAACTGGACTACCAGAACAACGCCGGCATGGTTGACCCATCCACCGCCATCAAGTTCGGTCGTCAGATAGGCGCTCAATACATGCTCTACGGCAACCTTTCCAGCATAGTCAAACAAGATGGCAGCACCCGTGATGTCTACTACAAGATGACCATGCGCCTGATGGATCTGGAAACCGGCTTGATCGAATGGTCCGATGAAAAAGAGATCCGCAAAGTGAAGTCCAAGTCCTTCCTCGGGCTCTAACCAAGCACCACACTCCTTCCCAAAAGCCGCTGTCACAGCGGCTTTTTTGTAACATTTCTCCTTTGTTCTTTGTCGGCAAATAGCGTAATTTATGCCGCGGGCGCCAAGCCTGACAGGGTATTAACTCTAGGTGTATCCCTCCCCTTTCATTCCTGTTATTCCTGTTGTGAGGGAAAACACCGACACCTAATGGTAAAACAATAAAAAGCAAGGAATCTGTTTGTGAAATCTCTTCCCCGGTTGTTTGGTCTCAGCCTGTTGGCTGCCGGACTGCTATCACTCAGCGGCTGCAGCAGCACTCAATCTTCTGCAGGTGCGCGGGATGGCAGCGGTTATATCAGTGAGCAACAGGCGATGGCCCGCTCTGCCAGAGTCAGCAATGTCAGCTATGAACTGGACTTTACCTTGGATGGCAGCGAGCGATTTGCCAACCGCACCCTGGTACGTTTCAGTCTCAGCGATAACCAACAGCCCCTGACACTGGACTTGAGCGAGGCGCAGATCATCAGCCTTAAGATCAACGGCCACAGGCTCTATCCCAAATACAATGGCGCCTACCTGGAGATCAGTGCCAAGTTGCTGCTCAAAGGCGACAATGAGATAGAAGTCAGCTTCACACGCCAGCACTCCAGCAATGGTGAAGGACTGCATCGCTTTGTGGATCCCGTCGATGGCAAGGTCTATCTCTACTCCCACTTTGAGCCCGCCGCCGCGCAGCAGATGTTTGCCGTATTCGACCAACCGGATCTCAAGGCCAGCTACAAGTTAACCGTCAGAGCCCCCAAAGACTGGCAGGTGATCAGCGCCACCCAAGAATTGAGTGTGACCCCGGAGGGTGACAACCAGCTGTGGCAGTTTCCGGCAACGCCCAAGTTGAGCCCCTACAACTTTTCCATGCATGCCGGCCCTTACCACGTCTGGCAAGACAACAGCGGCAAATACCCCATGCGCCTGTTTGCCCGCCAATCTGTGGCGGCCCAGGTCAATGCCGCCGACTGGTTCAGATACACAGGCGCCGGGCTTAAGTTTTTTGACGACTATTTCGGTATCGACTACCCCTTTAAAAAATACGATCAGCTGCTGGTGCCTGACTTCCTCTATGGTGCCATGGAAAATGCTGCTGCCGTCACCTTTGCCGAAGGGCGTTTTCTTGGCAGTGGTGAGATGACAGCCAATCAGCGCCAGCGCTTGGCGTCTGTGATCATGCATGAAATGGCGCACCAGTGGTTTGGCGATCTGGTGACCATGAAATGGTGGAACGGTCTGTGGCTCAATGAAAGCTTCGCCTCCTTTATGGGCATGCTGGCGAGCGCCGAGGCCACTGAGTTTGACAATACCTGGCGCAGTTTTTACGCCAGGGGCAAACAGAGTGCCTATCAACAGGACTCAGGCGTTACCACCCACCCCATAGAAGTGCCAGTGGCCAGTAGTGCCAACGCCTTCGATAATATCGATGCCATCACTTATCAGAAAGGTGCCGCGGTTCTGATTCAACTGCGTCACCTGCTTGGGGAGCAAACCTTCCGCCGTGGCGTCAGTGAATACCTCAAACGCTACTCCTGGCAAAACGCCACACTGGAAGACTTCATTAGCAGTCTCGGCCAGGCCGCCAAGCGGGATCTGAGCCAGTGGACCCGGGATTGGCTCTACAGCGCCGGTGTCAACAGCCTCAAGGCCGAGTTCCAGTGCCAAGATGGCCGCATCAGTGAATTTGCCCTGTTGCAGTCAACAAGCGATCCCGCCTACCCGACTATCAGAGAGCAAAAAGTTCAGCTAGCCTTACTGAGCAATGGCCGCCATGAGATGCACCTGCTGCAAACTCTGGCCGTTAGCTACCAAGGTGAAAAAACCTTGGTGCCGCAACTTACAGGAGCATCCTGTCCTGATTTGGTTTATCCCAACTATCAGGACTGGGGCTATGTCAAAGTCGAGCTCGACCCTCGCTCGTTCGATACCGCCTTCAATCACCTGGCCAGGGTAGAAGATCCCCTGCTGCGCGCCATGCTCTGGCAAAGCCTGTGGGACAGTGTCCAGAGCGGTAAGTTGCCTTTGAACAAGTATCTGGAAACCGTGCTTATCAATGCTCCCAAAGAGAGCGATTACACCCTGCTGGGGCAAATTCTTGGCAATATGCGCTACAGCAAGGCCTTGCTCGAGTCGATGGCTCCGATTCACTCGACCTATGCCGAGCGCGCCATCAGAGCGCTGGCGCAGATGAGCCTGCGTCTGACCATGCAAAACGCGGATAATAAAGATCTGCAGCGGCGCTGGTTCGATGCCTATGTGGACTTTGCCCGCGACGGGGACTCGCTGGATCACCTGCTGTCACTGCTGCAGGGCTACAGTAAGATAAAGGGAATAGAGCTGGATCAAGATACCCGCTGGCAGCTTATCTATCAGTTGAACCGTTACGATTACCCCACCAGCAAACTTCTGCTGCAGCAAGAAGCCAAACTTGATATCAGCGATTCAGGGCAAAAGGCGGCCATCGCCGCCGAAGTAGTGCGTCCGGACACCGCCGGTAAACGCCGCTGGCTGGAAAAAATCAACCATTCGGCGCTGCCGTTTGCCAAGCTGAGGGTGGCGATGGAAAACCTCTATCCCAGCAGCCAAGGGCAACTGCAGGCCAGCACCGCAGAGCAGCGCTTGAATCAGTTAGCCACTCTGGACGCCGAAAAAGACCCGGTATTTATGCGCAGTTACGCGCCGGCATTATTACCGCGTCAATGCAGTCACGCCTCAGTGCTGCGGCTCGAAAAAGCCTTGCAGGCCAACCCAGAGCTATCGGCCCAGACCCAGCGCAATCTCAAGCAAGCAATAGAAAGGGAGCGGCACTGCGTGTTGATAAAAGAAACCCTTAAGCCTTAATTGGCAAAGCAAGTTCAAGGGCCTCAATGAGGCCTTTGGCGTATTATTGGTCCAACCGAGCCACACAATAGTGCCGTAATGTGCGAGAATAATGTGCCAAAATATTCAATATGCTTAACACCCAAGGAGTCATTATGGGATTAATGAGTCTGGTAGCCGTCATAGCCATAGGCTTTTTTGCCATGGTACTCATCAAGGACTACAACAGTAAGCAGCAAGACGGTCAAAGCCGTGAGATAGAAAAACTGCAACGGGAAGTGGACGAACTGAAGCAGCGGATTGCCAACCTGGAAACCATAGTTACAGACAAGAGCTACGATCTGAAGGACAAGATCAATCGACTCTAAGACTAACGCAATGGTTCCTCTTCAGTATATCCGGAACAAGATACTGTATTAATTAAGTTAGTTGTCATAATTTTACTATCCGGCTGTCATTTAGCATCCTTAGCTTAAGAAATACCATGCTCGTCAGGCGAGTAAACTCCTGTGCGAAATAGCAAAAGGATCTGCTTAATGAAGGTTTTTCACTCCCAAACAACGTCGGCATTACTTGGCTCTGTACTGCTTGGTCTGTTGCTCGGTGGCTGCAACAGCAATGACAACAACGCCAATACTTCAACTCCGGCTCAGGATCAGCAGGAGAAAGTTGGCGCCAACCTGGGCCCCCGTCCCCTGTTTCTGGTAAATGACATGGATGAAGGGCCGCTCAAAGATAAACTGGCACAATGCAGCAAGGGGCCCTTTTATCGCACCGACTTCAGCATAGGCCACCGCGGCGCCTCCATGCAGTTTCCAGAGCACACCAAAGAAGCCTATTTGGCGGCTATAGATGCCGGCGCCGGGATAGTGGAATGTGATGTCACCTTCACCGCCGATAAACAGCTGGTTTGTCGGCACTCCCAATGCGATCTGGCCACAACCACCAATATCCTCGGCATCCCTGAGTTGGCAGCCAAATGCCGTCAGCCTTTCTCTCCCGCCGATGCTGCCAATGGTATTAACGCCAGCGCCGAGTGCTGTACCAGCGATATCACCCTGGATGAATTCAACCAGCTTTGCGGCAAGATGGATGGTTTTAATCCCAAGGCCACCACGGCGCAAGCATTTATGGAGGGCACTCCTGCCTGGCGCACGGATCTTTACGCCAGTTGCGGCACATTGATGACCCATGCCGAGAGCATAGCTCTGTTTAAAGAAGCCAAGGTCAAGATGACGCCTGAACTTAAGGCTGCCAGCGTGCCCATGCCCTTCGATGGCTTCAGCCAACAGGACTATGCTCAGAAGATGATCGACGAATATCAGGCCGCCGGGGTGCCGGCAAAAGATGTCTATCCCCAGTCATTTAATCTGGAAGATGTGCAGTACTGGTTGGCCAATAATACCGATTTTGCCAGGCAGGCCGTCTATCTGGACGGCAGGTATGACTCGGACAGCAGCTTTAACCCCAATGATATGGGCCATTGGCAGGCCGATATGCAAAGGCTCAAGGCGCTGGGAGTCGAAATCATTGCGCCGCCCTTGTGGGTATTAGTCGTTCTGGATGACAGCGGCAAAATAGTTCCCTCGGCCTATGCTCTGGCGGCCAAGGAAGCCGGGCTTAAAATAATCACTTGGTCACTGGAGCGATCCGGCCCCCTGGCACAAGGCGGTGGTTGGTACTACCAAAGCATCAGCGGCAGCATTAATAACGATGGCGATGTTTATCAACTACTGGATGTACTGGCCAAAGAAATAGGAGTACTGGGGGTCTTCTCCGATTGGCCGGCGACCGTAACTTACTATGCCAACTGCATGGATATCTAGCCATTGCTGACAACAAAGAGGGCGCCCATCGGCGCCCTCTTTGTATTGGATTTTTTATCAGAGAAACAGCTCTTTGATATTTTTGAGATCGCCCTTACCTTCGGCCAGCTCTTGTGCACTCAGGCCGGAAACTTCATGGGGGAATACCAGCCATTCATCCGAGGCGTGGATATAGTAGTCGGGTTTCAGTGGCACCGCAGTATTCTGTGGCTTGTAGTAAGGACAAGCGATACGGATATCCTTGGGCATATTCAGACGCATGGATTGACTGAGCTTTTCCTTGAGAGCAAAAACGCTGCGCCCGGAATCGAAGACATCATCAACAATCAACAAACCATCATCGGCATTGGCATTTTCAACAATGTAATGCAGACCATGAACCTTGATCTCCTTGCTCTGCTTGTCTGTACCTATGCCGTAATAGGATGAAGTGCGCACCGCTATATGGTCGGTTTCCACCTTTTTGAAGTCGAAAAACTCCTGTACCGCGATCCCTATTGGAGCGCCGCCACGCCAGATCCCAACAATAAACTGCGGCCGAAAACCACTGTCATAGACCTGTGCAGCCAGACGAAATGAATCCTCCAGCAATTCCTGAGCGGTAATAAAGCGTTTTTCTATCATAGGTATACGACCCCATCTTGTTCTATTTTGTGTGCTTCGCTGTCTGCTTTGGCAGGTACTGAATTGGAGGCCTGTTCCAAAATCCGGAGTGGGCTTCCACCATTGTAGGCAGGCAGAGGATTTTGGGCGCGCATTTTATAACAAATTTTTCCTCGGTGCTGTGCCAAATGCACATTCTTGTGTCTCAGGCGACAAAAAATCTTCTCTAGTTGCTCAGCCCTAATTGAGCAATCTCTACTTTATTCATTCAAGCATGTTCAATTAATAAATAACAAACTAATTAACAATGTTTTTTTAACACCAAACGAATCACGAGTGAATACTTAAGCATTTTTTATGATTAGTTATTGATTGAGATATGGGAACTGGCTATAGTGCCAGTCATACGGTTCCTCAAGAGTATCTCCAAGATGAAAAAATCCCTGCTTATGGCCACTATCACGGCCTTGCTGTTGACCGGCTGCGGTAAAGATCAAGATGTACTGGTCGTCGGCACCAATGCCGCTTTCCCACCATTTGAATACATGGGGGGCGCCAATGGTGATGAGGTAAAAGGGCTGGATATCGACATTGCCAAGGCGATTGCCGCCGATGCAGGTAAAACCCTCAAGGTAGAAAACCTCAAGTTCGACTCTCTGATAGTGGCGCTGAACTCAGGCAAAATCGATTTTATCGCCTCTGGTATGACAATCACGGATGAGCGGCAAAAGAGTGTCAACTTCTCTACGCCATACTATGAAGCCACCCAAGTGGTGATAGTCAATCAGGACAGCCAGGTATTCAACACTCCGGCTGATCTTGCCGGCAAGAAGATTGCGGTGCAGTTGGGCTCTACCGGCGACATCATGGCCAAGGAACTCAAGGCCGAAGTCGTCGCTTTCAATACGGGTTTTGAAGCCTTTATGGAGCTGAAAAACCACAAGGTAGACCTGGTACTGTTCGACAGCCAACCGGCAGCCACTTATCTGGCCAAGAACCCCACTCTCAAACGGCTGGATATCGACTTCTCACCCGAATTTTACGGTATTGCAGTTGCCAAAAATCAACCCGAACTGCTCAGCCAGATCAATGCCACACTGGTACGGCTACAAAGCTCAGGCGAATACCAACAACTCCTTGAAAAATATCAGAAGTAGTCTTAGATGGATGCAATAATCTCTTCGCTGTTTACCCCCATAGGGGAAGACGGCATGATCGGTATTTTGCTGATCCTAAACGGCCTCAAGGTCACCTTGACTGTGACCTTCTTCGCCATGATCCTCGGCGCCATTCTCGGGGTGCTCACCACCTTGATGGGCATGTCCGAGCGCTGGTATCTGCGCTGGCCGGCCAAGCTGTATGTCGGGGTGATCCGCGGTACTCCTGTAGTAGTGCAACTGGTGATCCTCTACTTTATCGTGTTGGCCGCCATGGATGTCGACAAGGTGACCGCCGCCATCATCGCCTTTGGCCTCAACAGCGGCGCCTACATCAGTGAGATCATCCGCGCCGGTATCCAGGCGGTCGACAAGGGCCAGGCCGAGGCCGCCCGCTCTTTAGGGATGAGCCATTCACTGACCATGCGTGAAGTCGTGTTACCGCAGGCAATCAAGAATATTCTGCCGGCGCTCGGCAATGAATTTATCGTGCTCTTGAAAGAAACCGCCGTCATCGGCTTTATCGGTGGCGTGGATCTGATGCGCGCCGGTGAAATCATCCGCAGCCGAACCTTCGAAGATGTGGTGCCGCTGCTGACTTGTGCCCTTATCTATTTGTTATTGACCTACAGCTTCACCTGGCTGTTGGGTAAGTTTGAAGCGAGGCTGAAACAAAGTGATTGAGATAACCAACCTGCATAAGTCCTACGGCAAACTGGAAGTACTCAAGGGCATAGATCAGCATATCGCCAAGGGAGAAGTGGTCAGCATCATAGGCCCAAGTGGTAGTGGCAAGAGCACTTTTCTGCGTTGTATCAACCTTTTGGAGCAACCGACTGAAGGCGAAATACGAATAGCCGGTGAATCGATAACGGCGCC
The DNA here is from genome assembly GCF_002836975.1 of Shewanella indica. Lineage (GTDB taxonomy): Bacteria > Pseudomonadota > Gammaproteobacteria > Enterobacterales > Shewanellaceae > Shewanella > Shewanella indica. Next base: position 6,023 of record NZ_NIJK01000050.1, on the reverse strand, counting down.
TGGCGCCTGTGTCGACAAGCTCAGGCAGAAAGTGGGCATGGTATTTCAGCACTTTAACCTGTTTCCCCACAAGACGGTATTGGCCAACCTAACGCTGGCACCGGTCAAGCTGGGATTGATGAGTTTGGCCGAGGCCGAAGCCAAGGCTTTGGGATTGCTGGCTAAGGTTGGTCTGGCAGATAAGAAAGATGCCTATCCATCCAGCCTGTCCGGCGGCCAGAAGCAGAGGGTGGCCATTGCCAGAGCCCTGACCATGTCTCCGGAGCTGATGCTGTTTGACGAACCCACCTCGGCGCTGGATCCGGAAATGGTCGGCGATGTGCTGGACGTGATGCAATCTCTGGCTCGCGACGGCATGACCATGGTGATAGTCACTCACGAGATGGGATTTGCCCGCGAGGTGTCTGACAGGGTGATCTTCATGGATGAAGGAGTGATCCAGGAAGCGGGCACGCCGGAGCAGATTTTCAATGCGCCGCAAAACCCCCGTACTCAAGGCTTCCTTGCCAAGGTGCTGCGCTGATCACTGGTAACTTTTTAGTACAAAAGTGCCATAAATCTGCCATCTTAATTCTCTATGTTGGGTGCTTCCCAAAACGCCCAATATAGAGAGGTTATTCGTGCGTCAATCCCATCAAGTCGCAGCATTGTCACTGCTGTCTCTGGCCCTGCTGGCCGGCTGTAACTCAGATAACGACACTCAAACTCCGGAGCCGGTAACGGGTCGCTGGCTCAAAGGCGATCTTCATGTTCACACCGCGGTTTCCCAGGATGCCAGAGAGACCCAGGCCGATATTCTCAAGTGGGGCTTCGAGGACTTTGGCCTGGATTATATGAGCCTGACCAACCATATGCGCAACAACAGCCAGGACAATGACGATAACGACCTAGGCGGCATTCTCTTCTATGATGCCCTCACCCGCTACGAAAAACCCGGACTCGCCAGCCTGATGCCCAACTACCCGGGCAAGTTGGTTTACTCCGGCTTTGAGTGGGATATGCCGACTCACGAGCACTTCAATATCGTCATCCTGGCCGATGAACAGCAGACTCTGGATGCGATTAAAACCTTCGAGTACAGCTTCAGCGCCAAGAATGAGCCGGAGGATTTCGCAGCCGAAGATCTCGCCGCCTGGGAGGCCGCCGGCGTCAAGCGTCAGAATCAAACCCATGCAGATGCCGTAGCGGCGCTTGCCTGGCTACAGCAACATTTTCCCAAACAGAGCTACGGCATGCTCAATCATCCCAGACGCTATCTCGACAGCTACACCATAGCCGAAGTCAGGGAGCTTCATGATGCCGCGCCTGAGGTCTTCTTCCTGGTGGAAGGTATGGTTGGCGGCCAGTTCAGTGGCAACCGCGGTGACTATGGTGACAGCTCGAGCGGTGTTTACGGCGGTGTCGATCCCGTCGTTGCCGAAGTCGGCGGTTGGTGGGATGCGCTACTGGGAGAAGGGCGCAGGATTTGGAACATGGGTAACTCGGATATTCACTTCAAGACCAGGCCACCCTACGCCAGCAGTTATTATCCCGGCGAATATGCCAAGAATTACACCTGGGTTGAGGGTGAAGGTACCCAGGCACTGCTTGAAGGGCTACGCTCGGGGAACAGCTTTGCGGTATTTGGCGATCTCATCGACGGGCTGGATCTCCAGATGAATAGCGGTGAGCAAACCATCACTATGGGACAAACCTTGAGCGCCAAGGCCGGCGACAAGGTCACTATCAATATCAGGTTCCGCAGCCCTGAGCTAAATAACAAGGAAAGCGATATCGGCAATGAACACTACGCTGGCATTAATCCTGGAGTACATCATATCGATTTGATTGCCGGTGATATCGGTGAGCGAGCCAAGCCGGGAACGGCTGCCTGGCAAAAGGAAACCAACGACAGCACCCGGGTGATTAAGTCTTTCACCCAGGCTGACTGGCAAAAAGACAGCGATGGTTTCTACAGCATGAGCTTCAGCTTTATCGCCGATGGTAAGCAGTATTTCCGCCTGCGTGGTACTAACCTGGATTACAACGTCAACGGCTTGACCAACAAGGGCACACCTCTGCGTTCAAAGGTACTGCCTCAGGCTGAAGGGGAGCAGGTGCAGCAATGGTACAACGACATCAATGAGCGTAACTACGGCGATCTCTGGTTCTATTCCAACCCGCTGTTTATCACCACCCAATCCTGAAGTAATTTCTGTTCTCAGGCGGGACGCGGCAACTGCCCGTCCCGCAAAAAGTCTTTTAAAAACCAGGTCAATGGCATGCTGCGGCTATTACGACGACTGAAAGCAACCTTGTCTGCGGAGCTTTGACAGAGCCAATATTCACACTCCTGCGGCTCGGTTGATAGCAACACCAAAGGATCGTGCAGCGCCAAATTGACGCCCTTTTCAGCTCTGGCCGACGTGTAGCGGATCATCTGTGCCTGCTGTTGCAGCAACCAGGCCCCCAAAGCCTGGGTATAGGCATAGCTCGATTTGTGAGTCAGTTGCTGCTGCAATTCCGGCCCCTGCAATAGCGTCAAGTCAGCACAATCGCGGGCATTGATATCCACAGAGTACAACATATGCTCAGAGCGCAGCGGCTCCAGATAAGGCTCCAACATATCGGCCATAAAGACAAAACGATAATAGGCGACTTCGGCCAAACAGGTCTGCCAGGATTCACTGGCATAAAAGAAGCTTTCCATTGTGATACTGCCAAAGCGCGAACCATGGCGCAGCGGCGGATAACGAAACGGGGTCTTGAGCAGATAATGCAAGTGCTCAGTCCCGCTTCGGTAAGGCGGTTTAACCTCATCGAGCAGGGATTCAAGCAGCATCTGTTCGTCAAAATCATCCACCAGACTCAGGGTGGCGGCTTCTTCCTGGGACTCGACCAGGCGATAACCGCGGCCAAAGTAGTGGCGAGGAAAAAAGTCCTGCGGCTCTAACGCACTAAAATCCATTTTCAGTTGTTTGTCTCCTGTCACCGGTTATGGCTGTCAGACCTTGCCTCTCATAGCATCCAGATATTGGTTAACACTCACCAGACCAACCACGGTTTGCAATAAAGTCTTGGGGGTTCCATTCAGCGCCTTGTTGGGACTGTTGAGCCAGTGACGCATAAAGGCTTTTTCACCACCCGCTATGGCATACAGCGAGCGATATAGACGGATAAGTTGCAACTGCAACTCCCCCTGCTTGGAATCGGGTTTAAACCCCTTGCCGCTGTTACGGCTCAAGGTGCTGGGATTTACGCCTATGATACGGCTGGCCTCGGCCTGGGTAAGTTGTAACTCGCTGCAAGCATTGGAAAACGCCTTGAACAATACCTCGGCTGCATTGGCTTTCTCTAGGGTATTCATCTTTGCTGCTCCGCCATAAACCTGTCCATATATTAGCCAACCAGCACGGCAAACGCAATTTAAGACTCAATATAAATGCAAAAGCAACCCCACTGACACCAATTAGTGGTTCCCACCAGCGTACTTTCAATTTATTTTTGATATAGCTTGCAGCAGAAACACTGTTGTAAAGCGCAACAGAGATCGTAGAATGCCAAAACAATTTCAGCCTCATTTGTCCGGAGCAGTGACATGACAGATCTGACATACCTTGCCAAAAAGCGCTATACCACCAAGGCTTTTGATCCCAACAAGAAGATCCCCCAGGATAAAATTGAAGATCTGCAGAGTCTGCTGCAGTTCAGCCCCTCCTCGGTGAACTCCCAGCCATGGCACTTTGTACTGGCCGCGACAGATGAAGGCAAAGCCAAAATTGCCGAGTCTACCGCAGACTATGGCTTCAACACGCCAAAGATCCTCAACGCTTCCCACGTGATTGTGCTCTGTACCCGCAACAACATGGACGAAGCCCATCTGCTGCGTCTGCTTGAGCAGGAAGAGGCCGATGGCCGCTTCGCCGACGAAAACGCCAAACAAGGCCAACACAACGGCCGCTCTTTCTTCACCAATATGCACAAGTTCGAACTTAAGGACCTGCAGCACTGGATGGAAAAACAAACCTATCTGGCGCTGGGTACTCTGCTGCTGGGCGCCAGCGTATTGGACATAGATGCCACTCCTATTGAAGGCTTCGATGCCAGCAAACTCAATCAGGTTCTGGGTTTGAGAGAACAAGGCCTGACGGCCAGCGTGGTTGTGGCCCTTGGCTACCATGACGAGTCAGACTTCAACGCCAAGCTGCCCAAGTCTCGCCTGCCTCAGGAAGAGCTGTTTACCAAAATTTAAGCAAGGCCTCCTTCCCTGCTTTTCTTTCAGAACCCGGCTCCACGCCGGGTTCCATTATTTTCACCTTGCACCCACGGACACCTGTGGCATAGTAGATTTTATCGTCAGTTCAGGATGAATGATTGCTACCATGCTGCTTGCCAAACCCGCGCTGAACCAGGCCGACGTTACTGAAGTCAAGCCGACCCGACTCAAGGGCGATAACCCGCTTATCTGGCCAATTCTCGGTTTGCTCAAACGCAGCAACCGCTCCTGGAAGGTGCATCACCTCGCCACCGAATTACAGCAGCAGGGACTGATGCACGACTTGGATCCTCTGCCCGAGAAAGATCTGTTCAAACGCAACTTTCTGCTGATGAATGCCCTCTATGAACTGCAACACATACTGCTGCCGGGCCAATGGCTGCAGGTAGAAGCCATGAATATCATATTGCTGCGGATCCCACCGGCCAATGTGCTGCAACTACAACAGGATGACTCAGCGCTTAGAGACTACTACCTCGACTGGAACAACTATGACACCTGCGTCAATGTCGTTCGTGAGATGCTGGAGTCCTTCTGGAACAGTTATCAGGATTATATTGGCGTACGACGCGGCCGTTTTGCCCAGCGAGAGGCGCTGCGGGTATTGGAACTGGAAGCCGACGCCAGTGACAAGGAGATCCGTCGCCAGTGGCGTAAACTGGCGCTAAAGTGGCACCCGGACAGGCAAGGCGGTGATACCGCCAAGTTCAGACAGATCTGCGAAGCCTGGCAAGCCCTGCGAGGTTGAATAACCAGGCAAAGCGCCAAAGCTTAGCCTCGCTCACAGAAATGACCGCCAAAGGCACCGACGCTTAAGTCATAATTAAGCCAGTCACACTAACCTGACAGCAAAGGGCGCTGCGCCCGGTCAATTCTGAGGAGATTATTTTGCTCAAGCCACTGGTTGCCGCAATGGCACTTACCCTAATCCCGCTGGCCGCCAACGCCGCCGACTTTATCGAAGGTAAACACTATACCCAGATAGCCAAGAAAGGCAGTGAAGAACCCAAGCTCACCGAGTTCTTCTCTTTCTACTGTCATAACTGCTTCAGCATGGAAACCCAGTATCTGCCGGACATCAAGGCCGGTCTCAATAAAGAAGTCAGCTTTGACAATAAGCATGTCGACTTTATGAACAGCGATCTGGGCACTGAGGTGATGAAGTCACTGGCCATCATGCAGGAGCTGGGCGCGACAGAGAAGTTGACTCACCCCATGTTTGCCGCCATTCAGGGCGAGGAAGGAGCCCATGGCCATGACCATTCTGCCCCTGGACACAAGCACACCTCTGCTATCAATAGCCGCGACGATATCAAGCAACTGTTTGCCGCCAACGGCGTGGATGTCAGCCAGTATGATGCCTTGGCCGACAGCAAGAAAATCAATGATGTCATCGCCCTGTGGCGTAAACAGCAGAATGAATTTGCCATTCAGAGCGTGCCAAGCTTCGTGGTAAACGACAAATATATGGTTAACCTGGGAGAAATTCGCACTCTGGGCGAACTGACCGATCTGATCAATTTCCTGGCTACCGAAAAAGATGCCAAGCAAGATGAAGGCGGCAGCCTGGGTTGGTTGTTCCTGGCCTTTGCCGGTGTCGCTGCAGTCAGCAGACGCCGCCGCTGAAATCAGACGCTATAGCGACAAAACACTCTATTCGCCAACAATTTAAAGGCCACCCCAGGGTGCAACGTAGATCAGATAAGGATCGGTTGACCGATCCTCCTGATGAGAGACAATCGGAAACCTGTTTGTAGGTTTCCGATTT
>NZ_NIJK01000055.1 GCF_002836975.1 Shewanella indica | reverse complement strand
CCACGTGCGTTAAAAATGAGTAAAAACAAGTATCCCATTAAGCCTAAGAAAAATGCCGTTCACACTAAGTGAACGGCATTATGCCAAGGCAGCGTTTTTTATGGACTGTACAGAAAGTTACTCAAGCTTCTGTAAGAACTGACATTCTATCCTGGGTGGCATTAAATACCATACTGTTCACGATAGGCGCTAACGGCGGCCAACTCCTGCTCCATCCCAGGTTTCTCGGCCAAGTAGGCAATCAAATCGGCCAGCTTGATGATGGCCACTATCTGGCAACCAAAGTCGCGCTCCACTTCCTGAATGGCAGACAATTCGCCCTTACCCTTCTCCTGACGGTCGAGGGCAATCAATACCCCGGCCAGAGTCGCGCCATTGGCCTGAATGATCTCCATGGACTCGCGAATAGCGGTACCTGCGGTGATCACATCATCCACCAACATCACCTTACCCTTGAGCTCGCTGCCTACCAGGTTGCCGCCTTCGCCGTGGTCTTTCTTCTCTTTGCGGTTAAAGCAGTAAGGAATATCCAGATCATGGTGTTCGGCCAAGGCTACAGCCGTGGTTGTGGCGATGGGGATCCCCTTGTAGGCCGGGCCAAACAGGAGATCGTAGTCGATACCGGCATCCACCAACGCAGCAGCATAAAAACGGCCCAGGCGGGCCAGATCCCGGCCAGTGTTAAACAGACCGGCATTGAAGAAGTATGGGCTCTTGCGGCCGGACTTCAGGGTAAACTCACCGAATCTCAACACCTGACGCTCAAGGGCAAATTCAATAAACTCGCGCTGATAGGCTTTCACGATCTCTCCTCTTGTGATTATGGGTAAGCCCTTAAGGCTCACGGGTACGAACAAGTACTCTCTGGAGTACGAAAAAAAGGACCCTCATGGGGTCCTTAAAAAACTTAACTCAATGCAGCCTTCTGCACATCGATAATCTCACGAATGCCATGCTTGGCCAGCTCCAGCAGACTCAGCAACTCTTCATGGCTGAACGGCTCGCCTTCGGCGGTGCCCTGGATCTCGATGATCTTGCCGGTTTCTGTCATCACCACGTTCATATCGGTTTCGGCGGCGCTGTCTTCGATATATTCCAGGTCACAGATAGGCTCACCTTCAAAAATCCCCACGCTCACGGCGGCGATAAGGAATTTGAGCGGATTGGCCTTGAGAATACCCTTGGCACGAGCCCAATTAAGTGCATCTACCAGAGCCACACAGGCACCTGTGATGGCCGCAGTGCGGGTACCGCCGTCGGCCTGAATCACATCACAGTCGATCACTATGGTGTTTTCACCCAGCAGCTTCATATCCACAGCAGCGCGCAAAGCACGGCCGATGAGGCGCTGAATTTCCTGGGTACGACCAGACTGCTTGCCCCGGGCCGCTTCGCGATCCATACGGCTATGGGTAGAACGGGGCAACATGCCATATTCTGCCGTCACCCAACCTTGGCCCTGGCCTTTGAGAAATCTCGGCACCCCTTCGGTAAAACTGGCGGTACAGAGTACTTTGGTATCGCCGAACTCGACCAGCACAGAACCTTCCGCATGGGCGGTAAACTGGCGAGTGATTGAAATGGGGCGGGTTTGAGCCGGAGTTCTGTTGCTGGGACGCATAGTGAATTCCTGTATTTTGTCGTCTGGACTGAATTGGCTGCATATTATAGGGCCTTGCGGCGCTTGACGCCATGGCGGATCCGTATCGAACCGACAAAGTGTATACACTTCACTTTAACCCCGGGGGCAAGCTGTCTATAATCCTCTGCTACACCCGTCTTCAAGCAACTGGAATATCTGATGATCCACAGCATGACCGCCTACGCCCGTATCGAGCATAAAGCCGACTGGGGCACAGCCTCCTGGGAAATCCGCTCAGTCAACCAGAGATATCTGGAAACCTATCTGCGCTTGCCGGAACAGTTCCGTAGCCTGGAGCCTGTGCTGCGAGACAGACTGCGCAAGCGTCTCAATCGCGGTAAGGTAGAGGTCAATTTGCGCTACGAGCTGAGCGATCAACAAGGTACCCAGCTGAATATGAACCAGGACTTGGCACTGCAACTGCTGCAGGCCGCCAATTGGGTAAAACAGCAAGCCGGCCAGGGTGAGCTCAATCCAGTGGATATTCTGCGCTGGCCTGGGGTCATGTCCTCATCCGAGCAAGACATGGATGCCATTGCCGCCGAACTGCTCAAAGCCTTCGACGGCGCCGTCGATCAGTTTATCGAAGCCCGCGGCCGTGAAGGCAGCGCCATCAAAGAGATGCTGCTGACCCGCCTGGATGCCGTTGAAGCCCAGATCGCCATAGTCCGCGAGCACATGCCCAAGGTGATGGAATGGCAAAGGGAAAAACTCAGTAACCGCCTGGCCGAAATCCAGGGCGAACTGGACCCGGCCAGACTGGAACAGGAAATGGTATTGCTGGCTCAAAAACAGGATGTGGCCGAAGAGATGGATCGCCTCGAAGCCCATGTGGCCGAAGCCCGCCGGATCCTCAACAAGGGTGGCAGCGAAGGCCGCAGACTGGACTTCATGATGCAAGAGTTCAACCGCGAATCCAACACCCTGGCCTCCAAGTCAATCAGCAGCGAAATAACCGCCGCCGCGGTCGAGCTTAAAGTGCTGATTGAGCAGATGCGAGAGCAGATCCAGAACGTGGAGTGATGTTTTAACATTCACAAGTACAGCATAAAGCCTCATTTTTTGAGGCTTTTTTGTTTTCAGAAGATTTCAGGTCTTTGCCTCTGTTTTCAACCAACTGGTGAGTTTAGTGGTGAGTAGGATTGATCTAGTATGCCCTTAAATGGTGAGTAACTTTCCATACCTAAGGAGAACTATATGGGCAAGCTCAATGCACGCAAAGTCGCCGCTTTGGCCAAAGATGAACCACGCAAAACCGCAGATGGTAATGGCCTCTACTTCGTTGTACCCGCCTCTGGAGAACCTTTTTGGATCTTGCGATTTTCAATCAACGGTTGTCGTCCAGAAATGACAATTGGATCTTATCCAGAACTATCCCTTGCAGATGCACGAGATGCGGCCTTCGCGATCTTTTTATATGTTAATTGTAAATTGAAACGTTTGTTTGAATAAGGGTTGAATTTGAGCTCTTCTGACGACCGGCTCAGCGTTTAAATAACGCCTTGGATCTATGGTGATAAATCCCCAAAACTGTAAAAATCGCTTAATAAACCTGGATTCAATGAGCATGCTTAAGTTTCTTTCTGGCGCGAAGTAATCATCTGTAGAGAATGCCTGTAGTAAATCGGGGAAAGCAGTCATCACCTCTTTAACAAGCTGCTCCACATTGTTGTGACACTGAATGCGCCACAGCATAAATAACCAAAATGGTCGCAAGTCGACATCGTATTCAAAGCCGTCCATATACCCCCAGTTATATTTGCTGATTGCGGCTTCTAACATAGGTTTGAAGAATGCTTGTATACCTAAAGCCTGATACTGTTGTTGTGCTAACTTTTTGACATGGTAGCGACCGCTGCGGCGATAAATAATGCCGCTAATTTCGGCTAGCACTCGGGTGTAGTGCAGGGCATTAAATTTATCTTCGTTACTGCCCGCAAACTCGCTGATGCTAATATTTTGTGGGAACTGAGCAACGGTAAACTCAGGCAATAACTCACTGGCCTGTTTGACCAACTTAGCCGGTAAGTTGCCTTTACTCGTGGCTTTGAATGACCCATCTTGCGCCATAGCCTCATCAAGAATAAGAGCTAAATAGCGCATCACAGGACTGGCTAAAAGCGCATCTGGTGTGCTGATTGTCACCCACTGTAATTCATCAAAAGGCGCATAAAGCCAATTGGCCATTTGCGTTGGCGTTACACCATAAAAATCGGGATGAGGTTGATTATTACGATCCTGCACTTTGTGCTGTAAAACAGTGTTGAGTTCATCAAGGCTCAAATTGGGGTTCATTGCCAGCATGGTGTCAATATCATCAAATATTTGGGCATGTTGCTTGGAGACACTGCTCATACAACAACGTTTAAACTTTTTACCACTGCCACAATGGCAAGGATCGTTTCGGCCAAGCTTCATGTTGTCCCTTCTTATTATTATAGAAAAAGCGCTTCATTTTCTTGTTTACGCTGGTTCAATGTATGAGTAATAGCAGACACTGTGATTTTACTTACCCCTTGCTGCTTTGCTAGATGAGCAAACTGACTGATGGCTTCTGCGACTTCTTCAATAACTTGCCTCACCTCATTCCAATTGGCAAAGCCTGCGCTGGCAGCCAGCTTTTGCATTAGCTTAAGCGGTGGCGCTTTGCCATAACCTCCAAAGGCAGTGGCATGTTCGTTAAATGGATGTGGGCTGTAGGTAACATCGTAAAAAGGTGCAGGATTCCATTGGCCATCGTCCGTTTGCAAAAAAGCCCAGTTTTTACTGTGATCGTCTTGGTTAGACGACAGCAGGTTAAAAATGGCACGGCGAAATTGCAGTTGCCCAGCGGCTGGAGATTTACACAGCTGTCGGCTGGCTTTGATTAAATCAATATAATCTAAACTTGGCGTTCGGAAGTCTGCATCAAGCAATCCGCAGGCGCTGTGCATATGCAAGCGGCCTGAACTGCGCTTGCTGCCTAAATTGGTCTGTTCAGCGACATAATCAAAACGCTTGAGTGCTAACCACGCAGGCGCACCGCTTGTATGCGGCGCTTCAATAAGTTGCCAAATTGGCGGTTGGCACTTTGCTTGCTCGGCCATTTGCAAATAAACCGCCTCGCACAAACCTTCTTCATGTCCGAGCGCTAGATTCTTCGAGGTAAACTTAATCAACCAAGCTTCATCACCGGGCTGTGCAAAGGTTCGACAATGCCGAGTTTCCCCAGCAGGCGTATAAATCTGCGCCTTTGGTCTTGCACCACCCGAACTACCTCCGGCGACTAATGCGGCCAACACGTGTTGAGTATGCCCATCTAACTCATCTTGGTTGTCGTCCATATAATCTGACATTGAAGAATCGAACAGTGTTTGTGCTTCTAAACCCAAGGTTGCTAAATCAATTTCAGCGTGCGTCGTGGCTGAAAACTCAGATACCGGAGAAAAAGAGAGCGCTCCCATACCTTTATCACCGACAAAAGCCAGTCTATCCATTGCTGTTAATTGATTAGGCAGAATGCCTTTTTGCCGGAAAATACGATCTTGTAACAGCATGCCCCAACCATCGGGCAAACAATCCCCGAATACACCATGCACACCTTGGTGTGGCTGTTTAGGTGCGGCTTGTACTTGTGTGCTTGCCTGAATAGTAAAAGGCGATAAATTGCCAAACTGCTGCAAATAGCTGTCTGCATACTGAAAAAAAACGCCTTGTCGATTCTGAGCCAAAACCCCTACAGTGACCTGCTCACCTGAGCTTAACGTACGGGATATGGTGAGTTTTTGAATGGGTTTAAAACTCATCTTTTAGCACCTCATCAATGCTAGATGGTGTAGAAACGCGTTCTTTACTTGGTAGCGTGAGCTGATAGAGCCTATCCAATGAGTCGAGGGTCTGCCAAAGCAACAGCAATTGACGAAATGAAATTTGCCCAGTCAGCTCAAACTTCTTAATAGTGGCCGCTGGGACGCAGCTTCGCTCTGCCAGTGCTGTTCGTGACAGCTTCGCTCGTTGACGTAACTCTCGTAAATAAGCCGCATAGGCTTGGCTTACATCGATATCATCAAGTAAAGTAAACTTCATTCGCAATGACTTGTTGGATACAGTTATATCCATTGTATAGGAAAACAACCAGAAATGGCTATTATTGTATCCAATAAGTGCGGTGGTGTTGAAAGTTCACTCGATCAAGCCTTCCGAAACTGTTATTTTTGAACCCAACTGTAGAGTGAAAACGGCATTGTTTTTCCGTACTCATAACCAAGAAGTGCTAGCAAGATTTAGTAAAAGCCATAGGTTAGTGGTAGGTTGTTTGGTGGTGGAGGCTGCCATTTTTGAACGGTTTATTTTTATAATTTATTGATTTTTAAAGGGCCTAGTCTGCTGCTCAATAAGCAGTTCCTGAACCTAGAATAATGTTCCGCGCTGTAAAAAAATGTTCAAAAATCCAGCAAATCCCCTTCAATAAGGGGCTTTGTCATTTCTAGATCTTACCTAATAGCTGGTCGGCACGCACAAATGAACACTAAGACCGGAGACAGGGCCTAATAGCGCAAACTCTGCATTGAACAGTGGCCAACTGCAGCAAGCTCATCAACGAACCCGGCTTACCAACAGCGCCATACTGCCGCAGGCTAACAGTACCCATCCCAAGTGCTGCACCGCGCCTGCCAGAGCAAGGCCGCTGCCGATGAGTAAGTAGTACATCAAGCCGAATAGGGCACCAGCGCTGCCAGCCTGCTGTCGGTACTGAGCCAAGGCCATGCTGAGCACATTGGGGATAGCTATTCCGAATGCCATAACCACGAGTAGCATAGGCGCCAGAAACCCGATGGAGTTCAGCGAGAGTTGTACTCCTATGGCTCCCAGAAGCAGCAGTAAAGCGGCGCCTTGCAAGAGCTTGCCTTGAGAGACTCCCTTGGAGATCAGGCATTTATTGCTGTAGCTGCCAACCAGTGAGCCCAGGCCAAGGATTAAGCCGCTGTAACCAAACTGTTCCGGCGTGAACCCAAGCCTGGCAAAGTTGAATCCACCGAGTTGGTAGTAAGAAAACAGGGCAACGTTATGGGCAGTAACCAAGAGCGCAGATTGCCAGATTTGCCTGTCACCGAGCATATCTTTACTCAAGGCGACCAGTTGCAAGCTCTGCCTGCTGGTTTGGGTTTCCGGCAGCCTGATAAAACAATAGGCGAATAAACCCAAGGTCATAATAAACAAAGCCAAAAACACCGCATGATGACCACCCACCTTGACCAATTGGCCACCGGAAAACATGCCGATAACCGGGCTGATGGCAATCCCAAGTCCCATCACACTGAACACTTTCCCCAACTCTTCGCCGCTGAAGGCGTCACGCAGCATGGTTTGGGTGACGATAGAGCCGACAGCAATCCCAAAAGCGCTGCAGGCTCTGGCGGCCATCAGCACCGCGAAGCTGGTTGTTGACATGGCCACCCAGGCTGCGACGCCATAGATAAAGAGTCCCAGCAACATGGCCTGGCGACGGCCGCAACTGTCGGCCACTATGCCCCACACTGCCACGCCCAAAGCGAAAGCCAAAAAATAAACCGATAGGGTTTGCGCCGCCTGAGGGTAGGACACGGCAAATGTCTGCGAAATCGCCCCCAGGGCCGGGCTGTAAATGGTTTCCACTATTTGCGGGAACATCAGTAGCGCCAGCATCAACCATAGCGAAGGTTTGGTTTTCATCTCTTATCCTTATCACAATCAAGCAAGCTGCGAACAAGCCCTGTTACTCTATGCAGGCTTGATCCGCGCTTTTCCGAGTCGGCGCGCAGTGTATACTCGTGATGAAACGGCACGTTAACGACATAAAGACAAGAAACATCAAAATAGGGACATCATGGCGATTATTGAGCAGGAAACTGAGTTCGATGCAGATACCTTTTCATCCAGTGTTATCGGCATTGCGGCCGATGTTGGCCAGCACGATTCGGGCATGCACCAACACCATAAAGGGCAACTGCTTTATGCCCCCCACGGATGCATGAGCTTTGCATTGGAGAATGCCATCTGCATCTTGCCACCCACCAAAGCCGTGTGGATCCCGCCCGGTATTTCGCACCGCGCGGTAATGACCAATGTGGTGGCCTATCGTTCTTTGTATTTTGATTGTGCCAGGTTCAACACTCCGGCTGAGCTTCGCATGATAGAGGTCAACGCCCTCTTGAAAGCCTTGATAGACAAAATGGCACTGTGGCCTTGGGACACGCCGGAGCAGAATATGGCCAATAGCAGTGCGTTATTTTGGGAAGAGTTTTATGCCGCCAAGAAACATTCATTTCAGTTGCCACTGCCACAGGATCGCAGGTTTCTCCGATTCCGCCAGCAGCTTATCAAGGAAGAGTTTCTCGCGCCTGATATAGGCCGGCTTGCCGGCAGTGTCGGCGCCAGCACCAAGACAGTCACCCGGTTATTCAAGGCTGAAACCGGTATGACTTATCAGCAATGGCGCCAACAGTGGCGCCTTTTGAAGGCCATCGAACTCCTATCCGGCGCCAGATCTGTCAGCGAAGTGGCCCACAAGCTGGCGTTTTCTTCCGACAGCGCCTTCATTGCCTTTTTTAAAAAGCAGACGGGCCAAACGCCTTTGAGCTTTATTCAGAATTCAATCAATTAAGGACGGTGTGAACAAGCCTCATGCGTACTCTGCGCCGGCTCATAAAATTGAATGCAAGGCTTGCTGCAGAAGCACAAATCCTTTGTAAACAGTGGGAATGGATGAATAACTTCCATAGGCGTTCCTTGCCAGAGACCACTGGGTATCGTTATAAATAACTCATTGACGCCAGGTCCCGCTCACGAGGCTACTTCAGGCAAGTTGTTGAAGCGTTGGCTGGCGTCAAGGTGTTAAACAAAGTCATAAGATTCCGCATGCCTGTTCGCCAGACCATCTTATGTTCCGGTGGTCAACTAAATACACTTTTGAATCCATGCACTATAGTGACCAGGATGTCATCAGAAGCGGTAGTCTACGCTCAGGTACAGTTGCTGGGTGTTGTCCAGCGCATATTTACCTGTGTCTATCTTGTTGTCATAGTCCTGCTTCAGATAGCGATAACCTATCTCGGTATTGAGATTGTCGCTCAGCTTATACACCAGACCTGTCTGACCACCCCAGACAAAATTATTGTCTGATTCCAGGGCACCGCTGTCCGGTGCCGTGTGGTTGATACCGGCGCTGGCACCGACAAACCAGTTCAGTTTGTTGGCCTGATCCAAACCTATCAGGTAGTCATAGGAAACCAGTCCCATCTGCTGCTTGGCAAAGTCATCGCTGTTGTAGCTGTACGTCGCGTAGAGACGCTGGTTGGGGGTCAGGAAGGCACCACCACGCAGCATGTAGACGGCATTGCGATCATCATCGCTGAACTTGCCGCCATCAGTGGGCTTATGAGAGTAGTCATTTTGCTGCGCACCAACACCGCCGCCAACAAACCAGTCAGCTGCAAAAGAAGGGGCTGAGAAAGCGAGAGCCGCAGCGGAAGCCAGTACTAGAGATTGAATTTTCATAATTTACTCCTGGATCCGGGAAAGTCCGGATGGCTGTTTTTAAGCCGGGTCAACTTGTGTTCATCGGCAGGTTAGGACCGCTTTACTGAACTCCACCTGAATGAGAGCTGGATCGGGTTTTTAATCGTATGTATTGGCTTTTTGTGTTAAAAAACCTGATGTTAGAAATTCCAATTGTTGTGGGTCAGTGATGGGTTTGTGGTCGAAAAATAGACTGTTAACCTGAGGGAAAAGGGATGAGACTGGTATTTGTACACGGCTGGAGTGTGACGTCCACAGAGACCTATGGTTATTTGCCGCAGGCATTGGCCAAGCTGGCAGACACTGAGCTTGAGGTGAGTCATCTGCACCTGGGACGCTATATCAGTTTTCAGGACCAGGTGAAGTTGGAGGACGTTGCGCTGGCCTTCGAGGCTGCCAGACGTGAAGTGCTGGGGGATGAACCTTTCGCGGTGATCACCCACAGCACTGGAGCAGCCGTGATACGTTGCTGGTTGGAGACCTTCTTCGGAGCCCAAAAATTGGCGGCTTGTCCCGTGACTCATATGATCATGCTGGCACCGGCCAACCACGGCTCCGCCCTGGCACAGCTTGGCAAGTCGCGCCTCGCCAGGATTAAGGCTTGGTTCGATGGATTGGAGCCGGGGCAGAAGATCCTCGACTGGTTGGAGCTGGGCAGCCTGGGGCAGGCTGCTTTAAGTAAAGCCTGGTTGAACTATGATTTTGAGGCCGCTCGGCTTTGGCCCTTGGTGCTGACCGGCGAAAGTATAGATGCGTCCCTCTATGATTATCTCAACTCCTATACCGCCGAGCCGGGCTCGGATGGTGTCGTGCGGGTCGCCGCGGCAAATATGAATTATGCTCGGTTGCAATTGGTGGAGCAGGCACAGGAATGTGACAGCTTTGATGGTGCCTGCGTGGCCAAGCTGGCGCCGGAAAGTTTCATTCAGGCCCCTGTCAGTGGCTTCGGCATTATTCCCAAGGCCAGCCACAGCAAAGAGAAAATGGGGATCATGCGTTCCGTCAGCCGTAGAAACGCTGCCAACAAGCCGGTAGTGCTGGCGATTCTGAATTGGTTGAAGGTCGACTCGGTAGAGGCTTACCGCCGTGCCTGTCAGGAGCTTACGCGGCAAACCCAAAGCCGGACCACCAAGAAGCGTTACACCATGCTGGTGATTCGGGTGTGGGATGATACCGGCGCCGCCATAGAGGATTTCGATTTTTATCTGCTCAGTGGCGAGCAGTATCTGCCGGGTATTCTGCCAAGAGGCTTTATGCAGGATAAGCAGCGCAACCAGCAGAGCCCCAACTGCCTGACCCTGTATCTGGATGCCGCCAAGATGCAGACCCTGTCTCAAGGGAAAATCGGCTTTAAGCTGGTACCGCGCCCAGATGATGGCGCCTGTTATTATCGTGCGGTTGAGTTCCAGTCTGATGCCGGCGCGGTATCCAGGCTGTTAAAGGAGGACGCCACATTGGAAGTGGATCTCTTGCTTAGGCGGCACAGGGATGGCGGGCTGTTTACTCTGGTCAGCCCTGAAGAGGGCGGCGACTTTTCCCGCTTAGCTCCCCAGGGGGAACTTGCCGATATTTGATGGCTAAATTTTTTACAGTACTCCTGCTGGACACAGGCCTTGGTCCTCTTGACATTATTCCGGGCGCTCCCTAGTCTGCTTGAACAATAGTCAAGGTGGTAAGCAATGGAAATCAAGTATCAGTTAAAGCCCGCCGCAGAGCGTCGCTCAGAGCAGTTTTGCCCTGAAGGTAATGTTGGCTTTGGTCGTCTGCGCACCGACCATATGTTCATGATGGATTATTATGATGGCGAGTGGCGGGATCCCCGCATCGTCCCCTACGGTCCGTTTGAGATGGCTCCCGGCGCGATGGCGCTGCATTATGGTCAGAGTATTTTTGAGGGCGCCAAGGCCTTTATGCATGAAGACGGTGAGATTTATACCTTCCGTCTCAACAAGAATGCCGAACGCATGAACCGCTCTGCCGATATCGTCTGTATTCCCAATATTGATGAAGCCATGCAGCTTAAGGCGATCAACGCCCTTATCGATGTCGACCGTCTCTGGTTCCCCATGCAGGACGGGGCTTGCCTCTATATTCGACCCTTTATTTTTGCCACCGAAGACAGACTGTCAGTCAGCCCGGCCAACCGCTACACCTTCTGTGTGGTGATGAGCCCCAGCGGCGCCTACTATGGTGAGAACCTCAACGCCATTCGCCTGCTGATCAGTAAAGAATTCCACCGTGCAGTATCCGGTGGTACCGGTGCCTCCAAGGCCGCCGGCAACTATGCCGCTTCACTGCGTGCCGGTAAGGCGGCTGCGGCTCACGGTGCTTCCCAGGTGCTGTACCTGGACTCGACCAATGAATATATCGAAGAAGCCGGGGCGATGAACCACTTCCATATACTCAAGGATGGCACAGTGATCATCCCTGAGTTTACCGATACCATTCTCAAGTCGATCACCTCACAGTCTATTATTGAGTTGGCGCCACTGCTTGGCTGTGATGTCCGCCAGGAGCAGGTCAAACTGGATGATTTTATTGCAGGTGTCGAGTCGGGCGAGATCATCGAAGCCGGCGGTTTCGGCACAGCAGCCGTGGTTTCTCCGGTCGGCTCCTACATTTTTGAAGATGGCCGGGTGGTCACTGTTGGTGACGGCAAGGTGGGTGAACATGTCAGTCGCATCTATCGAATCTTCACCGAAATCCAGAAAGGGCACAGACAAGGCCCTCAAGGCTGGGTTTGCAAAGTGCCCAGGCTGGAGAAGGCATAAGCCAATAACTAATTATTGATAAAACGCGGCCATTTGAGCCGCGTTTTTTACGAGCTGATTTTATTTTCGGCTGAGTAAGGCTTGTGCTTGCACTTCTGTCATCGGGCGTCCCAACAGGAAGCCCTGGGCCTGATCGCAGCCCTGGGCGGCAAGGACATTCAGTTGAGCCTGGGTTTCAACCCCTTCGGCCACCACCTGTAACTCCAGGCTGTGAGCCAGGACTATGATGGCGCTGGTAATGGCGGCATCGTCAGGATCTTTGGTGATATCGCGGACAAACTCACGGTCAATTTTTAAGGTATCCAGCGGGAAACGCTTGAGATAGGCCAGACTGGAGTAGCCGGTACCGAAATCATCGACCGCCAGGCTTAATCCCAGCCCTTTCAGTTGATTGAGTATTTCCACCGATTCCAATGGTTGTTGCATCACCGCTGACTCTGTCAGTTCAATCTCAAGTAGATCAGCGGCCAGACCATGCATGGCAAGAGCCACTTCTATGCTGGAAATAATGTCTGACTGCAGCTGTTTGGCAGAGAGATTGATCGCTATCGGAACAGCTTCCAGCCCTTGATTCTGCCAGCGCTCCAGTTGACTGCAGACACTCAGTAGTACCCACTGACCTATGGCGTTGATCTGGCCGGTTTCCTCGGCCAGCGGAATAAACTCCGCCGGAGAAATAGGCCCAAGCTCCTGGCTTTCCCAACGCAGCAGGGCTTCCATGCCGGTGAGTTTGCCGCTATGGACGCAGAATTTGGGTTGATACAGCAGGTAGAATTCATCGCGATCCAGCGCCTGTTTCAGCCCGGCTTCCAGCTGCACATGGCGCACCGCATAGGCGTTGAGTTTAGCTGTATAGAACTGGAAGTTATTGCGTCCCAGTGACTTGGCATGGTACATGGCGGTGTCGGCAAACTTCAGCAGCTCCAGCGCCTCTTCGGCATCATCCGGATAGAGGCTGATGCCTATGGATGGTGAAACATTGAGACTGAAGTTCTCCAGTGAGAAGGGGCGATCAAACGCCGCCAACAGTTTTTCGGCGATGACTGTCGCCGCCTCGGTTTTTTGCAGCCCTTCGAGAATGATGATGAACTCATCACCACCCAGACGGGCAACAGTATCCCCATCTCTTATCGCTTGGGTCAGTCTGGAGGAAACCGCTTTCAGCAGTTGATCGCCCACATGATGGCCCAAAGAATCGTTAATGTGTTTGAATCTGTCCAGATCCAGGAACAGCAGGGCGACCAAGTTACGGTTACGGTGCGCCTGGCGCAGGGCATGATCCAACCTGTCCTGGAACAGAGTGCGATTGGGCAGGCCTGTGAGCTGATCATAGTTGGCCAACAGGCGCAGATCTTCCTCGGCCTGTTTGCGGTCTGTGATATCGGTAAATACCACCACGAAATGGCTGGCTTCGCCCTGGCTGTTGAGCACCTGATTGACTTCCATCCACACCAGCAGCGGCTGCTTGCAGTGGGTGCGGATCTGCACTTCACCGGACCAGTGTTTTTGGTTCAGCAATTGATGCTCTATCTGTTGATAGAAGCTTCTGTCATAGAGGCCACGGGTCAGGAACAGGAAAGGTTTACAGGCGATCTGCTGTTCGCTGAAGCCTGTTGTGCTGCAAAATGCCGGATTGACCGAGATGATGCGGTAGTTGAGATCGCAAACCACCACAGACTCATTCATGCTTTCCAGCACCTGGGATGATAGCCGCAGCGCTTCTTCCTGACCGCGGCGCATACTGATATCTGTGAAAGTGCCCGCCAGGCGCAATGGCTTGCCGTTACGGTCGCGCTCGACGATCTTGCCGCGATCCAACACCCAGCTCCAGTTGGCGTCGGTGAGTTTGATACGATACTCGGCCTCGAAGAATTCGGTATCTCCCTGCAGGTAGCTCTCCAGTGCCGCTTGAACCTGGGGCCTGTCATCGGGATGCACCAGTGCCATCTGCCTACTGGCGTTGGTTTCCGCCGGTGCTTCCGAGCCTTGTTTGGGGCCGGTAATGAAGAAGAGATCATCTTCCAACTGCCAGTCCCACATGCGGTCACCCGAGCCCCATAGCGCCAGTTTCAGCCTTTCTTCGGAAAGTTGAATGTTGGACTGGGTTTGCTGTTCGAGGCGGCGTTGAGCAAGGAAATGTCTTAGCCAGAGGCTAAACAGTATCAGTGTCAGTGTCAGGTAAAACAGATACGCCTGAGTGGTGCGGTAAAAGGGGGCTGGTACCGTGAGTTTTAGCAGTAGCTGTTCCTGTCCTTCAGGGTTGTGTTGTAACTGATGGCGGACAAACAGCCGATAGTTGCCAGGCGCCAAGTTGGTATAGCTGATTTCGTGCAGCGACTGGGCCGGGTGCCAGCTTTTGTCCCAGCCTTCAAGAAAAAAGCTGAATCTGTGGCGTTGGGGATAGGCAAAATCCAGTGCTGAGATCTCAAAGCTTACCAACTGCTCGCTGTAAGGAATCGTCAATTCGGGAACGTGACCAAGATCCAGCCGTGGGAAATAGCTGTTGCCCATGCGGTAACCTGCCAGGGCCAGTTTAGGTTGTTTGCGAACTTTGGGGACTTGTTGAGGAGAGAAATGGTTTAATCCATTGATGCCACCAAACCAGATGCTGCCATCCTTATCCTGCCAACTGACATTGCCGTTGAACTCCAACGCCTGCAATCCTTCATGTTCATTGAAAGTCAGCACCTTTTCCTTGTCGACGGCAAAGCGACTGATCCCTGAATTACTGCTGAACCAGAGGTCGCCACTCTCGTCTTGCTCAATGGCATAGACGGTATTGCCCGGTAATCCCTGATTACGGTTGAAGTGTTGCAGCTCACCTTGACGCAAGCGGCTGAGCCCGCCGTGAGTAGCAAACCAGATATTGCCGTCTTTGTCTTTGAGTATGTCCCGCACCATGGGATTGACCAGACGATCACCGCGGATGATCTGCTGTTGACCTGTGTCAGGTTGCAGCCAATAAGCTCCGTTGGTCGTACCGACCCAGATGCCGTTATTGGCTGTGGTCAGACTGAGGATCATTTGCTCTTGTGGGCCATCTTCAAGATACTCGTTGACAAAGTGAGCTTGGAATCCCCTGGTTTCCGGGTTGAAATGGTATAGGGTGTTGCCGACGCCGAGCCAGATATGCTCATCTGGACTGATGAGCAAATCACGAATAGCGGGTTTGTTACCCGGAGGACGATAGAGCTGCATTTCGCCGCTGTTGTTCAGGCTTATCAAGCCGCCACTGCTGGCCAGCCACAATCTTTGGTGACTGTCTTGGGCAATCGCACTCACGGTGAGATCCAAAAAGGATTCATCCTGGCCGAGCAGCTTGGCAAGCTGATTGTGGTGGGAAACAAAGCGGCCATCGGCCGTTATATGAAATAAGCCGGCCCTATCTGTAATGCCGATCAGTTAAGACAGATCGCTTGACGATCTCACTGAAAGGATCAAAATCCGATGACCCCATGTCATCGGATTT
>NZ_NIJK01000043.1 GCF_002836975.1 Shewanella indica | reverse complement strand
ATGTCGAATGTAGGTTTGGTCATTTGAATATCCTTTTGGGTGTATATTACTCAAATGACACAGATTTATGAACACTACCCATGAATGTTCAGCTTATGCTAGTACAGCTTATGCGGTCACGGGTAATCACTACCATTTGGTGCTGGCATCCAAATTCATCCACGGATAAGGTCTGCTCACCATCCTTGGCTCACATAAGCCCACTCGCCGCTGGCCACTTTATTTGCGCCAACAGGCTCTCGGCAACGCCCAAGTGCAGTGCAATTCTGTAATTCTAAATTCGTGAGTTTAGGATGTGTGTCTATTCCTCGGTGCAGGTTTGCACCTTCCTTAGTTTCAATACAGCTTAAAAAAGACTAGGATCCAGTGGCTTGTCTGTTTTTTTTACCCAGGTTTCGACAGGCCTTGGAGGCCTCGCGCCGCCGCGCAGCAAGGTTAACTGGTGGCCGACAAGCGAGGATGATATCCTTTTTGCTCAGGAATTAGAGTTTTTACTCTAGGGGTGTAGATGAAATTGACCAAATTTGCCTGGTTGCTGTTGTGGCCGCTGGCGGCTCAGCCTGCGCTTGCCGCAGACTATAGTTTTGCCTCGGCCTGGCAACAGTTGCTGGAGGTGAGCGATAAGCTGGCCGCCGAAGGCCAGGAAGTCAGCCGCGCCGAGGCGCAGCAAGAGGCCGGGCGCGACCTTAACCTGCCATCGCTCAACATCAACGGCAGCTATACCAGGCTGGAAAAACCGATAGAGCTGGATCTGCGCGATCTCAATCCTCTCGCCTCTATGGATCCCGCCACTCTGCCGCCGGCCATAGGTGGCATTATCGGCTCGCTTCCCGGCTCCATGTTTGTGACTCCTTTCACCGAGCAGGATGTGTTCCGAGCCAGCTTACAGGCGATGTGGCCGATTTATACCGGTGGCCAGATCTCTGCCGCTCAAGGCATTCAGGCGGCTCAGGTCGCTGAGAAGAAGCAGCAACTGGAGTTGGCACGGCGTGAGCTGTTTACCACACTGGTAGACAGATATTATGCCGTCACTGTGACCCAGGCTTTGGTGCAAACCCAGGCTCAGCTGGTGGCATCGCTGGAAAAGCATTACAGCCACGCTGAAAAACTGGAACAACAGGGGCAGATCGCCAGAGTCGAGCGCCTCAATGCCCAGGTGGCACTGGATCAGGCCAAGGTCGACCTCGGCAGTGCCAAACGCCGCCATGAGATGGCGCTGATAGCCTTGTCACGCCTGCTGCACCAGACTGATATCGCCACCAAGTCGCCGCTGTTTATGGCGCCAAACTCCCCTTCATTGCCGCAATTGACCGAGCTGACGCTGAAGCAGCATCCAGCCTTGCGCTTGTTGGAGGCGAAAGAGACCCAGGCTCAGGGCCTGGTCGATATGGAAAAGGGAAAATACTTCCCCACGGTTTTCCTCTACGCTAACTACACCCTCTATGAAGACGACAGCCTGTTTTCCAAGGTCGAACCCGACTGGATGGTAGGCGTCGGGGTCAAGGTGCCGCTGCTGTCCCGTGATGGTCGCAGTGGCAAGGTGCAGGCGGCCAAGAGCGCCCTGCTGCAGGCCAGATACACCAAGGCACAAACCCGTCAGGATCTCAGCCTGTTGGTGGATCAAAGCTATCGCCAACTGCTGCAGGCCGAAGAGGAGGTTAATGCCTTGAACAGTTCTCTGGCGCTGGCAGAGGAAAACCTCAAGCTGCGGGAATTGGCTTTCAATCAAGGGCTGTCTACCTCCATCGACAGGGTGGATGCCGAGCTCAAACTCAGTGCGGTACGCACCAAGCAGTTGGCGGCTCAATATCGTTATGTTCAGGCCTATGCCCGCTTGATGGCGGTCAGTGGCCAGTTGGATGAATTTATCGGACGCAGTGACAAGCAGGAGATACAGGATGCGGGTTAATCCTTTGGTGGCCATAGTGGCCCTGGTAACCATAGTGGCGGCGCTGGTATATGGGCTGATCCTGGCTTACTCCCCCAAGCCACAGCTGTTGCAGGGGCAGATAGAGGCCAGGGAATACAATGTGTCTTCCAAGGTGCCGGGCCGGGTAGAGCAGGTGTTGGTGCGCCGCGGAGACAGTGTCAGTGAAGGGGATCTGCTGTTTGCCATCGACAGCCCCGAGCTCAATGCCAAACTGATGCAGGCCGAGGGTGGCCGCGATGCCGCCAAGGCGATGCAGCAGGAAGCCGACAGCGGTGCCCGTAAGCAGCAGGTTGCCGCCTCCCGCGAGCAGTGGCTCAAGGCCAAGGCCGCCAGTGAGCTGGCCAAGACCACCTTCGACCGGGTAGAAAACCTGTTCCGCGATGGCGTACTTGCCCGGCAAAAGCGTGATGAAGCCTTTACCCAATATCAGGCCGCCAAGTATACCGAGCAGGCCGCCTATGCCATGTATCAAATGACCGAAGAGGGCGCCCGGGAAGAAACCAAGGCCGCCGCTGCCGGTAATGCCCGGATGGCCGAAGGTGCGGTGAAAGAGGTCAGTGCCATACTCGCCGACAGCCAGATGCGCGCGCCCAAGGGTGGTGAAATCACCGAGGTGCTGTTGCAGGTGGGCGAGCTGGCACCCAGTGGCTTTCCTGTGGTCAGTTTGGTGGATATGACAGATGCCTGGGCCGTGTTTCAGGTGCGTGAGGATCAGCTCAAGCAGTTCAAGAAGGGCGAACGTATGACCCTGACACTGCCGGCGCTGCAACGTAGTGTCGAGTTTGAGGTCAGCCACATCAGCGTGCTGGGCGACTTCGCCACCTGGCGGGCGACCGAGAGTGGTCACGACTTTGATATGCGTACCTTTGAAGTGGAGCTCAGGCCGCTTGAGCCGGTGGCCGATCTGCGGGTGGGCATGTCAGTATTACTTGAAAAGTCTTGATTATGAAGAGGTTGCTTCGGCGAGAGTGGCAGGCTGTCTGGCGCGATCCCTGGCAGCTGGCACTGATAAGCTATCTGCCGCTTATCGGTGTGCTCTGTCTTTGGTGGTTGTTTTCCGCCGGGTTGCCCAGGCAGTTGCCGGTGGCGCTGGTGGATCAAGACAACTCCAGCCTCAGTCGTGAGCTTGGGCGTCATCTTGAGGCTAATCCTGTCACCGCCCCCAGGCGCTATCTGGCGCTGGACGAGGCGGTCGAGGCGATGCGCCGCGGCGAGGTCTATGCCTTGGTCATCTTGCCCTATGGTTTGAAGCAGGAACTGCTGACCGGGCACACTCCCACCATAGACCTGCGCTACAACGGCCAGTTTTTGCTGGTGGGCAAACTGCTGGCCAGTCAGTTGCAACTGACCCTGGCCGATGGTTTGCAGCAGGTGGCCAGGCTCAAGCAGCTGGCGGCCGGTGTCAACCCGTCCCAGGTTGAGGTGCACCTCAGCCCTGTCAGCACCCAAACCACGGCGCTGTTCAACCGCAATAACAACTATGTCGGCTTCCTGGTGCCACCTGTGCTGATAGCTCTGTGGCAACTGCTGGCCATGTTGGCTTTTGCCGGCAGTCTCAACCGTGAGCTGCGCCAGGATACCTTGGGCGAATGCTTCCGCCTGGGTATGCCCTCTGTGCTTTTGAGTAAGTTTATGGTCAACGGCGCCTTTATGCTGTTGCACGGCGGCTTTATTTTGGTGCTGTTGTATCAACTGCTGGGGCTGCCGATAGCCGGGCAACTCCTGTGGCTGCTGCCGATGCAGATCTTAATGTTGATGGCGGTCTGGCTCTGGGTGCAGGGGATTTTCTTTATGCTGGCCGACAGCGCCAGGGTGATCAGCTTTTGCACTGCGCTGTTTGCACCCGCCTTTGCCTTTATGGGCATTACCTTCCCGACCGGAGAAATGCCACTGCTGGCGCAGTGGTGGCGTCTGTTGATGCCATCAAGCCACTATATAGAGTCTCATGTTGCTCTGGTGAGCTATGGCGCCGGGCCGGCCTGCTTGCTGCCTCAGGCGCTGGGTTATCTCGGCTTTCTGCTGCTGTTGATCCCCAGTTGGTTCTTTGCCCGTCGTTATGCCAGGGTGCTGCAGTCGCAGTTGCCGCTTGAGGAGACGTTATGACAGCCAAGCCCCTCTCGTTATGGCAGTTGATCTGGCTGGATTTACGCGCCTTGGTGCGTGACAAGGCGATCTCTTTGACCCTGTTTGGCGGCGTGCTCTTCTATGCCGTGCTCTATCCCTTGCCTTATCTGCATCAGGTGCCCACAGAGCAGCAGTTGGTGGTGGTGGATCACGATAACTCCTCGCTGTCACGGCGGCTTATCCGTCACGCCGATGCCAGTGCCCGTATCCAGGTTGTCGGTCGGGTCGGCTCCATCGACGAAGCCAAGGCCTGGGTCACCGATGGCCGCGCCCATGGTTTATTGGTGATCCCGTTTGATTTTCGCCGCGATCTGTTGCTGGGACGGGGCGCGACTTTGAGCTTCGGCGGTGATGCCAGTTACTTCCTGATCTATTCCGCTGTGGTAGAAGGTTTGGTGAGTGCCGGTATGGATGCCGGCAAGCAGATCCAGCTCAAGGGACTATTGGCCTCGGGCCAGAGCCCTGAGGCCGCGGCCCAGAGTCTGGCGCCGATTAAACTCAATGCCGTGCCCGCATTCAATAAAGGTTTGGGTTATACCCCCTATGTGGTGCCAGGATTGTTTCTGCTGATTTTGCACCAGACCTTGCTGATAGGCACAGGCATACTCGGCGCAGGTCAGTGGCGCCAGCCGGGCTATTGGAACCGGGTTAGCCCCTTGATGCTGGTCAGTGCTCGGGTGTTGGCCTTCGGCTTGCTCTATTGCCTGTTCAGTGCGCTCTATATTGGCTGGTGTTATTACTTCTATCAGGTGAGTCTGCAGGCGAGTCTTGGTCAGGTATTGTTGCTGATGTTGCCTTTCCTGCTGACCACGGCCAGCGCCGGGGTAGCGCTCAGCTGCCTGTTTGTCAGGCGCGAGTTGCCGACCCAGATCCTGCTGCTGGTATCCATGCCCATCCTGTTTGTCAGTGGCTTTGTCTGGCCCTTGGCACTGATCCCTGAGCCCTTGGTATGGCTGTCGCAGGTGATCCCGGCTGTGCCGGCGATTATGGGAATGCTGCAGCTGAACCAGATGGGAGCCGATTGGGCGGTTATTGCCCCCAAATGGTTACAGCTCTGGGGGCTATTGTTGCTGTTCTTCCCTCTGGCGGTTTGGGGCGTTAGTTGGCGTCGGCGTCAACTGGCAGCAGCGGCAAACTGACTCTTTCCAACACGCCACTGGCCTTAGCCAACACCAGCCCATAGTTGGTGATGGCGACGCCGCGGCGGCGACATTCGAGAATGCGCCGCTGCATCTCCGCCCGCCCCAACATACAGGCGCCGCAGTGCACTACCAGTTTGTAGTGTTCCAAATCGGCCGGAAAGTCATGGCCGGCACAGACGCTGAACTGCAACTGTTTGCCGGTCAATTTGCCGATGGCCGCCGGGATCTTTACTCTACCTATATCTTCATCCTGCACCTCATGGCTACAGGCCTCGGCGATCAGTACCCGATCGCCATCCTCGAGCCTTTCGAGCATCTCGGCGCCTTGCAGCTGGGCCGGTAGATCGCCCTTGGCCCGGGCAAACAGGGTGGAGAAGGTGGTCAGCGGAATGCTGTCGGGTACCTGAGCGGCCACTTGTCTCACCGCCTGGGCATCGGTCACAACCAGCGCCGGTGGCGTTGGCATGGCGGCCAAGGCCGTGGCCAGCTCAGACTCACAGCAGATGCTGGCGATGGCACCGTTATCCAGCGCTTCTCTGAGAACCTGCACCTGAGGCAAAATCAATCTGCCTTTGGGGGCAGCCGAATCCATCGGGGCGACCAGCAGCAGTTGCTCTCCGGTGCTGTAACAGTCGGCGGCCAGCACGGGGTCGCAACGAAAATCTTCCGGTACCAGTTGAACCAGTTGCTCGACCATGTCTTCCCGGTGTTTTGCCTCTTGGGTCGACAGGCATAAGAACTTGATGCCTTGGTCGTTGAGCCAGTGCTGATGCTCCGCGGGCAACGGCGCCAGATCTTGCTTGTTCGCTACCACCAGGATTGGCAGCTGCCAGCTTTGCAGCAGTAACAGCCAGTCGCGATCAAACTCATTCAACCCCTGTTCATCCAGCACATAGACGGCGATATCGGCCTGTTGCAACGCCCGGCGACTGGCGGCTATTCGCTGTAATCCCAGGGCGCCGGTATCGTCCAGTCCGGCGGTATCTATCAGGGTAGCCGGGCCGACCGGATGCAGCTCAAAGGGCTTGCGCACCGCATCTGTCGTGGTGCCCTTGGTCTCAGAGACTATGGCACTCTGCTGGTTGGATAAGTAATTGAGCAGGGAGGATTTCCCGGCGTTGCGACGACCACACAATACTATGTGCAGTCTGACTCCGCGGGGGGCTGCATTGGGGGCCGAATTACACATTAATTTGTCTCCTGGCGTTGCCTCTGTCCGCAGAGCAATGCAAGCCGCGGGCTTTGAGGCTGAGTTTGATATCGGCGAGACGCTGTTCCAGCGGGCAGCCGGAGGCATTTTTGCCGGGGTAAATAAGGTATTTACTGCTGTCTTTCTGTGGTGTGAACGAGGGCATAAGCACATTGCAGCCGCGGCTCAGGGAGTCGAGCCTAGCGCCGCTTTGCAGGGCATCCAGGGCGCTGGTGGCCGGTATGTTGGCACCGGGGTTAAGCAATCTGAGTATGGCGCAGGCCCGTTGGCACTCAAGCACATTGCCATTGGCCGTGTTTGCCAGCGGGGTTTGTGGATGACTGACGAAGGGGCCGACCGCCAACATCTCCAGTTCCATGGCTGAGAGCGCCAACAGGGCGTCAGCCAGGGCATCGCTCTTGCTACCCGGCAGGCCACAGATAATGCCGCTACCTGTCTCATAACCCAGGCTCTTGAGGGTTTCCAGTAGCTTTAGGCGTTTGTCCAGCACTCTTCCCGGACGCAGGCGGCTATAGAGCTCGGCATCCAGGGTTTCCAGTTTCAACAGATAGCGGTCGGCGCCGGCTTCGCGCCAGAGTGCCAGTTCACTGTGGCTGCGTTCACCCAAAGATAGCGTGATGGCCAACTGGCTTTGCTGTTTGATGGTGCTGAGGATGCGGCTTATGCCCTCCTGGCGAAAACGGCTGTCTTCACCGGATTGCAGCACCAGTGTGCCGATGCCGGCTTTATCTACTTTGAGGGCCGAGTCGATGATTTCCTGGTGGCTGAGCCGGTAACGCTCAATGTCGCGATTGGCGGCTCTCAGGCCACAGTAGTGACAGTCGCAGCGGCAATAACTGGAAAACTCCACTATGCCTCTGAGCCAGATCTCTTTGCCAAAGTACTGGCGCTTGACCTCATCGGCACGGGCAAACAGCCAGTCATCAGCTTCGCCGCAGAGCAAGGCTCTGATTTCTGCTGAATCCAGATTTTCGGCCGGTTTCATGCCTGGGCTCCTGCCTGTTTCAGCACTTGTGCCAGCTCATCGGCGTAGCGATATAACGCCTGTTGCCAAGGCGTGGCAGCGACCTTGGTGCGGCCTTGCATTCTTTGCCATAGGCCTGCCGGTGGCAGCCCCAGCTCGCGGCTGTCCAACTTGAGCCACAATCCCAAAGGCGCCAGATGTGGACTATGGGCATAGTGGCCGACAAACAGTTGATCATCGAGCAATAGCAGCGGCGCGCTGGCGGCCAGCTTACTGCTGACTGCTGTCACCTGCTCAGGCCAGGAGGAGGCGAGTTGCTTGCTCCAATGCTGAGACACCCGGTATTCCTCGAGGATTTCCATCTCGGTGGACTCAGGACGCAACATTTTGCCAAACGCCAGCCCGGCTTCGCTTTCCAGTTCTTGCGTCACTATCAACAGCTGCGACAGCTGGCGGCTTTGCAGTCTTTGTCGCAGCAGCTGATCTATCGTCCCTTCACTGAAATTGGCATAGTGGCCAGCATGCAGGGCCACTCGCCGGGCGCGGCTCAGTGCCGATTTCAGCTGTTGTTTTGGCAGCCCGGCATAGAGACGGCAGCCGGGTGCCAGTACCAGGGTACGACCTTTCACAGATAGATGTCCCTCTCGCCCGCATCGGTGCGCGTGAGGCAAGCCTCGATATTACGTCTTCTGGCGGGGCTGAGTTTATCCAGCTCGGCGGCTATCAGTGCCTCACCGGCTTTGCGGGTCTGCTCGCTGGCGTAGTCGTTGAGGTATTCCTTGAAGGTGATCAGGGCATTGGGTTGGCAGAATTTGCCAATAAACTGCTGCTTGGCCAGGCCGATAAAGTGATCGCCGGTACGACCCTTACGGTAACAGCCGGTGCAGAATGAGGGGATGGAATGGCTATGCTTGACCAGATCCAATACCACTTCATCCATGCTGCGGTGATCGCCCAGGCTAAATTGGGCTGCATCGTCTTCCTGGTTGTAGCCACCTGGGGTGGTCCGTGAGCCGGCACTGATCTGTGAAACCCCCAGGCTCAGGAGTTCACGTCTGAGTTCGGCATTTTCACGGGTGCTCATAATCAGCCCTGTGTAGGGCACTGCCAGGCGGGTAATGGCTACCAGGCGCTTGAAAGTGGCGTCATCGACGACATAGGGAGGCTGCTCCGACAAGCTGGAGCCATCGGCGGGTTCAATCCGCGGGAAGGAGATGGTATGCGGGCCTATGCCGCAATCCTGCTCCAGTTGCTGTACATGTGCGAGCATGGCCAGCAGCTCGAATCTGTGGTCATAGAGACCAAACAGTACGCCAATGCCCACATCGTCGATACCGGCTTCCATGGCTCTGTGCATGGCGTAGAGGCGGTAGAGGAAGTCCTTCTTGCGGCCCTTGAGGTGCACCTGTTCGTAGGTCGTTCTGTGGTAGCTTTCCTGAAAACACTGATAGGTGCCTATGGCGGCTGTTTTCAGCAGCTTGAAGTCTTCTGTGTCCATGGGGGCGCAGTTGACATTGATGCGGCGGATCTCACCACCTTTGCCTTTGCGCACGCTGTACATGGTCTTGATAGAGTCGACTATGGCGCGGGCGTTATTGCGCGGGTGTTCACCGTAGACCGCCAGGATCCGTTTGTGGCCCATATCTTCCAGGGTTTCCACTTCGGCGATCAGCTCCTGCTCGCTCAGGGTCTTGCGTGGCAAGTCATGGTTGTCGGCGCTGAAGCCGCAATAACTGCAGGCGTTGGCGCAATAGTTGGAAACATACAGGGGAGCGAACAGTACAATGCGATTGCCATAGATGGCATCTTTGATGCCACGGGCAACGGCAAACAGCTCTTCGTCTACAGTGGCGTCCTGGTTTTGCAGTAAAACCGCCACTTCCTCCAGTGTCAGCCCCTGCAAACTGCGGGCTTTTTCCAACACCTGACGTACGATTTCTTTGTCGGGTTGTTGATTATTGTTGAGCAACGACCAGATGGCGTCATCATCAATAAAATTCACGGCGGGGTTATAGTCTTTGACTTGAATCGTCTCGGCATGGCCCGATACAAGCGGGTCTGATATCAAAGGGCCTGACATCTGTGGCTCTCCTGTGAAAAAAGGAGCACAGTCACACTGCGCTCCTTGGAATTTGAAGAAGGGGAGGGTTACTCGGCGTGCTTGGTAGAGACCGGAACGACCTCCTCCTGTACCCATAGTGGCGTGTATTCGGCGGCGTCGTGATAAGGCACTTTACCGTGCAACATCATTGCCTTGAAGTCGTCGAAGCGGTAAACCGCCAGGAACAGGTGCACGGGCAAAAATGCTGTCAGTAACAGGCCACAACCCAGGTGGATCATGCCCAGCAACCAAGCGGTATCACGTGGGATTGCATAGGGAATCAGCCACAGCGCCAGACCTGTGATAATCAGTGCAGTACCGCCGAGCAGAACGCAAACCCCGAAAAGCTTCTGTCCTGAGTTGTACTTACGCATAGGAGGTACGGCAACTTTCTTGCCCAGCAAAAACTTCTGTGGATAGCCACCGAGTACCTTAAACCAGCCTACATCGTTGCCACCGAAGGTGAACACCCGGTTGGTGAACAGCACGACACGGTCGAATGCCATCAGGGTGAAAGCCACCGCATCCAGCGCCATAATGACACCGGCAACAATATGAATGTCATAGGTCAGCCCCATCGCGCTGTCGCTCAAGGGTTTAAAGAACAACAATAGCCCGGTAGCCGCCAGTGGCAGGAAGCTCAGCAGCAAGATGTAGTGGAACACCCGAACATTCAGCGGGTGCTTGAGAATGGGACGATTGTCCTGATGCATAGCCGACTCCTTAGGATTTCAGTTTAGTGCGATCGACAAAATGGGTATGCAGCAACTCGTGGGACAGATGTCCCAAGGGCTCACCGCCAAATTCGCTGTAATAGCGGGCAATGGCTGGGTTGGCATGGCTGACACGGTACTTGGCGATGGCATCATCCATGTAGAGGGCATCGGCCCTGGCCTTGATGTATTCGTTGCGCTTGGCTATACGGCTGCCGAGCCAG
Source organism: Shewanella indica (assembly GCF_002836975.1). GTDB lineage: Bacteria > Pseudomonadota > Gammaproteobacteria > Enterobacterales > Shewanellaceae > Shewanella > Shewanella indica. The sequence goes on along the minus strand of NZ_NIJK01000043.1, from coordinate 4,753 downwards.
CCCACAGGCAGGGCCAGTAGCGCCAGAATCGCAGCACCCACAGCCATGAAACGGCGCCGAGACAACAGAAAACCATCTTCGGTAAATTGATACTTGTCTGTCATGAGCAACTCCTTACAGTTGGGCAACCCAGGATGTGCCTGAGCCGTTGATAGGTTGACCGCCACCGTTGACACAACCACCGGCGCAGTTCATCACTTCGATAAAGTGGTAGGGGGACGTGCCGGCCATCACCTGTTCCAGCAAGGGGCGGATATTGCGGCCCATGTCGTGCACCACGGCGACTTTCAGCTGCACATCTTGCTTAAGTTGTTGGTCATGAATGGTGAGTTCGGCTTCCTTGACGCCTTCCAGACCGCGCACAGGTGTCAGTTCCAACTTGGCCAGTTCTTCGCCTGTGAGTACCTTGTGAGCTGTACGCACCGCGGCTTCCATCACGCCGCCTGTGTTACCGAAAATGGTGCCGGCCCCTGTGTATTGGGAAAACAGGCTATCACCCTTATATTCGGCCACATCCGGCAGATGGATATCGAGGCGCTTGAGCAGCTCGGCCATCTCGCGGGTAGTCAGCACAGCATCCACATCGGCGTAAGGTGCGGCATCGTTGCCATGTTGTTGGTGGAATTGCCAGGCTGATTTGAACTCTGGACGTGATGCTTCGAGTTTTTTCGAGGTGCAGGGCATCACTGCCACTGTGAAGATCTTTTCCGGAGCCATCTCATACACCTTGGCGCCATAGGTCTTGGCGACAGTCCCTGCCATCTGCTGCGGTGATTTGGCGGTGGAAAGATGTGGCAACAGGCTAGGGTATTCGTTTTCCAGGAAGCGAACCCAGCCCGGGCAGCAGGAGGTGAACTGCGGCAGTTTGCCGGCGCCTGGTTCCTGGCGCACATTGGCATGCAGCCTGTGAATGAACTCAGAACCTTCCTCCATAATGGTCAGGTCAGCGGCGAAGTTACAGTCGAAAATTTTAAATCCCGCTTGGTGCATGGCGCCATAGAGTTTATTGGTCAGCAGTTGCCCCTTGGGCAGATTGAAGGCTTCACCTATGGCAACCCGTACCGCCGGTGCCAGAATGCCGACCACTTCAGTGTTGGGATCCTGGAGCTTGGTTAATACAGTATCCAAGGCACTCTGGGTTTCATGAATGGCACCGAACGGACAGTTGATCAAACACTGGCCGCAGCTCAGGCAACGCTCTTCATCAATCTTATGGGGGGCACCGGATGCGCCCTCAATAGCATGGGTGGGACAGAATTGTTTGCAGGCGTCACACCCTTTGCATTTGAGCGCATCTATCTGGATCAGTCCGCGGATCTCTCCTGGCTGATAGCTGGTTGCTGTCATGGCAATGCGTTCCTTTTTACGTGAGAATGTTCTTATTTTATAATTGCTTATGTAAAAGCTATACCCCTTGGGAAAGGGCGGAAGGATTATAGGAAATAGCTGGCAGCTATCTGTGATCCAAAGCAGAACAAATTGGAGATTTCACAAATTTTTACATGAAATATGATGAAATTAGCCAGTGAAACAGGGGCATGGGACTTTTTGACTTAGGCCCTGTTTCAGTTAATTTCACAGGTGTGACGCGGGATAACACGGATATATCTAGTTGGGATGAGTGTTAGAAATAGAGGTTTTCGACTGTTTTACCGTCAACCAGAATCTCACACTTGTCACCATTGCTGGATTTTGAGGATTGTACCGCGCTGGCAATAATGCCAAATGCGCCGCCTTGACTGCCGAGTACAGACCCAAAGTAGCACTTGCCATCGATTTCCATCTCTTGATAACGACCACCCAGATTTTGGGTTGGAGTATAAGGTGGGAAGGTGCCACGCATTATGGGGTCACCATTGACTGTCAGTTCCAGTTTCTTCTTATCGGAAAAGTAGCGTCCACCGAGCTTCAGCGTTTGGCCTTTCACTTCGACGGTTTTTTCCTGGGCTATGATGGGTTGCGGGGTTGAACTACAGCCTGCCAGCAGAGCGCCGGCGCAAGCTAGTGAGGCAAGGGTCAATTTACGCATTAATCCGTCCTTTGTTGGATTGTAAGGTATTACTTTTCCGTGTTATCCGCGCCGGATTATAACTTCTTGGCAACAAAGAACGCCAGCATCCTGGTTTAATTCCTTTTACCAAGTTGATCATTTTGATGAGCGTTGTTTTCATAACAAGGCATGCAACTGTTAGGGAAGGTGCGAATCAAGGTACCGCTTGCTTTGGCTAATACATGCTCCTGATAACACTTGAGCTGTAAACTTAAACAAATTGCGAGAGGGGGCGGGATTTTGCTTTGCCAGATAAAAAGAAAGGATCGAGTATTTCTCCGCTCGATCCCCATTATTCCGACCAAATATCCATCTAGATATCACTGTTAATGCTCATCTGAACATTACATAGAGCCGGCTTTGGAGTCTGAAAACGGCAGTAATAAGGCATTAGGTACGACAATAACCAGCAGACTCGTTACGGTATCAGTTGATTGTCGGTGCTGATTTTTTATTGTGCAGCACTTCCAACATTCTATCTTCCAACTGGAAGCGGGTCTCCAGGGCGTGCACCAATTCGGCGAGATCTTTATCCAGTTGATAGAGTAGATCGTCGCTTTCCAGCTCGGAGTATTTATCACTGAAGTCCAGAGCTTGATCTGTCGTCTCGACAATCTTGGGCAGTAATTGCTGTGCCAGTGCCTTGTTCGATTGCCCTTGTTCGTCACAGGCATCGACGACTCTATTGAAGACCTCGAAATGACCTTCTGAAACGTAATCCACCAACAGATTACAGAAGCCGCGAACCTGATCGACGCAGGGCAGGGACTTGTCACGGTTTTCATAGGGGGCCAGTCCGGCTAATTTGCAGTAATAAACCAGCAATTTCCTGCGGTTATTCAACCATTGATCCACCAAAGCATTGGCTCCGCCCCATTTTTGCTCGGCCTGTTCAAGTTGTTTCAGCATGATCTTCTCATCCTTATCGCCGCACCTGTACCTAATTTAGGTGACAAGTTAACCAGTGATCAACTCTTTTCGGCGTGTAAATGGTTTTTTTACTCATGGACAAACCAGTTGTTTTGTATACAAAAACAACTCAAATGTTAAATTGTGTATCCGGATGCGGATTGGAAAATAAAAAGCCCAGCGGTAGAAACTACAGCTGGGCGAGGAAAGTTTTAACGGGCTCGATGTGACGAGCTTCTTGATTGTTCTTGCTAGCGCAGACTTTTTATACCAAAGGGTGGGAACCTGTGCAACTTTTTTCTGTCATAAGACGTTCGGCTGACGCCTGGATCTTTATACTTTTGTTGTAAAAATGTGAGCTGGCGCAATTGCGTTGCCGTGTCTCGCGGCGCATTAAGTCTGTGGTGGCCGTGTCGTTAGTCTCTATCGTCAATTCGGTCATAAATTTGTCCATTTCAGTTGCCCAATAAAGCTTGGATGGGGTCAAACTCTTCTCCGGAATGGTATTTATCCATGCCTCTGGTCACATAAATACTCAGACACAGGTTACAATGCAGCCGCAAATGCTAAACTAGCGAACCAGCAGATCTCAATCGGAGTAGGAATAAGCCCAATGGCAGAATTAAAAAACGATCGTTATTTACGTGCGCTGCTCAAGCAACCTGTTGATGTTACACCAGTTTGGATGATGCGCCAGGCTGGCCGCTATCTGCCAGAATATCGCGCTACCCGCGCCGAGGCCGGTGACTTTATGGCGCTGTGCCGTAATGCCGAGCTGGCTTGTGAAGTTACCCTGCAGCCGCTGCGTCGTTTTGAATTGGATGCGGCAATCCTGTTTTCCGATATTTTGACTGTGCCTGATGCCATGGGTTTGGGCCTGTATTTTGAAGCAGGTGAGGGGCCTCGCTTTGAACGCCCAACCGATACCATTGACGCCATCAAGAAACTGGCTATTCCGGATCCGGAAGATGAGCTCGGTTATGTGATGAAAGCCGTTAGCACCATTCGCCGCGAACTCAAGGGCGAAGTACCGCTAATAGGTTTTTCTGGTTCACCTTGGACACTGGCTACCTATATGGTTGAAGGTGGTTCCAGCAAGGCCTTCGAAAAGATCAAGCGGATGATGTATGCCGAGCCTGCAGCATTGCACATGTTGCTGGACAAGCTGGCCGACTCAGTGACCCTTTATCTGAACGCCCAGATCGCCAATGGTGCACAAGCCGTGATGATCTTTGACTCTTGGGGTGGGGCGCTGTCACATGCGGCTTATCGTGAATTCTCCCTGCGTTATATGCAGAAGATCATCGATGGTTTGAACCGTCATGCCGAAGGTCGTCAGGTTCCTGTAACCCTGTTTACCAAGGGCGGTGGTCTATGGCTTGAAGCTATGGCTGAGACAGGTTGTGATGCCCTTGGGCTGGATTGGACCATAGACATAGGCGATGCCCGTAAGCGTGTCGGCGATAAGGTTGCCCTGCAGGGCAATATGGATCCTTCGACTCTGTACGCATCGCCTGAGCGTATTCATGAAGAAGTGGCGCAGATCCTGGCCAGCTATGGTCAAGGTACAGGCCATGTATTCAACCTGGGTCATGGTATCCACCAGCACGTGGATCCTGAGCATGCCGGTGCCTTCGTTAAGTCGGTACATGAGCTGTCTGCCCAGTATCACAAGTAAGTTAGTATTCGTTCAGCAAAAAGGCTCGCATTGCGGCAACGTAGATCAGATAAGGATCGGTTGACCGATCCTCCTGATGAGAGACAATCGGAAACCTGTTTGTAGGTTTCCGATTT
>NZ_NIJK01000041.1 GCF_002836975.1 Shewanella indica | reverse complement strand
ACCGAACTGCCACATAGAAAGCTTTAGTTGCCGCTAAAGCCTGGGTCTCACTTTACCCTTTTGGCTTGGTTATTATCCATACAAACTACTTAAATGGACGCAGGAACATTCGGTGGTTTTGGTTCTGAGTGTGATTGGCTTGTAGTGGTCAATTAACTTGATCACTACACTGTCAGCACAAGTCTGAGCTAGTGCAGCTAATATTCGACATCGACAACGGTTGGAGTGGGTCATTGTTTTTATTTGGCGACTAAACAATAACTCTCCAACCGTTTTCATTTCCAGTCCACGCTAATCTGTGATGAACCTAATTTTTTACGTTCTTTTTTATACCGCTTCTTCGTTTTCTTCACCGGTACGGATACGAATAATGCGTTCGATATCGGTCACAAAGATCTTGCCGTCGCCGATTTTACCGGTACGGGCGGTTTCAACAATCACATCCAGTGCCTGTTCCAGCAGATCATCCTGAATAACCAGCTCTATCTTCACCTTGGGCAGAAAGTCGACCATATACTCGGCACCACGGTACAACTCTGTATGTCCCTTCTGGCGGCCAAAACCTTTGACTTCCAGAACCGTCATACCGGTTATTCCTATCTCAGCCAACGCCTCACGGACATCGTCCAGTTTAAACGGCTTGATTATGGCTTCCACTTTCTTCATCAGGCACTCCTTTAGGGCTTGGAATTCTTTTGCGACTCATGACCATTTCCAGGTCAATTTGACCGGAGAAATAGCTCGCGATTTTGCTTGTTCGCATACAATCGCAATAGCTTATCACGACATACTGCGGGCAAGAAGTGATTGTCCGCTCAGATGAAAAAACCAAGGCTCTATTCCTTCGCAGTAGCCATGATCAACTCGGTGTACTTATTCATCCCTTAGGTAAGCAAGTGCAATATTTAGTGCAAACTCATCTAAAAGGAAACCAGAACCAAGCCACTGCCTGGACTAAACTAACACTCAGGTTCGCCGGATGCTGGCCGCCCACCACTCAAGGATGAGATTATGCGTCATTTACAGCTTGGTTTTTCGCTGCTGGAGGTCATGGTCGCCATGGCTCTGCTGGCGGTACTGGCCTCAGTCGGGGCCCCCTCACTCAAGTCGCTCTACGAAGGTTATCGCGCCCAAACCGGCATCAAACAAGTACAGCAACTACTGCAATTTGCCCGCAATCAGGCCATTAGTTATGGTGTCAGAGTCAGTGTCTGCGCTCTCAAGGATGGCCGCTGTGAAGCCGATGCCTGGCAACAAGGAGTAACGGTTTTCAGCGATCGCAACGGTAATCTGGCCCTGGATGATGACGACAAGCTGCTGTTTCAAAGCGGCGCTTTTGATAGCCAAGACATACTCAAGTACAACCGGAAAGCGATACGCTTTCTGCCGGATGGACTGGCGTCAGGAACCAATGGCACCTTCAAGTATTGTCCTGGTAAGGCTAATAGTCCCCACTCAAAAGCCTTGATAATCAATCAAGCCGGACGAATTCGACGCTCTCAGGATAAAAACATCAGTTGTCAGGATGGTTGATGCTGGTGGAATTAACGACCATTGCACAAGGTTTGCAAAGACTACTGTAATTAACAACTCATTCACTTATACTTAAGCGTATCTATTCATGTGAAGAGTTGACTATGGCTGTTGCACATTTTTCCAGTTCCAGAATCCGTGGCTTTACGCTGGTCGAACTCATGGTCACCATTGCTGTTGCCGCCATACTGTTGTCTGTGGGAGTTCCCTCACTCACTTCTTTATATGAAAGCTATCGCAGTCAGTCGGAAATAAGCCGAATTGAACAAGCCCTGTCCTTCGCCCGCAACCAGGCCATCAGCTATGGTATGGAGGTGAAAGTTTGTGGTTATCAGAGTGATACAGGTTGTGCCGCCAATTTTAATGATGGCCTCAAGGTCTATACCGAGGCCGGAGGCAGCGAAAAAATATTGCGGGTAGTGGAAGGCATCGACAGCAAGGATGCCATCGTGGGCAGCAATGTTGGCTTTCGTGCCGATGGCCTAAGCAACACCACAGGCGAAGTGACCTTTATCTATTGCCCTTCCAAGCAAGCCAATGGCTCAAGAAGTGTGACGGTTTCCAGCTCAGGGATGATCAAATACGGCGCTGATGGCCTGACCTGCCCAATTTAAATGACAGAGGTCATGCCGGTTTCAGTAGAGTGAATCTATGTCAGAGCCATGCTCACAAGTCACTTTAATCTGATGGTGAAGTCAACAGGAAACCCACCTCACCTTCTTCAGTCAGCCCCAGAGACTGCCAACCAAGATGGCGATAAAAGCCTTCGGCGCGGGTACCCGGCTCGGTACTGAGTTGCAGCTTGCTACAGCCTCCGGCATGGAGCCAGTCAACCGCTTGCTGTAACAAGGCCTTACCTATGCCCTTCCCTTCCGACTCCGGCGCGATAAAAAGCGCCCAAATTCTGGCATCATCACGATCGCTACAGACAAAACCCAATAGTTGTGTTTCATCCTCTGCAACCCAAGTGCGCCGCCGACCTGTCAAATAGCTGAGATAGCAAGCTTGAGTGATCCGCCCGGGATCCTGCAGGCGGTTTTCGCGCACATTCAATCTCAACGCCATTATGGCAGGAATATCGCTTAACCTGGCGGTGCGTATGCTTGGGTTCATACATTGATAGTAATAAAAACTGTTCACCATGCTCAAATTAACGCCAACCCGGCGGTTATGTCCAGTCATCAATATATTGTTATCCCAAGAGAAGTTTACTCCAGCCAAGCCATAGAAAGTGGAGAAGGTAACACTGCCAATCAGCAACCTATTACTGTTGCTTACACTAAGGAACACATATCCGGCAACGAACGTGTAATTGTAAGAAGCCTGAATATACGCTAGGTTTATTCAGCTAATTCAGTCAGATAAATCTGGCAAACGTCAGTACACAAGGATGGTCGCCATGAACGAACAACGCCCCGACTTTATCTACCCTCCCGGCTCAGTGCTTATGCACTCTCCTCTGGTGTTAACCCAGGCCGATATGTACGGTTTTTTCCTCAAGGGCAAGCTTGCCAATCTGCAACGGAGTGTCGATCAAACCCTGAACCGGGTCGCCAACAACAATATGTATTTCAAGGTGTTGTCCCCTTATGTACTGACAACTTTCACTCAAATCGCCAAGGCTTATTCCAGTTTCGAGGTGGATCGCAACAAAGGTTGGATCCAGGAAACCGATATCATCACCTGGGTGATGGTGGGCAAACACGCCGGTGCTGATGCCGGCGAAATCAGCGAAATCCTGTTTCAGCCGCTGCATATCTGGGTCAATGATGCGATGGCATTGATCAATGGCCGCGAGCTGTTTGGTTATCCCAAATACGCCTGCGAATACCGGATGCCTGGCGTAGATGAGCCGCTGACAGAACTGTCGTTGGCGGCCAAGAGTTTTCAAAAATTTTCCCCGGATGCCGAGCTGGCAATGGCACCACTGCTCCAGATTAAGTGCAGGCCGCAGCAGGAGAATGCCCTCTCGCCACTGGAAGCCATAGGCCAAACCTGGGACTTTATTCAGTCCCAAACCGACTTTATTCCCGATCTGGATGCTCTTGGGGCCGAGCAGGTATTCGAACTGCTGTTCAAACCGGCGGTGGAGCAAGTTTTCCTGAAGCAGTTCCCCGACGCTTCCGGCACCAAGGCGGTATATCAGGCGCTGCTGCAGGCGCCCGCCAGAGTCACCAAGGTGCATCATCTGTCGCTGCTGGATAACTCCCTGGTGGCCACCGTCTTTGCCAACGACAGCTTCCCGCTGGCCGATACCCTGGGGGTACAACTCGGCGAGCAGCAGGTGTTGCTGCCCTACCATGTGAACTTTGACTTTGAGGTGCCGCCGGGCGAAGTGTTGGTGGATAACTCTATAGTCAAAAAGAGAAAATTGCCATTCTCGGTGGAGGCGTTGCCGCCATTACCGCGGCCATGTGCCTTACAGAACAACCTGGCTGGCAAAACCGGTACCAGATAGATATCTATCAACAGGGCTGGCGCATTGGTGGCAAGGGAGCCTCCGGGCGCAATGCCGCCATGGGGGATCGTATCGAAGAGCATGGGCTGCATATTTGGTTTGGTTTCTACCAAAATGCCGCGGCCCTGATGCGCAAAGCCTATGAGGAACTGGGGCGAGCGGATGACGCGCCGCTGGCCAGCTTTGTCGAAGCCTTCAAGCCCCATAACTTTATTGTGCTGCAGGAACAGATAGAGGGGCGCAGCCTGAGCTGGCCCATCGAGTTCCCGCCCATGCCGGGTATCCCCGGCGACAGCACTGAAACCCTGACGCTGTGGAAATTGGTCAAGGCGGCCTTTTACTGGATCCGTCAATGGCTAAAACAGATGGATGAAGTCGATGAGGCCGTGGCCAAGGATAGCCCCAGAGACTGGTTCACCCGCGACTGGTTTGAACGCCTGAACGATCGCATCGAAGAGGCGCTGGATGACGCCAAAGATAGCCTGGAAACCCTGGGGGACAAGCTGGAGTGCCGCTTCAACCAGCTGATAGGCCTGGAGTGTGACGATCACCACCACGACACTGTCGAGGACGATGGCCTAATCGAGAGTGCCGTCGATATACTGCATCGGCGTCTCAAGCGCCGCTTTGGCGATCACTTGAGTGGCAATGACGAGCTCAGGCGCCTCTACATAGGTGCCGACCTCGGTCTGACCATACTCAAGGGGATGTTTGTCGATGGGGTATTCAAGGGCGGATTCGATGTTATCAACGGCTATGACTACCGCGAATGGCTGCGTCGCCATGGCGCCAGCGAGCGTTACACTGTCGATTCGGCACCGGTAAGGGGCTTCTACGATCTGGTGTTCGCCTATGAACAGGGCGATTTCTCCCGCCCCAATGTGGAAGCCGGCACCATAATCCGCTCCATGCTGCGAATTGCCCTCTGCTACCAAGGGGGCGTGATGTGGAAAATGCAGGCCGGCATGGGCGACACAGTATTCACCCCCTACTATGAAGTGTTGAAACGCCGCGGAGTGAATTTTCACTTCTTCCACCAGGTACAACAGCTGCAATGTCAGGGACAATCCGTCAGCGGCATAGAGATAGTGGAGCAGGCCAGCCTCAAGCCTGGACTCAGCGAGTATCAGCCGTTGGTGGATGTCAAAGGACTCGGCTGCTGGCCAAGCGAGCCTCTGCTATCACAACTGGATGAAACTCAAGCCAGATTAATTGCAAAAAACCGGGTCAACCTGGAACACTTCTGGAGTGATTGGCCGCAGCTGTACCAGCAAGAAACCGGTCGCGCTCTACCGGTGAAGCAGCTGCGTAAGGGGGTGGATTTTGACAAGGTGATCTTCGGTCTATCCATAGGCGCCGTTCCTCATGTGGCTAAAGAAGTGATGACCCAAAGTCCGGCGCTATCAGAGGCTGTGGCCAAGGTGCAAACTGTGGCGACCCAGGCCTATCAGTTGTGGCTCAACACAGATCTCAACGGTCTTGGCTGGCAGCTTTTTCCTGCTTCCGGCGAAGAGCCTGTGCTGTCGGCCTTCAGCGAACCCTATGACACCTGGGCCAGTATGGATCAATTGATTGACAAAGAAAGCTGGCCGGTAGGCCGCGTCAAGAATGCCAGTTACTTCTGCTCGGCGCTGCCGGTTGCCGAATATCCCCCCAGAGAGCAGAGCGACTTTAACCAACAAATGAATGCCGTGGCCAAGTCCGGGGCTCTGGGGCAACTCGAGCATCAAATAGGCAATCTCTGGCCGGAAGCCCAAAATGGCTTTGTCTGGGATTGGCTGCACGACCCGGAGGAACGTCAAGGACAACAGCGCTTTGACAGCCAATACTGGCGTGCCAATGTCGACCCGTCCGAGCGGTATGTGTTGTCGGTGAAAGACAGCTCGCGTTTTCGCATCACCACAGACGGTACTGGGCTGGATAACCTCTATGTCACCGGTGATTGGATAAAAACAGGGCTGAATGTGGGCTGCGTCGAAGCCGCAACCATGGCGGGTATGCACACCTCTAAGGCTATCTGTGGCTATCCGCGCCATATCAAGGGTGAGGAAGACTTCTGATAGGCATCCAGGCGGGATTTAGCCGGTTCGACTCAGCTATGAGCTTGCTCTGGACTGAGCTGCTGACTTAGCTCCGGACTTAGCCCAGGAATTAGTCCCGAAATTAGCCCCGAGAGTTCAGCGGGGCAGGCCTTCGGCTGCGGCCAGTTGTCTGGCGTGCAGCTCACGACGACGCAGACTCTTGCACTGATACAAGTCTTTGTCAGCGGCGCGGACCCAATCCTGGACCGTTTCTTTGTCTGTACTGGCCGCAGAGCCATGATTGACACAGAGCTCGGCAAAACCTTCACTGGCAATACGCTGCTCCAGCCTCGGCAGCAAGTTCTGCAGTCGCTGCCCCTCGACTTCCGGCAGTAGCAAAGCAAAGTCATTGCCACTAATGCGAAAAGGCTTGAGCTTGGCTTCAGACCAGCTTTGTAGCTCTTCGGCTACCGCCAACAGCAATCTGTCCCCTTCCCCATGTCCCAGGGTGTCATTGACCCGTTTCAGCCCCTCAATATCCAACAATACCAACAGGTATCCCGGCTTGGGCATGCCACTACTCAGGCAGGAATCCGCCAGACTCTCATCATAGGCCAAGCGGTTGGCAAGACCTGTAAGGCTATCACTGCGAGCTCGTTCCCAAGCGATACCCAACTTGCGGATATACTCCTGGCGCTCCTCCGACAAGAGTTTGAGCTTACTTGCCAACGCCAAGGACAGCAACAGAGCATCGGCAGTGCCACCCAGCAAAGTTGCCAGCTCGGCATATTCAAAAAAGTCCGGGGTGATACCCATGTTACCAGGCAATATGATGATTGCCGGCAGCAGCAAACAGCTGAAGGCCATTATGAAATAACGCGCCGGCGAGAAGCCTTTCATCAGACAGACATTACCGCAAACTATCGCCAGTCCAATCCAGAGCATAATAAGCACTGAAGCAATAATCGCCGTATAGGACAAGAACCAAATACTGGTGGGCAGAGCCAACACACAGGCCCACAACAAGATGCGACTGAGGCGCCAAAGCTTGGGCGAATAGAGAGAAAGCTGCAGAAAATTGTTATAGAACAAAATGTTCAATATGGGCAGGCTGATAAAGAATAGGTGATGCAACTCGAGTTGCCGGAACTGAAACAAGTGCGCGGGCAAGTGGAAGGTCAAGGCCCAGCCGCCGAAGTAAGCCAGCACATAAAGACCGTACCAAAAGAACGCCTTGTCACGGGTGGTAAAGAAGATGAACAGGTTATAGCAGGCGATAAAAATCAAGCCCCCGAGACATAGCACCACGGCTGTGGCATGTCTGTCGGCGCTGAGCCTGTGTTCTATTTCAGGAGCCAGGCGGACCTCGGGTGCCGATGAGTAGTAACGGCTCTCAATCTTGACCACCAGCCAATAATCTATCCCCGGCTTGATGGTGAACCGCCTGCCATAATCAAACAGATACTGATAGTCGGCATCATAGCCCGAGTGGGCTTGCTGTTTGCTACCATCTTGCCCCAGCAGCAAAAGATCTATGGATTCTATAATGGAGTTGCGTACGTCTATGACCCAAGTCTGTTCACGACTTGCCACTCGTAAGGGATGCACCATCCAGTAACTGCCGCCGGTCAAACTCAGGCTGGTTTCCTGTTGCGCCCGGATCCAGGCTGGTACCGCCTCGAACGAAGTCGGTGCCAACTGTTGTGGCTCAGCCTTGAGAATGTAGCTGTTGTCGAGCACCTGAGTGGCCCAGGCACTCACACTAAACTGGAGCAGAACAAACGCCAGCAATAGCCTGAGCAGGGAACCTGGGTGTTTATCCATATTGAAGGGCGAACGTTTGTCTGTCGGCAAATCGATTTCCGTCCAAGACCATGGCGCTATCCTTATCCTTGAGTACACAAACGCCCAAGGCACTGAATCTATTTTTTATTATTGATGATTTAACTCTATTTCGGTGAACCACATTTTGCAATCCAGCTCACAGCATTAGTGATAAAATTCCGTCAGGAAATGCCAGTTTGCCACGCTCCGGTGACGAAAAAGTGTAATTTCAGTCGATTCTGACCCTATCCCCCACCAACTTGAGCATTTCTGTAGCGACATCCACTTGGTCATCCAATACTAAAAAGTACCATCCCACAGTATTGCCTGTGCCTCTGATACTCAGATAGTTCCCCCAAAACTGCATCCCCGACTTGAGCAAATTATCACGACTGGCACGATTCTCTTCTCTAACTGTAGCAAACAATAGCCGGATCCCCATTTCCCGGGCGATTTGGATCCGTTTTTGGGTCAGGGCCGCCGCAATCCCCCGCCGTCTATAGTCGGGGCGCACCATTAAATATCCGAGCTCGGCGATATCTCCGCAACCGGCCTTGATCACAGCGCAGCCCACCAGCTCCCCGACTCCGTTTTGCGCCACTATCACGGCACGGGAGGCCATAAAGACCTGATGTTCCAAGGGGTGAGCATTATCATCGCGGCTATCAACCAAAGCGCAAGCGGCAGCAATCAAGTCAGGACTTTGGGCCAGGGAAACCGTGATTTCCTGGACAGGATTAGGCATAGATACTCCTTTGGTGACTATACTTGGCGGATATGTGAGCTATCGAAGGGGACATTCCCCATAAAACTTAACCTCGGCTTAACCAGATTAACGTATGGCTACAGGTAAAAGCCGCAATTAGTTCGGGAAGGTGCGAACAGGTCCCATGTGTGCTCTGCGTAGGCTTACAGGCCAGGATGCAAGGCGTGATTCGCAGCAAATGGCCTTAGTCCTTTGCAAGAAGCACAACACAGCAGACTGGCCTGTAAGCCACGCCCTTCGGGGCTTACACTGCAACCGGCTCTCTGCGTTATCCGACTTTGACAGGCCCCGGCATGCCTTCAGTCAGATGCCTTGAACGCCAATTGCTGTGTAAGCCAGAGTGCCACGAGGACCTGTTTGCACCTTCCTTATTTTAGCCCCATTGAGGGAGTTTGTGGCAGACAACAAACACAATTCTCTGAGTAACCCCGGGTAACCGGGCACTGTCACGCTCCGGGAACAACAAGAGGAACCAAGATGAAAAATCGTATTTCAAGTATCGCACTGCTTTGCGGCTCAGGCCTGTTGCTGACTGCCTGTGGTGGCAGCGACAATGATACCCCGCCGACACCAACACCCAATACCGCCAAAGTTAGCTTCGCCGTATCTGATGCCCCGGTCGACAGTGCCGAAAAAGTGGTCGTGGCGTTTGACAAAATTGAGCTGGTACGGGAAGGACAAGATAACATCTTCCTCGAGGTCTCCGGACCTAACGGCGAAGACTACCGCCAACTGGATCTGCTGGAGTATCAAGGCAGCGACAGCGCTCTCATCCTCAGCGATGCCGAGTTGGAAGTCGGCACTTATTCACAGTTGATATTGCATATACTGGATGAGTCCACCGGCTCAGATCTCAGCTATGTGATCGACGAAACCGGTCAAGTGCCACTCAAGCAGCCCAGTACCAGGCTGCGTTTAGGCAGCTTCGAAGTCGACAGCACCGGCGTCCAGCGCTTCACCATAGAATTTGACCTGCGCCGCAGCCTGGTGGAAAACAAAAATGGTCAGCGCTATAACCTCAAGCCCCACGGCGTATCCATAGTCAACAATGCGACTGTGGCTTCCTTGTCCGGTGAGGTAGATATCAACCTGTTCAACGCAGGTGAATGTGCTGCCGATAGCGGCAACTTTGTCTACCTCTATCCCGGCCACGATCTGGACCCAGCATTGCTGACCGATAACCTGGATCCGGATGTCAACCAGAATGCGGTACCAGAAGGCGCCGTAGTGCCATATAACTCGGTCGAAGTGGAGTATGAAGCAGGTAACTTCGGCAAATACGCCTTTGGCTTTATTCCCGCCGGGGATTATACAGTGGCCTTCAGCTGCAGCGCGGAAAATGACGACCCAGAGCAATATGATGGTCTTATTATTCCCAACCCTGCCCCTCAGTTGCATCAGGTCACCCTGAGCAACCAAACCGATACAGTGCAAGACTTCAACGCCATTGTCGCCCAGTAGCTTTCAAAGCCTTTTGTGAAAGGGAGCCTGTGCTCCCTTTTCTTTTGACTGTCTTTTATTGAGCCCACTTTGCAGAAGTGGTCAATGCTGTCACATAAATAGCTAACGACTATAGATACAGCAAGGTTGCCAATCCAAGGAAAGTAAAGAAGCCAACAACATCCGTGACCGTAGTCAGGATCACCGAGCCGGAAAGCGCAGCATCCTGATTAAATTTCTGCAATATCATGGGTACTGCCACCCCGGCCAATGCCGCAACCAGCATATTGACCAAAATAGCCACAGCAATCGTCATACCAATCAGGTTATCGTCAAACCAGATCCCAGCCACCAAACCTATGAGTACGGCCCAGAGAATACCGTTGAGAGCCCCTATCCCAAGCTCGTTCTTCATCAAGGAAAACAGGTTTCCTATGGAAATCTGTCCCATCGCCATGCCGCGGATCATCAGGGTCAATGATTGCGAGCCGGCAATTCCACCCATAGAGGCCACTATCGGCATCAATACCGCCAGCGCCACCACTTTTGCCAATACATCCTCGAACAAACCTATGGTGGCAGAGGCCAAAAATGCCGTCAGTAGATTGATCCCGAGCCAAATGGCGCGGCGACGAGCGCCCTTGACGATAGGCGCAAACAGGTCATCGGACTCATCCATACCGGCCGAGGCCATCAAACGCGCTTCATAGTGTTCTCGCACCAAGGCGGTTGCCGTTCGCAGCGTCAAGCGGCCGATTAAGGTGCCTTCTTCATCGACCACCGGCAGCTCAATATCTGAGCTATGCTCTATCGCTTCGGCGGCCTCTATCAAGGATGAATCGGCCGACAATACCCGGCTGTCCGGCTCGATAAGCGAAATAAGCGGGGTTTGCGGATCCTGACGAAAAATCTCATAGCGACTGACGGTTCCCTGGTAATGATTATCCTCATCCACCAGATAGAGGTTTTCGCAGCAATCCAAGTCAATACGGCGGAAAAAACGCTGCGCCTGTTCCACCCGGCTTTTGTTACTGAGCACCAAGGCCTGATGTTCTGTGTAACGACCTATTTCATTTTCCGAGTATTGATCATAAAGCTCATAGCGCTTGCGTTGCCGCTCCCCCATTTGCGCCAAAGCACGATCGATAAAGCTGTCGGACAAATAATCGCTCCATTCGATCATCTCTTCAGCTGACAGTTGCGCCAGCAACAGATCCACCTCTTCCACCGACATCTGCCTAAGAAGGCTCATCCTGGGTTCGGCGCGCATCAAGCTGAGCACAGCTGACCGCTCAGCGAAGGCTATTTGATTCCAGCGATCATAGCGTTCATCCAGCGGCAAGGATTCCAGCAATAAGGCTATCGTGCCAGGATCGGCCTCTTCTAGGATCTCACCAAAGACCTCGGCCTGAGCTTCGCCCTCCAATAGCGTTAACTGCTGTACCACCTGCCCCACTTCTGCTTGAGGTTGAAGCTCCGGCTCGACTGCTGTTTGTGTCACTCAACTCTCCTCTCTCTTTCTTTTTAGTATGCGCTTGGGTCAAAATTTAAATTGCGCACAAATAAATTACTAACAATATAGTTTGTGTTATATAGTAAAGCTTCAACCAAGGAGCCACTATGTCTAACTCAATATACGCTATCCCACTTGAGAATATCCAAGGACAACAAACGGATCTCAGCGAATTTCAAGGACGGGTCATGTTGCTGGTCAATACCGCCAGTGCCTGTGGCTTTACTCCTCAGTATGCCGGATTGGAAAGCCTGTATCAGGAATTCAAAGACCAAGGCCTGGTGGTACTCGGCTTTCCCTGTAACCAGTTTGGTGCTCAGGAAAAGGGCAATGAGCAGGAGATCCAGTCCTTCTGCGAATTGAATTTTGGTGTTAGCTTCCCACTGTTTGCCAAGCTGGAAGTCAATGGCCCCCATGCTCATCCCTTGTTTAAACTGCTCAAGCAGCAGGCCCCTGGCGTGCTGGGCTCGGAAAGCATTAAATGGAATTTCACCAAGTTTCTGGTCGATCGCCATGGCAAAGTCAGCAAGCGCTATGCTCCCACAACCAAACCCGAGGCTCTGCGTAATCAGATTATCCAGCTATTACAGGATAAATAATCAATTGAAAAATAAACTAATTAAAAAAACATGATTATTTTTCGCCATTCAGGGGGAACCAAAACATCACTGCAGACTCCAACATAGTGAGCAGTGAATTTACTTTTTCATGTTCATCATTCTCCCTAAGGGGCTTCTAGCGCGGCCCCATTGATCTTCGATAGATCATAAGGCAGTCTTTAATGGCTGCCTTTTTTTATGCCTGCCGGCTCCACAAGAAAAATCTCTTTATGGCTTAATGCCGATCAGTTAAGACAGATCGCTTGACGATCTCACTGAAAGGATCAAAATCCGATGACCCCATGTCATCGGATTTT
>NZ_NIJK01000016.1 GCF_002836975.1 Shewanella indica | reverse complement strand
ATCGGAAACCTACAAACAGGTTTCCGATTGTCTCTCATCAGGAGGATCGGTCAACCGATCCTTATCTGATCTACGTTGCGCCTAATGACGGGGCGTTTTCGTTTTAGCCTTTACTCACAGCCCCGTTAAACCAAGGTTCCAGGCGGCGATAGCTGTGGCTGCCGACATAGATAGTCAAGGCCGACAGCAGCCCCCCCAGCAGGGTCGAGGTCAATACATCGACACTCCAGTGCATTCCCAGCAACATACGGCTCAGCCCCATCAACAGCGCCCAGCAGATAAGCAGCGCCGGAAGCCAGAGATTATTGTGCCTTAGCAGAAAGAAACTGCTGCACATAGTCAGGGTCACGGCAAAAATGGTGTGGCCGGAGGGAAAGGAAAACCCCGTTTCTATCTGCCAGTGGCGCTGGATTTGTGCTGAAATGGGCATATCCAGCGGTGATACCCCGGGAAGAACCTGGGCCAACAGCTCCCTGCGGGCATATTTGTCTATGCTGTAGAACTCCTTGATATCCAGATGCTGCTGGTGGGACAGCCATTCGATATAGGGCCGTGATTCGGCAAATACCAGCTTGAGCTGTTCATTGAGCAACAAACACAGCACCAAGCCCAGCGAAGTGCAGAACATCATCTTCAGCCAGCTGCCCCTCGGCAGGATAAAAAAGCTGATGGCAAACACCAACAACACAGTGCTTACGCCCCAGGGGGCCGAACCGGATACGGTTAACCAGTACCAAAACTGAGCGGCGGCACTGTCGAGATTGAGCCAGGGGAAGAGCGGCTCTGACAGGGAAAACAGCGTCAGCGGCAAGCTGAGCAGAAACAGCCAACAAATGGCCAGGGAGGTCAAAGGGACGGCTGCATATTTCATTAATACACCCTTATCGGAACGGACAAACCGCCATTGTGCCAGAGAAAGGAAGTGCAGCAAGTACTATTCAGTGTTTGGTTAAGCTGAGTGTCATGTTGCGCTAAACAGGGGCCGAAGTTGTTTTCTGCTACCGGGGCGCGCTGGCAATGAGGGCAACGATTGATGATACTGATTAAAAACGGCTACAGAGTACCCAGAGTTTCTGATATGGCATTGTCTTGATATAGCCAATGTGACTGAAAGTTGAATATAAAAAAGCCCCTGCTAGAGGGGCTTTCCAAGAACTCAAATACCAAGTGGATTACTTGATTTTGGCTTCTTTGTAGATAACGTGCTGACGAACTACGGGATCAAATTTTTTGATCTCCATTTTCTCAGGCATGTTACGCTTGTTCTTGTCGGTAGTGTAGAAGTGACCAGTCTTGGCGCTTGAAACCAGCTTGATCTTCTCACGATTTCCTTTAGCTTTAGCCATTTTCTATTACACCTTCTCGCCACGGGCACGAAGTTCAGCAACAACGACTTCGATACCTTTCTTGTCGATAATGCGCATACCCTTGGTAGAAACGCGCAATTGTACGAAACGCTTTTCGTCTTCTAACCAGAAACGGTGGTTCTGCAGGTTAGGTAAAAAACGACGACGAGTTGCGTTTTTTGCGTGCGAACGGTTGTTACCAACCATTGGTCGCTTGCCAGTAACTTGGCATACTCTTGACATGTCAATCTTCTCCAAAAAACAATTTTAACGCTCGAGCATTAATGTGCCTCGTATGGCCGTCGCCCGAGGCACAAAGAGGGCGCATGTTATACAGGATAACTGAGGAAAGATCAAGCGATGGATCAAACTATCCATCCGCGTTCTGCGAAGGAAACTATCTCGCAATCCCCTACAACCATATGATCCAGAAGCGAAACATCTATGGTTGCGAGCGCACATTTCAACCGCTCAGTAATTCGCCTGTCAGCCTGGCTGGGCTCAGCCACGCCGGACGGGTGATTATGGCAAACTATGACCGCCGCGGCCTGTTTTTCCAGCACCAGTCTAACCACCTCTCGCGGATAGACGGATGCAGAGTCCAGGGTGCCATGGAATAATTCCACGAATTGGATTACTCGGTGCTGGCTGTCCAGCAACAGAATCGCAAACACCTCGGTGGCACGGTCTGCTAATTGTCTCATTAAATAGTCGCGAGTCAAATCCGGATTTGTCAAAACCGGCCCTCTTTGCAGCTTTTCCCGAGAAATTCGTCTCGAAAGTTCGGCGGCGGCCTGCAATTGGGTATATTTCACCGGCCCCATTCCCGGAATTCGGGCAACTTGATTCAGTGGTGCCACCAAGAGTTGCCGCAGTGAACCGAATGCCGCGAGCAAATCTCTGGCTAATTCAACCGCACTTTGCCCCGCCAGGCCGTTACGCAGCAAGACCGCCAGTAACTCGGCATCACTCAGGCTCTTGGCTCCCTGCTGCAGCAACTTTTCCCTTGGGCCCTCTCCTGTAGGCCAGTCTCTGATACCCATCCTTGGCTCCCGTCCCTATGCCCTATACTTTGTTTCAATTATGGTCGAGATTTTTGAAGCTGCATCCTGCCAAGTCGGGGGAGCTTTGTGATATCTTAGCCGCCAATTACCATCAGTTGATTGTTTCTATGAGCCTGAAGCATAAAAAAATCCTCTTGGGGATTGGCGGTGGCATTGCCGCCTACAAGAGTGCTGATCTGGTGCGGCGCCTGCAGGACAGAGGTGCCGAAGTCAGAGTCGTCATGAGCCAGAGCGCCATGGAATTCATTACCCCGCTGACCTTGCAGGCGTTATCCGGCCATCCGGTAGCCTCAGATCTGCTGGATCCTGCGGCCGAGGCTGCCATGGGGCATATCGAATTGGCCCGTTGGGCCGATCTGGTTATCATTGCCCCCGCTACCGCCAACCTGTTGGCCCGCATTCGTGCCGGTATGGCCGATGAACTGATCACCACCACCTGCCTGGCAACGGCGGCTAAGGTGATGCTCTGCCCGGCGATGAACCAACAGATGTACCAAAACGTAGCGACTCAGGAGAACCTCAAGGTGCTGGCCGAGCGCGGTTATGGTATCTGGGGCCCGGATAGCGGCAGCCAAGCCTGTGGTGAAATCGGCCCGGGGCGTATGCTGGAACCCAATGATATCGCTCAGCGAGCCGCCGCTTGCTTTGAGCCACAGCTGTTGGCCGGCCAAAAGCTGCTGCTCACCGCCGGACCGACCCGTGAAGCGATAGATCCTGTGCGTTATATCTCCAACCACAGCTCTGGCAAGATGGGGTTTGCACTGGCCACTGCGGCGGCGCAGATGGGCGCCGAAGTGACTCTGGTCAGCGGCCCGGTTAATTTAGCTACCCCGGCAGGGGTGACCCGAGTCGATGTGCAATCGGCCAAAGAGATGCTCGATGCCGTGATGCAAAGGGTGGAACAGCAGGATATTTTTATTGGCTGCGCCGCAGTGGCAGACTATCGTGTCGCCGATGTCGCCGAAGCCAAAATAAAAAAATCTTCCGAAACCATGGCATTGGCACTGGTGCGTAACCCGGATATTCTGGCCACGGTCGCCAGCCATTCTATCCGGCCCTTTACCGTGGGTTTTGCGGCAGAAACCCATGAAGTGGAGACCTACGCGCGTGACAAGCTCAAGCGCAAGAAACTCGATATGATTGCCGCCAACGATGTGTCTGTTCCGGGTCAGGGTTTCAATGCCGACCGGAATGCTCTGAAAGTATTTTCTGCAACAGGTTGTGATGAACTGCCGGCCACCGACAAGTTGAGCCTGGCCAAACAGTTGCTGATCCTGATAGCGAAGCATAAAAACCACTCATGAAAACACCCATAGAACTGAAAATTCTCGACTCGCGTATTGGCAGTGAATTTCCGCTGCCAAGCTATGCGACCCCTGGCAGTGCCGGCATGGATCTACGCGCCATGCTGGACACCAGCATCACCATAGCCCCGGGGGAAACTGTATTGATCCCGACCGGAATTGCGGTTCATGTGGCCGACCCTTCTCTGGCGGCGGTGATTTTGCCCCGCTCGGGTCTGGGCCACAAAAACGGCATAGTACTCGGCAACCTGGTCGGCCTTATCGACTCTGACTATCAGGGCCCGCTGATGGTTTCCTGCTGGAACCGCAGCCAGACACCTTTCACCCTGGAGATAGGTGACCGCTTGGCCCAATTGGTATTTGTGCCCGTCGTTCAAGCCCAGTTCAAACTGGTGGATGAATTTGACACCTCGGACAGAGGCGAAGGTGGCTTCGGTCACTCAGGCACTCAATAATTCCTGCCACTGACAGAGCGAAACATGGCTGTAAAAGAAAAAATCAATCGTCGTGAACATATACTCCAATCCCTTGCCAGAATGCTGGAAACCAATCCGGGGCAAAGGATTACCACTGCCAAGCTGGCCTCGGAAGTTGGCGTGTCGGAAGCGGCGCTTTATCGCCACTTTCCCAGTAAGGCGCGGATGTTTGAAGGCCTGATTGAGTTTATTGAAGACTCTCTGCTGTCACGCATCAACCTCATCATGGATGAGGAGAAAGATACCATGAAACGCTGCCAACAGGCACTGCAGCTGTTATTGGTGTTTGCCGAGCGCAACCCAGGGATCTCCCGGGTACTGAGCGGTGATGCCCTGCTGGGCGAAAATGAGCGTCTCAGAGAGAGGATCAACCTGTTGTTTGCCAAGTTGGAAACCCATCTGAAGCAGATCCTGCGGGAAAAATCCCTGCGAGAAGGGCAAAAATTCGCCCTGGATGAAGCCATTCTGGCAAACCTGCTGTTGGCCGTGGCCGAAGGCCGTATTGCCCAGTTTGTTCGCAGTGAATTCAAGCTCAAGCCAACGGCTCACTTCGAGGAGCAGTGGCAGTTTATTCAAAGCCAGTTATTGCAGAGCTGAACGCCCTGTTTTTCAGGATCAAGGACGGTAAAAACCGTCCTTTTTTTATGGATTTAGCCTTGTCCAAACCCAAGCATTTAATTAACATTGAAAAAACATAGGTTACTTATAATAAACACAAGGATGTCAAATGAAATTCCAACCTTTGTTGACTGGTATATTATTGCTGGCCCCCACTCTCGCTTTGGCCCAGAGTAATCAAACGCCCACGCCGGCAGAAATTTTCAGCCAGGGGGCGCAATACACCAATGTCAAAATCTCCCCCTCCGGTGACTATCTCAGCGTGATCATGAATCACGAGGGAAAAGATAAGTTACTGATCCTCAATACTGAAGACCTCAGTGCCAAGCACATTGTTTACTTCCCGGGCAACGCCCAAGTGGGCAGTTATACCTGGGTCAACGATGAACGTGTCGTGGTCGCCAAGGAATACCTCAAGGGCTGGGATGATCGCCCGCTCTACTATGGTGAATTGATGGCGGTGAACGCCGATGGCTCCAAGGTCGCCTATCTGTTCGGTTACAATTCGGGCCAACAGCAAACCGGTTCCCACCTGAAGAAAAACACCGCTATCCAGGCCACGGCCTATGTACTCGATCCCTTGCCGGATGATGACCGCTACATGTTGGTCAACGCCATCCCCTGGAACGGCGGTCGCAGCCTGGATTATGAACAGTTGCAGGATGTCTATCAGGTTGATGTCTACCGCGGCACCCGCAAGAAAATCACCCGCTCTCCCATAGGTATGGCCAGCTTCATGACAGATGATGACGGTGAAGTGCGCTTTGTTGCCGGTCAGGACAGAAGCAACAACACCCGGATTTTCTACCGTAACGACGGCGAATGGATTGACACAGACAAGCTGAACATAGGTTTGAAGGACTTTACCCCTATCTCCTTTACCGAAGATCCCAACAGTGTCTATGCCTCCGCCTCCCTGGCCGGTGAGCCCAAGGCCGTGTATCGGGTCAACCTGAAAACCGGTGAAAAGCAGCAGATAGTCAGTGATGCCAGAGTCGAGCCGGACAACTTCTGGATCAACGGCCAGAACAAACAGCTCTACGCGGTGGAATTTGCCAACGGTTACCCAACCTACGCCTTTGTTGACTCTGAAGATCAGCATGCCGTGTATCTGAAGCAACTGCTGGCCAGCCTGCCGGGGCACCAGGTGCGCATCGTCAGCGAGACCCGTAACGCCGACAAGATGGTCATTCTGGCCTTCAACGACCGCAACCCGGGCGACTACTATCTGTTTGATACCAAAGCGGTCAAACTCAGACACCTGCTGCGTACCATGGAAAGCATAGATCCGGCCAACATGGCCGAAGTGAAACCCATGGATATCAAGGTGCGAGACGGCATGACGATTCAGGCCTACCTGACCTTACCACCCGGTAAAGATCCCAAGCAGTTGCCTCTGGTGGTCAACCCGCACGGCGGCCCACACTATGTCAGGGACAGCTGGGGCTTTGATCCTCAAAACCAGATGCTGGCCAATCAGGGTATTGCCGTACTGCAGGTTAACTTCCGCGGCTCAGGTGGTTATGGTGAAGCCTTCCAGCAAGCGGGCTACCGCAAGTGGGGCAGTGAAATTCAATACGACATCATAGACGCCACCCGCCATCTGATAGATCAAGGCATAGTGGACAAGCAGCGCATCTGTATCGTCGGCGGCAGTTTTGGCGGCTACAGCGCGCTGCAAAGCTCGGTTATGGAGCCGGATCTATTTAAGTGCGCCATCGGCTTTGCCGGGGTGTACGATCTGGAAATGATGTTTAAAGAAGGTGACGTGCAGGAACGTGACTCGGGCACCAGCTACCTGCGAACTGTGCTTGGTCAGGATCAAGCCGTGCTGCGCGCTATGTCGCCCACTCGCAACGTCGACAAGCTCAAGGCCAATCTGCTGCTGGTGCACGGTGGCAATGATGAGCGCGCTCCCATAGAGCAGTTTGAAGCCCTGGAAGATGCGCTCAAGAAGCGTAACTACCCCTACCAGAAAATCATCATGGATGATGAGGGCCACGGTTTCTACGATGAAAGCCACAGAGCCATCTATTATCAGAAAATGCTCAACTTCCTGAAGCAGAATCTGGGCGTTTAAGTTTAACAGCCGTAAACCAAGCCGCTCTCCAGGGAGCGGCTTTTTTCGTGCTATGGGGCTTTTCTGGTATGAATTTACAGCAAATAGCGGTATCCTCCGCTTCCCGCAGATAAATGTGAAAAGCGTCACAGCTTGAGCGGACAGTAACAAACGGAAGGCGCTGGCTTGGCGTCTATCCGCCGGAGGAAAACAATGGCATTGAGTGAAGCAGCTTTGATGGTTCAGACCGCGCTCCTGGAGCGAGGACTCGAGACCCCCATGGTACCCTGTGGCTTGTCGGCCGAGGAGCGCAAGGAAAAAATAGAGGCCCATATGAAGGCCATTTTGACCTTGATGTCGCTGGATTTGAGCGACGACAGCCTGATGGATACGCCGAAACGTATCGCCAAGATGTATGTCGACGAAATTTTCTCCGGCCTCGACTATGCCAACTTCCCCAAGATCACTGTTATCGACAACAAGATGGGCTTCGATGAAATGGTGCGGGTGCAGGACATCAGTCTCACCAGCACCTGTGAGCACCATCTGGTGACCATAGACGGCACTGCTACTGTGGCCTATCTGCCGCGGAAGAAGATCATCGGCCTGTCGAAGATCAACCGCATAGTGCGTTTCTTTGCCCAGCGGCCACAGGTGCAGGAGCGCCTGACCCAGCAAGTACTGGTCGCGTTGCAGACCCTGCTGGAAACCAAAGATGTGGCGGTAAAAATGGATGCGGTGCATTACTGCGTTAAATCCCGCGGTGTGATGGACTCCACCAGCTCCACCACCACTACGGCTCTTGGCGGCGTGTTCAAGTCCAACCCGGCCACCCGCGCCGAGTTTCTGCATCAGGCCAAATAGCTTCTCCGCCATAAAAAACGCTGCCAAGGCAGTAATGCCGATCAGTTAAGACAGATCGCTTGACGATCTCACTGAAAGGATCAAAATCCGATGACCCCATGTCATCGGATTT
>NZ_NIJK01000013.1 GCF_002836975.1 Shewanella indica | reverse complement strand
TGTCCATCCATTTTGAAGGACGACTGGATGCTCACATCGATCTGTGATTTTTAACGTGACACAGAATTTTGAACACCCTCGCTATGACAGGCTGACACAGAATATTGCCCCCTCCACTGCACTTACTGAATACAACAAAGTCATTATTATTAAACCAAATACCAAGCACCCATCGTTTTCAACAATTTCTTACTCGAGTATCACTTTTAATCAACCACAACAACTTCGCCAGTGATTAACTCTTTATTCACTCAGCTACCCTATGTCTCATAAATTTCCGCCTCCATTGTTAAGCTAAGCAAATTACCACCTTTCGCTTCAATATAACCACCATCAAGGTAATAGCAGAACAATTCTGAATCACGCATTAGATCGATAAAAACTGGATTGCCATTATCAGTTCCGATCGTAATGCAAGATCTGCATTGTTCAATGGTTAAAGGAGAACTACCGGAAACTTCCAATTGAGTTTTGATGAAGGCATAAAGCTGATTAAAGGTGTTGACAGTGTTTTTATCTATCGTGATTTCATCAATAAGCTCACTCTCCGGGAACAAATAGAACTCACTCCCTCTGTAACAGACAGCTTCAGCCGTATCAATACTATTGAGCCATTCCGCATAATAACTTGGTAATATCACAATTACTCCCCTTCAAAAAACAACATCTAAGCAATGCAAACAATTTTACCGAACAAAATAAATGACGCGTTGCGATTCAAACTTAATGCCACAGCCAGTTCTTAAACATTTAATCTACTCTCCGGCGAAACTTGATCATTTATCAGTTCAACAAGAGATTTAGCAACAAATTTGGCCTCGTCCCAGCCTAAATCACCACAATTAGCGATGTAATAGCCAGAAATTTCTCGCTGTTCAATTTTTGCTACGCAAATATTACCATTTCCATCCATACAAATAGGTATTGAGTTAGGCATATATTTCTTTAACTCGTATATATCCTCACCGAGTATTTCTATGATTGAGAAAAATTGCAGCTCTTTAAAACCAAAAAAGATGTCCGCCCCATTACTGTTCTGCCACCAATCATAAAACTCACTTGGTAAGCTCACACCAAAAGCCCCTTCAAGCTCTCTAATCGATTCTCTACTTACTCCCGGTGGTTTGTTTACGTATTCCATATCGTCCTTTATGCGTCACGCCGACAACAGCTAATCGTAGCGAGGTTAAGCCCAGAATGGGCAATACTAATTAGCCTATTATTGTGTTTTTTTTACATATTTCATCAATTTCTTCTAGAACCAAGCTTAGAGAAGAGTTTTGTTCATTTTGCTTGAGTCTTTCTGCCAATGCTTTCTGAAGCGTTAGCAGCTCCTCTTTTCTGCAACGCAAATGCCAGATATCAGCCTTTGATGGTGCTCCCATTATTTTTGATTCTAGTAAGTTTGAAAGCTTAAAATTCCGGTGCAGGATCAGTGCGCCTATTTGTGAAATACTGAAATCTACCATTTGGTCTCTTTAACAAAAATCAAGCTATCCATTATAGAATGAAAAATTAATCTTCTTTCTGTCTGCATCCAAGCAGCGCTATATGGTTTAAGCTCTTTGAAATCGAAAGAGAGCCTTGAGTTTTAGAGCTTTGATGAAATCGAACTTATTTCAGTCGTGCTAACCTCTACCTAGGATTCATTGTCCACGTTTTAAGCTTGGGTTTACTTGTTTTTTCCTTGCTTTTCATCCCGTTTTTTTGAGCTATAAAATACCTCAATGAACTAACCCTCAATTCTGTGATGATCAAAGAGGTAAACCCGAAAGCACTGACTGCAATCAGAAAAACATTCACAAAAATGATGGAAACTAAGGCTCCGTAAAGAGAAATAGAAAATAGAAACGTGTAGATGATACCGAGAGGTAAATCTCTAGTACCAACATCATATTGGCCTTTTGCCCAATCATAGGTAACCGATACCGGGTTGGTTAAGCCTCCCAAACGAATAATTATCGTATTACCTTGAATCTTGATATTGTACCCTTTGCTTTCTAGTTCATTGGCCAGTTCATTCATCAAGAAACTCCTTTTCCCAATTAAGGCATCAAAAAAATCTAGCAACCCACTAAAAGTTTATTTTTCGCTCAAACATTGTTTGGTACTTGAGCATTCTTTGGTCAAAATCTAGTGTTCAACTATTGTTAGATATCCATTTTTCCTTTGAGCTCGGCGAAGACGTGTTAACACCGGGCAGAAGTTGGGCGCTTTAAACGCCGCAAACTCTCCTTTTCGTATGCGATACCAGTTAACTCTGCTAGTTCAAACAAGACTGCTTCGCTATCAGCAACAAGCTCAGAATACCTCATGACCCAATTCAAACCTACTAACAGCTGTAGGGTAAGCATACGCGGTTTCCAAAGCTATTATCCACTAGGAATACGTATATCATTATGACTTTATTGATGTTTTCAATTTCACCAGCAGATTAACGCGAAAACCGTCGATAACAGGCGCGCTTTTGCGGAGCATTTTGCTGCAAGCATAGCTACCGCACGGATACGAAACTGACTTCGTCCCTGAAGATACCCCAAAACCGCCGAGAGCAGCCCTGGAACTGTGTCAAGACAATATTCCCTATATGGCCTACTACACCAGGAGTTATAATCGCTTGCCGTTAAGAGAAAAAGCCTAAAATAAGCGGTTGAATTGTATCTACAATAACCAGATTGGGTGAGCGAAACAATCGCCAATCGGAAGAAATTAAGTAAAAGCGAAAAAAGGGAAAAGCACAACAAACAGGTCTGTCTGCCGACCCAGAGCACATAAGGGACTTGGTCGCACCTTTTAGCCTAGGGCACCTAAATGATTGGCTATTTGGGAAGTTAGTTGCTCTCTTTTGCGATTCAACTCATGCTTGTTTAGCTTTAGCAATCAGGAATGTGAAGCGGATTACAGCAGTTTGCAGCAAAACACTCTAGGGTAAGTTAACCCTAACAACGAGAGGCAAGCTCTCGGCTTTAAACAGGAATCTCAGATGTCTGATACAGATAAGGCGTTTTTTCAGCGTGCCAGTGAACTCATCGAGTTGGCTAACAAACAGAACCAGAATACTGAAGTCCAGACCGGTGAAGTCAGTGCCTCTTTCATGTATGCCCTGGCTCGTTACAATGCCTGGTTCGGCTCTACCGGTTTTGCCACCAAGGAGCAGATGCAGTCGAAGAAGCAAGAGATGATGGATTACTATATGGAGCGCTACAAGGAGATGCTCGAAGGCTCGATGGACGAT
This sequence comes from Shewanella indica, assembly GCF_002836975.1. Taxonomy (GTDB): domain Bacteria; phylum Pseudomonadota; class Gammaproteobacteria; order Enterobacterales; family Shewanellaceae; genus Shewanella; species Shewanella indica. The sequence continues at coordinate 1,665 of NZ_NIJK01000013.1, read as the reverse complement.
TATATCGAGAATTTCGACCACTACCGCGCAACGCAGAAGTAAAGCCGCCATAGTCTTTCAAAATGCCCGGCCAGATGCCGGGCGTTTTATTTTGGAAAAATGGGTTAACTCATGTTTAAAGCCCTTCCCTGGCCTATCGATTTTACCAGCCTCGGATTAGCCCCTAACTCAGATAATCAGTAGCCGCTGATATCTGGGCTCATGTCTAAGCTATTTTCCAGACAATTGCTTGAGTTAATACTTAAGCTTTTATGCCGCTTTGTGGTCTTGCTCCTAAACTGAGTCTTAAAAGAGTGACCCGCTGTCTCGACCCTGAAAGGCTTGAGGCTTATGCTATGACACCTGTTTTGATAGTTAGACAGGTTTTGGCGCAACAGATATCCGGATTAAAACGCGATACGAAACTCTGCTCACGCTACAACCTAAGGAGACACTTGTGACACCCGCAATCGATCTCGCCACCAAGGCGGGGATCTCTTTTACCGTTCACGAATATCACCATGACAAGAATGCCCCTTCCTACGGCGAAGAGGCCGCCAGTGCGCTTGGACTGGATCCCAACAGGGTATTCAAGACTCTACTGGTCAGCAGCGATGAAAAGTCACCGCCACTGGCGGTGGCCCTGGTGCCGGTGAATCATCAACTCAGCTTGAAATGCGTTGCCAAGGCGATTAAAGCCAAGAAGTTGGTGATGGCCAATCCGCAATTGGCGCAGCGTTCATCCGGCTATCTGGTGGGTGGCATCAGCCCTCTGGGGCAGAAAAAGCAGTTACCCACAGTGATAGATGCCAGCGCCCAGGAGTTTGACAGCATCTATGTCAGCGCCGGTCGCCGTGGGCTGGAGATCTGTCTTGCCGCAGAGGACTTGGCCAAGCTCTGCCGCGGCAGTTTTGCGGCGATCAAGAGCTGAATCGTAAGCGGCCAAAGCAAAAGCCCCGATATTAGAGTATATAGTAAAAAGAATGTCTATTCGCGTGTGAGTGAGTGACAGCCCTTTAATAGCAATGCTTCTTATGGAGCTCATAAGCGTACATACCATGTATAATGGTGTGTACGCTTTTTTGTCCCTGCAGGCTTAGCAAGGCGATGGCCTCACTGCATGAAACCATCACCCTGCCAAAGGGTATTTTGGTCAATTAAAATAAAAAAGCCATTCCTGACACTCGCACAGTTCACTACTCGCTAGGCATTTATGATTTTTCTTGACCATCTGTATGGACACGTAAGGTACCTTCGTAACCCGTTTCGGGACAAAAACTAGTTAGAAACTTGTTGTCAGATATTTACAGCAATATCAGGGTTGTGGCAATTCAAGAGCTTTTTTTTGGCACTCTTTCAGAGCTTCATTGCATGCGTCAAAATCTAAGAAATGCCCTACTGCAAACTCAGAGGCAAGATAAGAGATCAATTGAGCATATTTACGGACTCGGCTAGGTGTGTTTACAACGCTAAAAATCAGTGTCGCAAATCTTTGCTCTACTGTATCACCAGTAAGAGTCTTCATTGCAACACGACAACAAGAGTTAAAAACATGCTCTGCATACCCATCATATTGAGGGTTGATTGTCCTACCGCCACTTAAAATGAGGGTGTTCAAAATTCTGTGTCACGTTAAAAATCACAGATCGATGTGAGCATCCAGTCGTCCTTCAAAATGGATGGACA
>NZ_NIJK01000031.1 GCF_002836975.1 Shewanella indica | reverse complement strand
CGCTGTCGGTGAGACCATCACCTTAAGCTTTGATGTCACTGTCGATGACGGCAACGGCGGCACAGATACCGAGACTGTCACAATCACCATCAATGGAACCAACGACCCGGTTGAAGGCGAATTTGCCAAAGAGATCTGGGTTCCGGCCTCCCTGTTACAACTCTCGGATCCTTATCTTGCCGGTTATCCGCTGAATATTGATGTTCCAACCGATGTAGATGCCACGGATGAAATTAGCATCACAAACCTGAGTCTTGAGTTTATCGATCCTGCAGAAACTGCCGAGCTAGGCTCTATTTGGTACTGGGATGATGGCGAGCAGATGCTGGTGCAGTATGACTTTGACAATCCTGAAGCCTTGTCTGCAGCAGAGTTAGGCAGTCTGGTCTATATGCCGGGTAATAACGGTGATATTGAGGAACAGCTTGATATTTCTCTGACCTTCACAGTCAACTCAGGTACAGATCATGTGGATGGTGACTTCATCATCCATGCGGTGCCGGGGAACAGCTTAGGAGGGGAAAGTGTCACCATAGGTGATGGTTCATCACCTTTGACTTCAGGTAATGACCAAGATGCCATTCTCAGTATCAGTGGTGGATTCGCCGATGCGATTAATTTAGCGCCTTCCGCCGGTAGCCTGGATCTATTTACCGACTTCCAAAAATCGCCCTTTGCCATTCCAATCCCCGGCAATGAGAGAGACATTGACTCCACAGCCGGCAGCAAACGGGAAACAGAGGTATCGGTCAGGCTAACTATCAACGGTATTACCTTCATTGTGCTACTGGCTGATCCTGTGGATAACATAGAACAAACTTGGTTTTATGATGCTGATTCTGGCTTGATGAAAGCCAGTATTGGCTACGATCAGATTGTGCAAGAGTCAGATAACTCGATAACACTCGCTGACTATCTGACCTTAAATCCAGCCCAAGCTGCCGATCAATGGACTATTACTTACTTCGACAATGATGGAGGCAGCTATCAAGCCCGATATGTACAAGCTGTATTTACTCACGAGCTGCTGCCTGATGATGCCATTACGATAACAGGAAGCGACGACATAGATAACCTCATCTTTGGTAGCACTCAGGGTGACTCTCTCACCGGAGCTAACCAAAGTGATGAAATTGTCGGTCGCGAAGGGAATGACACCATCAAAGGTCTGGAAGGCGATGACCAATTACTGGGTGGTGCTGGTAATGACTACATCTTTGGCGGTACAGGTGCCGACTATCTGGTTGGCGGCCCCGGCAGTGACCACCTGGATGCTGGCTTAGATAATGACAGAGATATTCTTATCTGGGATGCCGGGTCTGCAGATGGCAGCACCGATGACGTCTATAACTTCTCCCCTAACACAGATGCACTGGATTTATCGGACATATTGGTTAATGAAGAAAATGGAGTTTTGGATGATTACCTGGACTTCAGCTTTGTGAATGGCAACACCATCATAACTGTCGACACGACAGGTGCCGGCGGGGACAGTGTCACCATAGTACTCAATGGCGTGGATCTGTCCACAGAGTATGGAACTACCGATGAAGGTGTGATTATTCAATCCCTTATTTCCGACGGCGCATTGTTGGTTACTCAACCTGTCGTCCAAACCTCATTACCCGAGCCAAATTATACTTACTTATCCGAGGATCAGTTAATCCCGTAACAAAATCGCCGACAATTCACAATAAAATTAACAGAAGCGCTAAGCTTCTGTTTTTTTATTAATCGAAATAAAAAATAAACCAATATAAATCATAAAATTACAAACCGTACGATCGGTGTCAAAAAATTGACTTGACCAGGTTATTCATCTAAGATCGCGCCAGAAGATTTACACTTTTTGTCAACTTGCAACCCAGAAACAATGGGATGCAACTTTATTGATACGGATATTGCAAGCGCCGGGGGCGGGACATGAAAGCACTTATCGCAACACAAAATGGTCAAGTTAAAAGTTTGAATGGCAAGGCTTATGTTATGTCAAATGGCCAGCAAGTTCCATTACAACAAGGCGACTTGGTCGCGCACGGAAGCGAAGTTTTTGTCGATAATGATGCACAGATAGAGCTTTTACTCAGTGATGGGAGCAGTCTTAGAGGAGGATCTGAAGTTCCTCAAGAAGTGTTGCAAAATACAGATGCTGTAACAGATTCTGAAATTGAGCAGCTACAGGCCCTTATCGCAGCAGGAGAAGATCCAACCGCTTCATTGCCTGATACTGCTGCCGGTGGAACTCAAGGAAATGAAGGAACATCCGGCTTTGTTTCATTGGCAAGAAGTGGTGCAGAAACGCTGGCTGCCAGTGGCTACGATTCAGCAGGCTTCGAAACTGATGCTATTACACTGCAAGAAGGTTTATCACAAAACGCCTTTAACCTGGCCCAAGTTGCGCCCAGTACTGTAACCTTATTGGCGCCAACCCAAGTCAATGAGGGTGGCAGTATCACCTACACAGCAGTTGTAGATAATGCCCCTCTTGAAAGTGACTTGATACTGACCCTGTCCAACGGCGCCAGCATCACCATTGCGGCCGGTCAAACCGAAGGCACTGTCACCGTCGCGGCGCCGACGGATGATGTCTATCAGGACGGTGAAACCCTCTCGGTCAAT
>NZ_NIJK01000048.1 GCF_002836975.1 Shewanella indica | reverse complement strand
TCCATCCATTTTGAAGGACGACTGGATGCTCACATCGATCTGTGATTTTTAACGTGACACAGAATTTTGAACACCCTCCCCTCGTTTGGTCATTTGAATATCCTTTTGGGTGTATATTACTCAAATGACACAGATTTATGAACACTACCTTATAAATTGCCAGCCATATTAATGTTCATCCCTCTTAATGAAGTTATTTGTTAAACATACAGATTTCCGCAACCATAAAAAGCTCTTTTACAACACTATTCAATCCCAGCATTAAACCTGTAACTTGCACTGTACACTTAAAAAATATACTCTGCAGGGTTCTAATCCTTTACAAGAATCAGAACCTGCAGGTACGTCTATAACCCAGCATGTCACAACAGCGGTTATCAATATCAACCTATTTTAATAGGATTCAGTATATCTGCTCTGTGCTAGCCAAGAATGTCACTAGTGGTTATTTATACTGTTACCAAGGTTGATAGAAGTCCTGTGCCAGATCCAATTCTGCTCTGAGAACCTGTGGATTCTGTTTTATTGAACCCAAAACCTTTAATAAATCGCTTCCATCCGGTGCGGATAACAGAAGGAGGTTGTTATCACTTCGCCAATCCAAATGCAAATTATGCTGTTGAGAAAATTCGGTAGCCGAGACACCTTCTGCCAATTTTACAATGAATTTTCCTGTTGGAATTGCAATAACATCACCAGCAGAATCAACCAAAGGCTGTCCCTTTGATAAAGTTTCTGCCTTTACAACTCTATCATTAATTTTCACCAATTGAGTATCCACGTCATAAACTTCGGGAGCTACTTTATCCAACAAAGAATCATCACTCAAAAATGGTCTAGCCTGTACTGTCATAGACATGGCAGAAATAAGTAACGAAACAACTATCACTGTAATATTTTTCATACTACCCTCTCCTTAAGAAGCGCTTACGGCTTGGTGACCATGGATACGTAAAGACCAGGACTTGAGTACTCCATTAGCCTCATTTTCCAATAGCTTTTCTTCTACATTCACCTTTCCTACTCGGAAAATATATCCCTGTTCGCCACTATTTACATCGATAACCTTCAAAGTCCAATTTCCTCTGGCATTTTCACCATAAAAAGCATTGGACAACATGGGAGTATTTGTATATCCAGAGTTTCGAATGGGAACAAATCCATTATAGGGAGTCATAATAACGCTACGGGTACCCGAAGGTGAAATTAACTCAACAGCCAGATCAGCCAAACGCTTATGCTCTACCGTAAGATTAATTTGTACCCCTTCAACAATCCAATCTGAATCGAACTTCTGCACATCACTTACCCCCTCCAAGGCAGGGCGGGATCCCACTTTAAATTGAACTTTTACGGTTGGTCATGATCTGATCTGCCTTGCCCTTAATCCACAGATGA
>NZ_NIJK01000051.1 GCF_002836975.1 Shewanella indica | reverse complement strand
CAGGGCGGGATTCCACTTTGCTTATATCTTAACCAAATAACAACTCTGAGCGAAATGTAGGACTCCAACCAGCACGGCGGCGCTTACCTGCCAGACTGTCTTTTTTGCCTTGGTGCTGCCTTATCGCACTCAGAGCCGCTCGGTTAAATAGGGCGAGATGCTTTGCGCCATCAGGATCCGTTACCTTCAGCGCATCTTCGCGGAAGACCACATCCAGCACCCAATGGAGCTGATTTTCTACCCCCCAATGCTCTCGAATAGTCCTCGCGGCCTCTTCGGCATTGAGCGGTAAGGAACTGACATACCAGCGTGAAGAACATGATGTTATTCCATCGACTGTCCGTTCACTGGCAACTTCGATAAATGAGATGATGTGCGGCCACTTTTTCTTAAGTTCCGCTGATAATTCTGCTTCTATCTGCATGACTGTTCGGCGCTCCCTGCGGCCATGACCCATGTTGAACTGCTCAAATATAGCCAGTTCTGGCTGCTCATACGCTTTACTGAAGCTGGTTTTGACTGCTTCAAATAATCCCGGCTGGTTCGACTTGAGCTGAATAATGAAATCACCGTTCCCCTGTTTAATTTTGTTCATGGTAGACACCTGACAATGCAGTGCATCCAGCGTCAGAACGGCATTATCCAGTGCCATAGCATCAATCATGTTGCGGGCGACTTCAGCTTCTTTCCCTTTAGAATGTGAACTGTCTTGGTAAAGTGTAATGCCGTTGCCGACATCAAATGCGCTGACAACATGGAGTGCATTCTTAGCATCCTCACTCCACGCCCCGCGCAGGGTTTTTCCATCCAGCGCGATAACGGTTTTCCCTTCCGTTTGCCGTTGCTCATTGATCCAGCCAAATATGGCTTGAAGGAGCAGTTCGCTGTCCAATGCTTTGATTATATTACTGATACAATGCCTTTTAGGGATGCCATTTTCAAATTTTCGGTACAGACGGAGCCAATCTAGCTGTTCTTCTCCGAATTCCTGAATGGACTTCCACCCAGTCGCACCGCTGAGGATAGCACTGAGTGTCAGGAACACCACATCCACTAAATTATGCTTTAGATTGATGTCCTTACGGGGATCGGTAATCTGTTCTAGTTGTTTCAAAAGGGTCATGGTCATCTGTGGATTAAGGGCAAGGCAGATCAGATCATGACCAACCGTAAAAGTTCAATTTAAAGTGGGATCCCGCCCTG
>NZ_NIJK01000030.1 GCF_002836975.1 Shewanella indica | reverse complement strand
GGAAGCTGCGATTAAGTGGTCCGCAGCTCCCGATATGACGCCCCAAACCGTCCTTTATCGACGTCCTGTGGCTCAATTTTCCAATTTTCAGCCCAAAATCGTCTCTTCGTGGCTGATTTTGGCCCTGTTTCAGGCCAATTTCCTCATTTCAGGTAGATCTCGCCTGTGCCCGTATCAATTGGTCAACTCGAACCAGGTTCGCCAGGGTGAATAACATCGCCAGTTGACTGTCATTTTTAGCCAGCCCCTTGTACCTGGCTTTGACGAAACCAAACTGACATTTTACTATCCGAAATGGATGCTCAACCTTCGCTCGGATACTCGCTTTCAGGTATTCGTAACGGATGGCCAGCTTGTTCTTGCGCGGGTGTTGCTTCAATGCATTCACTTTGCCGGGACGCTCGGCGATAAGCCAGTCTGCGCTGACATCGCTGAGCTCATCGCGCTTTTCGGCCCCCTGATAACCAGCATCGGCTGAGATAAATTCTTCATCGCCATGCAGTAACTTGCCAACCTGATTGAGGTCGTGCTCGTTAGCCGCCGTGGTCACCAGACTGTGGGTCAGGCCACTTTTGGCGTCCACGCCAATGTGCGCTTTCATGCCGAAGTACCACTGGTTACCTTTCTTGGTCTGGTGCATGTCTTCATCACGGCTGTTGTGTTTGTTTTTGGTAGAGCTGGGGGCTTGAATGATGGTGGCATCCACCAAGGTGCCCTGGGTCATTAGAACGCCACACTCTGCTAGCCAGTGATTAACGGTACTGAAGATTTTGCGGGCCAGTTCATGCTGCTCCAGCAAATGCCGGAAATTCATGATGGTAGTGCGGTCTGGAATGGCTTTATCCAGTGACAGGCGAGCAAATTGGCGCATGGAGGCGATTTCATAGAGGGCATCTTCCATGGCCTCATCGCTCAGGTTGTACCATTGCTGCATGCAGTGAATACGCAGCATGGTTTCCAGCGGATAGGGCCTGCGACCATTACCGGCCTTGGGATACACAGGCTCGATAACGCCAAGTAATTTGTCCCAGGGAAGCAAGTTATCCATTCTGCCAAGGAAGATTTCTTTGCGGGTCTGGCGGCGTTTACTGGAAAACTCACTGTCGGCAAAAGTCAGTTGCTGGCTCATCCGGTTACTCATTCAGGGTTCAGGTTACAACACGATGATCTCATATCTCGGACTTATTCGCACCTTCCCT